>DASXKR010000073.1:0-1653 GCA_036496665.1 Rudaea sp. | reverse complement strand
CGCCCCGCCGAACAGTGGGCGGGAGGCGGCCTTTCGTGAAGATTTCCTGCGGTGACGCCCCGCCAACGCAACGCTACTCGTACTCATCCACTCGCGCCCGGGACGATTCCCTTTGTTCCTCTCGATGCCGCTCAAACCGAGTTGCGCTGCATCTCGCAGAGGGGCGGGCCGTCATTAAGGCGACTTTTCGTTAAATGCGTATTAAGTACGGGCGAATGTGGGGCATGCCCGAATGAGGTCTCATTCCGGTACACATCGTTCCGAGGTTCCATTCGTCATGGTTCCCGGTCCGAAGTCGCAGTAGACTCGCAGGAGCGATTCGAATCGGCCGTTCGCCTCGACCTTTTTCAGGAGACACGATGCAAAGCATGGGGCGCAACCTGGCCTTCGTCCTGGCCTCGTCCAACCACGGCACGATGATCGTCAACCGCAACGACTACCGGATGGTCGATGCCGAGCGCGGCTACGGCGTCGGTTTCCAGATTTTGCAAACCGGTTCGTTCGATCCGACCGAGGTCAGGCTGGTGCTCGACCTGCTGGCGTTGCGCCGCAAGCATCACGGCGACGGCGTGGTGGCGATCGACTGCGGCGCCAATATCGGCGTGCACACGATCGAATGGGCAAAGGCGATGACGGGCTGGGGCTCGGTGCTGTCGATCGAGGCGCAGGAGCGAATTTTTTATGCGCTGGCCGGCAACATCGCGATCAACAACTGCTTCAACGCGCTGGCGATCAACGCTGCGGTGTCGTCGGAAAGCGGCGTCATGCCCATTCCCAGTCCGAACTATCTGGTGCCGTCGAGCTTCGGCAGCCTGGAATTGCGCAAGCGCAACGGCAACGAGTTCATCGGCCAGCACATCGACTATGAGAACCTGGTCAATGTCCGCAAGCTCGCGCTCGACGAGTACAATCTGCCGCGCGTCGACCTGATCAAGATCGACGTCGAGGGCATGGAGATGGAGGCGCTGCAGGGTGCGGCGCGCACCATCGAGCGCAGCCGTCCTGCGATGCTGATCGAGAAGATCAAGGCCGATGCCGGCACCTTGCGGCAGTGGCTGGAGCTGCGCGGCTACACCATCATCGAGGCCGGCATCAACATGCTGGTGATCCACGGCAGCGATCCGATGCTGTCGGAGATCGCGCCGGCGACGCAGCCGATGGCGCAGCCCGCGGCCTGAAAGCTACCGTAGCAACTCCGGCGGCGGCGAGCGGTCGAATACGTCGCCATTGGGTCGGCTCAACAGCGTGACGGTGTAAGTCTCGATGGTCAGCGGACCGCGCTTGCGCGGCAGCTCCGCGACCTCCTCGATGGCGCCGAACATATCCTTGAGGAACAGCTGCGCGCGCGGCTTGATCTCGTCGACATAGAGCAGCGGACCGGCGAGCTGCGTGGCGTCGGGCTCGCGCATGTTGACCCAACGGATGCGCTGGCTCTGCTGCGCGACGCAGGTTCCCGGCGGCAGATAGAACGCGAGCCAGCTGGTGGTGCCGTAATCCGGCGCGAGCACGCAAGTCGCGCCGGTGCGGTTGCGGATCGCTTCGATTTCGCCGGCCAACTCGCGCCAGCCGACCCCGACACTGCGCACGGTGGCGTCGCGCCGGTAACCAGTGAGCCAACCCGTGTCGGCCTGCACGATCAGCAGCGCGAACATG
>DASXKR010000072.1:0-38548 GCA_036496665.1 Rudaea sp. | reverse complement strand
AGCGCGCCGATGATTTCTTGCGGATCACGAACTGCGGGCCGTCGGGCGACTGCGGCGGAATGGTGGCCTGAAACCGAAAGCCCGTTTCCGGCAGCTCTGCTGGAAAGCTCGGGTTTCTGGCATTGACGATTTCTCCCACGTGATCGGCGACGATCTGGATCACTCGCATCCGCTCGGGCTCGCTCAGATGATGGCCGGCGTCGTGGCGCTGGCCATGTTCGACGAACCACAGCTTCCCGTCCGGATTCACGCGAACCTCTTCAACGCCATCCCGATCCACCAACGCACCGATCGAGCCACCCAAGGCCGAGGTCATCATTTCGACGAGGCGGCCCTGACGGGTCGCCACCTGGAGTCTCTGCGTCATGGTGCATCCTTGTGTGCGGTCGGATCGAGCGCAGAGAAATTGGGATCGTCTGCGCGGATCACCGCTGCCGTGATGCGCTCGAGAACGGGGGTATCTTCCGAAAGATTCTTCGCCACGGCCGCGAGTAGCGCTGTATAGAACCCCTCCCCCGCCGCTTTCTGTGCCGCTGAGGGTGGCGAAATTGTAGCGAACAGGTTCTTCATCGTGAGGGTGAACAACTCGACCAGCACACGGTTGGAAAAGTTCACCGCACCCATGCGCTTGTCTAGGGTGCGAATTTCCTTGATCAGCATGAGCTGCTCCGCTTTGGCGCGTTCCGGGTCGTAGTGGTCGCGCAGGCATTGCACGATGAGGGAATTGACCGAAATGCGCCGTTGCGCGCTTTCGGTCTTGAGCGCATTCCCCAACGCACGCGGTACGCGGAGCATGACGCGCATGCTGTCGGGTGGATTGCTTTTTGTCATGGTGTGAAGTCCCAGCCAAGGCTCGTCTCAGCGAGCGGAGCCGACGTATCCGACGCGGCGGATCGATCGGTGTCGGTATTGCGCGCCGCGATGGCTGGCTCTGGCGCTTCGGCCTCTGCGGCGCGATCGACCGCGATATCGCGATCAAGCAGTGAATGCACAGACGTCTCCGACAGCACCGTTTCCGGCCGAATCAGGCGCCCCAGCCATGGACTGCGCGGTTGCGGCGGTCCGTAGCGGTATGGCCTGGCGCCGGTGTCCGCCGGCGGCGCGAAGGTGTGGTTCGGATCCGTGACCCGACCATTGGGTTCGGTCGGTGGCACCAATGCCACGAACCGTGGATCGACGTAGTACTTGATCTTCTTCGCGCGGATCGGCGGCAAGCCCGCAACGATCACGATTTCATCCGAAGGTGGCAACTCGCGCACTTCGCCAGGCGTCAACAGCGGCCGGCTCGTTTCGCTGTTCGTGACCATCTGGTGTGCGTTCCATAGCGCCATGCGCGAGCCGGTGTAGTTCACCTGCTGATGGATCTCGGTCGTGGTGCCGAGCGTCTCGCTGATGCGTTTGGCGGTTTCGTCGGTGTTGGGCGCGTAGTACACATGCACATGTGCGCCGTCCATGACGGTATTCATCGGGCCGTAGTATTTGTGAATCTGGTTGACCGACTGATTGATCATCATGCACTTGATCCCGTAGCCGGCAACGAAGCCCAAACCCTCCTCGAAGAACTCCAAGCGGCCCAGCGCCGGGAACTCGTCGATCAGCATCAATAGCCGCCACTTATTGCCCTCGGGATGCAACTGCTCGGTCAGGCGACGACTGATCTGGTTCAAGATCAGCCGGAACATCGGGCGCAATCGCGACTTGTCGCTCGGCGGTGCGATCAGGTACAGGCTCACCGGATGGTCGGCCTGCATCAGGTCGGCAACACGAAAATCGCTCTCGCTGGTCGCGGCGGCCACCAGCGGATCGAGATAGAGACTGAAGAAGCTGCGCGCCGTGCTATGCACGCCGCTGCGTTCGTTCTCGCTCTTGTTCAACATGCCACGCGCACCGATCGCCACCACCGGATGCACGCGATCGCCGAGGTGGCGCGTCGCAAGCATGTACTGCAGTGTCGCTTTGACCGTGCGCTCGGGGTTGTCCAGGAATGCGGCCACACCGGCGAGCGTCTTGTTGGGCTCGGCATAGAGCACATGCAGGATCACCGCCAGCAGCCAGCTATCGGCCTCCTTGCTCCAATGGTCCGGCTTCCCCTTCCCTTCCGGGTCCACCACCATGTCGGTGACGTTTTGGGTGTCCTTGACCTCAAAGGGCCCGGGCCGGATCTCCGACAGCGGGTTGTAGCGGCAGGTGTCGGCGAACGCCGGATTGAACTTCAGGACGTACCCGAATCGCCGGCGGTAGCCTGCGGTGAGTGTCCAGTTTTCGCCCTTGATGTCGTTCACGACAACCGAGTGGCGCCACGACAGCAGGGTCGGCACGACAATGCCCACGCCCTTCCCCGACCGGCTGGGCGCGGTGACTTCGATGTGCTCCGGGCCATTGTGTGTCAGATAGCGCCCGTCGGCCGACAGGCCGAGCACGACGCCCTCGTTGCCGAGCAATCCGCTGGCGTCCTGGTCTCTCGCGTTCGCCCAGCGCGCCGTGCCGTAGGTCGTGGCGTCTTCCACGGCCCGCGTGCGGCGCACTGCAATCCAGATCGCGATGCCGACGCCCAACAGCGTGAAGCCGGCAATGATGGCCACGGCGATGTTGAACACACCGGGGGCGTAGGCACCGTAGTTCCACAGCCAGGGAAAGTACGACCACGGCGCAAACACCGGGAACCTACCGATGGTGAACATCGGGGCGCCCAGCTGCCATTGGTAGCCCAGCGCCCAGGCGATGTATTGCGTTGCAACCTGAAACCCCAGGACGACGGTCAGCAAGGCACCCCCGAGATGGAGCAGCCGGACACCTCCGGCATGCCGTGTTCGTTCCCTCTTCTGTGTCGCCATCGCTATCTCTTGTCCAGGCCGAGCCCGAGGTCGGTCGTCGGGGTAAGGGTTTCCATCGCCATGAATCGCAGCCGGGCCTGCTGAAAGTTCGCCTGACCGATCTGCACCCCGCGCTGCAGGGAAACCTGCACCACGCGGCCGGTCATGCGCTCAAGGCCGTCTTTGGCTGGCACCAGGGCGAACGTGTCATCCGAAACGATCACGGCATGGGGCCCGGTCGGCAGCTGCTCGATCGCAGCGACCGTCCCCTGAAAGCGCCGCGCCGCGTCCAGGTCGACCGGCTGGCCGTAGACACTCGACAAGCGGGTGTTCGCGTCGGCCAACTCCCGCTCGCGCAGCACTGCCGCGAAGTTTGGCGCGAGGACTACGCCGCCATCGCTGGTGCGACTCGCAAGGCGCAGCTCGGCCAGCCGATCGGTCCGAGCTTCGAGTGCCTCAAGGAAGGCTGCCTGGCTACGGGTCAATGCGGGTCGTGTCCGGAGCTGGCCAACCGCCACACCTTCGAGCTCGCCGTCCATGAAACTCTGCGCGACGATCCGGGCATTGGCCGCCAGCGACCCTCGCACCACGACATCCACGCGCACCACGCCCTGACGATCACGGTTCAACGCAGGGTCCGCGTCTAGGCGCTGGAGCAAGTCAGCCGGGACCCGGAACTTGCCGTCCGACAACGCGTCGACGTGACCGCGTGTCGCCAGAGACTCCATGCGTTTGACGTGGGCATTGATGTAGCGTTCTGGCGTGATGCCTTCACGGATGGCTGCTGCTCCCCTGCCCCGCACTTCGGCCAGGTGCTGGTCCGGGTCGTACACGCCATTGGTCAATCGCTTCATCACGTTTCGATCGGCTGATCCTGCGGCCGTTGGAATCGCCACGCTCAGGGTGACGGTGTCGCCGACCTTGGCCGGCGTGGACAGGTGCCGCTCGGCGTAGTGGCCGACGGTCGCGTAGTGCACCCGGCCGTCAAACCCGCCGACGACCAGGTATTCGGTGCCGGTCAGGGTATTGGCCAACCCGCGGTCGAGCACCAGGCCGCGCACCGGCGTTTCTTTTAGCGTCTCCTTGTCGGGCAAGGAGTAGCCCTTGGCCTGTTCGGCATCCACGTGCGGGCGCAACAGCCCGGCTCGGGCGCTCTCGGTGGTCATGGCCTGCAAGGTCTCTCTGGCGTGGTCTGCAATGCGCCAGCGTCCAGGAGCGACCTGCTCCGCAAGGCCGTGGTCGCGAAGCACGCCCAACCTCTCCAGTTTCATTTCGCGCTTGAGACGAGCGAACGGACTCGTTGGTGTTCGGGCGAATTCAAGGCGGCTGGTTGAACTCGCCGCCTGCTCCCGCTGGAGCTCGTTGTCCAGGCCCGTCCATTGCGGCTTGTGCAGGTTCTTCTGCAGCGATTGGTACACGTCCAGGTCGGTGCGATACCCCAGCTCGCGAGTCGCCAATTCGCCCGCACGCGCCCGGATGCCGTGGCTGATGTAGTCCTTGTTCATCACAAGGTCTTTGCCCTGCTCGTCCACACCGCGAATGAGGATGTGGACGTGTGGGTTGTCGGTGTCGTGGTGCACGGCGGCGACCCATTCGAGCCGCGTTCCGAGATCCCGTTCCATCTGTTGCATCAGCTCGCGAGTGTGCTGCTCCAGGTCCATCGCCGCGGCCTTCTCCGGCGAGACGATCAGCCGGAAACTGTGCCGGTCCTCGGCGCAGTTGTCGGCAAAGGCATCGAGCCGCGCTTCCTCAACTGGGCCGTCGGCGCCGAACCGTTCGGACACCCCGCCGTCCTTTGCCCCGCCCTCTCGCTCGATGTAGCCCAGATAGCGCATCACGGCCGCCTTGCCGCCGGACTTCGGAACGGCCACGACACGGGCCTTGACCGTCACCCGTTGCGAGCGAGCGGACGTCCCTCCGCCAACACCCGCGCCGCGTCCAACCAGCCGCATCCCCTTGGTCTTCCCGGCGCCGGCGCCGCCCGCTCGATGCACCGCGGCTTTGACTTGCCTCACCAGCTCGCGTCCGGCAGGACCAGTTTTCGCTGCCCTGCCCTTCGAGACGCGGATCGCCAACGACTTCTCGCCGCCATCGATGGTGCGATCGCCGCCGCCAGGTGAGGAATTGCCTTTCCCGCCGTTTTGACTCCGTGAGCTAGCTGCCATCCCGTTTCACCATCCAGACATTACGAAAGACCGCGTCTCTACTTGTTGTGGTGTCACAGTGACACCATGCGAAATATCGTGACACCATGTTTCCGTGAAAGATTTCAGGAGCTTACAAGCCTCTGACGTCAACCCTTTTATCTTGCCGTCTTTCTTTCCCTGCTCTTTCCGCTGCCTTCTTCGCCTCAACCGCTCCGAATGCCGCTCCGATCTGCAGTGCTGCACCCTCGGGCCGGGAAAGAAAGATCAGCCCGAAGCCAACACCTCGTGGCCCTACTCGCTCGGCGAACCCCCGCCATTGGTCGCACCTGCAGGAGGATTCCAAGCGGTCTGCATGGGGAACCCTGTGGGCGCTGTACGTGGGGTTATTCGCGGCGTCGGTTTCTCTGCTCTCTTCCCGATTTCGGTTGGATCAGCCAGGGCCTTCCCTGCTTGCAGAACGACCTTCTGGACGTAGCCATATCCCGCCGTTGCACTGCCGGTGTTGTACATCGAGAGAGCTCCAATCAAGGCGTCCCGAATGTTCCCGGATTGGCTCCACGTGAGGCTGTAGTACTGCCTGAGAATCTGGGTACCGATGTGGATGTTCACGCACGGCTCAAACAGTCGCGACGGTGCGATAGCGAGCTTCTTCAGCCACCGCGAATTGATCTGCATCAGCCCCGTGTCGGTGCTCTTGCCTGCCGCCAGCGCTGCCGCCTGAATCCTCACCGCGTCGGCGTAATCGGCAGGGATCACCGTTGCGCCTTCAATGTTCAACGCCAGCGGGTTTCCCCCGCTTTCGTGCCGGACGATCGCTGTCACCGTTTCCGGATGGACCCCGACACTGCATTGCTGAATCGTCGCCGGAAGGTCGATCATTTGAACACCCACAAGGGAGCAACCCGGCCCCGGATCATGTTGTTGGAGACGGTGCCGTAGTACCTGCCGTCGTAGCTGTTTGATGCCCCATCGCCCATCGGAAAAAAGCGACCAGCCGGCACCACAAGGCAGCCATCGATCGCCCGTGGAATCACCCTTCCGTTCGAGTCTTTCGCGCGCAATGCACCCAGCACCACCCCGTTGACCGAAACCACCGTCCGGGTCACGCAGACACGATCGCCAGGCAGGCCATAGACCCGCTTCAGGTACGGCGCTCCCTCCCGAATCCATCCCATCCGGTAGGCGTACCAACCGGCGCTCGAGTCCGGATCAAAGGCCACGTATCCGCCGCGCTCCGGTGTCCGTTCGTTGAACTTCACCAGGTAGAAGCCGACCGCGATGCTCGGACTTGGATTGACCACGATCGCGTAGCCGCACCACCACAGAACCAGAATCGCCAAGCCCGCAATGAACGGAGTCGCCAGCGCTGTCAGCACTCCGCGCTTGATCGCCTTGCCGGTTTTGGCCTGGGCTTCAAGACTCAGCATACGAGCCCACTTCCAGACCAACCGCCATACCCTTCAACCGCACCAGCGGAGCACGATTGAAGTACAGGCTTGCCCTGCCCCACTCGCCTTCCGAAAGCTTCTGCAGGTCATCGTCTTTCGCGCCCAGCCATGCCAGGAACGCCTGCACGCGTTTGGCGCCGGCCACGTCCGCAAGGATGCTCACGAATGGCCGCACGTCGGGCACCTTGTCCCCGATCGGAGCGGCACCCAGCGCCTCGCAGACAACCACCCGCCACCGGGTCGATCCGTAGTCGTTCGACGCCCACAGGTCGAACCCGAACCGGTCCCCCGGTGCGAACGCCAACAAACGTCGCGCGACGCCGTCGACGCCGACCTGCCACGGCCCCGTCGACCGCGGGACGCCCGCGAAAACGCGGCGATTGATACGCTTGTGAAGGCGGGACTCAATGACCTGTGTTGGCCCCCGAATCGGGGTTGCGACGAGCTCACAACCCAAGATCGTTGTCCCTGGTTCCAGGGCACACGCACCGCTGGATTCGCGCGGTGCGCTTCTGGCCCGCTGGCTCGGCCGTTCGTGGCTCCGACGCGTCGCTCTTGAATGTTGCGGCCACAGCTCCCGCTGGCACCGCTCCCGGCATCATTCGCACCCGAATTGGCATTTCCTCGCACCCTCTATCACTCTGAAATTGCAGTCGCGGCCGGCCGAAAGGCGAATGTTGGCGCCATATTTCCGAACCGAGACCCTGCACACATTCGGATTCTCTCATTTCGGACTATATTTGGCATGTGCCAAATAATAGCAACCGACGACGTGTTCAGACAGCACCTGCGGCGCAGGTGGTTCCAACCGCCCTGCTCGCTCCTGGCGGGCCTGGGGCCTATCCCTATCCCGCCTCGCGTCCGGTGCTGGTGGATCCCAACCGTCGCGTTCTGCTCGGGACGTCCCGCCTGTCGGCCGGCGTCGCATCGCTCCCCATCGTCGAGGTGCACGTGAAGGCCGAGGCCTCCGCAGCGCTTCGAGCGCTCGACGCCGTGGCCACGCCCACTCCGAGCGTTCTCGCCCATGCAGCCGCGGCCTTGCGTGAGGCTGGAATTCCTTTGCGCTGGGTCCAGGACATGCTCGGCTGCACCGATATCGGCACCGCTTCGCGCTGGACACGCTTGGCCACGCTCCCGTGGCCCGTCCTGCAGGCCCTGGATCGACGCCAGATCCGCATGGGTCACGCCCGTCACTTTCTGGGGCTGGCTCCGGCGATCGTCATGGAACTGCTGACCCGCTGCCGCCAGGAACGCTGGAGCGTCAACCGCCTGCAAGCTGTGATCGCCGGCATCGACCAGGCGCCCTCCCCTTCCCCCACCAGTGCGGACATCGAGGCCTTCGCCCGGTCGCTCGGCGAAACGCTCGGTGCCGAGATACAAATTCGCTGGCCAGATCGAGTACAAGATCGTCGACTCGTCATCACCTGGTACGACGTCGAGACCCTCAAGGGCGTCATGGGGCAGCTCGCTCGCGGCCCCACCGCCGGCGACTCCTTCGACAGTTCCAGCTCCTACAGGCGGAATCTGGAAATCGTGGTCCGTAGCACCTCCGAGCTTGATGCGTTGACCGGCCACTTGGTGCCCTGACAGTCAACGCTCGCTGTTCTCCGGCCAGCTGCGCGCAGCACCAGCTTGGCGCATATGCGGATTTCCGCACATCCGCATATGCGGACGTAGCTATCGAGGCGAACTGAGCGATAAGGCTTGAGTCCCCCGCCCCGGCCGCGAGCCAGCCGCATAAAGTGCGGTCAGACGAATATGCGGATCTGCGGAGAAATGGGAAAGTTGGGCGTACGCCGCCCGTGCAAATCAGCCCGACTAGCGCCTGCCCGACCAAGGTCCGCATGTGCGGAGTTGCGGACATGCGGATTCTAAGCGGCTGTAACCGACGCCGGACCGTCGAGCCCTATCCGTGTGCTGCTTTTGAATCGCACGACGCTAGGGGCATCCGCAAGTGCGGAAATGCGGAGTTGCGGAAGTGCGGAACGTGGGCGCGCGGGAATATGAGAACGTTGGGCGTACGCCGCTGTGCAAATCGGTCCGACTAGCGCCTGCCCGACCAGGGTCCGCATGTGCGGAGTTGCGGACATGCGGATTCTAAGCGACCGTAACCGACGCCGGACCGTCGAGCCCAATCCGTGTGCTGCTTTTGAATCGCGCGACGCTAGGGGCATCCTCAAGTGCGGAAATGCGGAGTTACGGAAATGCGGAACGCGGCGCGCGGCGCGCGGGCATATGGAAACGCTGGTGCGATCTGCTCAACGCAAAGTTGGCCCGACTCACTCACCGCCCGTGCAAGGTGCCTTTATGCGGATGTGCGGAGTTGCGGATATGCGGACTCTCGGCGCCGCAAACGGCGGCTCGTCGAGCCCAGTCTGGGGTCGGTTGTTGAGCGAACAGCCCTGGAACATCCGCATGTGCGGAAATAAGGATGTGCGGAGTTGCGGATATGCGGAGGTATAGACGTTGTGCCGCTTGCTAAGTGCCCACGCAGCGGTCCGATCCGGCTTCGTGAGTACGGACGTGCGGATATCCGCATCTACGGAGATGGCGCGAGAGCTCGGCAACGGGCCCATCGAGTTTTCCGCACATCCGCACATCCGCACATTCGGACCTTGCTCGATTGCAAAGCCGGGTAGGGCAGGGCTCGGCGAGGGATACGAGCAGGGAGGGCAGAGCGGGATGTGGATGTTCGGCAACCTTCAGGCTCGGAAATCCGCAACTCCGCACATGCGGAGTTGCGGAAATACGAATTACTCTTCGTCGCCTTCGGATGTCTGCAGAGGGCGCTGACCCATCTCCTTCAGAAACAGGTTCAAGCCGGCGATCGCGACGCGCTGGAAAGGCAGCCGGTGCGACAGGCGCAATTCGGCGATGCGCTCCCAGTCGGCTCGGGTCAATTTCACGGTCATCTTGACCGTTTCGTTGGACAGGGCAGGGGAGGGCGGGGAACTGGCATCGGCCTGGTCGAGCGCTTTCTTCCTGGACTTCCCGGCCGGCCGCTTCGCGGCAGCGGGCTTCGGCGCGTCGTCGGGCTTGCGGAGTGTGAGGTCGCTAAAGCTACCCAGTTTTGAAGCGCTCATTCTGTCTTCTCCTTGGCCATCAGGGCCTGAATCTCCCGCCATACCTGGCGGATCTCGAAAGCGGCCTTGCCAGACGGTTCGAACTCCGCGACAGCTTGCCCCTGTGCCAATGCGCGCCGGAATGCCATGCGGGTATGGACCACCGTCTCCAGGACGGGCCAACCCGTTTGCTCGAGGGCTTTCCTGGTTTCGGCGGTTTCACCCACGCCGACCGGCGCGTACGACAGAACCAGCGCGGCTCGCGCACCGCTTGCTCGAACGAGTTCGAGCGCGGCGGGCAGGGCGGCCAGGTCGAGGACAGAAGGCTGCACTGGAAGGATGATCAGATCGGCGCTTTCCAGCAATTGACTCACCCGAGAGGAAGCATGTGGAGGGGTGTCGACGATCACAAGATCGAAACCGTCATTGGCCGCAAGGCGAAGCGCGTCCTGCACCAAGGCGGGCGCCATTTTCGCCACTGCAAGATCATTGGTCTTGCGGGCCCCTGACCATGCACTCGCGGAGGCTTGTGGATCGGCGTCGATGAGGGCGACTTTCTGCCCCTGGCGTTGTGCTTCGATGGCCAGATGGACGGCAAGCGTTGTTTTTCCGCTACCGCCTTTCTGTCCGGCGATGACCAGTGTTTGCATGAATCCTCCGCTGTGTGCACCCTGAAATTGCATGCGCAAAGTGCGGATGCAAGGAAATCCGCATGTGCGGATATCCGCATTATAGCTGAAAGCCTGCCTATCCGATCGCCTCAGGCGTCGCGACCCACCTCTTTCTGCATAACCGCTCTTGAGGTCTTTCCGGTTGCGAAAGGGGTGGGGCAGCGGCTTGCACGCAACCGGCCGGTGTGGGCCGCAGGCCCGCGCCGATGCCCGGCGCTTGGTGAGCCGTAGGCGAGCCTAGCGGCCGCTGCTTCTGAGCTCTGCAGGCCGAAAGGCCTGCCTAAGCTTTTCATTGTCGGCGGCGCCGAAGGCGGCGTTGACTCGATCTAGTGCAAAGCATCCCTTTTATAAAAAGGGGTTCCTATGGGCAGACGTGTAACTGACTCGCCACAGACATTTACCAAATCTTATCCACAGGCGTGCCCGGCCGCCATGATAGGCGCGGACATTTAGCTGGATCCCTTCGGCGCCGGCCGTCGTTGGTGCAGACATTTAGTGAAGGTTTGTCGACCTCAACCCGATGGTTTCGTCCCCAGCCAATCGAAATCGCGGGTAAAGCGCCCTGGCCGCCCTGTGAGCGGCGTGACCGGGCGGGCGGGGCAGGGCAGGTTCGGGGCACGGCGGCGCTCCAGGCCCGTTTGTGACGGCCTTGGCCACGGTTGCCCGCAGGGGTTGACCCTCTTACTTCTTGATGCCCAGCGAAGCGGCAATTTGAGCCAGGTGTTCGCTGATTGCCTTCGGCCGATCCGGCGGCCCCGCCGTACTGGGCGGACGTTCCAGCTTCGCTACCGTTACTGCAGCCCCGCTTGGCTTGCCAGCGTCCGGCCGATCAACCGCGCCTGCTCCTGCCACCAGTCGTTCGGCGCGCCGTTGCTTCTCTGTGGCACGTTCCTGCTGGCGTTGGCGCCGCAGGTGCTTCCAGGCATTGAGCAGGCCGAGCATGCGGATCAGCTCGATCGTGATCTTCTTGTGGGAGACCAGACTGCGGTAGTCGTCGCCCTTGACCTCGGTCAGCTCGCGGACCTCCAGCAGGCCGGCGGACTGCAGCTTGTGGCTGCCGCGGAAGGTCCGTTTGATAGAGCGCTCCATCGGCACGGTCGGCCCGAATGCACGGTGATCGTAGAGCGCCCAGCCATAGCGCTTCGGCAAACCATCGGCACGGGGTGCCCGGACAAACAGACTGTCTGCCTCCATGCCGAAAAACAATGTCGTCAGCATGCTCGCGATATTGGTCAGGAAGTCGCTGCGCAGCTTGCGTTGGCGTTCCTTGTGAACACCTGCGATGGCGTCGTACAGCTCGCCGCGCTTGTCCTCGAGCAGCTGCACCTTGACCGCCTTGGCGGCACGCTCGATGAAAATCGGGAACGACCGCCCGCCAATGGCCGCGTGCGCCGCTTCGGCGGCGCGCTGCGGCCCGATCGCCCGCAAGGGCGTGGCCTTTACTGTGCCCATGACCCGCGCCGGGTGACGGCGGCGAGACAGGGAGACGGGACGTGTCGCTTTTTCATCCTGACCCTCTTGCACGGCTCCGCCGGCAGGGGTAGGATTCAGCCATTCCGGTGCTGATCCCGCTGGTTCCTGCCAGCCAGTTCACTACGAAAAAGCCGCCTGCCAGGGCGGTTTTTTCGTTTCTAAGTTGTCAAAACGTAAACGTGTCTGCTCGATTGAATCCGATCGCGCGTCATGTCGGGGCGTATCGTTGTGCGCCCACCGCTGTCAGCGCGGTTCGCGTTCCTCCAAACAAGTCGTAGGGACCGGATCGCTCCGGCGGTTTGCATGGCCATGTCAGTCTTTGGCCTGCGGCAGCGCCCGGCGCAGGATTGCCGGTCGCACGAAATCGACAAACGACTCGACACGTACAAGGCGCTCAAGCTGGTCGCGCTGCCCCATTTCCAGGCGGTCGACTTTCTGCGCCAGCTGGGCCAGTCGGTCATTGAGCACGACCACGTCGCGAATGCCCTTGAGCACATCACTCAGCGTCGTCATCAATGCGCCCCATCGTTTGCTGCACTGTCACCGGGGAAAAGAAGCCTTCCCAATGCTTCGGGATCGATGTCGCTGAATTCGGCCTGTGCCTTCTGGCGGGCCTTCTTTTCGATATCGGCGTGGCGCTGCTCGAAGTCAGCCAGGCGCGCGAGCGTGCGGTCCAGCGCCTCCTTGGCGTAGGCTGTGGAACCCTTCAGCTCATCAAGCAGGGCGGTCAGCAGCTCGTCGTCGCCCAACGCCTGCCGACGCATGAAATCGCCGACCGACAATTTCTCCTCGGTGGCGCGCTTGGTGACATCGGCCTTCTGCTTCGGCGTCATCAGCACGACGACGCGTTCGGTTGCGTTCGCTCTCATGTCCCTGTCCCCAACTGAAGTGGCATGTGCATGGACATTACCATAGGGACAAATGGCGGTTCAATCGTGCGAAGCACCACAGAATGCGGTTGTATGGCGAAAAACGCACCATCCATTGCGGTCGCGGATCCCCAGAGCCGCTAGCGGACTAGCGCTCACGATTCTGCGATTTGCTGCGGTGCGGCAGTCGGTTCAGAAAAAATGCCGGTCCAAGGCGCAGCCGCTTTCCCTCGGCCTGTCGACCCCGGAACAGTTGAAGATCGTCGGCAAAGTCATGCGCTCATGAAAGCCAAGCACGTTGTCTTCGCGATCCACTCCTCCCCCGCCGACCCATCGGTCGCACATGCATTCACCGTTGGCCGACTATGATCGGGTTCGCAAGCGATGGTTAGACCGTCGCTCGCTTTGGTCAGACCCAACCGAGCGGGGGAGTTGAACATGGGACGGATTCTTGTCGGCACCGCCAGCTGGACGGATCCGAGTCTGGTGAAGAGCAAGAAGTTTTATCCGAAAGAAGCCAAGTCGCCGGAAGACAAGCTTCGGTACTACAGCTCGACGTTTCCGATCGTCGAAGTCGATTCGAGCTACTACTCGTTGCCGAGCGCGACCAACGCGCAGAAGTGGGTCGAGCGCACGCCGGCGGACTTCGTTTTCAACATCAAGGCGTTTCGGCTGCTGACGAACCATCAGACGCCGCGGATGATGCTTCCGAAGGACATCCAAGGTGAACTGGCGTTGCACTTTGTCGAGAAGAAAAACCTCTACTACAAAGACACGCCGCTGGAAATCCGCGACGAGATGTGGCGCCGCTTCGAACTGGGCATCCGACCACTCAAAGAGGGCGGCAAGCTGCGCGCCGTGCACTTCCAGTTTCCGCACTGGGTGAAACCTACGGCGGGTGCAAAGGCACATATCGAGGAGTGCGTTGAACGGCTGGCCGGGTATCAGCTCGCAGTGGAATTTCGCTCGATCGGATGGTTCGATGGAAAGCGGGACAACGAAACGCTCGACTGGGAAACCAAACTTGGCGTCGTGCATGTTGTCGTCGACGAGCCGCAGGACACGGCCAAATCCATTCCGCAGGTGTGGGCGACAACGATCCCGAAGCTTGCGATCGTCCGGCTGCACGGCCGCAACGAAGAGAAATGGGACATCAAGGGAGCAACCGTCGCCTCGGATCGTTTCGACTACGACTACTCACAACCTGAGCTCGCGACGCTCGCCGGTTCGATCCAAGAGCTGGCAGAAGCAGTCGATGAATTGCATGTCATCTTCAACAATAACTACGAAGACCAGGGCGTCCGCAACGCGGCCATGATGGTCGGCGAGCTGGGCCTGGCGCCGGCGGTCGTGCCGCCGACCGATCTACTAGGCAACCCCGTTCCTGGGTGAACCAGAGCGCGCTGACAGCGACCATGCAGCCGTTGCGTGCGCTAGACATGCGTGACCAGCGCGCCGGTCCATCATGATCAACGTTCCCAAGCTGATCAGAGCGAACTTCTGAAATCGACCCAAAGCGGACTTTCGCAGTAGGATGCGCCGACGCCAACCCTCGGGCGGACCGCGCTGCGCCGAATTGGTCAACGTCGGCCATCTTTAGTGATCACGCGCCGTAAAGCCAAATGCAATACATCGCCGCCAGCCCATTTGCCTGCGCGTCTTCTAGAACCGCAGCGTGTGCGTTCAGAAACCTCAACAATGACTGGTGGTTGTCTGCATCCTTGTCGGAAGCCTTGAAGTCCGCAATGACCGCCTCGATCGAAGCGGGTAAGCGCTCGATCTCGTCGCGGATGTCCTTTCCCGTGCATGTGAAGAGGTGCTTGTTGAAGTGCTCGGCGCAGAAATCGCTCTCCGAATACAGAAACGCCAGAAAGCTTCGCGAATCGACAATCGCTTGAGCGAGCTCCTTGCCTTCCAGCGCAACGTGGTGCTTGCAGAGATATCCGATGCCGAAATGCGGGAATCGTTCGAGGACCTCCTGGATGCAGGATTCCATGTGGTTGTTTCTCGAACCGCCATACAAGTAGTAGGGTCTCGTTTGGTCGACACTGAGAAGCGTGTCGTCGTCCTCGTCGGCGAACGCTCGTCGCATCACCGGCACAAGTTCGTGCGGAATGCCTAGAGTGAGGCTGGTTGCAATGCCGGACATTGTTTCTCAGTGATGGTTTAGCGCGTTGCCTTCACGCAGTCGACGACGCCGCTACAGGCCGCGAAGCCCAGCCGCAATCCGCTCTGCGCGGAGCGCTGCGTCAGGCGCGGGCGTCACATCGTATATCGGCGCAGTTCCGTCTGGATACGGACGACCGCTTTTGGCCGTTATGGAGAGCTTTGCATTCGGACTAGCGAACGATAGGCATGATCACGACCAGCGAAGTGATCGTTGAAGACCGGCACTGCTGATCAGCCGGTCCGGTTTGCGCAGCCGTCGAACCGCGCAAGTTCGGCACTACGGCCGCGGCTGGGACGCGCAACAGCTCGCCCCCGTCTGCCGCCAACTCGTTGATTGTTATTGATTCTACCGGTGGGCGGACAGCCGCTTGTCGACGGGCTCTGGTGCGACTACGGCCGGGCAGTGTAGAAATGTGCACTTATGAGCACACCGCTTACAGACCGCCAGCAAGCCGTCCTCGACTTTGTCAGCGCGCAGATCGAAGCCGATGGCATGCCGCCGACCCTCGCGGAAATCGCCGCGGCATTCGGCTATGCGAGCCTTTACAGCGTCACGAAGCTGCTGGCTGCGCTGAAGGAAAAGGGCTTCATCGAGACCACCACCTACAAGCATCACGGCATCCGCGTCGTTGGAATGGAGCGCAAGAGCGATAGCTTTCGTCTGCCTGTCGTTGGCCGCGTCGCAGCCGGTGTGCCGATCCAGTGGAACGATGAGGAGCACGAAGTCGTACTCGACCGTTCGCTTTTTCATCCGCGTCCGAAATATCTCTTGCGTGTACACGGCATGTCCATGCGCGACGACGGCATTCTGGATGGCGACCTGGTCGGTGTGCATCCTACGCCGGAGGCCCAGCACGGTCAGATTGTCGTCGCCCGCATCGGCGGCGATGGCATCACGGTGAAACGGCTCCATCGCACGAAGCGCACATTGCGGTTGATGCCATCGAACACGGACTTCGCTCCGATCGACATCGACCCGACCGAGGAGTTCGCGATCGAGGGCCTTTACTGCGGCCTCGTGCGGCCTGTTCGGGCATGAGCCAGGCTCTCGCTCTCGAGGATCTGCTCGCCGCACAACATGTGTGGCGAGGCAGACCGGTTGCCAAGCCTGCAAGCGGCCAGCCGACAGGCAACCCTGCTCTTGATGCTGCACTGCCCAGCGGCGGTTGGCCCGAGCGGTCGCTGATCGAGATCCTGCTCGGCGCCGATGGCGTGGGCGAGATCGACCTGCTGATGCCGACACTCGCGCGCATCACCCAAGCGAAGAGAACCGTGGTGCTGATTGCTCCGCCCTACATTCCCTACGCTCCAGCGTGGCAAACCCGCGGCGTCGTTCTTCGCCATCTGGACATCGTCGAGGCGGACGCGAAGCACTCACTCTGGGCGTTCGAACAGTGCCTGCGATCAGGCAGTTGCGCGGCAGTGATCGGCTGGCCGCAGCAGATCGACAACCACGGGCTGCGCCGTTTGCAAGTGGCGGCCGATACCGGACACGCGCTGGGCTTTGCGGTTCGTGACCGGAAGCACCTGGACAATCCATCGCCGGCAGCACTTCGACTCGAAATCAGCCTCAACCGCCAAGTGTCGATCCGCAAGTGCAAAGGCGGTGTCGCGCCCGCGCGATCGTTCCCCATCGCGCTTTGCCATTGATGGCGCGCCATGCTCTGGGCCTGCATCATCTTCCCGCACATGGGACTGGACAGCGTCCTTCGTCGGCATCCAGAGCCCAACAAGCCTCTGGCGATTGTGGGCGGCACCGCACAGCGACGGGAGATCGTCGCCGTCAACGATGCGGCAAAGGCCGCCGGCCTGCGTCCGGGTCAGCGTCTGGCTGCAGCGCATGCATTGCTTTCACACTTTGCCGCGGTCGAGCACGACGAACGTGCACGCGAGCGATGGCAGGGTTTCCTGGCCGCGTGGGCCTATCGTTTCAGTTCGCAGGTGTGCGCGGAGTGGCCGAGCGCGATCGCGCTCGAAGCGAAGGCCAGCTTCAACATCATGGGGCAGTGGCCCGCCTTCGAGAGGCGCCTTCGGCAGAATCTTTCCGACTTGGGATTTCGCCATCGCATCGCCTTGGCGCCGACCGCCCATGCGGCCCGCATCCTCGCTGGTGTGCAGGACGGATTGGCCGTCCTGGACGACGCGCAACTGCGCAACACGGTCGGGCGCGTGCCGGTGCGGCGCGCCTGTCTCCCCGATGACGCTGGCGATCGGCTGCACAAGATGGGCATTCGACATCTTCGCCAGCTTTTCGACCTGCCACGCGACAGCCTGCGACGGCGCTTCGGCATTGAGTTGCTGAGTTATCTGGATCGGTTGCTTGGCGTCACGCCCGAATTACTCACCTGTTATCGACCACCCGACATCTTCGATCTGCGGATCGAGCTCAGCTACGAAGTGGAGAACCATCAAGCCCTGCTTTTCCCGATCCGGCGCATGACGTCAGACTTGGCCGCCTATCTGGCGGGCCGCGACGGTGGCGTGCAGGCCTTCGTATTGCACCTGGAACACGAGGACCATCCCGCGACGCATGTGGCCGTCGGACTGCTTTCGCCGGAGCGCGAGCCGTCGATGCTGTTCGAGCTGACCAGAGGCAGGATCGAACGCATTTCCATTCCAAAGCCTGTCGTTGCGCTTCGACTCGTCGCGAGCCAGTTGCCGCCGTTCGTTCCCGAGGCGCATGACCTGTTCAACGAGCGTCCGGCGCATGCCGTGCCATGGCCGCAGTTGCGCGAGCGTCTGCGCGCGCGACTTGGTAACGACGCGGTGTATCAAGTCGCCTCGAGGACCGATCCACGTCCCGAACACGCCTGGCGGCGCGACGATCGCACGCAAGCGGTCGTCGAACTTGATCGGCCCGCACGTCCCACATGGCTGCTGCCACGACCCATTCCGCTCCGCGATCCTCGGCCGGTCATTCTCGCGGGGCCCGAGCGGCTCGAAAGTGGGTGGTGGGACGGCGGCGATGCGCGACGGGACTACTACGTCATCGAGACTTCGCGCGGCCAGCGCGCATGGGCGTTCTGTGCTGTCGGCGCCCAAGGCCCCTGGATGCTCCACGGGTGGTTCGCATGACCAATGGGTATGCGGAGCTGCATTGCCTGAGCGACTTCTCGTTTCAGCGCGGCGCCGCCAATGCGCTGGAGCTCTTCGAGCGCGCAAAGGCGTGTGGCTATGAGGCGCTGGCCATCACCGACGATTGCTCATTGGCTGGCATCGTGCGCGCCTACGAGGCATCGAGGAAGACGGGCTTGCTGCTAATTGTCGGCAATGAAATCACGCTCGATGACGGCACGAAACTGGTGCTGCTGGTCGAGAACAAGCAAGGCTACGAAAACCTGTGCCGACTGATCACAACGGGGCGGCGTGCTGCGGTCAAAGGTGAGTACCGGTTGTCGAGGGCAGACCTGACCCCGGGATTGCCTGGCACGTTGGCGCTGTGGATCCCTGCGCCAACAATCGACACGGAGCAGGGCCGATGGCTCAAGCAGGTCTTCAACGATCGACTGTGGATGGCTGTCGAACTCCATCGCGACCGCGACGATGACGATCGGCTCGCAGAGCTGAGCAAAGCCGCACGCCTCATTGCAGTGCCTATGGTCGCTGCAGGCGATGTGCACATGGACATCCGACGCCGTCGTGCACTGCAGGACACGATGACCGCCATCCGCCGCAACACCACGATTGCAGAGGCGGGTGCGTACCTGTTTCGCAATGGTGAGCGACACCTTCGCACGCGCTCGGTGCTTGCGACGATCTACGCGCCCGAACTGCTCGCCGAAACAACCCGAATCGCCCAGCGATGCCGCTTTTCGCTCGACGAATTGAAATACCACTATCCATCCGAAGTGGTTCCGGACGGACACACGCCGGCCACATGGTTGCGCGAACTCACCGAGGAAGGCATTCGCTGGCGCTGGCCGCAAGGCGTCACGGACAAGGTGCGCGACCAGATCGAACACGAACTGCGATTGATCCGTGAACTCGACTACGAACCCTATTTCCTCACCGTGCACGACATCGTTCGGTTTGCGCGGGGGCAGGGCATCCTGTGCCAAGGCCGTGGGTCGGCGGCCAACTCCGCGGTCTGCTTCGTGCTCGGCGTCACCGAAGTCGATCCGTTGCGCATGAACATGCTGATGGAGCGCTTCATCAGCAAGGAACGCAATGAACCACCGGACATCGACATTGACTTCGAGCACGAACGTCGCGAAGAGGTCATCCAGTACATCTATCGCCGCTACGGCCGGGAGCGCGCGGCACTCGCCGCGACCGTCATCTCCTACCGTGGGAAGAGCGCGGTCAGCGATGTCGCGCGCGCCCTGGGCTTGCCGCCCGACCAAATCGCGCATCTGAGCGAGTGTTTCAGCTGGTGGGATGGCGAGACGGATCTTGAAGAACGGCTCGTCGAGGTCGGGTTCGATCCCCGAACGCCGATCATGAAGCGCGTGATCGGCCTCACCCGCGAATTGCTCGACCATCCGCGCCACCTGTCACAGCATGTCGGCGGTTTCGTGATTTCCGACGCACCGCTCTCGACTCTAGTGCCGGTGGAGAACGCGGCGATGCCCGACCGCACGATTATCCAATGGGACAAGAACGATCTCGACAGCCTCGGGTTATTGAAGGTCGATTGCCTGGCTCTCGGAATGCTGACGTGCATCCGCAAGACCCTCGACCTGCTGCGCGAGCATCGGAACATCGACCTGGCGCCGGCCACCATTCCTGCGGAAGATGCGGCGACTTACGAAATGATCGGCCGAGCGGACACGGTCGGCGTGTTCCAGATTGAAAGTCGGGCACAGATGTCGATGCTGCCGCGCATGAAGCCCGTGTGCTTCTACGACCTAGTGATCGAAGTGGCGATCATCCGTCCCGGCCCCATCCAGGGAAAGATGGTGCATCCGTTTCTGCGCAGGCGGCAGGGAAAGGAAGTCGCGACCTACCCGAGCGATGCCATTCGCATGGTGTTCGAGCGCACCTTGGGAGTCCCGCTTTTTCAGGAGCAGGTGATGAAGGTCGCCATGGTCGCCGCCGGATACAACGCAGGCGAAGCCGATCAGCTGCGCCGCTCGATGGCGGCGTGGAAGCGGCACGGCAACATGGATCACCACCGCGACAAGATCATCAGCGGCATGCTGGCCAACGGCTACACCCAGGCGTTTGCCGATGAAACGTTTCAACAGATCGTCGGCTTCTCGGGCTACGGCTTTCCCGAGAGCCACGCGGCGAGCTTCGCGCTGTTGACGTACGCCAGTTGCTGGCTCAAGTGCCACGAACCCGCGGCGTTCACATGCGCGTTGCTCAATTCACAACCGATGGGCTTCTACTCGACCAGCCAGCTCACGCAAGATGCCATCCGTCACAAGATCGCCATTCGACCGGTCGACGTCGTGGCCAGCAATTGGGACAACAGTCTCGAAGCGGCAGTGGATACCGCCCGGCAACCCGCCGTTCGATTGGGACTGCGTGAAGTACGTGGCCTATCGGAAGATGCGGGTGATCGAATCGTCGCGGCTCGCAAGACGAACGCCTATCGCGACGTGGCTGACCTCTGTCATCGGGCGCAGCTGGATCGACGCGAGCGAGCTCTGTTGGCCGAAGCGGGAGCACTGGTTCGCCTGTCGGGACATCGCAACGATGCACGCTGGTCCATCGCCGGCGTCGAGCAACAACGACCACTGTTCGCGACAAGCCCGGCCGAAGAACTGGTTCAGCTCCCGGTACCGTCCAAGGGCGAAGACTTGCTCTCCGACTACGCGACCCTCGGCCTGACGCTTGGCGAGCACCCCATGGCACTGCTGCGTACTGAACTTCGACGACAGCGTTGCCTGGACAGCCTGCAGCTCACCGGCCGTCGTTCGGGCTCCAGCGTGCGCGTGGCTGGACTGGTCACGCTGCGCCAGCGGCCGGCCACCGCCAATGGCACGACCTTTCTGACCCTTGAAGACGAGCGGGGCAACATGCAGATTATCGTCTGGCCTGATCTGTGTTTGCGTCAGCGTAGGGAGCTGTTGAATTCGCGGCTGCTGATCGTCGATGGCAAGTGGGAGAAGGCCGACGGTGTGGGCAATCTGATCGCTACCAGGCTGCACGACTTGAGCGCGATGCTCGGCTCGCTCGACTGCCGATCACGCGACTTCCAATAGGCTCTGACATCTCAAGGAGGAAACCCATGAGCAAGACGCTTACTGAGCTCGACGCGATGCTCGACACGCTGGAGAAGGAACTGCCGGAGATGATCAAGGAGCATCCGGACGATGCCGATTTCTGGCCGGCGTTTGCCGGCGCGGCCGATGTCATCGAGGACAATGCAGGAGACCACGCCGCGCATGTGCGTGGTCGCATCAACTGCATGCTTGGATCGGCGGGACTGATCCCGAGCGAGAACGAGGGTCAACCGTGTGACGACTGAAAATCACGATTCGTCAGCACAGGCAATCGGCTACAACGAGCACGACGCGTATTGCATGGCGCGCATTTCCCGATCACGCATGGGGAAATCACGCAGGAACCACGACTATCTTCGCGACTCGGCGGAGCTGAGCGATCGAATGATTTGTTGAAACCGCAACAGGCGCCTCTCGACGCCCGCTGCGGTTTCATTGCAACTAAACGCATTTAACGCGTTCCATTGACGCGTTCCCAGGCGGCTCGGCTCGCTTGGCGCGCTTCATCCCAATTCAGACGCGAGTTCCCACGCACCTTGTCCCAACGGGATGCGAGCTTGGGTTCTGCCTGATCCCACGACAGATCCTTGTATTCGCTTCGGCCTTCAAATCCGGCACGGTAAGCCGGCGAATAGTCGTCGTAGGAATACTTGTCGTTGTAGTAGGGCTCCTTGCCGTAGGCGCTCCGCCAGTACTTCTCTTCGACCGTCGGATTGACGGCTTCGCCCACGCCATGGCCTGCAGCGGCGCCGACAAGAGCTCCAACGACGCCACCCACTGCCGCGCCCACGGGCCCGGCCATTGCACCGGCGGCCGCACCGGCGAGTGCGCCGCCGGTGGTGCCCACTGCCGTGCCGACCGGATGGGATTTGGGCGCGTCGGTCATCGGATCGCGGTTCTTGGCCTTCGCCTCGGCGTCTTCACCCAGGTCCTGGGCAGCCTTGTCGTACTGCTTGTCGAGCTTCTCGCCGGCCTTGCGATCGGCCTTGGCCAAATCGGTGTCCGCATCCCGCCGAGTTTCCATCGCGTCGACGGCATCGTCCTTGCGGGCAGCCTTGCTGTAATCCTTGTCCTGATCGCGTGCGGCCTCGCTCTCATCCTTGGCATACGCCTGCTCGGCCTTGTCGATGCGCTTGCCGGCCTTTTCAGCCGCGTCCGAACGAATCTCGTCGGCACGTTCGACTTGCTTGGCATCCTGATCGCGGTCTTTTTCGAATGAATCCTTCATGGGAAGCTCCTTGGGATGGTATGGAAAAAGAGTTGACGGGCGCGGGCCGCAAAGCGGCGCTTTCGACGCGCCGATCCAATCTTGGTGCGTACGCCATGAACGAAGATGCAATAGGCGCGAGCGTGTCGCGGACACGCAATCGGCACGCTGTCTGAGGGCCGGGAGTGAAAGGCGGGCGAAGCGCGCACTCTGAATTGGCTCAGGACACGCCCATGGATGCCAGGACTTCCAGCAAACGATCGATCCCGTAAGGTTTCGTCAGCACGGCGAGTTGGGGATAGCCAGCAAACGTGCGCCGTAGTTCCGGGTCTTCCGAGCCACTGGCGATCACGATGGGAATCGATGGATAGATCGCTCGAACTTCCGCGACCAATTCGTCACCGCGGCGATCGGGAAGTCCGACGTCAATGATCGCGGCGCCAATGGTGTCCTTGTGAATTTTCAGCGCGTCAAGCGCTTCGGCCGCTGATGCCACAGCCTGCACCGCAAACCCGCAGCCACCGAGTAGCTCGACCATGGCAGCACGGATCATGGGCTCGTCATCGACGAGCAGAATGCCCTTTCGGTCCGCCGCCACATCGAGCATGTCACGGACTTTCGACGCGAGCGCGGCATACGTGAAAGGCTTGGTCAGAAGTTGCACGCCGGGATCGAGCCGGCCGTGGTGGACAATTGCGTTGCGGGCGTAGCCGGTTGTGAAGAGAACCTTCAGATCTGGATGACGGCGCCGCGCTTCATCGGCAAGCTGACGCCCGTTCATTCCACCGGGTAGCCCAACATCGGTAAACAGCAGCCGGATCTGACTGTGTTGGCCGAGCAGTTGAAGCGCGGTCTTGCCGTTGTCCGCCTCGAACACGCGATATCCGAGCTCACGCAACATATCGACCGTGTGGGCGCGCACCTCCGGCTCATCTTCGACTACGAGGATGATTTCGGACGCGTCACCACCCAAGGCAGTTACATGGGGTTCGGCCGAGTCTTGCGGGAGATCGGATGCGTGCCAGCGCGGCAAATAGATCTTCACCGTCGTGCCTTCACCGACTTCGGAATAAATCTTCACGTGGCCGCCGGACTGTTTGACGAATCCATACACCTGCGAAAGACCCAGCCCCGTGCCGTGACCGGCGTCCTTGGTCGTGAAGAACGGTTCGAACACGCGCGCCAGCACGTCACGAGGCATGCCGCATCCTGTATCGCTCACGCTAATGACCGTGTATTGCCCAGCGAGCACCTCCGCCTGCTGATGGGCATAGGCCTCATCGAGGTAGGCATTGGCTGTCTCGATGTTCAGACTGCCGCCGTCGGGCATTGCGTCGCGGGCGTTGATGGCGAGATTGAGAATCGCGATTTCAAGCTGATTGGGATCGACATGCACGTTCCATAGACCGCCAGCCAGCACGGTTTCGATCACGACCTGCTCGCCGAGCGTTCTGCGCAGCAGATCGGCCATGCCGGTCACAAGGCGGCCGAGACTGACAACCTTCGGATCAAGCGGCTGCTGGCGCGAGAAAGCCAGCAGGCGTTGCGTCAGCGCCACCGCGCGCTGCACGCCGCGCATGGCGCTGTCCGCCGAACGCTTCAGTCGCTCGCGGTCGGCGTTTGGGTTGTCAAGCGATCGCTGCAACGTCTCGATGTTGCCCATGATGATCGCGAGAAGATTGTTGAAATCGTGGGCCACGCCACCGGTCAGATGACCGATGCCTTCCATCTTCTGCGCCTGAGCCAGTTGCTCCTGGGTCTTCTGCAGTGCCAGAGCTGCCTGCCGGCGTTCGGTCACATCACGTGTGATTTTTGCGTAGCCGATGAGCTGCCCTTGCTCGTCGTGAATCGCATCGAGCAGCACGCTGGCCCAGAACATGGTCCCGTCCTTTCGGACACGTTGTCCTTCAGCCTCGAACTTGCCGACACGAGCCGCGATCTCCATCGCCTTCTCCGGCATTTGAGCAGCACGATCGGCGTCGGTGAAGAACCTGCGGTAATGACTGCCCACGACTTCGGAGGCCGTGTAACCCTTGATGCGCTCGGCGCCAGTGTTCCAGTTCGTGATGATCCCGTCCGGATCGAGCATATAGATCGCATAGTCCAGCAAGCCGTCGACCAGCAACTTGAAACGTCCTTCGATCTTGCGACGTTCTTCGCTCTCGACCTCAAGCTCCGACGTGCGCTTCGCGACCTTGGCTTCCAGGGTTTCCTCACTAGCGCGCAGCTCCGCTTCGACGCGTTTTCGCCGATCGATTTCCTCCTCTGCCGCGCGATACAGTTTGGCCCTGTCGATTGCCAAGCCCGCGTGCACCGCAATGGCGGCGGCAATGCGTTCGGCGCGGGCATCGAATACGCCGATTTCGGGATGACCGAAGAACAGGCCGCCCTGAACTTCACCGGACGCAGAAAGGACTGACACCGCCAGATAGCTGCGCACAGGCAGATGCCCTTTGGGCATGCCGAAATAGGGATCGTTCTTGCCGTAGCGTGGATCAGCGGTGATGTCATCAGAACGCACGATGCCTTCGCCACGGAAGGTGGGTGCGAAGATCTGCGTGTTGCGAGGCATCGGGAAGTTGGAGAACGCCTCGCGTGGGACGCCCGAAATCGTATACAGCGTGTAGGCCTCGCCGTCAGGACGCGTGACGTTGTAGAAGAACGCTCCGAATGCGGCGCGGCACAGCCGCGTGGCTGCGTCGGTGACCACCTGCACGGCGGTTTCCAGATTCAGCTCCGCAGCGACCTCCGCACCGACCTCATTCAGGTCTTCCAGTAGCTGGATCACATCGCGCAGTTCGGATGGGTCGTTACGCGCGCGTTCGTCTTTGGAACTCGAATTCATGGCTTCACCCATCTCAGGTTGGCGGCCATTGCGGCATTTGCTCGAGCAACTTGATGCATCGCGCGCATGCGGTATCGATACGTGCCAGCGCAATGCGAGTCAGTTCCGGATTGTCCCGGTCCAGCCCCATGCGCGCAGCGCTCGATGATAGAACCGTGGTGGCGACCGCATCGCGCAAATCATGCCGCCACTGGGCCATGGGGCCGCCCCGTCCGTTTTGGCTGTCGTCCATGACATGCCTCCGAAATCGAAAACTGGAAATGAAGCGATTGCAGAATCGCAGGCTAGGCTTTCGGCAATGAACAGTCCAGCAACTGCCTCCGGGCACTCGTCAAGATGCCATCGCCAAGTCGATCCAAAGGGGCGCATGATCGCTGCGCCCGCGAGCAGATCGTTCCTGATCGATATCGGCATTGGTCACCCTGGGCATCAGCGACCGACTGACCAACGCGAAATCCACCCGCGCCGCGTCCAGGCGATCGCCGCGAGCGCGCCGATTGAACCAGGTGTATTTGCGCTCCGCGGGATGCAGCTCGCGAAAAGCGTCAACAAGATCCAGGCCGGGGATGAAGCGGTCGTTGAATTCAGCACGCGCTGTCGCATGCGGCTCTTGCGTGCGCAACCGAGGCCATGTGTCGAGGCGGGTTCGCGAGATGTTCCAGTCGCCCACGAGGACAAGGCGCAACCCGGACGCCCGCAGTGCGTCCCACTCCTGCGCCAGGCGCTCGATGAAGCGTCGTTTGAAGGCATGCCGATCTCCGTCCCATCTTCCCAGTTCATGGCTCCAATAAGGTTTGGATGTGCCGTTGACCGCATAGACGTTCGCGATCGCCAGATGCGCGACGGGCAGATGGGTTATCACGACGCGGCCTTCCCGATCCCAGGCATAGAGCTCCTGCTCGCCTCCAAGAGATTCCCTGGAAAACGTCACGACTCCATAGGCGCGCCCGCCCCGGTACGAGGCATTGCGCTCGTCATGGTTCAAGGACATGTGGCAGCGGTAGCCAGGCAGTGCGCTGCGTGCGGCGGCTATCAGGTTTGCGTCGCCGGGCCGCAGTCGGACTTCCTGCAGACATAGAACGTCCGGGTACTGCAGGCGCTCGATGACCTGGCCTAACGAGTCGTGCGCATCGGACGCCAGCATCGGTGCCAGGTTTTCGATATTCCAGGACGCAATGCGCAGGTGCCCGCAACCACTCCCGCTGCGCGCATCGGACTCGCTACCGGTCATCACTGCTGCAGGCCGGCATGACCATCCGCACGGTTTCGGCGACAAAGCCCAGGGTCTCGTAGAGATGGCGCGCCGCAAGATTCTCGGCGAACACACTCAAGGTCATGCAGCTGTAGCCATGTTCGACTGCCCAGCGCCGCGCCGCTTCGAGGAGCGCTCGCCCAGCCCCCTGACCGCGCGCTTCTGGAAGGACGACCACGTCGCCGACATGCGCGCAGGGACCTCGATAGAAATCCTCGCGCTCGCCGACATGCAAAAATCCGATCGGCTGGCCGTCGGATTGCTCGGCGATGAAGATGGCTTCACCGGGTTTCGATAGCGCGAAGACCGCAGAAAGCTCGCGTGCGTCGACGGTACGAATGAGAGCCACGTCCAAACCCGTGGGCACCGCGAAATCCACGAGATGGGCGGCCGCATGCATCACAAAGGCCCGGTCAGCCGGCGTCGCTGCGCGAACACGAAGTTCGGCGGATGCATTCTGGCTGGTCTCAAGCGCGCTCAATGGACGCTTTCCGATATCGCCGACACGAGCTGCGATGTCCGCCAGTGACGCCGTGGAACGCGGCGCTTGCATATCGTTCCCTGGAGAACTGTTCGCATCATCCTGCGAGCTTGGGCAGACTCTGCGTCGTGGCGGACATTTCCGCCCATGGATCCGACTTTCGACGCGCCAGATGGACAATGGCATTGCGGATAGTAAAGGCGTCACCGCTCTTGACGCGCCCCAGCGCGGTCCACGCTATGGGCATCGCTATGCCGGCGCCCGCACGGGCGCGAAGCGAATAGGAAGCCACGCTGGTGGCACCGCGGCCGTTTCGCAACCAGTCGATAAAGATGCGGCCCTGCCGTTTTTTCTCCCCGGCGATACTCACGAATTCTTCCGGACGCAGGCCCGCCATCGCCTGCGCCACTGCCTGCGCAAACGTTTTGACCTTGATCCACGTTGCTGGCGGGTCCAGTGGTACGACCACGTGCAGCCCCTTGCCTCCCGATGTCCGCAGGAACGACGTCAGTCCGATCGAGCTCAGTTGCGACCGCAAGTCGCGCGCTGCGGAGCGAACACGGGTCCAGGCTACGCTCGGATGCGGATCGAGATCGAAGACAACTCGGTCGGCATGCTCGGGATCGGCAGCCATGGCTCCCCATGGATGCAACTCGAGTACATTCATCTGCACAAGCTCGAGCAATCCCGTCGCGTCATCGATACAGAGATATTCGGCCTTTCCTTCGGTCTCGCGAATGGAAACACCGCGCACGTGTGCGCCCCAGTTGTGCGTGTTGTGTTTCTGGAAGAAGCAGGCCTGACCCGCGCCAGCAGGACATCGCACGACCGACAGCGGTCGCGATGCGATCTGCGGGAGAATCCACGGGGCGACGTTCCGATAGTAGGTCGCAACGTCTTCTTTGGTAATGCCCGTACCCGGAAACACTTCGCGCTCGGGGTGCGTGATCACCACGTCTTCGCCGGTTGGTGCACTCGAGCTGCGCGGCTCGGCTTTCGACCTACGCGATTGGTGTTTGATGGAGAATTGGGCCGACTTTGCACGCCCTGCGGTGGCCGGCTCGACGGACATCAGGTCCGCCGGTCTCTTGTCCGGTCGCAACGCCTTGAAGGCCGGTTGTCGCAGCAGCCCTTGTCCGCCAATGCCTTGAAAAAAAACCTCGACCACCACGCGCGGCTTCACCCAAATCGCGAGCTTCTGATCGACGCGACTCATGCGGTCGATCGTGGCAGGAGGTAGTGAAATCACATCCTTCTGCAACTGTTTTCGCAAAACGGCCAGTTGTCGATCGGACAACCCGGTCCCAACGCGACCGGCGTAGACGAGCGAACCGTGCTCGTACCTGCCCAGCAACAATGCGCCAAGGCCGGAGCGCGATGCCTTAGGCTCGGTAAAGCCCAGTACGACGAACTCGTCGGAAGGACGTCCTTTCGCCTTGACCCAATCGCCGTTGCGCACACCCCGGTACAAACTGGCGGCACGCTTGCTGACGATCCCCTCCAGACCGGCTTTGGTGGCTTGCAAGAAGGCTGCCTTGCCGTCGCCAACCTGGTGCTCGCTCAGGCGAAGCAGGGGATGGGGGCGTCCACCTAGCACCCGCGCGAGCACAGCCTTGCGCTCGACGAGAGGAACATCGCGCAACGACTTGCCGTTCCAGTAAGGCATGTCAAAAAGCATGTAGACGATCGGGGCCTCGCCGCCTTCGTTGGACAAGCGTGCCTGCAGCGCATTGAAGTCATCGCGTTCGCCTTTCAGCAAAATGATCTCGCCGTCGAGTTGAGCGCTTTTGAGCCCGAGCAACTCGATAGCTTCGGCGACGGCGGGTAACTTGTGCGTCCACTCGATCGCGTTGCGAGACCATAGCCTGGCCTTGCCTTTTACAACGGTCGCGACGATACGGTAGCCATCCCATTTCACTTCGTGGATCCAGTCCGAACCCGACGGTGGCTCCGGGAGCGGCTTGCACAACTCGGGGGCAAAGGCCTCGTTGCGCAGCGCTTCGGATCGCGCTCCTTCGAGAGGCTTTTTCTTGGCGAGTTTCACCGGATTATTTTTTTCTGCACGTCCGGGCCAGATCTTTTTTCGATGCTTCAGCGCGAGAGGTCGATCCGTCTTTGGATCGACGAAATCGTTGGCCTCTCGCGGTCCGGCAAAAGAGTCTCTGTGCTTGATCAGCAGCCAGGCATTTTTCGCTCCCTGGCGACCGGTTCGAACCAAGACCCATTCCCCGCGAAGAACGTCGCCATGCAAGGTGAACTTTAGGTCTCCTTTGCCGAGACCTTGATGCGCGCTTCCGATCGGCTCCCACGTCCCATGATCGAACACATCGACATGCCCGGCGCCATAGTTTCCTTTGGGGATATCGCCCTCAAACCCGGCATAGGAAAGCGGATGGTCTTCGACCTCCATGGCCAGCCGCTTGACTGCCGGGTCAAAGCTCGGACCTTTGGGAACCGCCCAACTTTTGAGAACGCCGTCCAGTTCCAGACGGAAGTCATAATGTCGATGCGATGCATGATGCAACTGCACCACGAAGATCCGCTCGCGGCTCGTCTTCCCTCCGGACGCGGGTTCCGGAGTGTCCGCGAAACGACGCTTACGCTGGTACTCCCGCAGGCCCATGAGGCCTCGTTACACCTTTGCGTCGATCGACTTGGCCATGGCGGCATGATGCTTGAGCGTAGGCAACGCATGTGCAGCGGCCTTGTGGACGGCCTTGCTGTAGTCCGCACTCTTGGAAGCCTGTTCGAACTTGTCCTGCACGGAGGCATGGTCGGAGACCATGAGATCCATGTACGCCTTGTCGAAGTCCTTGCCCGTCTTGCCGGAAAGTTCGCTGGGCGGCTCCGAAGGCGCAGGAGTCACCGCATCGCCGAAGGTCGCTTTCATCGAGACACCCAGTTTTGTGTGATCGCGCACCATCGTGCCCGCAAAGCTCTTCACCGCGCTCGAACTGGCTTGTTGCTGCGCCATTTTTGAAACATCGATCTCCTTCTGGTTGGCGGTGGCAGCATCCGACAGAAAGCTGCGGTCGGCAGCGGTCAAATTGACAGTGGTTGCCAACGCCAGCGGCGCTGTGGCGAGCGCCAATACGAAAAGGCTTGCCTTGATCAGGTCCATGGGGTTCTCCGTAGTTTGTTTGCGGACGGAAAGCGGAACCGTCACGGCGGCCCGCGCTTTACTTTGCTGTGGGAGCGCTTGGATCAGCCGTGATCGCCGCGATCACCCTGGCCAGGCTTGGCTTTGGTCTTGGCGTGCTGGCGTACGTCTTGGGCCAGCGAGCGACCGACTTCGACCGACTCGGCGAACTCGCCCTGCGCGTCGCGGCGGACGTAGCGCTTGTCCCCGTTGGGTGCGATGAGTTCGCGCTTGCCGGATGGCTTGACCGAAGTCTTCTTCGCGGCCTTCTTGGTTGCAGTCTTTTTCATGATCCGTCCTTGGATGATGGAGGGCGGCGCGCCCAGCGTGAATCCTTCTCCTTCCGCGATGAATATTCGCCAAACAAACGGCAGGAGGGACGAAGACAAAGCGACTTCGGTCGTCATGGAAAATTAAGCATGTCGTTCCTAAGCTGCTGATGGATCAGAGCCGCCGTGGCGAAGCAATCCGCCACGTGCTCGTCACATGGAAGCGACGCGGGAGTATCGAAATGGACTGGATGGTCAGCCCGCGCGAGCGTGTAGCGCAATTGCTTGCGGAGGCCGATGTCGCACTGGATGGCACACGGCCGTGGGATCTTCGCGCTCACGACGACGCGATGCATGCGCGGATTCTGGCGCACGGTTCGCTCGGTCTGGGCGAGTCGTATATGGACGGGCAATGGGACTGCGATGCGCTCGATGAGCTGTTCACGCGCGTGCTCGCTGCGCGACTGGATGAACACGTGGTGGGCGTCGACGATTTGTGGGCGGGCCTGCAGGCGCGACTAATCAACCTGCAACAAGGATCACGCGCCTGGACGGTCGCAAAGCAGCATTACGACCTAGGAAACGATCTGTACCGCGCGATGCTCGGTAAGCGCCTGGTCTACAGCTGCGGCTACTGGCGCCATGCGCGCGATCTGGATGAAGCGCAGGAAGCCAAGCTCCATCTGGTCTGCCGCAAGCTGACGCTGAAGCCGGGGATGCGCGTCCTCGACGTTGGCTGCGGCTGGGGTGAGGCGCTCAAGTACGCGGCCGAACATTATGGAATCGAAGGCGTCGGCATTACGCTGTCGCAGGAACAGCTGGCCTATGCGCAGGAACTCTGCAGCGGCCTTTCCGTCGAGTTCAGGCTGCTGGACTACCGCGAACTCGACGAGTCATTCGATCGCGTGTTCTCGATCGGCATGTTCGAACATGTCGGCTACCGCAACTACAACGCCTATGTCGACTGCGTGCTGCGTTGCCTCCGGCCCGATGGTCTGTCGCTCCTGCATACCATCGGCGGTGAACGCAGCACCCACCACACCGATGCGTGGATAGGGAAATACATCTTCCCGCATTCGATGCTGCCCTCGGCCAAGCAGATCGCCGCCGCGCTGGAAGGCCGCATGGTGATCGAGGACTGGCACAACTTCGGTGCCGATTACGAACGCACGCTGATGGCGTGGCGCGACAATATCGAGCGCGCCTGGACACAAGTCGGCGACCGCTACGACGAGCGCTTCCGGCGCATGTGGCGTTATTACCTGGCGACCTCGATTGCCTCGTTCCGCACGCGGCGCAACCAGCTCTGGCAACTCGTGCTTTCCCCCAGTGGCGTGCGCGGCGGCTACCAGGCGCCGCGATGACTTCCAACGTCTTGCAGCCGGACCAGGAGGTCCCCGATGTTTGATGCCCTCGACCAGCGCTGCGTCGATACGCTCCGCTTTCTTTCCGTGGACATGGTGCAGAAGGCTGATAGTGGCCATCCGGGACTGCCGCTCGGGGCAGCGCCCATGGCATACGCGCTCTGGCAACGCCATCTGCGACACAATCCGCGTAATCCGTCATGGGCCGACCGCGACCGTTTCGTCCTCTCGGCCGGCCATGGCTCGGCGTTGCTTTACAGCCTGCTGTTCATGAGCGGCTATGACCTCGGCTTGGAGGACCTGCGCCAGTTCCGCCAATGGGGTAGCCGCACGCCCGGACATCCCGAGCGTGAGCAGGCGCCGGGCGTGGAAATGACGACCGGTCCGCTCGGCCAGGGCTTCGGCAACGCAGTGGGGATGGCGATCGGCGAGGCGCAACTCGCCGCGCAGTACAACCGCGATGGACACAGGATTATCGATCATCGGACCTTCGTCATCGCGAGCGATGGCGACCTGATGGAGGGCGTGGCGTCCGAAGCGGCCTCGCTCGCCGGGCACCTGCAACTGGGCAAGCTCGTCGTGCTGTACGACGACAACCGCGTGACGCTCGCGGCCGGCACGCCGATTACTTTCACCGAAGATCGCGCAGCGCGCTTTCGTGCGTATGGCTGGCAGGCGATCGAGGTCGCGGATGGCAACGATCTGGAGGCGATCCACGCTGCGATCGCCGAAGCGATCGCCGAGACGGCGAAGCCTTCGCTGATCCTGGTGCGCACGCACATCGGTTTCGGTTCGCCCGAACAGGACAGCTTCAAGGCGCACGGATCGCCGCTGGGTGAGGAGGACGTGCGCAAGACCAAGGAGCGGCTCGGCTGGCCGGTCGAACCTGCGTTCCTCGTGCCGGACGATGCCAGAAACCGCATGCTTGCCGCAGTGGCTGATGGCGCAGGAACAGAGGACGAATGGAACATGCGCATGGACGCCTATCGCGCAGCGTTTCCAGAGCTCGCAATGGATCTTGAGCGACGCCTGCGCGGTGAACTGCCGCCGCAGTGGGACGCGGACATTCCGGTATTCACGACAGATCCAAAAGGCATGGCCACGCGCGAGGCCGGTGGCAAAGTCCTCAATGCAATGGCCACCCGCGTGACTGCATTGACTGGAGGTTCGGCCGACCTGGATCCATCGACAAAGACCGCGATGAAAGGTCTCGGCGACTTTAACCCTTGTGACGCGGCTGACGAGCAGGGATCGTGCGGAGGTGGATGGAATTACGCGGGACGCAACCTGCACTTCGGCGTACGCGAGCACGCAATGGGCGCGATCGTGAACGGTTTGGCCGCGCATGGCGGCTTCATTCCGTTCGGCGCGACGTTCCTGATGTTCTCCGACTACATGAAGCCGACGCTGCGACTGGCCGCGCTGATGAAGCTGCACGTCATCCATGTGTACACACACGACAGCATCGCATTGGGCGAGGACGGCCCGACGCACCAGCCGGTCGAGCATCTCGCCGGCCTGCGCGCGATTCCGGACCTGACGGTGCTGCGTCCTGCCGATGCGAACGAGACGGCGGTCGCATGGCGAGTCGCGATGGAGCAGCGCGATCGACCGGTGCTGCTGATCCTCAGCCGGCAGGCGGTGGCCACGCTCGATCGCAGCGTATGCGCGTCCGCTGACGGACTACGCAAAGGTGCCTACGTGCTGTGCGAAGCCGATGACGGCAAGCCGCAGCTGATTCTGATCGCTACGGGAGCAGAGGTTGGTCTCGCTGTGGAAGCGGCAACGCAACTCACGGCGCAAGGCATCGCGGTACGCGTGGTGTCGATGCCGAGTTGGGATCTGTTCGAGCTCCAACCAGACTCATATCGCGACAGCGTATTGCCGCGCGACGTTCCGCTGCGCCTGGCGATTGAAGCGGCTAGCCCGCTCGGATGGGCACGCTACGTAGGCGATAGTGGCGCTGTGATCGCCGTGGATCGATTCGGCGCTTCTGCACCCGGCGCCGAAGTGCTCGCCAGATACGGTTTCAACGTCGGAGAGATCTGCGGGCGCGCGCGATCTCTAATGGGGCTGCCTGGATGAGCGGTACGCAGCGTTCCTGACGTCTGTCTGTCGGAACAATCTGGCTGTATCGGTGAGCCGTTTGAACACTGAGCTTCAGCCGCATCCGCATCGCTGCCGAACGCAAAGGCTGGAGCAAGCCGGAGAGATAGGCCGCCCAGATCGGTTGCGATATTTTTCGTGATCGCACCTAGGGAGGAGCTCGTGCTCCCCCGGTGAGATTGGCAGCGCTATGAACGTTCGCCGAACAACGCATCGGTTTGTTGCTGGAAGGAATGGTGCACTCGCGGTACGTTGCCGTGCAGGAACAGGAGGCTATGGATGGCCCGGACAGCAAGCACCTCAGAGTCTGGCGATGACAGCTCACCGGTTACCGGGCACGGGCCGGAACCGCTACGGCGTACGCCTGGACCTGCTCCGAAGATGCGCGCAACCATCGACTGGCCGGAACGAGTGTGGCTAGTTCGGCATGGACAAAGCGCGGGTAACGTAGCGCGCGACGCGGCCGAGGCGGCGGGCAGTTCGCTGATTGATATCGCGACGCGCGACGCGGACGTGCCACTGTCCGAACTCGGCCAGCGGCAGTCGAACGCACTCGGCGCGTGGTTCGCTGCCCAGCCGCCCGCTGAGCAACCGGATGTGATCCTTACCTCGCCTTTTGTCCGCTCGCAACAGACGGCTGCTGAAGTGCGCGACGCACTTGGGGTTCACGATCCGGTATGCGTGGACGAGCGCTTGCGCGAACGCGAGTTTGGAATTCTCGATCGCTATACCCATGCAGGCGTCAAGGCGAGTTTCCCCGACCTCGACGCACAGCGGACGCGCGTGGGCAAGTTCTATTTCCGGCCTCCCGGTGGTGAGAGCTGGTGCGACGTGATTCTGCGCCTTCGCAGCGTGGTGCAAGTGCTGCGACGCGATTATCCCGAGCGCCGGGTGCTCATCGTGGCGCACCAGGTGGTCGTGAATTGTTTTCGCTATCTGATCGAGCACCTCGACGAACAGCAAGTCCTCGCAATTGATCGTGAGGCCGATGTGCCCAACTGCGGAGTCACGACGTATCGTGCCGACCGTTCCGAGGAACGTGCGTGCCTGGTCCTTGTCAGCGCCAACCGCGAGCAACCGCTCGCGCAGACTGGCACACCGGTGACATGTGCGCCCGATACGCCGGCCGGTCCCAAATGAAAATGTTTGCATCGGCGCAGAACACATGAAATCCAGTCCAAAGAGGCAGCTTCAAGCGACCCACATCGACGCGAGTCTCCTCAGGCGATGGCCCTTGCCTTCTGTGGATAGCGACGATGGAAAGGAAGATCGCGGCCGGGTGCTGATCGTCGGTGGCTCGCGCGAGGTCGCCGGGGCACTGGTGTTGGCAGGCACGGCTGCACTGCGCGCCGGTGCCGGCAAGCTGCAACTTGCAACAGTGGCTTCGATCGCGCCACTGATGGCGTTGGCTGTACCGGAAGCGCGCGTGATCGGCATGCCGGAGGAGGTATCCGGTGAGATAGCCGAACCGGCCGCCGCAGTACTTGAGGCCGCGACAGACGTGGATGGGCTACTGATCGGGCCCGGAATGGCGCCTCACCCATCGACGAACAACTTGGTCGAGTCGCTCATGAACGTTTCGCGGGCAACGCTCGTGCTCGATGCGGGAGCGTTGCACGCTGTGCCTGCAAACCGCAGCGAGAACATTATTCTGACGCCGCACCACGGCGAGATGGCGTCGTTGTTGGGTTGTTCGAAGTGCGAGGTTGCCGCCAGACCCGCAGAACTTGCCCTGCACTTTGCGAGAGAACACCGCGTAACGGTCGTCCTGAAAGGAGCGACGACGTGGGTTGCAACGCCTTCGGGCGAGCTCCTGTTGCACGAAGGCGGCACCGCCGGCCTGGGAACGTCTGGCTCGGGAGATACGTTGGCCGGCCTGCTGATCGGGCTGATCGCGCGAGGCGCGACTTCTGCAGAGGCGTGCGCTTGGGCGGTGTTTATCCATGCCCTTGCAGGTCAATTTCTCGATCGTCAGGTAGGACCGATCGGCTACTTGTCCCGGGAGTTGCCGGGGCAGTTTCCAGCCCTGCTCGAACGCATGTCGCAAAAGAAAGCGGCGGCGCGCAAGGCGCCGCCGCGGAGACGAACGACTTAGCGGCTGGTCGAACGCGAAGACTTGCTGTCGTCGTCGCTGGAACGGCCGCTGGTCGACTTGTTCGAACCCGAAGAGGAATGCGAGCCCGAAGACGAGCCAGTCTTGGACGAGGACTTGTTGTCGTCATCGCGGCTGGTCTTGTTGTCGCCCTTGGTGTACTGGTTTTCGCCCTGCGGATTGTTGTTGTTGCTCGGCATGATCATGACTCCTTGTCGTTGAGATGCGCGGATGCGCGGGTTGTAGACCATCAGGAAGCGAAAAAAAAGCGACCACCTGACGGTCAGCACGAAGGAATCGAAAAACGATTCCTCGGTGTTTCGGAAGACAACTTCAGGTGTTGATGTCCATAGGCGAAAATGAGCCGAAGCTGCTCATCTCTTCGCCGTGGTCGTAGCGCGTCGAGGCGTAACTGGATGGGCGCGACTGTACGGGCTGGATAGGCTGGTCTGGCACCGCATGGTGACGGTGGCACCGGGTCAGCCGATATGGCTGGTGCGCGGACCCTGTCGTGTCTTGAGAACGTCCTGTCATTGCGTGGTTTCTCTTCCCTGTGTGAAAGAAAGTGAGCGAGGCTTTGACGATTTGATGTGGGTTGGTGCGATCGATGATGTTGTCGTCACCGCGATCGGTCAACCCACGATCGCAAATCGGTCAGCTTCGATTGAAGTACTTGAACAGCGTTATGAAAAAGTTCATCGCGCGACTCTCATGATCGGTCGGCGCGCTTCGCAGTTGGAATGTACGCGGAGAGAGCTTCCTTCATCCATGCCAGGAGACGACCATGCCTCGCGGAGACAAATCCAGCTATACCGACAAGCAGAAGCGCCAAGCCGAGCACATCGAGGAGAGCGAAAAGAAGGAAGGTCGCTCTTCCGAGGCGTCCAAACGGATCGCCTGGGCCAGCGTGAACAAGCAGGATGGGGGAGGCAAGAAAAAGACGGCGAAAAAAGACGCTTCCAAAAAGAGTCCAGCGAAGAAAGCCACAAAGAAAAGCGCAGCAAAGAAGCCCGCGTTGAAGTCGGCCACGCGCAAGCCGGCTGCGAAAACATCCGCACGGAAAAAGTCGAGCTGACAACGGCGTATTCGTCGACGGTTCAGATCCGTCGCGCTAGATTTTTGACTTGGAGTTTTTCCTCGGCCCATGAGACTTTGGGCCTTGCTCATGGAGGAGCAATGAAGGCATTGACGTATCACGGCGCCAAAGACGTCCGCGTCGAGTCGGTTCCCGATCCTGTTCTCGTCGCTGACGACGACATGATCCTGCGCGTTACAGCGACCGCCATTTGCGGCTCGGACCTGCACCTGTTTCGCGGCAAGATTCCCGAGATGAAGGACGGCGACATCCTCGGCCATGAGTTCATGGGCGTTGTCGAAGACGTCGGTCCGGGAGTGACCAGCATCCGCAAGGGCGATCGTGTCGTGATTCCGTTCGTGATCGCCTGCGGGGAATGTTTCCATTGCAAGCTCACCGAGTACGCCGCCTGCGAGACTACCAACCCCGGAAAGGAAGGCGCGCTCGTGCAGCGGTTGGGCATGACACCGCCGGCTGCGCTGTTCGGATACAGCCACCTTTACGGGGGTATTCCTGGCGGACAGGCCGAGTTCGTCCGTGTCCCGAAGGCCAACATCGGTCCGTTCGTCATTCCGGGCAGCCTCGACGACGAGCAGGTCCTGTTCCTGAGCGACATTCTGCCGACCGGGTATCAGGCGGTGCAGAACGCCGGCGTCAAGGCAGGTTCGACGGTCGCGATCTTTGGTGCCGGTCCGGTTGGATTGATGGCTGCCGCCTGCGCACGCATGCTCGGGGCCGAGCGCGTTTTCATGATTGATCATCACGACTACCGCCTGGCGTTCGCCAAGGAAACCTACGGTGTCGAGACAATTAATTTCGATACCGTCGACAATCCCGCGCAGATCCTTGTCAGCCGCACGGGGGGTCGTGGCGTGGACGCCTCGATTGATGCGGTAGGTTTCGAGGCCAAGGCGGGCATCCTGGAAACCGTGGCAACTGCGGTCAAGGTCGAGAGCAGCAGCGCAAGCGTCCTGCGCCAGTGCATTGCCGCCACACGACGCGGCGGCGTTGCCGGGCGTTTACGCCGGCTACGTTCATGCCTTCCTGATCGGCGATGCCTTCGACAAGGGTTTGTCGATCCGCATGGGACAGACCCACGTGCAACGCCTGCTGCCCGAACTGCTCAATCACATCGAGAACGGCGATCTGCAACCCGACGCCATCATCACCCATCGCCTGCCATTGAACGAGGCGGCTCGGGGCTACGAAATTTTCAACGACAAGGCCGAGGATTGCCGCAAGGTCGTATTGATCCCTGGCATGGCGGACAACGCACTGGCGCGTGCCACTACGGATGCAGCTCTTGTCGTCGAATCGCCCCGCAACGTCGAAACCCCACGGAAAGGACCTGCCATGGACGCCATCACCCTGCTCAAGAAAGATCACACCACCGTACGCGCACTGCTCGAGGAACTCGAAGGAACCACCTCGCGTGGCGTGAAGAAGCGCGCGACATTGCTCGAGAAAATTGCGAGCGTACTCAAGGCGCATACCACGATCGAGGAAGAGATCTTCTATCCAGCCTTCAAGGCGGCCGGCAAGAAGAGCGAGGACGACAAGATGTATTTCGAGGCGCTTGAGGAGCATCGCGCGGCTGGCGATCTGGTTCTGACCGACTTGCAAGGTACCGACCCGGCATCGGAAAAATTCAGTGGGCGCGCCAAAGTTCTCAAGGAACTCGTCGACCATCATGCGGGCGAGGAGGAAAGGGAAATGTTCCCGCGCGCCAAGCAACTGATGTCCAAGCAAGATCTCATCGCGCTCGGTGATCAGATGGCGACGCGCAAGGAAGAACTGCTAGCCGCTACGGTCGACTGACATCCGGCTCGCCGCCTGGCATAGCGCGCCCCAGGCGAGCGAAAAGCCGATGCGCCGGGCGTCGCGACGCGATTCCTC
>DASXKR010000071.1:0-1659 GCA_036496665.1 Rudaea sp. | reverse complement strand
GAATATCAAGGGCGTCTCGGAGGAGACCACGACAGGCGTGCATCGTCTCTATGAGATGGCGAACAAGGGCACGCTGCTATTCCCCGCCATCAACGTCAACGACAGCGTCACTAAGTCGAAATTCGACAATCTCTATGGCTGCCGCGAGTCGCTGGTCGACGGCATCCGCCGCGGCACCGACGTGATGATGTCGGGCAAGATCGCGATGGTCGCGGGCTTCGGCGACGTCGGCAAGGGCTCGGCGGCCTCGCTGCGCCAGGCCGGCTGCCGCGTCATGGTCTCCGAGATCGATCCGATCTGCGCGCTGCAGGCGGTCATGGAGGGCTACGAGGTCGTCACTATGGAAGATGCCGCGCCGCGCGCCGACATTTTCGTCACAGCGACCGGCAACAAAGACATCCTCACCATCGAGCACATGCGCGCGATGAAGGATCGCGCCATCGTCTGCAATATCGGCCATTTCGACAACGAGATTCAGGTTGCCTCGCTGCGCAACATGAAATGGACAAATATCAAGCCGCAGGTCGACGAGATCGAATTCCCCGACAAGCATCGCATCATCCTGCTGTCGGAAGGGCGTCTGGTGAATCTTGGCAACGCGATGGGCCATCCGAGCTTCGTGATGTCGGCGTCCTTTACCAACCAGACGCTGGCGCAGATCGAGTTGTTCGCCAACAACAAGGGCGGCAAGTACGACAAGAAGGTCTACGTGCTGCCGAAGTCGCTGGACGAGAAGGTGGCGCGCCTGCATCTCGCCAAGGTCGGCGCGAAGCTCACCGAGCTGCGCAAGGACCAGGCCGATTATATCGGCGTGAAGCAGGAAGGCCCGTACAAGAGCGATCATTATCGCTACTGAGGCGGCGTGATCGCCGTGGTGTCAGGGGGAACGGTCGCGCGCGGTGAAAACACCAACGCTGCCGCCGCGACGAAGGCCAGCAGTGCTGCGAACTGGAAGGTCTTCTGAAAGCCTTCCAGGAAGCCGTATTTCGCGTTGAGGATTTCGAACACCAGGAAGACGACCGAAGCCGCTGTCACGGTGCCGAGCGTTCGCGTCAGCAGCACGAGGCTGCCCGCGACGCCGCGGTCCCTGAGCGGAAGCGCCGCCGTCACGATGTCCGAATAGCTAAGCTGGAACAGGCCGAGTCCGATGCCCTGCACGGCAAGCGCTGCGATCCGCAGCCACGTCGGCGTTTGCTCCGTCCACGCGCCGAGCAGCAGCAGGCCGATGCCGGATGCCGCGGCGCCTGCGATCGCCAGGCGCCGAGTGGACATGCCCCGTCCGGCGAGCCGGCCGCCGATCGGCGCTGCCAGCGCGGCCCCTGCCGCAGCCGTGGCCAGGATGGCGCCGCTTTCGGTCAGGCTATAGATCGGCACGCGCGCCAGGAAATAGGCTACCAGCAGCCAAACCGAGAAGGCCGCGAGATTGACCAGCACGCTGACGAGATTGAGCAGCGCGAACCCGGGTTGCCTGAGGATGTCGACGGCGATGATCGGGCGCGCCGCGCGTCGCTCGCGCAGGATGAAGGCCGTAAACGCCAGCGCCGACAGCAGCGCGAACCCAATCGCGGACAACTCGCGCAGACGATTCAGCGCAAACAGCATCGTGACGAGGCCGAGCACCAGCGCAATGCCGCCGGGAACGTCGAAGTGATCGTCTGC
>DASXKR010000070.1:0-1790 GCA_036496665.1 Rudaea sp. | reverse complement strand
CTGCTTGAAATCCACCGGCTGCAGATTGCTGCGATAAGCAGCGAGATCGATCGCGCCTGGCAGATCCTGAAAAGTTCACGCGCGCTTCTGCAGGTGGCGGCCGTCGGATCGGCGGACGGCGCCGACAAGACCAAGGCGCGCCTGCTGCGCCTGCGCGCGAGAGCGTGCATGGAGACGACGCGGCGGCGCCGCCGAGCTCTCGGGCAAAAACGCTTCGCCTAGGCTGCGGACAAGCGTGAGCCGGTTTCCGAAGCATCGCGCTCGCTCAATGTACGCAGGACCGCGATCGATGCCGTCGGTACCCAGCGCGCGCGGGGAATACTAACGCAGCAGCCCGGCAAGTGCCCGGCCGGCAGGCGAGTGCAGTTCCCACGAACTCAGCGTGCCGTCATTATCCTTGTCGGCAGCTTTGAACCGGCGCTCGACGACAGCCAGATACTCATCCTTCGTCAAAGTCTGGTCGTGATCGGGATCGGCGCCGACGAGATCCGTGCGGCTGACGCGGCCGTGTAGCTCCTTCAGGCTCAGCGTGCCCTCGCTGTCGGTGTCGAGCTTGTCGAACAGATCGGCGGCCGCCTTCTTGGCTTCGGCGAGGTCCACGGTGCCGTCATTGTCGGCGTCGAACTGGCCGACAAGCGTCGAGCTCTTCGAGCGTGCCGCGGCCGGCTTCGCGGCGGCGATGAGGCCCGTGACGGTCAACAACACTGCGTGGCGTCGGGAAATCATGAGAGACCTCGCTAAGGAATCGTCGGCAGTATGTACGGGATCGCGCCTTATTTCGCCAGGGGCCCGACGCGATCCGCGCAGCCGACCTCGGGCCGAAGCGATTGCGCTCGATGCGCCAGTGCGTTACCAACCGCGCCATTCTCAAATCGATGTGCCGAGCACGGCGGATGGCCGACAAGAAGAAAGAAACCAACAGGCTGAAGGCCCGCCTGCCGCGCGGATTCGCCGACCGCGGAGCGGCGGAGATCGCGGCGACGCGGCAGATGATCGAGACGATCCGCCAAGTGTACGAGCGCTACGGGTTCGAACCGGTCGAGACCCCGGCCATCGAATACACCGACGCGCTCGGCAAATTTTTGCCGGACCAGGACCGGCCGAACGAAGGGGTGTTTTCGTTCCAGGACGACGATGAGCAATGGCTGTCGCTGCGTTACGACCTGACCGCTCCTCTCGCGCGCTATGTGGCTGAGAATTTCGACGCTCTGCCGAAACCCTATCGCTCGTACCGCGTCGGCTGGGTGTTTCGCAACGAGAAGCCCGGGCCGGGGCGCTTCCGCCAGTTCATGCAGTTCGACGCCGATACGGTGGGAAGCGCGTCGCCCGCGGCCGACGCCGAGATGTGCATGATGGCGGCGGACACGATGGAGGCGCTGGGGGTTCCGCGCGGCTCTTATGTGGTGAAGTTCAGCAATCGAAAAATTCTGGATGGTGTCCTCGAGTCGATCGGACTTGGTGGTGAACAAAACGCAGCGCGACGGCTGACGGTGCTACGCGCGATCGACAAGCTGGATCGGTTGCGTGTCGAAGGCGTTGTGCTTTTGTTGGGGGGAGGTCGAAAGGATGAGAGCGGTGACTTTACCAAGGGCGCCGGATTAGCCGAACGCGAAATTTATTCGCTGTTGTCTTTTCTGGAACGCCGCGACGCTGAACCTTCCGGTCAAACCGGCGAACAGGATCTACAGTTCAATTGGCGCGTGCTCAATTCCATTGCAGAACTGAAACTGTTCGTAAATTCAGGGAGCTATGTTGCTGGAATAAATGAGCTCACTGAGATCGCAAGATTC
>DASXKR010000069.1:0-2694 GCA_036496665.1 Rudaea sp. | reverse complement strand
ATCGCGATGTTTCCTGCGAGCAGGTTGGAGAGTTGCGCCAGGAACAGGGTCGGTCGCAAATCGCTCATCAGCCGATCGTTGAGGAAGCTGGGCGGGGCATTGCCCTTGGCCTTGGCGTTCAGGATCGCGAGGTCGACGCCGATATCGCGCTCGCCGCCGCCGGCGGAGATCACCATGTCCATCCGGCCGAGAATTTCCTTGTCGTTCTTGACGCCTGCCGACTCCAGCGCAAGCCCCGCGGCATAGGTGCCGATGCGCTGCCACGCTTCCATCTGGCGCTGGTCGCCCCGCTTCGGAATCTGTGCATCGAAATTGATGTGCGCCAACGGATGCACGACGTAAGGCGCAAAGGTCTTGTCGTCGGCGTTGATGCGTCCGGCCTGCAGCGCATCCCAGTTGGCGTCGAGCCCCTCGCCGAGCGAGGAGGCGAGCCCGATGCCCGTGATCCAGACCTCTGCCGGCTCGGGCACGGTACTCACGCAATTGCCTGCGACGGAAAGCCAACGCGCTTGGCAACCGCATCCATGTGTCCGCGCAGATCCGGATTGGGGAAGGGGATGTGGCTGAAGGTGAGAGTAGCGTTGCTGCGCAGCTTGCCGCCGACCTTCACCTTCGCCTCGGTGATCGCATAACCCGAACCCTCGTGCACCACGCTGGCCTCGACGGTGAGGAGCTCACCCGGCGCGACGAAGCCGCGCATCTTGGCTTCCTTCACCGCGGCCAGGAACGGCATCCGCTCGAACTTCATCAGCGCGACCAGGAGCCAACCGGAGGTCTGCGCCATCGATTCAATCAGCAGCACGCCGGGCATGATCGGATAGCCGGGAAAATGGCCCTCGAAGACGGTGCTCGTCATCGGGACCTGCGCTTCGACCGTGATCGTCTTCTCGACCGTGTTGAGGTCGAGAATCCGGTCGATCATCTGGAAATACTCAAGCTGCATGGTCCGCGATCACGCAGCACCTGCGCCCTTGGCGGCGACCAGTTCGTCGATGCGCGCACAAAGATTCTTCAGCACGAAATACTGTTCCGTGGTGGCCTTGCCGTCGTTGACTTCCTGCGTCCACTTTTCCAGCGGCAGCTTGATCCCGAACGCCTTGTCGATGGCAAACGCGATATCGAGGAAGTCGAGGCTATCGATGCCGAGGTCATCGATGGCGTGGCTGTCCGGCGTGATCGTGTCGCGCGGAATGTCGCAGGTTTCAGCGATGATCTGAGCGACCTGATCGAATGTGGAAGACATCACTAAGCCTTTGATTTACTGGATATATTTTCAGAAATGCGGGGCAGGCAGGGATATGGCCCGGAAAACCCCTGTTCCCGCCCCACGGGAGTCGAGTGCCCGTATATCGGAGCGCCGCCGTTAGTTCAATGGAGGCAGGCAAGCGGGAACGGCCTGATTTGGGACGCTCCTGCGAAGGCGGTTTGAGACCAATTACGGGACGGAAATCCGCACGCAGTCGCGCCTGCCCATCAGCACGCAATCCTGGGTCCGGCGCAGGTCGGCGATGCTCATGGCAAGCCAGATTGCGACCGCGGTCAGCGCGATGGTGAAGGCGAACGCCGCGATGTTGGCCAGCATGCGATGACGGAAATCGTCCGGCTCTTCGCGCGGCTGCTCGTAGCGGGAGAGGTCGAGCGCGTCCTGCGGCGCGTCCCTGTGCAGCGGTTGCACCACCGCGTTGCCGCGCCAGAGGGGAGCGGGGCCGGCGGCATTGCGCGGCCGGAATTGCAGCACACGGTGCTCTTCTTCCGTCGCAATGGGCCGCTGGTTCTTCACGGCGTGACGCTCTCCGGGATCGGGATTCGTTGTAGCACGCGCGGAACGTGCGCGGGAGAAAAAACTGGCACGGCACCAATGCTCCTAAAGACTATCGTGCGATTCCACTAACCTTCGAAGGTGTCATGGAACCTGCCGTAATCGATCCTGACCCGGCCGTCGACGTTGGGCTGAACCACATCGACGTAGCGCTGACCGAACAGGATATCATCGTGCTCATAGCTCTTGCGGGCATGCACGGTTTGCGCCGCAACAACATCATAGCCTGTGACGACGACGATCAGCCCGACATCGCAGCTCGTCATGTCTTCCGCCGTCAGCCCGTAAAGCGGACTGCGCTCGTCGATGACGTGAAACAGCGTCCAGCTCAGCGCGAAGGCCGGGCTCTCGTTGCGCAACAGCGGCAGCTCGTAGAAGCGCCGCGTCGGATGGCCTTCCGCGGTGACGATGTTCTTCAGCATCCACAACTTTGCCGTGGCGTTGCTGATGACGTTGTGACGTTCGTTGGCGAAGCGCACCATCAGCGTCGGCTCGCCTTCGTGGCTCGAGATGACCGCGTTGTTGGCGAACAGCACGCGCGAGCTCGGCCGCGAGAAGCGGGCGAAGATCAGACCCGTCATCAGCGACATCGAGAAGATGCCGGTGAAGAGCTCGACGGTCGCGATGAAATGGCCGTAATGGGTCTGCGGGTGCATGTCGCCATAGCCCGCGGTCGAGAGCGTCTCGATGCTGAAATACAGATAATCGATATAGGCGCCGTGCGGCACGTTGGGGATCGGGTCGTCGCCGATCCAGTAGAAGGCGGCGAACACCGCGTTGAACGCCACGAACACCAGCGCGGCGCCGGCGATGAAGGCCGGCCAGGACGCGGTCATGCAGCGGTGGCTGATATCGGCCCAGAAGGAGAGCTGCAG
>DASXKR010000068.1:0-175621 GCA_036496665.1 Rudaea sp. | reverse complement strand
CTTGAATCCGCGTTGATCCGCGTTCAAAAAGCAGCATTTCCAGCAGGCACTACTGGCCTGGCGGCAGCGACAACATCGTGATCGGATCGTTGCTGCGGCTGAAATTGCCGCCGCCGGCATAGTTGAGCGTGTAGGTCGCCGTTCCGGACGGCGTGACGCCGGCAGCCACGGCGTTGAATTTGAGCGTCATGCTGCCGATGACGGTGGTCTGCGACGTCGGCGGCGGCGCGCAGGTCCGGCAGTAGCCGTTGCTGCGCTCCAGCAGTTGCAGGTTGGCGGTGAAATTGTTGACGGTGCCGCTGGCCACGGCCCAGGTCGGCAGGCCGTTCTTGTCCGGGTAGTAGACCAGTACGAAGATCGACGACGAACTCGCGTCGCCGTTGAAGTTCAATATCTCCATGCCCCAGCCGCCATCGGCGGTTGAATACCAGTGGCCGGTAAAGTCCGGTGTCGCGTGCTGGCTCGGCAACACCAGCGGCTCGATGCACCAGTCGCCGGTGGTGGCGCTCCCCGCGCTCGACCCGATCGCCCAGCTCATGACGCCGAGCAACGGCGTGCCGGTGCGGTCGACATCACGACAAGCCGGCGAGTTGGCGGCCTGGTTGAAATCGACGATGACCGAACCGTAGACGCTCGCCTGCGGCGTCGGATTGAGCTGGCCGAGACCGGAGTTGGGACCGTAGGTCGAGTACAGCAGCGTATTGCCGTCGTTGTCGAGCGAGCCGACGAACACGCCGTCGACGATGTTGCCGGTGGCCAGGTACCACTCCGGTTCGCCACTGTCGCTGTAGGTATAGAAAACCAGAATGTATACATCGCCGAAGACCGGATCGTGGCGGGCGAGCTGAAAGTCGATGCCGTGGCCGCCGTGCGAGCGGTCGAACCAGTTGCTCGGGAACGGCTGGCCGTAGGTCGGTGCCGCGACGGCGGCCGATCCCCAGCCGAGCGGAGCCAGCATCGGCAGGCTCAATCCCATCGTGCGTGCCGCGTTGTAGTTCGCATTCATCAGATCGCCGGCTTGCACCGTGTGCGAAAGCGTCGAGCCGTTCGAGATCGGATTTGGCGCGTAAAGCAGCGGAAAGCTCGCCGGGGCGTTCAGCGCATGCAGCTGGTTGACGGTGGAGGCCACCGCCGTCTGCTCGGACCAGCGCAGACCGTTGACGGAAATCAGCGCGCCGGCGCGAGCCGCATCCCCGGCACCGTTGACTTCGTAACCCATGAACGGCTTGTACGTGTTGTCGGCTGTATTGACGATCGCAGCCTGCACATCGTAGACGTCGTCGTACGGTCCCGAATCGAGATTTTGATAGGCGATCGAGCCGCCGCCGATGCCGGCCTTGGCGCCGATCGGCCCGAGCGTGTCATCGGTATTGGCCAGGCCGATGAAACCCATGCCATGGGTCAACTCGTGCATCGCGACGCTGACGAAATCGATCGCCGACGGATCCGAGCCGGTGGTGTAGCCGAAGTAGAACGTTCGACCGCCGATGATCGTCGACGAGCCGATATCGGTGTTGAAGACGGCTTCGATCTCTTCGTTGTCGCAGCCGTTGTTCGGGCCGCCGCCGATCAGGCCGCACTGGCCGGTACCACCCTGGCGCACAGCCTCGGTGATCGAATACCAGGTGTAGCGCAGCGGCAGCACGTAACCGCCGAAATCCGGCTCGTCGATGAGGAAGGTCACCGGCGTCGCGTGGGCGATCACGGCCGAAGTGGCGCTGCCGCCGAGGCTGTCCCAGCAGGCGCGAATCGTGATCGGCACCGGCGGCTGCAGCTGCTGCGTGATCTGCTCGACGGCGTATTTCAGCGCGTTCTGGCGCTGCGCGCCGAGCGTGGTGCCGGGATTGCCGCCGACGGGTGATGCGGCGGTGGCGTCGGTCCACGGTGCCACGTTGCACACGTCATTTGGGTCGGTGCCCGGATTGTTGAAATCGATATTGATGCTGGCAACCTGCGCTGCCGCAAGCGCCGTCGCCGTCAGTGTCGTCGTCGGCGAAGCCTGCGCAGAATCGGAATTGATGACGGCGATGTACCAGCGGCCGGCGGCCAGAGGTACGCGGCTCGATGGCAGGACGTTGATCGCTTCGGTCGAATTGCTGCTGAGCGAGTGGTAGTGCGACCAGCGGTTCAGCGTGTCCTCGCTGACCAGTTGCGGCGAGCTTGGATAGTTCGCGTTGCCGGTGACCGGAAATGGCGTGCCGTAGCGCACGAACAGGTCGACGTCGGCGCCGGCGCTGCTGGACAGGTTGATGGTCAGCTGCTTCGCGCTCGAATCGACATCGATGTAGTAATTCGACACGTAGTTTTGTGCCGGCAGACTGAACTGCAGCGGCACGCCGTTCTGCAGCGCCGACTGTGCGGCGGCGGAGGTTGCCGCGGCAAGAATCAGGAATGTATATAACGCTACAAGTACAAAACGCAGCTGGCCGCGGGTCATTGCTGCGGCTCCGGCGCGGGCCGCCTGAAGGGTAGCGGTACCGGGTGCGGGTTGGGCATCTGCACACACTTGAGGGTCAACGTGCCGTCGGGCGCGAGCACGGCACTCGTCTCCATCACCACCGGCGAAGCGACAACGGCGGCCAGCGACTGCGAGCGCGCTTTCGCCGCGGCGATTGCTCCGCCGGCCGCGACGGGATGAGGCCGGGGCGCATCTTCTCCGGCGGCGCTCGCGTTGCAGACGACGCCGAGGGAAAGGGCCAACAACATTCCACGCATGGCTGCTCCTTGAAATCGAAATCCTGGAATTGGCACGAACCGGAAATTTATCATGATCCGGAAACTATCATGCCTTTGGGTAAACGAATGCTAAAACACGTTAGCGATGCGTGGAGTCACCCTGCCCAGTGCATGCCGGCTGCTGCGGCCGGGGCGATAGGCACCGCGCATGCCATCCTGAACGTACTTCTCGCCGAAGCGGACCGCCGCTTCCAGGTCGAGGCCGCGTGCAAGCGCGCCGGCGATGGCTGCGGAAAGTGCGCAACCGGTGCCACGCACGGTGACTGACCGGCGCGGATGCGTGAATTTCCATGTCGAGCGCGCATCGACCAACACGTCACAAACCGGGCTGCCGCCCAGATGTCCGCCCTTGAGCAGCACGGCGCGCGTGCCGGTATCAAGCAGGTCGCGCGCCGCCTGCGGCAGTTCATCGGCGCGCCGGATGCGCCGGCCGAGCAACGCCTCGGCTTCAGGGAGGTTCGGCGTCAGCAAGGTGGCGAGCGGCAGCAATTCCGCGCGCAGGCGGGCCAGTGCGCGCCGCGGGTACAACGTCGCGCCGCTGGTCGAGAGCAACAGCGGATCGATGACGATGTTGCGCGCGGCTCGGGCGGCGAGAAAGTCCGCGACCACGAGCATCGTCGTTGCGCTACCGAGCATGCCGATCTTGACGGCACCAATGCGAAAGTCGGCAAACACCGACTCGAGTTGTCGGGCGACTTCGCGTGCGGGAACGCGATGAATCGAGGCGACGTGCGTCGTATTCTGTGCCGTCACCGCGGTGATCACGCTCAGGCCGTGCAGGCCCTGTGCGCTGAACGCGCGCAGGTCGGCCTGAATGCCGGCGCACCCGCCGGAGTCCGAGCCGGCTATCGTCAGCACGTTCAGAGTCGGTTTTTCAAGAGTTGCAGGCATCGCGGATCAGCCGATCAAGTCGTGTCACTTTTTCACCACAAGGACTCGAAAACAGGTACCCGACGGATGCAGAAGACCGGCGGGATTCATCGGAATTTCCGCGGATTCGAACACTTTGTTGCGTGATGGATTTCTCTTGACGTGATGTTGCATTTTTGCCAATATCCTTCCAGCATCCTGCACGTCCTTGCCGTTGCGCATTTGGGGCCATGCGTCAGCAAAAAGCAATCATGAAGCACCTCACCGCATCGATCGGCCTCGCCTTGGCCACGCCGCTGTGTGCGTTCGCCGCACCGGGCACTGCCGACAAGGCGGCTGCAAGTTATGCGGCGCTGTCGGATCTTGCCACGTCGGCGACGCTGCTCGACGCTTGGCGCGATTACGCGCTGGCCAGCCTGCGGCCTGACTTCTCCTGGGCGAGCGACGGCGACGAACCGATCCGCGCGCCGTCCTTGTTCGAACGCGGTCGCGGTCGCATGTTGCCGCCTGCCTCCCACTTCAACGGCAGCATGATCGAGGCGACGCCGTTCCATATTTCCGTCGCGTCATCGCGCGTTTCCGATACGCCGCTTTATGCACCGGCCAGCGGCGAGAATCTGTTGCCGAACCATGCTCCGGGCCTGCAGCGCTATATCGTCGCGCCGTCGATTTCGCAGCCGCTAGGCAACGTGGGCGCTGTCAGCGTTTCAGCGATCTTCGCTTATCAGCATTTCGCCGATATCGGCTGGACTCAGCCGACCTTCGGCACCCCGGGCTTCGTGCAGACTTCGCCGCTGGCCTTGCGTTCCAGCGATACGTCCTCCGGCACCGGCCTGCGCGTCGACTACACCAGTGCCCTGGGCGAAAGCATCAACTGGCAGTTCGGTGTCCAGTCGCGCATCAACATGGACCCGATGAGCAACTATCGTGGCCTGTATGCCGAACCGGGTACGTTCGACATACCGGCCAGCGCCAACGTCGGGCTCGGTTTCGCGCTGGCGCCGCGGTTGCGCATCGATGCCGGCGTCGAGCGGGTCATGTACAGCCAGGTTGCGCCATTCACCAGTTCGGCGCTGCCGTCGCGTTTCCTGGCGCTGCTCAGCAGCAGTATCAGCCCGGAGTTCGCCTGGCAGGACCTGGACGTCTATTCGATCGGTGCCTCGTGGCTCGATCCGGTCGCCGGGGCATGGGCAGTGCGCTACAGCACGCGCGAGCAGCCGGTGCCGACTTCGCCGCTGTTGCAGCAGGCGCTGCCGACGCCTTCTCCGCACAACTACGAACTGGACTACGCGCGCGGCATCGGCGACCGGTCCAGATTGCGCATTTCGGCTTCCTACGCTCCGACCGATTTCATTCTCGGCGTGCCGCTGAGCTACAGCGTCAGCCACGGCGGCAACCAGATGCAGTGGGAAGCACTCTGGATCACCACTTTCTAGACACTCGCAGCTATCAGGGCTAGCGCATGTTTAACGGGAGCGAAAGCTCCCGTTTTTTTTGCCGCGCCTATAGGGAGGTGAGGAGGTGATGGTGGAGCGCGCGCCGCTACTCTTCTCTTCCTAACCCTAACCCCTAACTCCTCACGCTCTTTCCCCTCAAAGCATTTCGGAAGCGTAGTCGGCCAGGCGCGAGCGCTCGCCGCGGCGCAACGTCACGTGCGCCGAATGCTGCCACGCGGCGAATCGATCGACGGCATAGGTCAGGCCCGACGTGGTTTCGGTCAAGTAGGGTGTGTCGATCTGCTCGACGTTGCCCAGGCACACCATCTTGCTGCCGGGACCGGCGCGCGTCAGCAGCGTTTTCATCTGCTTCGGCGTCAGGTTCTGCGCTTCGTCGACGATGACGTAACGGCTCAGGAACGTGCGCCCGCGCATGAAGTTCAGCGCACGGATCTTGATGCGCGAGGCGAGCAGGTCGTTGGTCGCGGCACGACCCCAGGCGCCGCCTTCCTGCGGAGTTGCCAGTACCTCGAGGTTGTCGGTCAGCGCACCCATCCACGGCGTCATCTTTTCTTCCTCGGTACCGGGCAGGAAACCGATGTCCTCGCCGACCGAGACGGTCGCGCGAGTCATGATGATTTCGCGGTAACGCTGCTGGTCCATCGTCTGGGCCAGGCCGGCGGCGAGTGCGAGCAGGGTCTTGCCGGTGCCGGCCGTACCGAGCAGCGTGACGAAGTCGACATCGGGGTCCATCAACGCGTTGAGGGCGAAGTTCTGCTCGCGATTGCGCGCGGTGATGCCCCAGACGCTGTGCGATCCGCTGCGGTAGTCGTCGATGATCTGCAGCGTTGCGATGCCGTCGCGGATGCGCAGCACCTTCAGCTCGATTTCATTGTCGCCCGGCAGGTAGACGAATTCGTGCGGATGCCAGTCCTCGTCCTTGCGCAGCTTGACTTCGTAGAACGTGTGGCCGCGTTCCGACCACGAACGCACCTCGGCGTGCTTGTCCCAGAAATCGGCTGGCAGTTCGATGTGGCCACTGTAGAGCAGGCTGAAATCGTCCAGGGCGCGGTCGTTCTCGTAATCCTCGGCCGCGATGCCAAAGATCGACGCCTTGATGCGCAGGTTGATGTCCTTCGACACCAGTACGACCGGCACTTCCGGATGCCGTTCGCGCAGCGCGACGACCGACGCCAGGATCAGGTTGTCCGGCAGGGTTTTCTTCTTCTGCGCAACCTGTGCCTCGATGGCCTGGGTCTGGAAATACAACCGGCCGACCTGCACGCCACGCTCGAGCTGCAGGCCTTGCGGCAATATCAGATCGAGTCCGTCCTCGATCTTGCGGCCGTTGCCGTGCTCGATCAGCTCGTTGATGAAGCGGCTGACCTGGCGCGCGTTGCGGGCGACTTCCGAGGTGCCTTTCTTTGCCGCGTCGAGTTCCTCGAGCACCGTCATCGGCAGGAAAACATCGTGTTCCTCGAAGCGGAACAGCGCGGTCGGATCGTGCATCAGCACGTTGGTATCGAGCACGTAGATGCGTTTGCCTCGGGTCATGATGGAAATCGGGGATTGGAGATCGGAGATCGGGGGTGGGAGCAGCTCGCAGGCCGGCGAATCGACGGGGGACGGTCGGGGGTTGAACCCCGATCTCTGATCTCCGATCTCCGATCTCCGCTCCGGCTCACTTGCGCTCTTCGTCGATCGCGGCGAGCACGGCTGCGACGTGGCCCGGCACCTTGACGTTGCGCCATTCGCGCAGCAGGCGCCCGTCGGCGCCGATCAGGAAGGTGCTGCGGACGACGCCGATGTATTTCCTTCCGTACAGGGTCTTTTCCTGGATCACATCGAAGGCCTTGCACCAGGTTTCGTCGGTGTCGGCGACCAGATCGAACGGCAGGTCATGCTTCGCGATGAAGCCGTCATGCGACTTCGCCGAATCGCGCGATACCCCGATGACCACGGCGCCGCGCTTGCGCAACTGCGCGGCGGCGTCACGGAAATCCTGCGCCTCGCGCGTGCAGCCGGTCGTGTTGTCCTTGGGATAGAAGTACACGACGGTGAACTTCGCCGGACCTTCGACAAGCTTGATGGTCTTGCCGCCGTTCGTCGTGCCACTCAGTTTTGGAACCTTGCCGCCGATCTTCAGCATGTGTCTTCTTGTCGAAAGGAAAAATATATATAGCTCGTCATTTCCGCGTCTTTCAACAGCGGAGCTGGTCAAGCGGGAATCCATTTTGCCCTACGGCACGATCCGCAAGATCAAAATGGACATGGCTTGCGCCTGAATGAAGTGGTTGGCATCGCGCGCCTGCATCAGTACTTCATAGGATCCATGATGGCATCGAGATTCAGGCCGTCGCAGAACTCGAGGAAGTCGTCGCGCAGCGCGGCGATGTGCGTGCTCGCGGGGATGCCGACGGTGATCTGCGCCGAAAACATGTCGGCGCCGGTCTGCATGGCCCGGTAGCGCGTCGACTGCAGCTGTTCGATCGTGATGTTGTGATGCAGGAAGAATTCGGCGAGCTGGTAGAGGATCCCGGCCTTGTCGGCGGCGATCACCTCGACGACATAAGGCAGCAGGTTGGTCTGCGCAGGCTTCGCTCCGGTGCGGTAGTGAACGAGGCGGATCTGCTCTTCGCGCTCCAGCCGTGCCAGCGCCGACTCGAGTTTCGCGATCGCATCCCACGGACCCTGCGCCAGCGCCAGCACGCACACATCGCGGCCAAGGGTTGCGACCCGCGTCTCGGTCAGGCTGCAACCACAGTCGGAGATTCGTTTGGTGATGGCGACGAGCGGAGAATGGGTCTGCGCCGCAAACGCGTTGATCAGCAGAAAATTCTCGTTGGCTGGTGGGCGGGGCGGGGTATCGCTCAAATGTGGGCCATCCTTGTGTCGGGCACCTGCGAGAATACTGGCGGCACCGCTGGCCCGCAAGCGCGGCCGCCGCGGTCAAAAACGGCTTGTCAAACCGGCCGATTGCGGCGTGCCGATGGACTTGGCACGCACATACCCGTACCATTTCGCGCTCTCCCTTGCGAAGCTTTGCGTTGAAAAGACTCGGCGGCAGCATTACCGCACTGGCCACGCCGTTTCGGGCAGACGGGCTCGATCTGGACGCGTTTGCGCGTCTGATCGACCGGCAGCTTGCCGCAGGGACCCAGGGTATCGTCGTCGCCGGTTCGACCGGCGAAGCGCACGCGCTCGGCACCGCCGAATTCGAGACATTGCTGGCCTTTGCCGTCGAGCGCGTTGCGCATCGTGTGCCGGTACTGGCCGGGACCGGCACCGCCACGACGAACAAGACGATTGCGGCGACGCGGCGCGCGCAGGGCTGCGGCGTCGACGCGGCACTCGTCGTGACACCGTACTACGTGCGACCGACGCAGGAAGGCCTGCTGCGCCACTTCAGCGAAGTCGCCGAGCAGGGCGGTCTGCCGGTGGTGCTATACAATGTGCCGGCGCGCACCGGTTGCGACCTGCAGCCTGGGACCGCGAGGAAGCTCGCCCAGCACGGTGCCATCGTCGGCCTCAAGGAAGCGCGCGGCGATGCCGAGCGTATCGCCGCGGTCGTGGCGTTGAAAAGTACACAATTCAGCATATTGAGCGGCGACGATCCGACCTGCATGCGTGCCATGCTCGCTGGGGCCGACGGCGTGATTTCGGTGGCGTCGAACGCGGCGCCCGCGCCGCTTCGCGCGCTCTGCGATGCGGCGCTTGCCGGCAACGTCGAGGCGGCCAGCCGGATCGATCAGGAACTGGCCGCGCTCTACGAGTTGATCGGCGTGGAGCCGAATCCCATTCCGATCAAGTGGTGCCTGCATCTGCTGGGTCTTGGCGAGCCCGCGCCGCGCCTGCCGCTGCTGACTCTTTCGGCGCGGCATCACGAGTGTGCGGCACGGGTGATGGCCAGGCTCCCCGGCTCTGTTCAGGTGCGGCACAGCGACGCTGCGTAAGCTCGCTCGACCGCGTTTCTAGTTCTCCAGTTTCTTGTCTTTCAGGATGTCATCCGTGAAGCGTTTTCCCAATTTCCACAATGTGGCCTTGCTGGCTGCGGCGGCCTGTCTCGGCGCCTGCAGCATGTTTTCGTCGCACTCCGACTACTACACCAAGGCAGCCGAGAACCGGCCGCTGGAAGTGCCGCCCGACCTGGATACGCCGGCATCGGCGAACGAACTCGTCGTCCCCAACGCGGGATCCGGAGCGGCGAATGCCGCTGCGGCGGCCCCGAGCGCACAGGTGCCGGCTCGAGCCGAACTGCACGTCGATGGCGGCGTGATGGATACCTGGAAAAGTGTCGGCTCGGCGCTGCAGCGCTCGAAACTCGGCACGGTGACCGCCCGCGATGAAGCGACGCATTCATACGCATTTGATTTCGACGCCGAAGTCGAATCGCAATCCGGCGACGGTCACTGGTTCTCGGCAGTCCTGCATCATCTGGGCTTCGGCGAGGGCGAACACGTCAAGCATCCGCTCAGCGTGAGTGTGAGCGACGACAGCGGCGGTTCGCGCATCAGCGTTGACGGCAACGGTACCGACCGGTCGGCGACGTACGCGGCGCAGCGCATCGGCAAGGAATTGGCCGCTTCGGTTTCCGGCGCGAAGGTGCTTGCACCGGTTGCGGCCGCGCCGGTCGCGGCGCCGATGCCGGCCACCGAACCGCCCAGTGCCACGATGCCGCCTGTTGCACCGGCCGCGGCGCCTGCTGTCGCTCCCGCTGCCGTCTCAGCCGCACCGCCCGCGATCAGCGGCGTCAGCGTTGCCGGCACCGACTTGCACGTCACCGACACGGTTGCGAACACCTGGCAGCGTGTCGGCCTGGCAATCGAGCGTGCCCAGATCGGCACGCTGAGCGCGCGTGACGAGAATTCGCGCACCTATACGCTGGCTTTCGACAGCACGGTCGAGACGCCCGCAGCCGAATCCGAGCACCACTGGTATACGCGCATACTGCATCCGTTTGGTGGCGGCAAGGCCAAGACCGAGAAGGTCGCTCGCGCGCTTACCGTTCGTGTCAGCGACGATGCCGGCGGCGCGCGTGTCAGCGTCGAAGGCGACATGTCGGACAAGGCGACGGCCGAAGCCGCGCGGCGCGTCGTGCAGGTGTTGCGCGACCGTTTGTCCTGACGCGCGGGTCGTGAATCCGGGTGCCGGTCCGTAGCCGGCAACCGGAATCGTCTGGAGTTCGCTAGCGTTCGAGCAAGTTCAGCTTGTCCGGCTTGCCGTCCCAGTCCTTGGCGTCGGCGGGAGCATCCTTGCGTACGGTCAGCACCGGCCACCCCTTGGACAAGTCTGCATTGAGCGCAATGAAATGCTCCTGTCCGGCCGGCACGTCGTCCTCCGGAAAGATCGCGTTGGCCGGACACTCCGGCTCGCACAACGTGCAGTCGATGCACTCCTCCGGATCGATCACGAGGAAGTTCGGTCCCTCGTGGAAACAGTCGACCGGACACACCTCGACGCAGTCGGTGTATTTGCACTTGATGCAATTTTCAGTAACAACAAAGGGCATGGCGGGCAACCTGTTGCAAAGCTCGGATGCGTTAGATCCGAAAAATACCAAGCGCAGAACCTCTTGACCAGATGCGCGTCACCCGTCCCTGAAATGCAACTGGCGGAAAAAAAGAACAGCAAGCGCAGCGCGTGGAAAAAGAAAAATTCGTCGTATGAGCGTAGCGAGCGAAGGGAGGTTGCGCGCGGACGGCGCACAGGAACCGGAGTGTACTCGAATGTAGATGCGCTGCATTGCGAGCCATCGACGCTCAACCGTGGACGAAGCTAGGCCAAAAGCGTAGCGAGCGAAGGGAGGTTGCGCGTGGACGGCGCGGAGGAACCGGAGTGTACTCAGGTGTACATGAGGATTACTCGCCGCATCCGCGGCTCGCCCTACGGGCCATTCGCTTCGCGAATGTTCGCTCCGGCATCCTTGCCTCCGCAGTCCGAGCACCGGCCGCGCGCAAGCTACCGAGCGCAGTAGCTTTGGGCCTAGCTTCATGGCGCTCCCTAGGGGACTCGAACCCCTGTTCCAGCCTTGAGAGGGCCGTGTCCTGGGCCACTAGACGAAGGGAGCGCGGGCCGTGAAAGCCGCTTGCCGCTAGTATACCGGTTTCCCGGCATGGGACAATTGTTGCCGAGCACGATCATGCGCTCGACCAGAAGACGAAATGAATAACGAATCCGAGCCCAGAATTTCCGTCGCCGCGGCGACGGCACACTTGCGCGTCATCGCGCGCGATCAGCACAACGTGTCCCGCAAGAACATCTCCAACGGCGCCTTGCGCGTGCTGTACCGCTTGAACGAAGCGGGTTTTCGCGCCTGTCTGGTCGGCGGCGCGGTGCGCGACCTGCTGCTCGGCGGTCATCCGAAAGACTTCGATATCGCGACCAGCGCCACGCCCGAGGAAGTCAAGAAGCTGTTCCGCAATTGTCGCCTGATTGGACGGCGCTTCCGCCTCGCGCACGTCGTGTTCGGCGCCGAAATTGTCGAGGTGGCGACGTTTCGCGGCAGTGAGGACGATGGCAGCGGCGGCCGCCACGTCGTCGACGGACGCATCCTGCGGGACAACGTCTACGGCAGCATCGAGGAAGACGCGCTGCGCCGAGACTTCACGGTCAACGCCCTGTACTACGACATCGCCGACTTCAGCGTACTCGACTACGTCGGCGGCTACGAGGATCTGCTGCGCCGCGAACTGCGCCTGATCGGCGATCCGGTGCAACGCTACCGCGAAGATCCGGTGCGCATGCTGCGCGCCGTGCGCCTGGCGGCAAAACTGAATTTCGCAATCGTACCGGAAGCGCGCGCGCCATTCGACGAACTCGGCGAATTGCTGCTGCATGCGCCGCCGGCGCGCCTTTTCGACGAGACGCTGAAACTGTTTTTCGCCGGCAGCGGCCTGAAGAGTTTCCGCGCCATCGAGGAGTCCGGCTTGCTCGCCGACGTGTTTCCGCTGACCGCTCGCGCCCTCAGGTTCCGCGGCGGCAGCAGTTTCCGCGCGATGCTCGAGAATGGATTGGCCGGGACCGATGCACGCATCGCCGAGGGCAAGCCGGTTACACCGGCGTTCCTGTTCGCCACGCTGCTCTGGGGCGCCGTGCGCGCGCAGGTCGAACGCGAGATCGCGCGCGGCAGCGATGCGGCATCCGCCTGGCTGCGCGTCAGCCACCATGTCATTGACGAGCAGGCCAAGCATGTGGCGATACCGCGACGCTTCGGCGCGGTGATGGAGGAGATCTGGATCCTGCAGCCGCGTTTCGAGCAGCGCACGAAGAAGCGCGCGCACCGGCTGCTGGCGCATCCGCGCTTTCGTGCCGCCTACGATTTCCTGCTGCTGCGCGCCGCGGAGAGTCCCGAGATCGCCGAACTCGGCGCGTGGTGGACGCAGGTGCAGGGAATGTCCGCCGATCAGATCGCTGCGCATCTGCCGCCGCCCGACGGCGCTTCTGCGGGCGACGCCGATCCGGCAGCCCCCGAGCCGGAGGCAAAACCGGCACGCAACCGCCGCCGGCGGCGCGGCAGGCCGAAACAGTCCGCGGCGGAATGACGGCGCCGCCGCGCCGCATTGCCTGGGTCGGACTTGGCAGCAACCTTGCCGGGCCGCGCGAGCAGGTTGAACTCGGCCTCGACGCGCTGGCGCATCTGCCACGATCGCAACTGCGACAACGTTCGCATCTGTATCGAAGCGCACCTTGGGGCGTGCGCGATCAGCCCGAGTTCGTCAATGCGGTGGCGGCGATCCAGACCGGATTGGCGCCGCACGAACTGATGGCGGCGTTGCTCGAAATCGAACTCAGCTTCGGCCGCGAACGCAACGCAGACCGCTGGGGTCCGCGCATTCTCGATCTCGACCTGCTGCTGTACGCCGACCGCATCATCGATGAACCGGGCCTGCGCGTGCCGCATCCGCGCCTGCATGAGCGCGCCTTCGTTCTGTCGCCGCTCGCGGAAATCGCCCCGCACTTGCAGATTCCCGGTCGCGGCTCGATATCCGACCTGATCGCGCGGGTCGACGTGTCGGAGTGCCGGCGACTGGAATAGCTTGAGCCCGGCCGGACCGCGACCGGATAATGCGCAGCCAGCCAGCGGGGCGTCGATGTATACCCATTTCAAGTCACCACAGCCGGGCACGCCGATCACCGTTCCACGCCTCGCGGAAATGAAGGCGAAGGGCGAAAGGATCGTCATGCTGACCGCCTATGACGCGAGCTTCGCCGCACAGTGCGATGCCGGCGGCGTCGACGTCGTTCTGGTAGGCGATTCACTCGGCATGGTGGTGCAGGGAAGGTCCAGCACGCTGCCGGTGACACTCGACGAGATGGTTTACCACACGGCCGCGGTCGCGCGCGGCCTCGGCACGGCACTGCTCGCAGCGGACCTGCCGTTCATGACCTATCGCGATGCCGATACGGCATTGCGATCCTCCGCGCGCCTGATCGCCGAGGGCGGCGCGGCGATGGTCAAGCTCGAAGGCGCGGGCCACGTGCTCGACGCGATTCGCGCGCTCGATCGTCACGACATTCCGGTCTGCGCGCACCTGGGCCTGACACCGCAGTCGGTGCACAAGTTCGGCGGTTATCGCGTGCAGGGCAAGACCAAGTCGGCCGCCGAACGACTGCTGGCCGAGGCGCGCGCTGTCGAGGAAGCCGGTGCCGATCTGCTGGTGCTCGAATGCGTGCCGGCAGAACTGGCCGGACAGATCACCAACGAGCTGCGGATTCCTACGATCGGCATCGGCGCCGGTGCTGCTTGCGACGGCCAGGTACTGGTGATCTACGACATGCTCGGCATCACGCCCGGGCGTCGTCCGCGCTTCAGCAAGGACTTCCTTGCCGGACACGACTCGATCGGCACAGCGATCAAGGCCTATGCGCGTGCCGTCCGACACGGTGATTTCCCCGGTCCCGAGCATTCGTTTCAGTGATGAAGACCGTCACGACGGCCGCAGAACTGCGCGCGCACGTCGCCAGGTGGCGACGCCGCGGCGCGCGCATCGGCTTCGTGCCGACCATGGGCAACCTGCATGAAGGGCACTATTCGCTGCTCGCGGCGGCGCGCGAAAAAGCCGATCGCGTCGTCGCCAGCATCTTTGTCAATCCGACCCAGTTCGGGCCGCGCGAAGACTTCGCCAGTTACCCGCGCACACTCGCGGAAGACAGCGCCGGGCTGAAGGCGCGCGGATGCAATCTGCTGTTTGCGCCCGGCGTCGACGAGGTCTATCCATTCGGCGCCGACAAGAGCGTGCACGTCGAAGTACCGGCGCTCGGCGAGATCCTCGAAGGCGCGCTGCGGCCCGGGCATTTTGGCGGAGTCGCGACCGTTGTGACGAAGCTGTTCAACCTGGTGCAGCCTGACCTGGCCGTGTTCGGTCAGAAGGATTACCAGCAATTGCTGCTGATCCGACGCATGGTCAGAGACCTAGCGCTGCCGATCGAGATCGAAGGCGCGCCTACGGTGCGCGAAGCCACTGGCCTGGCACTGAGCTCGCGCAACCAGTATCTCACGGCGCAGGAACGCGAGCGCGCGAGCGTGATCCAGCGAACACTGGTGCGCATGGCGGATGGCGTGCATGCAAACATCGGCCTGATGACGATAGAGACCGAGGCGCGCAAGGCGCTCGAAGCCGAAGGGCTCGCGGTCGACTATGTGGTGTTGCGGCGGGCCGACGATCTGGGTGAGCCCGCGCTGGAGCAACGCAGCGGATTGATCGCTCTGGCGGCAGCAAAACTCGGTCGAGCACGGCTTATCGACAATCGATTCGTAGACCTGTAGCAAAAACAATGCAGCTGTGGTATTCTCGCTACCGCCATCGGGATTTCCGCAACGCGAGTTGGTTGCCCCGGTGACCGCAGGGCGCAAACTTGGTAATCGTCTCTCTGACTACAATACCCTCAGTGTCATGCGCTGAGGGTTTTTTTTGCCCAGCGCTTGAAATTATAATTGTTCAAATTCAAATAGATAGTAGGCAGAATCAGGACGTCGCGGAGGCTCGAATGGCGCGCCACACACGCTCGGCTGCCTGTCCGCCGAGCTGAGGGTTGCGCAAATACAACAATGTGCTGTCCGCCGGCGCCGTCACGGCTCGCTGAGTGATTGCTGTTCGAGTGCCCAGTCGATGTGTCCCCGCACCATTGCTGAAACCGCTTCGCGCCTGCCGCGCAGGGCAGCGCGGATGCTTTCGTCAGGGCCCGCGTTGCCGAGCGCCACGGCAATATTGCGCAGCCAGCAGTCGTAGCCGATGCGGCGGATCGGCGATCCTTCGGTGCGCTGTTCGAACTCGATCCGGCTCCAGCCAAACAGTTCGACCAGCGACGCCGCATCCAGGCCGTTGCGCACGGCGAAGTCCGCCTCGACGCTCTTGACCGCGAACTTGTTCCACGGACAGACCAGCTGGCAGTCGTCGCAGCCGTAGATGCGATTGCCGATCAACGGTCGCAGTTCGAGCGGAATGTCGCCGCGCAGTTCGATGGTCAGGTATGAGATGCAGCGGCGCGCGTCGAGCTGGTTCGGGCCGACGATAGCCCGCGTCGGGCAAATTTCTATACAACGCACACAAGTGCCACAATGTTCACTTGCCGGCGCGTCGACCGGAAGCGGCAGGTCGGTATAGAGTTCTCCGAGGAAAAACCAGGAGCCGGCGCTGCTGTTGATCAGGTTGGTATGCTTGCCGATCCAGCCCAGGCCGGCGTTTCTGGCGAGCGCCTTCTCAAGCACCGGGGCCGAATCGACAAAGGCGCGGTAGCCAAACGGACCGGTCTGCATAGCAATGCGATCGGCCAGTTTCTGCAATCGACTGCGCAGTACCTTGTGGTAGTCGCGGCCCAGTGCATAGCGCGAGACATAGCCCAGCGTCGGATCGCCGAGCACTTCCCAGGCATCGCGTGCAGCGGGCGGATCATAGTCCATGCGCGCCGAAATGACCCGTAACGTGCCGGCCTTCAGCTGCGCCGGCCGGCTGCGCATGATGCCGTGCCGCGCCATGTAGTCCATCGATCCGTGCCGGCCGGCGGCAAGCCAGTTCAACAGATGCGTTTCATCTTCATCCAGTTCGATGCCGCTGATGCCGATCTGCTGGAAGCCGCATTCGACACCCCAGCGCCTGATGTCGGTCGCCAGCGCGGAATAGTCGATGAAAGAGGATGCGCGGATGGACACGGTTCAGTCGGGAGGGCACGTTGCGGTCAGTATAATCGCCGCATGAAAGGTACGCCCCTGTATACGGTTGCCCAAGTCCGCGCGTTCGATCGCGCCGCAATCGAGCTGCACGGCATTGCCGGGTACACGCTGATGCAGCGCGCTGCCGCGGCCGCGTTTGCGCGCCTGCAGGTGCGCTGGCCGCAGGCCCGCGCCGTGGTCGTGGTTTGTGGCGGCGGCAACAACGGCGGCGACGGTTACGTGCTCGCCCGTCTGGCGCGCGCTGCAGGGTTCGATGTGCATGTGATCGCCCTTGACGTACCACGCGCCGGCGCCGATGCTGCGCGCGCCTGTGCGGACTGGGTTGCTGCTGGTGGCGGTGTGCTCGACGCCGATAATGGGCTACCGGTCGCCGACATTCTCGTCGACGCGATTTTCGGTGTCGGCCTGTCACGGCCACCCGAAGGCGCGGCCCAACGCTGGATGGAGACGCTCAACGCCGCTGGTCGGCCGGTACTGGCACTCGATGTGCCTTCCGGACTCGACGCCGATGCCGGCGCGGTGCCGGGCGTCGCCGTTCGCGCTTCGGAAACCGTGACCTTTGTCGCGCGCAAGCGTGGCCTTTTCACCGGCGCGGCAGCCGACCACTGCGGTGTCGTGACCCTCGACGAACTGGGCGTACCTGCCGAGGTGTTCGCGGGAACGAAGGCGGATGCAACGCTGCTGGAGGCCGGTGCACTGCGGGCCTGGCTCCCGGTGCGATGCAACAATGTGCACAAAGGTACATTTGGCCATGTCCTTGCGATCGGTGGCGACAGCGGCATGGCCGGAGCGATCCGTCTGGCTGGCGAAGCCGCGCTTCGTGTCGGCGCCGGACTGGTCAGCGTGGCGACCCGCAGCGCGCATGTGACGGCGCTCAATGCCGCGCGACCGGAGCTGATGGCGCGCGCAGTCGATGGCCCGCAGGAACTCGAGGCGATGCTCGATGGCGCATCGGTTGTCGCGCTTGGCCCGGGCCTCGGCCAGCGCGCCTGGGGCCATGCCCTGTGGTATTCGGCGCTGGCTTCCGGCAAGCCGATGGTGCTCGACGCCGACGCGCTGAACCTGCTCGCCCGGGATGTTGTGGCGTTGCCGGCGCAATGCGTGTTGACACCGCATCCGGGCGAGGCGGCACGACTGCTGAACTGTGACACGCAGGCCATTGCGGCGGACCGCTTTGCAGCGGTCCGCGCAATGGCGCACCGTTTCAACGCGGTTGCCGTGCTGAAAGGCTCAGGAACGCTGATCGCCACCCCGGACGGCGACACGGCGGTTTGTCCATGGGGCAATCCGGGCATGGCCAGCGGCGGCATGGGCGACGTGCTGACCGGCGTGATCGCCGGCTTGCTGGCGCAGGGGCTCGACGCATGGCACGCGGCGCGTGCCGGTGTTGCGCTGCATGCGCTGGCCGGCGATGTCGCGGCGCGCCACGGACAGGCCGGCACGCTGGCCAGTGATTTGTTCGAGCCGCTTCGCCTGCTGCGCAACGGACCGCCGATCGCATGAACGGCGGATGCGTGCTGGCATTTCGCGCCGTCGACGAGGCTGCACTTGGCGCAATAGCTGCGAATCTGGCATCCGCACTCCGCGCCGGTGGTGTCGTTCACCTGCGCGGCGAACTGGGCGCCGGCAAGACGACGTTTACGCGGGCGCTGCTCAAGGCGCTTGGCGTCGACGCGCGCATCAAGAGTCCGACCTACAGCCTGATCGAGTCGTATCCGGTTGGCGAACTCGCCGTACATCATCTCGATCTCTACCGCATCGCCGATCCGGGCGAACTCGAGTGGCTCGGCCTGGCCGACCTGACAATCGGACCGCACCTGATAGTCGTCGAGTGGCCGGAACGCGCCGGGCGCGCGCTGCCGCCGCCCGACCTGGTCCTGCAGTTGTCGCATGCAGGCGCTGTCCGGGACGCGGTTTTTTGCCCAGTGACGCCGCGCGGCGAAGAGTGGCTGCGGCGCCTGATGCCCGCGACCAGTTCTACCGAAAATGCATCGGTTTAGCCGACACTCGTAAGCTGAACGTAACGATATTCAGCTAGCTCAAGGATTTTAAAAAGAAAAGTACTTGAAATTTTGCGCGCGTTGCGCTTGAATCCGCCGCTATGAGGGGAATTGCGCGCCAGATTTTGCTGAAAGTGCTTATCGGCGGCGCGCTGTGCGCGTTGGCGGGGACGCTGGAAGCGGTGGAAATCCGCGGTCTGCAGCTGTCGACGGCAGGTGATGCGACGCGCGCGGTGTTCGATCTCTCGGCCCCTCTCGACTACAAGCTGTTCGAGATCACCGATCCCGACCGCATCGTCCTGGATCTGCATGGCGCCGGTTTTGCCGAGGGATTCGTTCCGCCCTCGGGCAAAGGCCTGCTGAAATCGGTGCGCACCGGCAAGCAGGGAAAGGGCAACGTGCGCGTCGTATTCGACCTGGCCGCTGGCGTGCGGCCGAAGAGTTTCCTGCAGCCGGCAAGTGCGAAGACGCCGGTCCGGCTGGTTGTGGAGCTTTTTCCGCGCCAGAAATCGAAATCGGAAGTCGTCAAGAGCGCGCAGCTTGCCGCCGAAAAGACACGCGATGTCGTCATCGCCATCGATGCCGGCCATGGCGGCGCGGACCCCGGCGCGTCGGGATCGGGCGGCACACACGAGAAGGAAATCACCCTGGCAGTCGCGCGTGAACTCAAGCGCCTGGTCGACAAGCAGCCCGGCATGAAGGCGGTGCTGACGCGCGACGGTGACTATTTCATCCCGCTCAAGGAACGCTACCAGAAGGCGCGTGAAGCCAAGGCCGACTTGTTCGTGTCGGTGCATGCCGATGCCTACGCCAGCGGCGATGCACGCGGTTCCTCGGTATGGATGCTGTCGCCGCGCGGTGCGACCAGCGAGGCAGCACGCTGGCTCGCCGATCGCGAGAACCGCGCCGATCTGGTCGGCGGCGTTTCGCTCGACAACAAGGACAACACGCTGGCCGCGGTACTGCTCGATCTGTCGCAGGGCGCGACGCTGGAGGCCAGCGGCGTCGTCGCCAACCGGGTGCTGCGGTCGCTGTCGCGCATTGGACCGACGCATCGCGGTTACGTCGAGAAGGCCAACTTCGTCGTGCTGCGCTCGCCGGATGTGCCATCGATCCTGGTCGAGACCGCGTTCATCACGAATCCGCAAGAAGAGAGACGCCTGAAAAGCCCTGAGCAGCGTGAGAAGCTCGCCAGTGCGATCCTCGATGGCGTGAAGAATTATTTCGTCGCCGCACCGCCGCCGGGAACGCTTTTCGCCGCCAATGCGCATCGCGAGAGAGGGCAGTTCGCGTCGCGCAAGGCGACCAGCGTCGCAGTGATCGCCGAAGACGATCCGGATCGCGAGATTCTGCTGCGCTCGCCGAAATCCTGAGCGAAAAGACGGAAACCGGCAAGCCGAAGAGCTCAGCCGGTAGCGCTGTTCAACCCTCGCGCCATTTCGCATCAATCAAGACACAACGTTGCAGCGCCGTCAAAACCACTGTGACTAAAGTGCGAGCGACGCTGAACTCGGCTCTCCGGCTCCCCGCTCCGGGCTCTCCCGGCTCCCGGCTCCCGCGTTATCATGCGCAACGCATTCGCGAAACCGTATGGCACGCATTCACCAGCTTCCCCAGGACCTCGTCAACCAGATCGCCGCGGGCGAGGTGATCGAGCGTCCGGCTTCCGTGGTCAAGGAACTCGTCGAGAACAGCCTCGACGCCGGCGCCACACGCGTGGAAATCGATATCGAGGAGGGCGGCGCGCGCCTGATCCGCGTGCGCGACAATGGCGAAGGCATCGGCATCGACGACCTGCCGCTGGCGGTGTTGCCGCACGCGACCAGCAAGATCGCGACGCTCGACGACCTCGAGCGTGTGCGCACACTCGGTTTTCGCGGCGAGGCGTTGCCGTCGATTGCATCGGTGTCACGTTTCACGCTGACCTCGCGCACGGCCGAGCAGGATCAGGCATGGCGCATCGAAATTGCCGGCGGCCGAGCTTCCGCACCGAAACCGGCCGCACATGCGCATGGCACGACCATCGAGATACGCGACCTGTTCCACAACGTTCCGGCGCGGCGCAAGTTCCTGCGCGCCGAGCGCACTGAATTCGGCCACATCGATGAACTGGTCAAGGCGTTGGCACTGGCGCGGCCACGCACCGAAGTGCGCCTGAGCCACAACGGCAAGCCGCTGCGCCTGCTGCGGCCGGCTGAGGACGATGCGGCGTTGATCGCACGCGTTGGCGAGATTCTCGGCACCGAATTTCCGCCACAGAGCCTGCGTATCGATCACAGTGGCGCCGGACTGCGGCTGTGGGGCTGGATCGGCCTGCCGACGGCGTCGCGCAGCCAGGCCGATCAGCAGTACTTCCACGTCAACGGCCGGCTCGTGCGGGACCGCATCGTCGCGCATGCCGTGCGCCAGGCCTACGCGGATGTGCTGTTTCATGGCCGCCATCCGGCATTCGTGTTGTTTCTCGAACTCGATCCTCAGGGTGTCGACGTGAACGTGCATCCGGCGAAGACTGAGGTGCGTTTTCGCGAGAGCCGGCTGGTCCACGACTTTCTCTACCGCACGCTCGACGAAGTGCTCGCGCAGACGCGCGCCGGCGGCGCGGACGCCCGCTCAGCCCTCGGCCCTCAGCTCTCCCATTTTCCATCGATGCAGGGACAGGCTGCCACGCCATGGCGCCAACGCGGATTCGGACTCGGCGTGCGCGAGCCGCCGGCCGACTACGCCGCTCTTTTCGGCGCCGGCGCGCAGCGGTCAGTTGTCGCCCAGGGGGCGCAGGATGGAAACGCGCCTGGCGTTGACGACGGCGAGGTGCCCCCGCTCGGCTTTGCGCTCGCGCAGCTCGGCGGCATCTACGTGCTGGCCGAAAATCGCCAGGGCCTGATTCTGGTCGACATGCACGCGGCACACGAGCGCATCACCTACGAGAAACTCAAGAGCGCGCGTGTCGGCGACGGCATCCGTCCGCGCGCGTTGCTGGTGCCGCTGCCTCTGGCCGTGAGCGAGCGCGAGGCGGCGAGTGTCGAGGAACACGCGACGCGCCTCGGTGAAATCGGTTTCGAGATCGCGCGCAGCGGTCCGCAGAGTGTGATCGTCAAGAGTTATCCGGGTCTGCTCGATGGCGCCGACGTGGCGCGCCTGACGCGCGACGTGCTCGGCGACTTCGTCGTTCATGGCGATACGCGGCGCATCGAGGAGAACGCCAATGACGTGCTCGCAACGATGGCCTGCCATGGTTCGGTGCGCGCGAACCGCCGCTTGACTTTGCCCGAAATGAACGCACTTCTGCGCGAGATGGAAGCGACTGAGCGCTCCGGTCAGTGCAATCATGGCCGGCCGACCTGGATTCAGGTGTCGATCGTCGAGCTGGATCGAATGTTCCTGCGTGGACGCTGATCCAGGCTGCAACACTTCGTTTGTAATATGTACAGGAGTATACAATGCTTCATACTGCCGTCGCCCTCGCCGCATTGCTGCTGGTAGCCGACGTGAGCACGCCGCCACCGGCGGACGCCGCGTCCGCCTATCGCCAGCAGATCGAAAGCTGGCGCCAGCATCGTGTCGAGCGCCTGACCGCGCCGACCGGCTGGCTCAGCCTGGTCGGACTGGACTGGCTGAAGGACGGCAGGAATACGCTCGGTTCCGCCGCGGACAATTCAATCGTGCTGGCGCGCTGGCCGGCACATCTGGGCACGATCACGCTCGATCATGGCGACGCGTCGATCGTGCTGGCGCCCAATAACGGCGCGACGATCGACGGACAGAAGAAGTCCGAAGCCCGGTTGCTGGACGACACCAATCCAAAGGCGACGGTCGTCGCGGCCGGCACGGTGATGTTCTACGTGGTGAAGCGCGGTGACCGCTTGGCGCTGCGCATCAAGGACAGCGAATCGCCGACGCGCAAGCAGTTTGTCGGCATCGACTATTTCGACATCGATCCGGGCTGGCGCGTCGAGGCGAAGTGGGAGGCCTACGATCCGCCGCACGAAGTCGAGGAACCGAACATCCTCGGTGAAATCGACAAAGTCATCGTTCCGGGCGCGGCGGTGTTCGAGCACGGCGGCAAGACCTATCGCGTCGAACCGGTCATCGAGACGCCGGGCGACACTGAACTGTTCCTGGTGTACGCCGACCGCACCAGCGGCAAGGAAACCTACGGTGCAGCGCGCTTCGTCTACACCCAGCCGCCGAAGGACGGCAAGGTGATTCTCGACTTCAACAAGGCCTACAACCCGCCGTGTGCGTTCACGCCGTACGCGACGTGTCCGTTGCCGACCCCGCAGAACCGGCTCGACACGCGCGTTACCGCCGGTGAGAAAAAGTACCGCGGCAGCTACGAATAGGCCGGAGAGCCGCGGCTTGCGGGCCGTCCATCCCGGTCAGGCGCCGGTGAACACCGGCTTGCGCCGCTCAAGAAATGCCTTCGTGCCCTCGTGCATGTCGGCCGTCGAGCAGCACAATGCGAACACCTGCGTCTCATAATCGAGTCCGGCGTCGAGGGCGCCGTCGCCACCGATCAGGACGGCATCGAGAATACCCGACAGCGCGTGCGGCGCGCTCCCCGCGAGCTGACTGGCGAGCGCGTCGACTTCCTCGTCGAGGTTTTCCGGCGCAACGACGCGGTTGACGACGCCCAGCGCAAGTGCACGTGCGGCGTCGAGCTGGACGCCGGTCAGGCACAATTCGAGCGCCGCGCTTCGGCCGGCCAGACGCAGCAACCGCTGCGTTCCACCGAAGCCCGGGGTCACGCCGAGATTGATTTCCGGCTGGCCGAGTCGGGCCTTCCCGCTCGCGATGCGCAGATGGCAGGCCATCGCGAGTTCCATCCCGCCGCCGAGCACGAAACCCTGGAGCCGCGCGATGACCGGCTTGCCGAGTCGCTCGATCCGGGTCATCAGGTGCTGGCCCTTGCGCGAGAACTCGCGGGCCTGAAGCGGTGTCACAGATGCCAGCTCGCCGATGTCGGCCCCGGCGATGAATGCCTTTTCTCCGCTGCCGGCCATGATAACGACTCGGATACCGTCGTCGTGGCGGGCTTGGTCGAACGCAACGAGCAGTTCGTCGATCGTTTCCTGGTCGAGGGCGTTGAGTTTCTCCGGCCGGTTGATCGTGATCCGGCGCACGGCGCTCCGGTCTTCGATCAGCAGATTGCGAAAAGGCATTGGATTTTCCTGACGTAGCGAGGGGTGAGACCCGGCGGGATTGTGACCGGCAAGCCCTTTCTGGCCCGTTACGGCCGGCCACCTTTCCGGAAGCTGCGTCGCGAAATGGCGAGGCCGGGCGGATGAAGATGATAGCAGGGCGGTTCGCCGGCGTTCAGGTTCGAACGGCCTGCCGGTGGCTGCGGCAGGCCGGCTCGGGTAATATGGCGCGCTTTCGCGTCGCCGCCGACGCCCCCCGCGTCAGACATTCGACGGAATCACTTTGGCGGTACCCACTTCGTTTTGGAGGTTTGCATGACTTTGCGTTGGTCTATTGCTGCGTTCGCGCTGTTCGCAGCCGGCTCCGTGTTCGCCCAGAACACCTCGGCACCGGCTTTCGCACCGGCAGCCAAGGCCGCTGCCCCTGCGGCTTCCCAACAGGCGGCGCCTGCACCGATCACGCCAGCGGACAAGCCGAACCTCTCTTACGCGATCGGCTTCCAGATGGGCGACGGTCTGGTCGAGCGCAAGATCGATGTCGATATCAACGCGGTCATTCGTGGCTTGCAGGACGGTTTCGCCAAGCGCAAGCCGACCGTTGCCGAGGAAACGATGCGCGACGTGCTCGGCCGCATGCAGTCGCAGATGTATACCGCCGCCAAGGCCGAATTCGAGAAGCTCGCTTCGGAGAACAAGGCCAAGAGCCAGAGGTTCCTGGCCGAGAACAAGGGCAAGAAGGGTGTCGTCACGCTGCCTTCCGGCCTGCAGTACGTCGTCATCGAAGAAGGCACGGGCACCAAGCACCCGACGCCGACCAGCGACGTCAGCGTGCACTACCGTGGTTCGCTGATCAACGGCCTGGAATTCGACAGCTCGTTCGCGCGCGGACAGCCGGCCAACTTCAAGGTCAACGAAGTCATCAAGGGCTGGTCGGACATCCTGCCGCTGATGCGCGTAGGCGACTACTGGCGCGTCTACGTGCCGGCCGAGATGGCGTACGGCGAACGCGGCCAGCCACCGCGCATCGGCCCGAACGAAGCGCTCGTGTTCGAACTGAAGCTCATGGACGTAAAGTAAGTCCAGGATGAACTTATCCCGTGCAGGGCGAATCGGGATTTGACGCGAGATGCGTTGAAGCGCATCTCGATCCGATGAACGGCCGAACAGGGATGTTCGGACAGGAACGCGCACCATGGAAGGTTCTTGGCTCAGTCATCGATGGCTGATGACACGGGATCCATTTTCAAGAGGATGAACTTATCCCGTGCAGCACAGGGATGTGCGATGACACGGGATCCAGCTTGACGAAACAGGCGTTTTCACCGATGTCGGAATTTGCAAGCGGCTGCTTGCGAACCATCCTTGGTACGGCTTCGGATCGACATCCCTGTCTCACCCTCACGCAGCGCATGCGATGCGATTACTCGCGCCATCCTTGACGCTTGCTCTCCGGGCCAGCCCCGCTGTGCGCGCGCCGCTTCGGCGCGCGCGGCAGTCAACGCATCGCGCAAGCGCGCCGCGTTCGACCGCGCCGGTCGCGGCTTCCTTATTTGATCTCGGCGTTGAGGCCGAACGCGCGCAGGTCCTCGAGCGCGCGTTCCATGTCGACCTTGATGCGGTTGATCAGGCGCATGGCGGAGACGCCGCCGTCGCTGTCGGCCTGGGGGGAGCTGCGGTCGCCGGAAGCGCGTCCGAGCACCGCGGCATCGGCGTCCGGTACGAACTGGGCAAGATAGACGTAGCCGCGCGCGAGACTTTCCTTGAGAGCGGTATGTTCCGGCTCCAGATTTTCCAGCAGCATGGCGATCGCGTTGCGGATCTGGTCCTTGGAATGCGGCAACAGGGATTCGGGCAAGCCGTGCACGCCGGGTATCACCTCGGCGAGCACTTTGCCGTAATCGCGGACGACCCGGGTCGCAAGAGCAAGCATCGATTCTAGACTTTGCCTTACAAGTACACTCTAATCTATCAGAAACAAAAGAAAAAATCCTCAGATGACAATTTTTCAACCTCCTTTCAGGCCGATGCCGAGTCCGTGCATCGGCCTCTGCCGTCTGGGTGCGGACGGACGGTGCGAGGGCTGTCATCGCACGCCCGAAGAGATTGCCCGCTGGACCTCGTACACCGATGCCGAACGCCTTTATCTCATGACTGACGTTCTGCCGGGCCGCGCGGAAGCCGGTTCGTCATGACCGACTCGTTGCTGCGACGCCTGCCGCATGCGGTGCGACCGCTGGACGATCCGCCGGCGGCGAACGGTGACCACGACGCGTCCGGGCTCGATGACCTGTTGCCGCCTGCGCGCGCCGCCGCGGCGGTGCTGGTTCCGATCGTCAATCGTGCCGGCACCCTGTCGGTGCTGCTGACGCGGCGCACCGACCACCTGACGCAGCACGCGGGACAGGTCAGCTTCCCCGGCGGAAGATCCGAACCGGGCGATTGCGATGCCGTAGCCACGGCCTTGCGTGAAACGCTCGAAGAGGTCGGCATCGAACCGGCGCTGATCGAGCCGTTCGGCTATCTCGATATCCTGGAAACCGTCAGCGGCTATTGCGTGACGCCGGTCGTTGCGTGGCTCGATGCGGCCTACAACGCGCAGCCCGATCCGCACGAAGTCGCCGAGATTTTCGAAGTCCCACTCGAGTTCTTCCTCGCTCCGGAAAATCTCCGGCGCCTGCGCGTAGAGTATCGCGGGCGCTCACGCGAGATACTCGAGTTCGCGTACGTCGGTCCGCGCATCTGGGGTGCAACTGCGACAATGCTCGTCAATCTGGCGCAAAGGCTGGAGGCGACGGCATGAATGCGCGAACCTTGATCGATGTGGCGGCATTGAATGGGTTGCTCGGGCGTGCCGATGTCCTGATCGTCGATTGCCGCGCGGATATCGCCGACCCGCAACGCGCTGCGCGCGACTACACCGAAGGCCACGTTGCCGGCGCCGTGCATGCCGACCTCGAGCGCGAGCTATCAGATCTGTCGAAGCAGGGTCTCGGCCGCCATCCGTTGCCCAACGCGGAGCACTTCTCGATGTTGCTGTCACGTTGGGGCTGGACGCCACAGACGACTGTGGTCGCCTACGACAACGCCAACGGCGCCCTGGCTGCCACGCGCCTGTGGTGGATGTTGCGCCTGATCGGACATCGCGCAGCGGCGGTGCTCGATGGCGGGCTCGGGGCTTGGAACAGGGCAGGGTATGTCCTGACGCCGGAGCTGCCGACGTGCGCCACGACGGAGGTTCACGCCGCCTACGATGCGGCGCAAATCGTTTACACCGATGAACTGCGATCGCTCGGCGCTGACGCGCTGCTGGTCGACGCGCGCGCCGCGCCGAGATTTCGCGGTGACGTCGAACCGATCGATCCGGTCGCCGGGCATGTGCCGGGTGCCGCGAACCGGCCGTTTTCGGACAACCTCGAAGCCGACGGTCGCTTCAAGTCTGCTGCCGTCCTGCGCGACGAGTTCGGTGCGTTGCTCGGCAGCCACAAGGCCGGCGATGTCGTGCACATGTGCGGTTCGGGCGTGACTGCCTGCCACAACCTGCTCGCGATGGAACATGCCGGCTTGTCCGGTTCGCGCGTCTATGCGCCTTCGTGGAGCGGATGGATCGCCGATCCGTCACGCCCGGTCGTGCGCGGCACGCTCTGACAGGCGCGCCGTGCCACTGCGGGATCGACGCCGTCAAGTTTTCTTCAGGCGCGCCACCAGGGTCTTCAGCACGGACTGAGTCTCGTCGGAGAACCATGCCGCGGAAAAATCGTCGAGCAGCCACGTGCGCGGGTCAGCGAACGTCTCGGTCAGGTCGCGACGCGCGAGCCTGCGCGTCGTCGACATCGCCTGCGGCGGCAGGTTGAGCAGGTTCTGCAACCAGTCCAACGCGTGCGGAACGACCTGATCGACATCGACGAGTTCATCGATGAAGCCGATGCGCAACGCCTCCTCACCCTCGAGCATCGTGCCGGCGACCATCAGCCGCTCGGCGCGATGGGCGCCGACCAGGCGCTTCAAGCCGGACTGGATCAATGCCGGCACCGAAAGTCCGACCTGCACTTCGTTCAGGCCGATGCAAAAGGGTTTTGCCGGATCGACGCTGCGCGCCATCACACGGTAGTCGCAGAAGATCGAAAGCACGGCGCCTCCCGCCGGACTGTGCCCGGTGATCGCCGCGACGATCGGAATCGGCGAGCAGGCGATGGCGCCGCACAATTCGAAGAAATCGCGCAGGAATTGTTTCAACGTGGCCTGATCCAATTGCAGCAGTGCCGGCACGTCGAGGCCGCCGGAATACATGCCCGGTCGGCCGGACATCACGATCGCGCGCGCTGCCTGTGACGGCGCCGCGTCGATCGCGCTGCGCAAGGCGGCCACCAGGTGTGGGTCGAGTGCATTTACCGGCGGCCGAGCCAGACGTAGTTCGACGACCGCGTCGTGACGGATGGTTTCAAGCATGGCAACTTCCTGAGAATGGGCTAGGTGCTAGGGGCTAGGGGCAAGGGCCAGGATGAGCGCGCGGGCTTTGTGGCTTTTTCCTAATCCCCCATCCCTCGCCCCTATTTAAACGACTCGCTCCACTGATACTGCACGGTGTATGTCACCTGCGCGTTGCCGCCGGCCGGCACGTCGGTCTTGAACTCGATCGTGTCGGCACTGCGCTTTTCATATTTGACCGACGACTGCGTGATTGTCCATTGCGTCCAGCGATAAGGATGTTCGCGGATCGCCACGGTCTGCGTCGTGTTGCCGCCGTTGTCGAGGCGGATCGAAAACGATTCGCTCAGCGTGCGGTGATCCTTGTCGAACTGGAAATCGGTCTGCTTGCGTTCGCCGCGCAGATCGAATGCCGTACCCAGCTCGAGCGAGACGGACTGACCGCGTGGCGTGTGCCCGAGGTTGTCTTCACCGACGAACTCCGCCGCGCCGTCGCTGGCGCTCTGCAGGATGCGTAACGTGCCGGCAGGCAGCGCGCGTTCGCTCTTGAAGGCGAGCATGGAGCGCACCGGCGACCGCTGTTCGGTGCCGTAGCCGCGGTCGGTGATCGGTGCCATGCCGGGGTTGGCGTGCAGGTTGGAGCCTTCGAACAGGTACTGGCGCTGACAGGGCAGCGACTGCTCGGCAAACAGCGCGGCGCGCAGCAGCGTACCGCTGGCCAGGTCGACGCTCTGGTCGAGCGTGTACTCATGGTAGTCGCCGACCTGGCCGCTCTCGACGGCCTGCATCGGCGTGGCTGCCGTTCGCGCCATCATCACGCGCGGTGCCGGTGCGGCCGTCGCGCGGTGCGGTTCGCCGGCGATCAGCTTGATCCGTGCACCGGAAAAATCCGAGCCGGTGCGATTGGCGATCTGCGCCCAGCCGGACAGGCTCAGCCGGCAGTCGCCGTTCGCGAGCCAGCCGCTGTACGAGGCGCGCCAGGCCATCGCCTGGGTCGGATAAACGATTTCGAATGCGTGCGCGCCGGCTTTCTTCGCGGCGATGTCCCAGCGCAGTGACGGCGTCGCGGCCAGCCCCTTTGGTAGATCCGGAAAAACGACGCGCGTGAATTCCGTAATCGTCGTGACGCGGCCGTCGGCAGTCTGCACCGTCACGCCGCCGACCGTGGACAGCAGCATGCCGCTGATCGGCGGCGCCGGCGCCGCGCTGCTGCCGACGAAGACCTCGACGTTGTGGCCGAGGTGTTTCTGCGCGAGGGTGTCGAGCGAAAGTGGCTCGTCCTCGAAACGCTGGCCGAGGATTTCCACGCCGTCGCTGTCGCCCAGTGCACGCGCACTGAGCGCCTCGGGGTCGAGGTAGCGCGAAACGTCGCGCACCACGACAACGTTCGCTCCGGCTTTCAGATCGAACTGGCGACGATCGCGCACGATCGCGTAGCCGCCCGGCGCACCGTTGTCCGGTATGGGCGGCGCGAACAGGGCATCGCCGCCGTCGGCCGCGGCGTTGTAGATGCTGAGCGAATAGCGCGCGCCTGGTTCGTCGGCGGCTTGCGCCGAAAGCGCCGAAGCGCCAGCGACAAGAGCAACACTGATGAGTCGACGCATGACCGCGATCCGTGCACGAATACCGATGCCGTATGATAAGGGCAAAACCGGATCATCACATGCGCCCGTTCTACGCCAGGTACGCATCCGCGCTGCTCGTCGGCGCCCTGTATTGCAGCGCCTCACATGCGACGGGCCGCCTCGAGATCGATCAGGCCTGGATCCGCAGCGCTCCGCCCGGCGCGATGATGCTGGCCGGCTACGCGGTCCTGCGCAATTCCGGCGACGCGCCGCTGACTGTGGTCGGCGCACAGGGCGTCGATTTCGGCAGCGTGTCGTTGCATCAGAGTGTCGAGGAAAACGGCGTCGAACAGATGCGCCCGCTCGGCCCGTTCTCGATCGCACCGGGCACGAGCGTAGTCCTGGCGCCGGGCGGCAAGCACCTCATGTTGATGCGGCCACATCGAGCGCTGACCACCGGCGACTCGGCGGAAATTCGCATTACGATGCAGTCGGGCGACAGCGCAGTCGCACTATTCCAGGTTCGAGACGCTTCACCCTGACGAGTGCCTCTTCGATGCGAAGGCGCTTGTGATCTCGCTTCCCGGCGAGCGTAACGACGCCGACCGGTTGACCGCGCGTTCCGGCTTCTCAGCTTGCGCACGCGCGCCGGATCGCGTCTGGCAGCGCGACCGGCTTGCCGCTGGCGCTGTCGATCCAGACCATGACCGTCGTGCCGTCCGCGTAGACGACGGCGCGGTCGGCGGCATCGAGGATGCGGTAGGCAATCGTCAGCGACGAGGCGCCGAGGCGTTCACAGTACAATTCAACCACGAGTTGCGCCGGCCAAGTCAGCTGGCGACGGTAGTTTGCGTGAATCGCTGCGACGACCGGCGCCGCCGCTGCGTCGGACCAAGGCCCGTCGATCTGGCCGAACCAGTGCAGGCGTGCTTCTTCAAGATAGGTCAGATAGCTGGCATTGTTGACGTGGTTGAACGCGTCGAGGTCACGCCAGCGTACCGGCATCGTCAGTGATGTAAGCAGCGGCAGCGCGGCCGTGCCGGCGTTTCCGGAAATCGAATTCACGCAGCCTGCTTCTTGCGGCCGTTGCCGAACACGCGCGCGAGGAAACGCCCGGTGTGCGAGCCCTTGTCGCGCGCGATCTGTTCCGGCGTGCCGGTCGCAATGATCTCGCCACCGCGGTGGCCGCCTTCAGGACCCAGGTCGACGACCCAGTCGGCGGTCTTGATCACGTCGAGGTTGTGCTCGATGACGACGACCGTGTTGCCGTCATCGCGCAGCCGGTGCAGCACCTTGAGCAGCTGCTCGATGTCGTGGAAATGCAGGCCCGTGGTCGGTTCGTCGAGGATGTACAGCGTGCGGCCGGTATCGCGCTTGGACAGTTCGCGCGACAGCTTGACGCGCTGCGCCTCGCCGCCGGACAGCGTGGTCGCACTCTGACCGAGCTTGATGTAGGAAAGCCCGACATCCATCAGCGTCTCGAGTTTGCGCGCGAGCGCCGGTACCGGGCCGAACAGCTTCAGCGCATCCTCGACGGTCATCTCGAGCACGTCGGAAATCGTGTGGCCCTTGTACAGGATCTCGAGCGTCTCGCGGTTGTAGCGCTTGGCGTGGCAGACGTCGCACGGCACGTAGACGTCCGGCAGGAAATGCATCTCGACCTTGATCATGCCGTCGCCTTCGCAGGCTTCGCAGCGTCCACCCTTGACGTTGAACGAGAAACGGCCGGGTTGGTAGCCGCGTGCGCGCGCTTCCGGCACTTGCGCGTACAATTCGCGCAACGGCGTGAACAGGCCGGTGTAGGTTGCCGGATTGCTGCGCGGCGTTCTTCCGATTGGCGACTGGTCGATGTCGACGACCTTGTCGAACAGTTCGATGCCTTCGATCTTGCGGAACGGCGCCGGCTTTTCGTTGGCACCGTTCAGTTCGGCAGCCGCGTAGCGATACAGCGTATCGTTGATCAGCGTCGACTTGCCCGAGCCCGATACGCCGGTAACGCAGACAAACAGGCCGGCCGGAATTTCCAGGTCGACCTCCTTGAGATTGTTGCCGGACGCGCCGAGCACGCGCAGCATCAGCTGCGCATCCGGCTCGCGGCGCTGCTTCGGCACGGCGATGCCGCGCTTGCCGGACAGGTATTCGCCGGTCAACGAACGCTTCGCCGCGAGCACGTCCTTGAGCTTGCCCTGTGCGACGATCTCGCCGCCGTGCACGCCGGCGCCGGGACCGATGTCGAGGATGTGGTCGGCCGCGCGGATCGCGTCTTCGTCGTGCTCGACGACAATGACCGTATTGCCGAGGTCGCGCAGCCGCGTCAGTGTGCCGAGCAGGCGCTCGTTGTCGCGTTGATGCAGGCCGATCGACGGTTCGTCGAGCACGTACATCACGCCGACCAGGCCGGCGCCAATCTGCGAAGCGAGCCGGATGCGCTGCGCTTCGCCGCCGGAGAGCGAATCGGCCTGGCGATCCAGCGTCAAGTAGTCGAGACCGACATCGACGAGGAAGCGCAGGCGTTCGCGGATTTCCTTGACGATCTTCGCGGCGATCTCGCCACGCCAGCCGGCCAGTGTCAACTTGTGGAAAAAATCGAGCGACTGGTCGATCGGCAGCGCCGTCAGTGTCGGCAGGTTGCGGTCGCCGACGAAGACATTGCGCGCCGACCTGTTCAGGCGCTGGCCGTGGCATTCCGTGCAAGGCCGCTCGCTGATGAACTTGGCAAGTTCCTCGCGCACCATCGGCGACTCGGTCTCGCGGTAGCGGCGCTCGAGATTCGGCACGATGCCTTCGAAGCGGTGTTTGCGCGTGACGCTGCCGCCGGTTTCGGTCAGGTAGCGGAACTGGATCTGTTCGTCGCCCGAACCGTGCAGCACGGCGTGCTGGATGCCTTCCGGCAATTGCTCCCACGGTGTGTCGATGTCGAACTTGTAATGGCGCGCCAGCGACAGGATCAGCTGGAAGTAGTACATGTTGCGCCGATCCCAGCCGCGCACCGCGCCGGCCGACAGGCTCAGGTTCGGGTGCACGACGACGCGCGCCGGATCGAACACCTGCGTTACACCGAGACCGTCGCAGGTGCCGCAGGCGCCGACCGGCGAGTTGAACGAGAACAGGCGTGGTTCGAGTTCCGGCAGCGAGTAGTCGCAGATCGGGCACGAAAAGCGCGACGAGAACACCGTCTGCGCGCTGATCTTACTGGACTCGCCGTCGTCATCCAGATCGACGACGAGCGCGATGCCGTCGCCTAGCCGCAGCGCCGTCTCGAACGACTCAGCCAGGCGCTGCTTGATGTCGGGCGCCGGACGAAAACGGTCGATCACCGCCTCGATCGTGTGCTTGATGCGCAGCCCGAGCGCCGGCACGGCATCGAGCTCGTACAGCGTGCCGTCGACGCGCGCGCGCACAAAGCCCTGCGCGCGCAACTGTTCGAACACCTGCAGATGCTCGCCCTTGCGTTCACGGATCACCGGCGCGAGCAGCATGTAGCGGTGCTCGGGATTCATCGCCAGCGTCGCGTCCACCATCTGGCTGACGGTCTGCGCCTCGAGCGCAATGCCGTGGTCGGGGCAGCGCGGCGTGCCGACTCGCGCGAACAACAGGCGCAGGTAATCGTAGACCTCGGTGATCGTGCCGACCGTCGAGCGCGGATTGTGCGACGTCGATTTCTGCTCGATCGAGATCGCTGGCGACAGTCCCTCGATGTGATCGACGTCGGGTTTCTCCATGACCGACAGGAACTGGCGCGCATACGCCGAAAGCGACTCGACGTAGCGGCGCTGGCCTTCGGCGTAGATCGTGTCGAACGCGAGCGACGACTTGCCGGAACCGGATAGCCCCGTAATCACGATCAGGCTGTCGCGCGGCAGATCGACGTCGATGTTCTTGAGGTTGTGCGTGCGCGCGCCGCGGATGCGGATGAAGTCCATGGGCATAGAATTTTCGATCAACGAAGTACTATAGCGCAGCGACGCAGTTACGGCACGGCGCATTCAGAAAGAAGTTGCAGAGCGCCCATCGTTCCTTCTCCCTGCCGGGTGAAGGGGCGGCCAAAAAATTGCTTCTTGCATTTCCGGCGTTTCCGTCATCCATGGGGTCGGCAAGGTAGGCAGGGCGGAACGAAGTGAAGCCCAGCGCAGCCGCTCAGCAGTTTTCGAGACGCTGGGTATCGCTCCGCTCAACCCAGCCTACATTCTCACTCGTCGCTTCGCGCGTTGCGTCTCTCGTCAACGGCGAAGCGAGCACGTCGCGTGCGAGAGCATCATTTCGATATCGCGATGTCAGGGTTTGAGACTGGCGATGTCGATCACGAAACGGTAACGCACATCATTGCGGATCATGCGTTCGTAGGCCTCGTTGATCTTGTCGATCGGAATCACTTCGATATCCGACGCAACGCCATGTTTGGCGCAGAAGTCGAGCATCTCCTGCGTCTCGCGGATCCCGCCGATCAGGGAACCGGCGAGTCGCCGGCGCCCCATGATGAGCGGGCCGGCGGACAGCAGGGTCGGGTCGGGCAGGCCAACCAGCACCATCGTGCCGTCGCGCTTGAGCAGGTTCAGATAGGCGTTGTAGTCGTGTTGCGCCGATACGGTGTCGAGAATGAAGTCGAAGCGCTTCGCGTTGGCCTGGAAGATCGATGCATCCTTGGTCGCCAGGAAATCGTCGGCACCGAGCTTCAGCGCATCGTCGCGCTTGCCGGGCGAGTGGCTGAGCACGGTCACGTGCGCGCCCATCGCGTGCGCGATCTTGACACCCATGTGGCCGAGGCCGCCGAGGCCGACCACAGCGACTTTGTCGCCCGGCTTCACGCCGAAATGCTTGAGCGGCGAATAGGTCGTGATGCCGGCGCACAGCAGCGGAGCGGTGCGATCGAGGGGCATGCCGGCCGGAATGCGCAACACGTAATTTTCGTCGACGGTGATGCGCGTGGAATAGCCGCCATAGGTCGGGCGCGTACGATCGAGCTTGACGCCGTTGCGTTCATAGCCGTTGTAGGTGGCGCTCATGCCGTTCGCGCAGAACTGTTCCTCGCCGGTCTTGCAGGCCTCGCATTCGCGGCACGAATCGACGAAGCAGCCGACACCGACCGTATCGTCTGCTTTCCATCGGGTCACCGCGCTGCCGACGCTCGCCACGTGGCCGACGATCTCGTGGCCCGGCACCATCGGAAAGATCGAGCCACCCCATTCGTCGCGCACCTGGTGGATGTCGGAATGGCACACGCCGCAGTAGGCGATATCGATCAGTACATCATGGGGGCCCGGCTCGCGACGCTCGACGGAGTACGGAGCGAGGGCAGACGTGGCAGTGGCGGCGGCGTAGGCGGGAGTGGCGGACACGGCGATAGCTCCGGGTAGCTGGGCGGGGAGGGGCTTTCTGGGAACCCAAAGTAGTTGATGCCGGAGCCGTCGCGATTCAAGGCCCGAGCCCGCCCGCGGTGGCGGAATTTCCAATGCGAATCAAGGTATTGACCCCGGAGCGTGGGAGCGGATAGAATACGCGGCTCGTTTGAGCAGGCAGTTGTCAGAATAACTACAGAGGAATGCCCAATGTACGCAGTCATCAAAACCGGCGGTAAGCAATACCGCGTCATGCAGGGTGAGACCCTGCGTGTGGAAAAACTCCCGGGTGATGTCGGAACCGCGATCAACTTCGATCAGGTTCTGCTGGTCGGCACCGGTGAAGACATCACGCTCGGCGCGCCGATGGTCGCCGGCGCTGTGGTTGCCGCGACAATCAAGTCGCACGGCCGCGCCGACAAGATCCGCATCATCAAATTCCGTCGCCGCAAGCACCATCAGAAGCAGATGGGGCATCGCCAGTACTACACCGAGGTCGAGATCGGCGAGATCCATCCCGAGACGAGCAAGCCCGATGCGAGCAAGGCCGATACGAGCAAGGCCGATACGAGCAAGGCCGATGCGAGCAAGGCCGTTACGAGCAAGGCCGATACGAGCAAGGGTGCAGGCGACAAGAAACCGGTCAAGGCGAAGGAGTAGTCAGTCATGGCACACAAGAAGGCAGGCGGCAGTACCCGTAACGGCCGCGACTCCAATCCGAAGTACCTCGGCGTCAAGATCTACGGCGGACAGGCCGTGGAAGCCGGCAACATCATCGTGCGTCAGCGCGGCACCCAGTTTCATGCGGGGGCCGGCGTCGGCCTCGGCCGCGATCACACGCTGTTCGCCCTGGTCAACGGCACGGTCCAGTTCGCCGTCAAGGGTGCGAAGAATCGCCGGACGGTCAGCGTCGCCAAGAACTGAAGTTTTCGCGTTCATAGAATGAACAGAGCCCCGCCCTGCGCGGGGCTCTTTCTTTCTGCAGAGTGGCAAAGTCACAACACGCGTACCGACTGCTCGTCATTCCGACCCAAGCCGGACATTCCAGGTTGGGCTGAACGGCGTGAAGCCCAGCGCAGCCACTCGACGACCGTTGGGACGCTGGGCTTCGCTCCGCTCAGTGCAGCCTGCGTGTCTGGATCCCGGCTTTCGCCGGGATGACGAAGCTCTTATGCTCCTTCCGGATTCCCGATTCCGGATTCCCGAACTCAGAAGTCCTTCAACCATGAAATTCGTCGACGAAGCTGCAATCACAGTCCACGCCGGTAATGGCGGCAACGGCTGCGTCAGTTTCCGGCGCGAGAAATTCATTCCGCTCGGTGGACCTGATGGCGGCAATGGCGGGGATGGCGGCAGCGTCTGGCTGGTTGCCGATGAAGGGCTGAACACACTGATCGACTTTCGCCACCAGCGCATCTTTCGCGCTCAGCGCGGCGAGAACGGTATGGGCCGCCAGATGGCCGGCAAGAAGGGCGACGACACGATCATCCGTATCCCGGTCGGTACCACCGTAATCAACGTCGCCACCGAAGAGGTCATCGGTGACCTGATCGGACACGGTCAGCGTCTTCAGGTTGCCGTCGGCGGGCACGGTGGCGTGGGCAACACGGTCTTCAAGAGTTCGACCAACCGTTCGCCACGCAAGTCGACGCCGGGAACGGCGGGCGAGGTGCGTGACCTGCGCTTCGAACTGAAGGTATTGGCCGACGTCGGCCTGCTCGGTTTTCCGAATGCCGGCAAGTCGACCTTCATCCGCGCCGTTTCGGCGGCCACGCCACGGGTCGCCGACTATCCGTTCACGACGCTGCAGCCGCATCTTGGCGTCGTGCGCATCGGCACCGACCAGAGCTTCGTGATCGCCGACATTCCCGGACTGATCGAAGGCGCGGCCGATGGCGCCGGTCTCGGCATCCAGTTCCTCAAGCACGTCGCGCGTACGCGCCTGCTGCTGCATGTGGTCGATATCGCGCCGCAGGTCGAGGACGTCGATCCGGTCGAGCAGGTTCGCGCGATCGAGGCCGAGTTGTCGAAGTTCGATGCCGATCTGCTCGACCGCCCGCGCTGGCTCGTGTTCAACAAGATCGATCTGCTGCCCGAAGAATTGCGCGGGAAAACCGCCAGGGCAATCGTGCGCAAGCTCAAATGGAAGCAGCCGTGGTTCGCCGTGTCGGCGCTTGCGCGCGAAGGCACCTGGCCGGTGTGCCTCAAGATCCAGGACTTCTTCGATCGGCTGAAAGCCGAAGCTGCGGAAAGCGCACGGAGCGAAGACGCTTGATGCGCCGTCGCCGGCAAGTGCAGCTACTCCTCTCTTCCGTCGCGACGCGATGGGAAGAGGGAGCCAGATTTTGGCGCGGGACTGCTATCTGTCGCGCATTGACGCGGTCAAAAAAAAGCCGGCGCAGGCCGGCTTTTTCGTCCGATTCAAACAAGTGCGGTCAGGCCAGCGCCTTGATATGCGCGGACAGGCGGCTCTTGTGACGCGAAGCCTTGTTCTTGTGAATCAGGCCACGGCTCGCGTAGCGGTCCATGACCGGCTCGGCGGCTTTGTAGGCGGCTTCGGCGCCGGCCTTGTCCTTCGCGGCGATCGCGTTGACGACTTTCTTGATCGTGGTGCGCAGCATCGAGCGCGCGCTCGAATTGCGCGCATTGCGCTTGACCGCCTGGCGGGCGCGCTTTTTGGCGGATTTGATGTTGGCCAAGGTGGAACTCCGGAAATGGGGGAAGAAAAAAGAAAAAAGGGTCGAAAAGGACCGGTAATTGTAAGTGGCGCACGGGGTTGCGTCAATGTATATGGGAGAGGGGAGAGGGGAGAAGGGAGAAGGGGAGGTTGCGGGGTTCATGATCCTAGTGGGCGATGTGCCGAGTGTGGCCTTGGATCCGCCTGCGAAGAGCACTGTTGGCCCAAATCGGGTTGGCCGCAACAATCGAGTACCGGGCTGGATGCGGGCCACGATGGATATCGTGGTTTGGCGAGTCCTTCAGGACGGATTCGGCGCATGCGACGGCGCGCACTTTCCCCTGTCCCTTCTCCCCTCTCTCTTCCCTGATGAAAACCCCGAGCATGCTGCGCTCGATGCTGTCGTTCAGCGCGATGACGTTCATCTCGCGGCTGCTTGGTCTGGTTCGCGAGATGGCGATCGCGTCTGCCTTCGGCGCAAATGCGACGACTGATGCGTTCTGGGTCGCGTTCCGCATTCCAAACTTCATGCGCCGCCTGTTCGCGGAAGGCTCGTTCTCGACCGCGTTCGTACCGGTGTTCACCGAAGTCAAGGAAACGCGCACGCATGAGGAACTGAAAAGTCTTGTCGCTCGGGTCGCCGGTGTGCTCGGCGGCGTACTGCTGATCGTGACCGCGCTTGGCGTGCTCGGCTCGGACTGGCTGACCGCAGCGTTTTCGCCCGGCGCGCTCGACGAACCGGAAAAATTCCGGCTGACCTCACAACTGCTGCGCGTGACGTTTCCATTCCTGCTGTTCGTCTCCCTGACTGCGCTGGCGGGCGGCGTGCTGAACAGCTTCCACCAGTTTGCATTGCCGGCGATCACGCCGGTGATATTGAACGTCTGCATGATCGCCGGCGCACTGTGGTTGGCGCCGCGCTTCGACGTGCCGATCATGGCGCTCGGCTGGTCGATTTTCGTCGCAGGCATCCTGCAATTGCTGCTGCAGTTTCCGGCATTGGCCAGACTCGACCTTCTGGCGTGGCCGCAATGGGCCTGGCATCACCCCGACGTGCAGCGTGTGCTCAAGCTGATGCTGCCGACCCTGTTCGGCTCTTCGGTCGCGCAGATCAACTTGCTGCTCGATACCCTGATCGCGTCGTTCCTGATTTCCGGTTCGCAGACCTGGCTGGCACAGACCGACCGCCTGCTCGAGTTTCCACTCGGCGTATTCGGCGTCGCACTCGGCACAGTGATCCTGCCGAGCCTGTCGCGGCATCATGTGGCGACCGATCGCGAGGGATTTTCCAGAGCGCTGGACTGGGGTCTGCGCACGGCGTTGCTGATCGCGGTGCCGGCGATGATTGGACTGGTGATCCTGGCGCGGCCGATGCTCGCAACGCTGTTCCAGCACGGCCGCTTCACGCCGCACGACGTCGACATGGCGGGGTTGTCGCTGGCTGCGTTGAGCCTGGGCCTGCCTGCGTTCGCTCTGGTCAAGGTTGTTGCACCGGCGTTCTACGCGCGCCAGGACACGAAGACCCCGGTACGCGCTGCAGTCGCGGCGATGGCCGCGAACATGATCATGAATCTGTTGTTCGTCGGCCTCTTGTTCTTTTTGTGGCGCAAGCCCGGCGATGAGGCCGGTGGGCTGCTCGATGCAGTCGCCCGCGTCCCCGGCCTGCATATGGGCCTGGCGCTGGCGAGCACCTTGGCGAGTTATCTGAACCTGTGGCAGCTCTGGCGTGCGCTGCAACGCGAAGGCATACACGAACGACGACCCGGTTGGGGCGCACATCTGCTGCGCCTGGTGCTTGCCTGCACGGCGCTGGTCGCGGTACTGATTGCCGGCGTGGTGGCGTGGCCGGACTGGAGCGACTGGCCGACCATGACGCGCGTCTGGCGGCTGGCCGCCCTGATCGGCGCCGGCGCTGGTGTCTACGTCGCGGCCTTGTTCGCGGCGGGCTTTCGCCTGCGCGACCTGCGTGGTCGGTAATCACACAAGATGGCGCAGGAAACGCCCGGGAACCATTGAATCGGTTCCGGTTTCGGGTCGCCATGCGTTGTACGAGGCGGGCCAAACGCTATACTGCCTTGAATGAATACGGTGTATCGGGACGTCGTCGGGCCGTGCCTCGCGCCGCAAGGCAGCGTGGTTTGCATCGGCGCATTCGACGGCGTGCATCGAGGTCACCGTGCGGTGCTCGATCGGGTGGGCGAGCGCGCGCAGAAATTGCACGCAGTGCCGGTTGCGGTCAGCTTTTGGCCGATTCCGCGTGCCTATTTCGCCGAGGTGCCGCAGTTGAGTTCGCCGCGCGACAAGATCAAGGCGCTGATCGATGCCGGGATGGAACGCGTGCTGCTGCTGCGCTTCAATGGCGCGTTGGCGGCGATGACGGCGGAGGATTTCATCGCACGTGTGCTGGTGGAGCGGCTTGCGGCGCGCGAAATCTGGATCGGCGAGGGATTTCAGTTCGGACATCAGCGCAAGGGCGATCTGGCGCTGCTGCAGCGCGTCGGTATCGAAGACTGGTTCACCGCCGACGCGGTGCCGCCATTTGTGGTCGGTGATGAGCGTGTTTCGAGTTCGCGCGTCCGCGCGTTGCTGTCGGCCGGAGAGTTCGAACTGGCTGCGGAATTGCTCGGCCGCGCCTTCTCGATTGGCGGCCACGTCGTGCGCGGACAGCAGTTGGGGCGCAAGCTCGGCTATCCGACCGCCAACATCCGGCTCGGCTCGCGGGTCGCGCCGATCGGCGGCGTGTTCGCCGTGCGCGTGCACGGCATCGGCCCTGAGGCGCGCCCAGGTGTCGCCAGCCTCGGCGTGCGGCCGACGATAGCGACGGCTTCGGCCAAGGAGCCGGTTCTGGAGGCGCACCTGTTCGATTTTGACGGCGACCTGTACGGTAAAAGGATAGAAGTGGAATTTGTCAGAAAATTGCGGAACGAGGAAAAATATCCGGATCTCGGCGCGATGGTGCAGCAGATCGACCGCGATGCGATCGCGGCACGGAAAATTCTGGGCGTTGCTGCGCGGACGAGAACCGGAGTGCCGGCGTGACGATCGACTACAAAGACACGATAAACCTGCCGCAAACCGATTTCGCAATGAAGGCCGACCTGGCCCGGCGCGAACCGGCGATGGTGGCAGATTGGGAAAAAACCGCGCGCTACGCGGAAATCCAGAAGCGTACGGCGCAGCGGCCGCACTTGTTCGTTCTGCACGACGGTCCGCCGTACGCCAATGGTGCGATCCATCTCGGCCATGCCGTGAACAAGATCCTCAAGGACATCGTCGTCAAGTCCAAGCTGATGGCCGGCTTCCGCTCACCCTACGTGCCGGGCTGGGATTGCCACGGCTTGCCGATCGAAGTCGCGGTCGAGAAGAAGGTCGGCAAGGTCGGCGTCAAAGTCGACGCCGCCGAATTCCGCAAGCTGTGCCGCGAGTACGCTGAGAAGCAGATCGACCTGCAGCGCACCGACTTCAAGCGCCTCGGTGTGCTCGGCGAGTGGGGAAATCCCTATCGCACGATGGATTTCAAATACGAGGCCGATATCATTCGCGCGCTTGCGAAGATCCACGAACGCGGCCACGTCGTGCGCGGCTTCAAGCCGGTGCACTGGTGCTTCGACTGCGGCTCGGCGCTGGCCGAGGCCGAGATCGAATACAGCGACAAGACCTCGCCGGCGATCGATGTCGCCTACGACGCAGTCGATCCGAAGGCGCTCGCGGCAAGGTTCGGAGTTACCGCAGACGGCGGCGATATCGTCGCAGTCCCGATCTGGACGACAACGCCGTGGACGCTGCCGGCGAGCCTCGCAGTCACACTCGGTGCGGAACTCGATTATGTGCTGGCCCAAGGGCCGCAACGCGGCGGCAGGCGCGTGCTGCTGGTACTTGCCCAGGCTCTGGTCGACAAGGCAGCGAAGCGCTATGGCATCGACGAGGTGAAAATCCTCGGTCACGCGAAAGGCGCAGCGCTGGAATTGCTGAAGCTGCGTCATCCGTTCTACCACCGCGAGGTGCCGGTGATCCTCGGCGACCATGTGTCGGCCGAAGACGGCACCGGCGCCGTGCACACCGCGCCGGCCCATGGCGTCGAGGACTTCGCGGTCGGCCAGAAGTACGGCCTCGAGGTATTCAACCCGGTCGGCGGCAACGGCGTCTATCTGGCCGATACGGAAATCTTCGGCGGCCAGTACATCTGGAAGGCGAACGACGCGATCGTCGAACTGCTGCGCGAGCGCGGCGTGCTGCTGGCGAGCGAAAGGATCACGCACAGCTATCCGCATTGCTGGCGCCATCGCACGCCGGTGATCTTCCGCGCCACGCCGCAGTGGTTCATCAGCATGGACGAGGAGCACCTGCGCGCCGACGCGTTGAAGGCGATCCACAGCGACGTCGTCTGGTATCCGGCCTGGGGCGAAGAACGCATCGCCGGCATGATCGAAGGCCGCCCCGACTGGTGCATCTCGCGCCAGCGCACCTGGGGTGTACCGATCGCGATGTTTGCACACAAATCCACAAGTGAACCACATCCGCGCAGCGTCGAACTGATGGAGCAGGTGGCGCAGCGCGTCGAGAAGGAAGGCGCCGATGCCTGGTACCGCCTCGATCCGCAGGAACTGATCGGCGCTGACGCGGAAAATTATACAAAGGTCACCGACATCCTCGATGTCTGGTTCGACTCGGGCGTGACGCACTACTGCGTGCTCGACCAGCGCCCGAACCTCAAGCGCGGCCCCGGCGACAAGGTCATCTATCTGGAAGGCTCGGACCAGCATCGCGGCTGGTTCCATTCCTCGCTGCTGACCTCGGTGGCGATGCACGGCAAGGCGCCGTACGACGAAGTGCTGACGCACGGCTTCACCGTCGATGCGCAGGGTCACAAGATGTCGAAGTCGCTCGGCAATGGCATCGAGCCGCAGGACGTGATGAAAACCTACGGTGCCGACATCCTGCGCCTCTGGATCGCATCGGCCGACTACCGCAACGAGATGGCGCTGTCCGACGAGATCCTCAAACGCGTCGCCGACAGTTATCGCCGCATCCGCAACACCGCGCGCTTTCTGCTCGGCAATCTGCACGGCTTCGATCCGGTGCAGCACCTGTTGCCGGTCGCCGACAGCCTGCTGCTCGACCAATGGGCCGTGCAGCAGGCGCACGACACGCAGCAGGTGATCATCGCCGCGTACCAGCGCTACGATTTTCCCGAGATCGTGCAACGCATCCAGAATTTCTGCACCAACGAAATGGGCGCGCTGTACCTCGACATCACCAAGGACCGCCTGTACACGATGCAGCCGGACAGCCACGGCCGGCGCAGCGCCCAGAGCGCGATGTACCGCATCCTCGAAGCGCTGGTGCGCTGGCTTGCACCGATCCTTTCGTTCACCGCCGAGGAAGTCTGGAAGCTCATGCCGCCGACGACGTTGAGCGGCGCGCGTGGCGGATCGGTGATGTTCGAAACGTGGTACGACGGATTGGAGGCGTCGCAGGGTTCGGCCGAACGGCGAGCCTACTGGTCCGATCTGCTAAAGATTCGCAGGGACGTTGCCACGTCGCTCGAAAACAAGCGTAACAAGAAGGAAATCGGTGCGTCCCTTGACGCGGAGATCGACCTTCCGTTGCCGCCGGAATGGCTTGCTCGGTACAAGGACGTGGAGAGTGAGCTTCGCTTTTTTTTCATGACCTCCGAGTGCACGCTACTACCGGTCGATGAAGCAGACGTCGTTGCGCGCGCGAAGACCGGTAGTAACGCCGCGAGGGTATCAAGTTCTTCGCTAGATGAGGAAAGCACGCTTGTAATTTCGGTTACCAGCACGCGATCGAAGTGCATCCGCTGCTGGCACCATCGCCCCGATGTTGGTGTAGATGCCAATAACCCCGAAATCTGCGGACGCTGTGTCGAAAATTTGCCAAACGGTCCCGGCGAGAATCGGAAATATTTCTAGGTCAGTCGTCATTCCCGCGCACGCGGGAATCCATGTTGATCGTCGGCGTTTACACAGGAACAGATTAAGCAGGATTCCGGCTTCCCCAGCTCCGCTGTTGAAGACGCGGAATGACGAGCACAAAAGGACGAGCGAACAATTGATGTCGCAACGCAACGCGCTACCGTGGCTGGGGCTGTCTCTGGCAGCTATCGTGCTCGATCAGTTCACCAAGGCGATCGCCATCCAGCTGCTCGAACCGCAGGTGCCGCACGCCGTGATCCCGGGTCTGCTGAACTGGACGCTCGCCTACAACACCGGTGCAGCGTTCAGTTTTCTGGCTGACCAGGAAGGCTGGCAGCGCTGGCTGTTCACGATCCTGGCGATCACGATCAGTGCCGTACTCGTGCGCTGGCTCGCGCGCACGCCGCGTGCGGACTGGCGCTCCGCACTGCCGCTCGCGCTGGTGATCGGCGGCGCGATCGGCAACCTGATCGACCGGCTGCGCATCGGTCACGTAACCGATTTTATACAAGTGTACTACCAGCAGTGGGCGTTTCCGTCATTCAATATCGCCGACTCGGCGATCAGCGTCGGTGCCGCGCTACTGGTCTGGTTCGGGCTGGTCCATCAGCATCGCACCTGAAAGGCGCATCGCCATGGCGACCCGCCGGGCTTCGCTTCGCCCGGCACCAGCCTACCGGTGTTGCTGCGCTCGTGAGGACTGTGGGCTGGCGCTGAGCGCAGCGAAGCCAAGAATTGCCAAGCGGATATCGCAGGCCCGCTTTTTGCCAGCGACCGCACGCGCCCGTCGACCGCCGCGATCCGCAACTCACGATTTACGCGCCGTCACGCGTGAAGATGCGATAATAGACTTATGCAAATCCTGCTCGCCAATCCGCGTGGCTTCTGCGCCGGCGTCGATCGCGCGATCGAGATCGTCGAACGCGCGCTGGAATCGTTCGGTGCGCCGATCTACGTGCGCCACGAGGTCGTCCACAACCGTTTCGTCGTCGACGGCCTGCGCGACCGCGGCGCGATCTTCGTCGACGAACTCGACGAAGTGCCGGACGGCGCAACCGTCATCTTCAGCGCGCATGGCGTGTCGCAAGCGGTTCGCGCGCAGGCACGGGCGCGCGATCTGCGCGTATTCGACGCGACCTGTCCACTCGTCACGAAAGTTCACATCGAAGTCGCGCGCCATGCCAAGGCGGGCAGGGACGTCGTCCTGATCGGGCACGCCGGCCATCCCGAAGTCGAAGGTACTCTCGGCCAGTGGGACCGTGAAGGAGCAAACGGCGCGATCCATCTCGTCGAAACCCCCGAGGATGTCGAGCGCCTGGAATCGAAGCACCCCGACAACATCGCTTATTCGACCCAGACGACGCTATCGATCGACGACACCAAGGCCGTGATCGAAGCATTGCGCGCGAAATTTCCGGCTATCCTCGGCCCGCGCCACGACGACATCTGCTACGCCACGCAGAACCGCCAGGACGCGGTACGCCGGCTCGGCCAGCAGTGCGACCTGGTGCTCGTGGTCGGCTCGCCGAACAGTTCCAACTCGAACCGCCTGCGCGAGCTGGCGGAGAAACAGGGTGTGCCCGCGCACCTGATCGACGGCGCCGACGATATCGATCGAGCCTGGCTGGTCGGCAAGTCGCGGATCGGCGTTACCGCCGGCGCGTCGGCACCGGAGAGCCTGGTTCAAGGCGTGGTTTCACGATTGGGAGAATGGGGCGCCGCTGACGTGCGCGAGCTGGACGGCGACGTCGAGAATGTGACGTTTGCGTTGCCGAAGGAGTTGCGGGTGGTGGTCGACTAGCGACGGAAGCGTAGAGGATCGGTCACACTGGCGGCTATTGGGCCCAGCAGGTTGAATTTGGTCCCTTAGTCGTTGCCAGGACGCAGTTGGTTGCATCCCAGGTCGCCGCGTACGTCAGCGGTGTGCAGGTCAGGCCTGAAGCCTTGTCCTTGGTCTGCGTGCCCTGCGCGGTGGCCGTTGCCGTATACAGGGGTGGAATGGTGCCGGTGCAGGGTGCGGTTGCTGCTACGGCGGCGGACACCGTGATGCCATACAAGTAGTACATACCGCTAGGATTGCCGCCGAGCTTGCCCCAGTTCGTGGTGGTCGAAGAGTCCAGGTAGGCGGTATTGTCACCGCGATAGCGCTCTTCCAGCAGGGCGATCTGCTGCAGCGCATCCTCGGCTGCATTGCGTCTGGCCTTGCGCGTCTGGCTGAGGTAGCTCGGGATCGCGATGGCGGCAAGAATCGCAATGATGATGACGACGACCATGAGCTCTATGAGCGTGAAGCCGCGGGCCTTTTTCATGAGTTACTGCCTGGTGAGCTGATCGCGGATTCGATACTACCGGCCTCCAACAGACCGAGTCCAGCCGGATAGCCGCCAAATCCGGCCGCCAGTCGGTTCGAGAAGCCATCCGCCTGCCATTGACGCTAGCATCTGCGCTGTCAATTCAGCGGATGAGCGCGTAAATGCTGCGACGGCACGGCCAGTCTGGCTTTACCTTGATCGAACTCATGGTCTCCCTGCTCGTGGCGGCGGTATTGGTCGCCTTGGCCGCGCCGAGCTTCCGCGACCTTGTCGTCAAGTCCCGGCTGCGCGGAGCGACTGACGCCATAGTCAATCTGTTCAACACGGCACGTACCAGCGCGGTGAAGATGCAGCGCGACGTCATCGTCTCGCTTCAGGGCACTACGACGTGGTGCGGCGGAGCGGCTGCGGCAGCCGTCCCGACGATCGGAGATCCGGTCCTTTCGGCGACGGCCTGCGACTGCGTGTCGGCGATCTGCCCCTTGGATAACCTGAATGCGAAGGTATCTTCGTCAGATTATTCCAACGTGTCTGTCGCCGTGGCCAGCGCGGTGGATTATGGCAGCGTCAATCAAGGCGTCACGTTCAACTCCAAATTGGGCGCAATCGATCTCGGCTCTGCGCCGGCGACGAACGCCCCTGTCGTAACGCTGACATCCGGCAGGTACACGACGCAGGTCTACCTGTATCCGCTCGGCCAGACCTATGTCTGCGTGCCGGGTTCGAGTCCATTTGTTTCGGGGTATCCGTCATGTTGATTCGACGCCACGGCTCAGGTTTGCCGAAAGCGGCGCGGGGTTTCTCGCTGATCGAGCTGATGATATCGGTCCTGATCGGCCTGATCGTCGCCGCCGGAGCGGTTGCGCTGATCGTGGCGATCGACAGGGCGAACTCGGAGACCATCCAGTCAACACGGCTGACCCAGGAACTGCGCTCGATCGCGTCGGTCATTGCCGACGACATCAAGCGTGCGCGGCGCATCGCGGATCCGGTCGGGATGGTCGGCTACGGCACGACGAATACCTGCGCCACCACGCCGACCGTGCCGGCGCAACCGTGCTACACGATCACACCGTCGACCACGGCTACGCAGACCGTCGCCACGCTCGGTGTGCAGCCGTGCATGACCTACGGCTATACCGGCACGACGGGAAGTTCGACGCTCTACAATTATCGGTTCATCTGGCTCAATGGCACCAGTGTCGAACTCGATCAGTGGACGTTCGATCCGACCGGGCTGGCAAATGGCACTCAAATTCCAGTACCGCCGACTCAGACAACTCTGACTACGTGCTCCATTACCAAGGCAACGCCTACCCACGTGGGCACGCCCACAACGGTGCAGATCAGCTCGCAGGAAGTCAGCATCACGGCGCTGACGTTCACCTACATCAATGGCGGCGAAATCGACCTGAGCCTGACCGGCAAGCTGATCAAGGGTGACGCCTACACGAACACCGTCTCGCGCACATTCACGCAACCGATTTTCATCCGCTCGGGCACGCTCTGAGCGGATTTCTGTGAGGATTTGACCATGTATCGAACTGATCGCGGGATACGCCAGGGCAAGCAGGCCGGAACGACCCTGGTCGTCGCATTGGTGCTGATTCTGCTGGCGACCTTGCTCGGCTTGTTCGCCCTGAGCGTCGGTCTGAGCGGGCAGCGTGCGTCGGCCAACGACGTGAAGGCGCGCCTGGTGCAGCAGACGGCCGAGGCGGCTTTGGCTCAGGGCATCGAATACATCAGCCAGAACAACTCCACGTTCCTGGACACGACCGTTTTAACGAACTGGGAACTTTGCGATGCGACCGACGCTTATCCATGCGGCGCCGTACCGCTTTGTGCAAGCGCGGTATCGTACAGCGACTCCGGTGGCGTCACGCGCAGTTCCGACGGAAGTACTACCTGCTACACGGCGCTTGCGCGACGCGCCAACATGTATCGCTTCATCGGCGGAGGCACTACGCTCCATGACGTCAACGGCGACGGACACTTGGATGACATCATGGACCAGCGCTCGCTGCCGCTGGCGGGCCAGTTGAACTCCGTGGGCAATGGCTACACGGTCAACTACGGCGTCGGCGCCGTGATGTGCAAGATCAAGACGCCGAGTTCATCGACCGAGCCGACCCAGTGCACGACCGATTCCTCACAGATCTCTGGAACCTACGCGATCACCCTGGTAGCCACAGCCAATATCGGCGGCGAGGGCGCCAAGACCACGCTGACCACGACGATCGGCCGTTCCAGCTCGATCTACTCGCCGGTGAACAAGCCCCCGGTAGTCGCCTCGGGCACGATCACGACCAACGGCAACTTCCAGGTCGTCACCAATCCCAACGCCGGCGGCAACGGGGTTCCGGTATCGATGTGGACGCGCCTGGCTGTCGACAAGACCGGAACGCCCAACACCTGTTACCTCGACGGCATGATTCATGGCGGCAGCCCGCAGTATGAGGGCACGACCAAGGTGATCACGTGCGATGGCTGCAACTGCAGTTCAACCGAGTCGCTTTCGTTTCCGAGCTCCGGCAACAAGGCACAGCAGGGCATCGACATCGTCGACGTTGATCCGACCACGCCGCAGTGCACGACGTCGGTCAGCACGGACTGCAAGCCGAACCTCGACATCCAGCCGGGCGAGTTTCCGTGCGACCTGTTCCAGTACGTCTTCGGCGATCAGGCATGGCTGGATGTCGACGGCGACAAGTTTTGCGAGTCGAGGTTGACGGCGTACTCGACGGGCAGCCCCAGCGGCACCAAATACACGATCGGCGAAGATGAAAACTACCTGCTGGCGCGGGCCAATTACATCCTTCCGAACACCAGCGCCCCCTACTACGCCGATCTGGCGAGCATGACTTCAGCCACGATTCTGAGCAGCTGCAACGACCTTCTCGACAGTGCCGGCAAGATTGCGGGCGGCATCGTATGGGACCAGCAAGGCTGCGGCTTCAAGGACCAGATCGGAAATCCTGACGTGCCTGTGGTGCTGGTCGAAGACGGCAAGATCAGCATCAACGCTGGTGGGCGTCTGTTCGGTCTGCTCTTCGTCCGTCCGGCCCTGTATGGTGCCACGCATGGACCGGATGATCCGACCCAGCCATACGATGCGAACATCCTCAGTCCAACTACTGGCGCCACGGCATCGAGCGGCGCGAATCTAAGCAATAACGGCCACGCGAACATCTACGGATCGGTCGTGATCCAGGGGACCGCGGACAAGATCAACGGTACCGGTGCGATTATTTACAGCGCCACGGTACTGACGAATCTGGGCAATGAAGCCAACTTGAACAAGATTTCCCCGGTGCCAGGCTCCTGGACCGACCGGTATGCGTATTGAGGATCATGTCATGACCAGCAGGCAGACAACATTGATTCCAGGCCGCGGCTATGCCGGCTTCTCGATGATCGACGTCCTCGTAGCGATCGTTGTTCTGGCCACGGCTTTGCTGGCGCTGGCCGCGCTCCAGGGGGCCTTGACCCGCAGTGCCGCGGATTCACGGGCACGCTCGCAGATCGCCGCCTATACCGAGGGTTTGATCGAGCAGTTGCGTTCGAACGGCTATGCAAGCGTGGCCAGTTACTCGGTGCCAGCGACAAGTGCCTCATGCACCAACCCGAACACGCTGTTGCTGAAAATGAAGTGCCAGGCGTTCAACGCCCAGACGTCGGCCGGCGTCAACGGATTGTCGACCGCGATCACGCCGACGGTGATCAGCGGGACCTCCAGCGCGGGTTCGTACGCCTACAACAAGGTCAACGTCACCTCGACGTGGACCGACGCGACCGGTCAGGCGCGCACACTGGCGATGGATACGATCATCGATTCGACCTCGGTCAACCAGAGTGATCAGACGTTGATCAACAAGAGCCTGACGATCAGCGGTGCGTCCGGACCGACCGTCCGCGAATATAACCCCGCGGCGACCGCGGGCGTCATTCCGATTGCGCTCGGTAACGGCGACCAGACCGCGGCAACCAATCCGCAGCCGGAAGTGCTCGGCAAGAACGGCAGCACGATTGCCGGCGTGTCGTTCAACGTGCTGACCTACACCTCACCGACGGCGGTAGGGTCGGCGACGGACCAGACCATCATCCAGCAGCATATCGACACGCGCGTGATCAGCTGCGGTTGCAAATACGCTGCCGGGCTTTCGACCGGCGTGTTCGCGCAAGCCTATAACCCGGCCTACTGGGACGGTTCCAAGTATGTCGTCGGAACCGTGAGGACCACCTCGTTGACGACCGGCGTCGACTCGACACTGACGCAGGATGCGTACTGCGACGTCTGCTGCCGTGATCGCAATGACGATGGCGCTACGTCCGACATGAAGTACGACCCGTTTACCACGACCTCGGACTATGCCCATTACCGGTATTCCGGCACCAGTCTGGTGAAAGTGCTGGCGGGCGATACGAGTACGTACCTCAATGCCTGCCGCCTGATTCGCATCGATGGCCAGTACAGCACCACCGTCGACATGCAGAACTATTTCTTCGGATTGCTGGCAACGGCCGCTGCGACGACCACGGGGTCGGCGGTGGCGACAAGTGCGATCCCGGATGCGGCGGCCGTAGTCACGTACGAAAGCTTTATTCTCGATTACCTGTCCAGCAGCATTGCGTCGCTCGCTGCCGGTACAGGTCCGGCAGCGAATCCGGCGACCACCTACGCGACTGCAGCTTATACACCCAGCGACGCGCAAAGTGGCTGCACTACGGGCCTGGATTGCCCGACGAACCTTACCCTGTCGAGCACGTCGGACAAGCGTTACCTGCATGCCCGCGGCTTGTACATCGATTACCTCGAGCCGGATGCCAAGAGTGCGATCAACAAGGTGCTTGCGACCTGCGGGACCAGCACGTCAGACCAAGCCAACTGCGTCCTGCCGCTGCTTCCGTTCACGACCATCAACGAAACCGAACTGGCGGTCTGGACTAGCAGCAAGACGACCATCACGGCAGCCAATACACCCGCGCCGGCGGTCGACGATCCGACCTCCCCGCTGCGTGGCTACGTCACGGAAAACACGGCCGACGGCAGCACGGTTATTGCGTGGGCAACGATCGGCAAGTCGAACAGCGGCGTCGTCGGCAACATCGCGGCGTGGGCGGTCGATAATGACGACCAGGCCACACTCACCGACAGCCAGCAGTTCACGACCAGCGGATCGTCGGGAAGTGGCACCGGCAGCGGCACGACCTATTACTTCAACGTCGGTTTGTCGTTCCCGACGTCGCCTGCCTCGTACAACTGGATCACGAACGTCCAGGCGAACCTGCCGACCGTGCAATGGAGCGGAACGGCGGCGGAACTCGGTACGGCGGTGACGTCGACCACAACGGTGCCGACGACCCAACAGACCGCTTCTCCGTTCACCTATCTGTGGGATACCGGCGTCTGCGTCACCACGGGACACGGCAGCAACGCGACAACCACCTGCACGCCAAATTCGTTCGGCGCGACGACCACCAAGCCGATTCCGTTCGATCTGGTCGTGTCCAATTACAACAAGTACACGGAGAACAAGGGTACCGATTCCGTCAATGCGTCCGACGGTACTGCCTGCCCATCGACCACGGCTCTGCAATGCTTCAACTATCCGATCACCGGCATCACGATCACGGATGGAACGACTGCAGTGGCCACCACCAAGACGGTGACCGCGGTGTTGTCGGATGGCGCAACCGGTGGCGTGGTCGGCGGTCAGCAGACGCAGGCTGCAATCTCGATGTCCACCCTGACCCCTTTCGGAGTATCGAGTACCGATACGACCAAACCTGACCTGGTGACGATCAACTTTGGAACACCCGTGGTAACGACGGCAAGCGGCGCGACCTGCACGATTTCCACGGTCAAGGTCAAGGGCCAGCCAGTAACGACTTACACCTACAACAACGCGACGAGCTGCCAGCAATAGCGCGCGGCAAGGCTTGGCAAAGAGACCCGCCGTTCGGCGGGTCTTTTTTTGCGCCGGATTTCAAGGCGTTCAAATCAGCGGCCGGCACATGCCTGCGCGACGTAGGCAATCTCGGTTGGTACGGAATGCAGGGTTCCGCTGTTCGCCATCGCATATGCACTCGCCGAACCCGCCCCGCGTCCATCGCAAAACGTAAACGTCACATTGCTTCCCGCATTGCCGCCGCTGGGCTGGAAGCGCACGCGGGTGCGGCCGGCGCTGGTGATCAGATGGACTTTTGACGGCAACGCGGCCTGGCGCAGCAGGATCGGTTCGTCGGCGGTGCGATCGCTGCCGGCGTGCGAGGCGACGAAGGCGATCCAGCCACCTTCCCAGCGATAACCCGAAGCGCACGCAATGCCATCGCTGCTGGGGCAGAGCACGACGTCGACCGCGCTCGTGGCGGCGAAGCTGCGCGCACGTGTCAGCGCGGCGAACAGGTTCGAAACACTGTTGCTGGTGCGCGAAGCATTGATCGCCGCGGAAGCCGCACTGCTGGCAAAAAGGGCAACCGTTCCGACGATAGCAATGACGATGATGAGTTCGATCAGGGTGAATCCGTTCCGGTCGTACTGCGAAGTGCTGAACATGACGCCTCCCAGGTCCGTGGTGGCATAAGGTTAGGCAACGTCGATTCGCCGCGGCATCAGCGCGCTCTGCGTGTTCGTGTAGGAGATTTCGGGCGAATGCGTCAGCGAATTGGATGCCGGCCGCTGGCGTGGTGGCGGCCTCGATGCGCTGCGGCGGCCGAATCGCCTTGAGATCGAGGGCCGCAGCCGCTAAACTGCGCGCCCGGCGCCGGGGTAGCTCAGCTGGTAGAGCAACGCATTCGTAATGCGTGGGTCGGGGGTTCGATTCCCTTCTCCGGCACCAAAATTGGATTGGCGCGCATCGCGCGCCGCCCTCACCCCTTGCCCTCTCCCGCAAGCGGGCGAGGGGAGTGATAGTCGCGCTACGCGTTGGCTTCGTTTTTTGCGAGAACGCTGCAAGTTCCCCTCACCCGTTGCCCTCTTCCTCGAGGGGAGAGGGGGAGTGATCGTCGCGCTGGCGCGCGACAGCGTTATATAATTGGAACTGCCCTCACCCCTTGCCCTCTCCCGCAAGCGGGAGAGGGGGAGTGATAATCGCGCTACGCGCGATGGCGGTATCTTGCAAGCGCGGGGGGCGATTAGCTCAGCGGTAGAGCACTGCTTTCACACGGCAGGGGTCAGTGGTTCGATCCCACTATCGCCCACCATCTCCACACCTCCGACGCGCGTCAGGACGGTATGCACTACGTGGATGAGCATCGGCGCTCAATCAATCGGCGCTGGTGAATCCCGGACTCCGGATTGCGCCGCTCAGGGTGGCGCGGCCTTCAGGCCTGTGCCGAACGGCGAATATCCGAGCGCAGCGGCGCGTGCGGATTCCAGAGCCCATACGCCGCGTTGCAGCGGAATGAATTCATGCGGACCGGCGCCCAGTTCGAGCGGTGCCGAATAGGGTTCGCCGTCCAGCGTCCCGGCAACGTTGCCGGAGTCCGAAACGATCGCGTAGCGGTTCGGCACCGAGACGTCGAAGCCGATCGCAGCGCCGGTGTCTGCCGCACCGAGCATCTTGCCGGCGACATCGACATGCGGCGCGATGGCGACGTAGTTGCGGCGCACGAAATCGAGGTCATTGCCGCGCTCGCGCTCGAAGACACCCACTCCGACCCGGTCGTTGACGAGGCGCGCCGCAATGTCGTCGTCGATCGAACCTTCGGCCAGGCGATGCAGGGTGACGTTTTCCAGCAGCCAGTAGGATGGCCGTGCACGGAAAATCGATTCGGCCTTGTCATCCATGACGTAGTCGCCGGGACTGCTCAGTTGCAGCAGGGTATGCAGTTCGAGCGCGTATTGCCGCGCTTCGTCCCGCCACGGACGTCCGTGCAGCAGGGTCAGCGCCAGTTCGGCCAGCACGAAACCTGCCACGGTAGCCCGAGTGCGCGCCGGTTTCGTCGTCAGGTGCACGAGCAGTGCCGCGGCAAACGGTGCCAGCATCGGCACCAGCGGAAGAACATCCTGCTTGTCGAGCAGCGGCTGGTAGCTGACACGCAACGCTGCATAGATCAGCCCGACGCCGAACACCCACGCGCGCAGCGACGCCCTGTACGCGTGATCGCCGGCGCGCAGGCTCCAGCACATCGCTGCCGCCAGGGCCGGCAGCAGCAACGGAAACGCCAGCAGCCGCCAGCCGTGGTGCGACCAGCGGCCGAGGCCGTCCGCTACGTTGTGGACAAATAAACAATAGCGAATCGCTTCGCCGGCACCGGCAAGCGTAAACGCGACGGCGATCGTGATCGGCAGCACTGCGCCGCCGATGGCCGTCATCGTGGCAATCCGCAGCGTTTCGCCGGTGCCGGGCTGGCGTCGTTGCCATGTCTGTATGGCAAGCACCAGCGCTGCTGCCAGCAGTGCCGACGCGATCAGGACGGCCGACTTGATCGAGAATGCCAGGGCCAGTCCGGCCAGCAGCCCGCATTGCAGCGCTCGGCGCGGGGTCGGCGGACCGCTGACGGCAACGAGCAGACTGGCAATCCATGCGGCGGCCCAGGCATCGTCAGGCCGGAATTCGACGGAACGCGTGAAGAATGTCGGCTGCAGCGCCGTGATCGCCAGCGCGATCCAGGCGATACGCCGGTCGAACAGCACGGTCGCAAGCCGATAGGTCAGCCATAGAGTCAAGGCATACCACGGGATCACCGCCAGGCGCATCCACGGCACGATGTCGGCGCGCTCGCCCAGTGCAGCGAGCAGTGGCGCATAGAGGATATGGAACAGCGGTGCGTGATTGTCGAACAGATCGCGGTACGGCAGGAGGCCCTGCGTCCAGCTCCAGACGACGTGCAGATGCTGTGTTTCGTCCGAGTTCACGCGCAGCGTCAGCGCGAGCCAGATGCGCAGCGCGAGCAGCGCGGCAACGCCGATCGCGAAAGCGGTTCGCCGGTGCGACAGCCACGCCCGGCCCGGCGCCATCGCTTCTGCCAACCTCGCCATTTCCGATCATGCTCCGACTCAGGATCAGGGCATTTTCGCCGGGCGATGTGAGCGACCGCTGCAATCGGTGTTAAGCGCGCCTGTATTTGCGCGCGGATACAGGTTTTGCCCTGGCTTTGCCTCGATGCAAGGTCACGCGTCTCAGTGTGCTGCCGATCTGGGCCAGCGATGACTTGGTTGCTTCGACAGTCCATTCGAGCACGCGCCGCTCATCCAGCCCGCTGAATGCACGCAGTGCGTCGGGCAGTGCGGTGATCGGCTCGCCGTGCAGCCGGGCGACGGCCTGGGCGCGTTTGCCGACCGCATAGGTGACCATGGCGTTGCTGAATGCTGATGACGCGATCGAAACCAGTGGCAGCACGCGCAGCGCGACGACACCGCCGATACGTCCGATGCTCTGCCGAAGCACTTGCCGCACGACCGCATCGCTGGCGACGCTGGCGCTGGTTCCGAGCAGCTGCACCTTGCCGACCAGCGCGTCGAGCACCGGCTGGGGCAGATCGACGTCGTACAGGTCCAGGGTTTCCTCGATCAGCTCACGCTGGATGCGCGCAAGAAAGCGGGCATCGAGCAGCTCGCCGAACACGAAACCGAGCACGCGCGACAAACCCGGGATTGCTTCGCCGGCGGCGGTCAGGGCGCCGACACTGGCGGCGCGCAGGCACTTGCGCCGCAACAAGGCGATGAATTGCGCATCGCGAGACTTGCCGGCAACGATCTGCGTGCTGGGTGTTCTGGGTGTGTTGAGCTTGCGTCGGGTCGTCGCCATGGTGCGCCGATGCTAGCAAATCGGACGGGCGCCGGAGCCGGCGTGCCGGAACGTGTATCCTGCGTTATCCTGCGCGGCTCTCCGCCGCATCTACCGCAAATGCCTGACTTCGATCGCCACGACACCATACGCGCCGTTGCGTACGCCGACGGCGTGCTGCGCCTGCTCGATCAGCGCCGGCTGCCGTTCGAGGAAGTCTATCTGGACTGTCGCGACGCTGGCGCCATCGCCGATGCGATCCGCGACCTGGTTGTGCGTGGCGCGCCGGCAATCGGCATTGCGGCAGCCTGGGGTGTTGTCCTGGAAGCCAGGCGTCTGGCTGCTTCCGCCGTCGAAGTTTCGGCGCCTGCGCTGGAGCCGGCCCTGCGGCAGCTCAACGCGGCACGGCCGACCGCCGTCAATCTCGCTTGGGCTCTGCAGCGCATGCGCACGGTCGCTGCGGCTGCGTCCAGTGATGCGGTGGCCGCATTGACGCACGAGGCGCGCAGCATCCAGGATGAAGACCTGGCAGCGAACCGGCGCCTGGGGGAGTTGGGTGCCGCTCTGCTCGCCGCAGGATCGGGCGTACTCACGCATTGCAATACCGGATCGCTGGCGACAGCCGGGTTCGGTACGGCACTCGGTGTGATCCGCGCCGGCTACTCCAGCGGCAGGATCGCGCATGTGTTCGCCGGCGAGACGCGTCCATGGCAGCAGGGTGCGCGACTGACGATGTGGGAACTGGCGCGCGACCACATTCCTGCCAAGTTGATCGCCGACTCCGCGGCCGCGCATCTGATGAAGTCCGGCGCGGTGCATTGGGTGATCGTCGGCGCCGACCGCGTCGCCGCGAACGGCGATGCGGCAAACAAGATCGGCACCTACCAGCTGGCGATTGCCGCGCGCCATCACGGTGTCAGGTTCATGGTCGTCGCGCCGTCGTCGACGGTCGACATGCACACGGCCGACGGTTCGGCCATCGAAATCGAACTGCGCGATCCGGCGGAATTGTTCGGCCTCGGCGGCACGCGCAACGTGGTCGAAGGCGCAGACGCCTGGAACCCGGTGTTCGACGTGACGCCGGCAGAGCTCATCGACGCCTTCGTCTCGGAGCGTGGCGTCATCGAAAAGCCGAATGCGGCAAGCATGCGCGCGATGTTCGGCGCGCCGGCATGACGGCCGCATCCGGCGCCATGTCCACCCGCGACGACGAGCGGGGTCTCGAATGAAAGTCGCGCGCCAGCTCGTCCTGTTCGGCGTCGGCGGGACGATCGGTTTCATCGTCGACGCCGGCGTTCTGCAGTTGCTGGTATCGGGGCTCGCCTGGGACCGTTTTAGCGGTCGCCTGATTTCGTTCCTGTGTGCGGCGACAGCGACCTGGCTGTTCAATCGCCACTACACATTCAGCGGCATCCGCCGGCATTCGCTGTTCGGCGAGTGGTCGCGCTACATCTTCGCGATGAGCGGTGGCTTCGCCTGCAATTTCACCACTTATTCGACCCTGGTGCTGTGGTTCAATCTTGATCGGCAGTATCTGATCCTCGGCGTCGCCGCCGGCTCGATTGCCGGGCTCGGCGTGAATTTTCTGGCCTCGCGCTACTGGGTCTACCGGCGCACGCACTGATTCGCAGGTCGAGTGTAGAAGTACACAAAAGGCAAATTTCCGGGCCATTTCCTGCCGGCCGGAACAGCCTCCAACCCAGGCCTTTCAGCAAGGCCGGAAAACGTCGCGAAAAATCCCGCTAAGTCAATAGAAAACATTGATTTTTCAGGGGTCCGGCGGCCACGCGATGTGGTAGAATTTGGGCTTGTCCGGCCGACGCCGCCGGGCCCTCATCCGCAGCACATAAATTCGGAAGAAAAAACACGATGGCTGAGCTGGCCAAAGAAGTCATTCGCGTCAATATCGAAGACGAAATGCGCAAGAGCTACCTCGATTACGCGATGAGCGTGATCGTGGGGCGCGCGCTCCCTGATGTCCGCGACGGGTTGAAACCGGTGCATCGCCGGGTGCTGTACGGCATGCACGAAATGAACAACGTCTGGAACCGCGCCCACATGAAATGCGCGCGCGTCGTCGGCGAAGTCATGGGCAAGTACCATCCGCACGGCGATGCGTCGATCTACGACACGCTGGTGCGCATGGCGCAGGATTTCTCGCTGCGTTATACGCTGGTCGACGGCCAGGGCAACTTCGGCTCGATCGACGGCGACGCCGCGGCGGCGATGCGCTACACCGAGTGCCGCCTCGAACGACTGACCGCGGCAATGCTCGCCGACATCGACAAGGAAACGGTCGATTTCGTGCCGAACTACGACGAGAAGGAATCCGAGCCGAGCGTGCTGCCGGCGCGCATCCCGAACCTGCTCGTGAACGGCTCCGCCGGCATCGCGGTCGGCATGGCGACCAATGTGCCGCCGCACAACCTGCGTGAAGTCATCGACGCGGTCGTTGCACTGATCGACGATCCGTCGCTCGGCATCGACGTGCTGATGCAGCACATACCGGGCCCGGATTTTCCGACCGCGGGCATCATCAACGGCGCCGCCGGCATCGTCGAGGCGTACCGGACCGGCCGCGGCCGCATCCTGGTGCGCGCCAAGGCCGACATCGAGACCGACGATAACGGCCGCGAAGCGATCATCGTTACCGAGCTGCCGTATCAGGTGAACAAGGCGCGGCTGATCGAAAAGATCGCCGAACTGGTCAAGGAAAAGCACATCGAAGGCATCACCGAGCTGCGCGACGAGTCCGACAAGGACGGCATGCGCGTGGTCATCGAGGTGCGCCGCGACACGATGGGCGATGTACTGCTGAACAACCTGTTCCAGCAGACGCAGATGCAGGTCACGTTCGGCATCAACATGGTTGCGCTGGTCGATGGCCAGCCGAAGCTGCTTAACCTGAAGGATATTCTCGAGGCGTTCATTCGTCATCGGCGCGAAGTCGTCACGCGCCGCACGATCTTCGAACTGCGCAAGGCGCGCGCGCGCGCCCATATCCTCGAAGGCCTGACCGTCGCGCTCGCCAATATCGACGCGATGATCGAGCTGATCCGCACGTCGGAGAACCCGCAGGTTGCCAGGGAGCGAATGCTCGCGCGAAGTTGGGAACCGGGTCCGGTGCGTGCATTGCTCGCGGCGTCCGGCGCGGACATTTCCCGCCCGGAAGGACTGCCGGATGAAACGGGCCTTGGCGAGGCGGGCTATCAGTTGTCCGAGGCGCAGGCCAAGGAAATCCTCGAGATGCGCCTGAACCGCCTGACCGGGCTGGAGCAGGAAAAGCTGACCGATGAATACAAGCAACTGCTGGTCGAGATCGTTGGGCTGATCGAGATTCTCGAAGACCCGGACAAGCTGCTGCGTGTCATCCGCGAAGAACTGGCGGCGCTGAAGGAAGAGTTCGGCGACACGCGCCGCACCGTGATCCTGCGCAGCCAGGAAGATCTCGACGTGCTCGACCTGATCGAGCCGGAAGATGTCGTCGTCACGCTGTCGCACGCCGGCTATGCGAAGCGCCAGCCGGTGAGCATCTATCGCGCACAGAAGCGCGGCGGCAGGGGCCGCTCGGCGACAGCGGTCAAGGAAGAAGACTTCGTCTCGCAGGTGTGGATCGTCAATACGCATGACACGCTGCTGACCTTCACCAGCGCCGGTCGCGTCTATTGGCTCAAGGTGCACCGGATACCGGATGCCGGACCGAACTCGCGTGGCAAGCCGATCGTCAACCTGCTGCCGCTCGAAGCCGAGGAGCGCGTGCAGGCCGTTCTGCCGGTACGCGAATACAGCGCGGACCGCAACGTGTTTTTCGCCACGCGCAACGGCACGGTCAAGAAGACACCGCTGACCGAGTTCGCGTTCCAGCTGCAAAAGGGCAAGATTGCGATCAGTCTCGACGAAGGTGATGCGCTGGTCGACGTCAAGCTGACCGACGGCCAGCGCGACGTCATGCTGTTCGCGTCGAACGGCAAGGCCGTGCGTTTCGACGAAGGCGAAGTGCGTTCGATGGGTCGCACCGCGACCGGCGTGCGGGGCATCCGGCTCGTGCCGACCGAGCAGGTCGTCAGCCTGATCATTGCCGAGGGCGAGGGCGACGTGCTGACGGCGACGGCGCGCGGCTACGGCAAGCGCACGCCGCTCGCCGAATATCCGAAAAAGGGCCGTGGCACGCAGGGCGTCATCGCGATCCAGTGCTCGGACCGCAACGGCGCGCTGGTTGCGGCATTGCAGATCGACGCGGCGCACGAATTGATGCTGATCTCGAATCAGGGCACGCTGGTGCGTACGCGCGCCGCCGAAGTCGCCCGTGTCGGTCGCAATACCCAAGGTGTCACGTTGATTCGGCTGCCGCCTGAAGAGGCCCTGATCGGCGTGGTCGGAATCCAGAGCCTGGGTGGCGACGAGGGCGAAGAGACAGCGCTCGGGCAATCTGACTCGCCGGCCGATCAGCCGCACTGAGCATTTTTGCTGTGGCCGCGCACGATCACGCCGCTTGACGCCCTGTCGAGCCACTCGCGTCTTGCAGCAGAGGGGCTGCGAAGGGGTGCAACAAGGCGCCTTTGGCACTTCGCAGTCTTCCCGCCGCGCTACGCGCCGAGATCTCTCCCGCGCGCGGGGAGGTGAGCCGCGCACGCCGGTTGCGGAACTGCATCATATTCACTAGTCTTGCGCGTCAGCGGTCGCAGCTGGGGCCGGCTGTCATACGTTGCCGGGGATTGCGGGATGCCCGCGGGCTCCGTCTGGCCCATTCTGCTCGGGAGACCTGATTCATGGCATTGAGGCGATCTTCGCTTTACCTCGCCTGCGCGCTTGCTGGCGCAGCCGCATTCTCCGGTTCGCAACAGACCTTCGCGCGGCCCGTCTCGCAATCTGCTTCGAATTCCGAAAACTGGGTTGGCACAGCGACGCATGCGCACGAATTGCGCGCCGACAGCGCGCTGCTGGGCATGGCCCGCACGACCCTGCCGATCCATATCGAAGTCGCGCTGAAGATGCAGAACCGCGACTTGCTCGACAGCTTCGTCGCCAATCAGCACAACCCGACGCATTTCTTCTACAAGGAAACGCTGGAACCGGCGGACGTCGTCGCCACATTTTCGCCCGGCTCCGACCAGGTGCAGGCGGTGGTCGCGCACCTGCAGGCGTCCGGCTTCAGCAACATCAGCGTATCGGCCAACCGGCTTCTCGTTTCTGCCGACGGAACCGCCGCCAGCGTACAAACGGCGTTCCAGACGCGGATTGCCGATGTCCGGACCGGTTCCGGTGGAGCCGCATTTGCAAACGTCGACGACGCGAAAGTGCCGGCGGCACTTTCCGGGACCGTTCTCGCGGTGCTCGGTCTGCAAACCGAAACCCAGGCGCATACGATGGCGGTGAAAGGCCCGGACCCGCAGAAGGGCAAGCCCGGCGGCGGCGGTGGTGGCGGCAGCGGCGTGGTCACCGGGCACAATCCGGCGACGTTCGGCACGATCTACGCGGCCGGCAGCACGCCGACGGCTTCATCGGTCAAGGTTGGCATCATCACCGAAGGCAGCATGACGCAGACGATCGCCGATCTGAGCAAGTTCACGACGACGAACGGATTGTCGGCAGTTAGTACCCTGGTCGTCACGGTCGGTGGTGCGAGTTCGGATACGAGCGGCACCAGCGAGTGGAATCTCGACAGCCAGGACATCGTCGGTGTTTCCGGCGGCGTCAACCAGTTGATTTTCTACACGGCCAATTCGCTCTACGACACCGCCCTGACGCCGACCTACAACAAGGCCGTCAACGACAACGTCGCAAAGGTGATCAACATCTCGCTCGGTGAGTGCGAAACGTCCGCCTACAACGCCGGAACCATGGCGGCGGACGACCAGATCTTCGCAGCCGCGCAGGCGCAGGGGCAGACGTTTTCGGTTTCGACCGGCGACTCCGGCGCCAACGAATGTGGCGGACATCGCGGAACGGTGCCGAGTTATCCTGCCAGTTCGCCGTACGTGACCGCCGTGGGCGGCACGACGCTCAGCACCAGCGGGACGCCAAGCACGACGTGGGCGGCTGAAACGGTGTGGAGCGGTACCGGTGGCAGCCAGAGCACGGTCGAGCCGAAGCCGAGCTGGCAGACCAAGGGAACGGCCGGCAATCGCAGCCTGCCCGACCTGGCCTTCGACGCCGATCCGAACTCGGGCGCACAGATCTATGTGAAGGGAGCCTTGCAGCAGTGGGGTGGCACGAGTCTGTCGGCACCGCTGTTCGCGGGAACATGGGCTCGCATGCTTGCCGGCAAGAACCTCGGCTTCGCACCGCCGCATCTGTATACGCTGCCGGCAGGCGTCTATCACGACGTCACGTCGGGCAGCAACGGCGGATTCTCCGCGACCGCGGGCTGGGACTACACAACCGGTTTCGGCAGCCTGATCATCGGCTCAGCGTACAGCGCGCTCTGACCGAACAGGGTACGTAAACGACGAAGGGCCGGATTATTCCGGCCCTTCTTTTTCGGCAAGTTGTCGTGATGCTCAGCCCACCGCTGCCAGCATCGATGCCGCATCGGACACCTTGAACTCGCCCGGCGCTTCGAGATTCAGCTGTTTGACAACGCCGTCTTCGGCATAGAGTCCGAAGCGCTTGCCGCGCATGCCGAGGCCGAATGCGCTGCCGTCCATTTCCAGACCGAGCGATTTTGAGAACGTACCGTTGCCGTCGGCCAGCATCAGCAGGCCCTCGGGCACGTGCTGGTCTTTCGCCCAGGCGGCCATCACGAACGCGTCGTTGACGGCGAGACAGGCGACGTCGACGCCCCTGGCTTTGAACTCGGCGAACTTTTCCACATATCCCGGCAGATGCTTGGCCGAACAGGTCGGCGTGAACGCGCCCGGCACCGAAAACATCACGACTTTCTTGCCCTTGAAGATTTCGTCCGTGCTGATCGCCTGGACACCATCCTTGAGATAGTTCAGCGTCGCGTTGGGAATGCGGTCTCCGACTTTGATCGTCATGTTGAGGTCCTTCGTGGGGAAATGGATGACGTCCGCAGGCGGACGGCAGGTTGGCATGATAAGCCCTGAACCGGCGCTTTTCCCACTCTTGAAATGCCGCGGTCGGCAACCATTTATCCGCCATACGGGCCGTGGTGCCCGATCCATTTTACGAGAGACCTATGACCATCACCCGTTACTATCCGTGGGCGCAGCCGAGCCGTTTCCAGGATGAAATCAAGCATGTGTTCGGCCGTTTTTTCGTCGATGAAGCGACCGGCCAGGCGAATGGTGCCGCCGCGTGGACGCCGCGCGTCGACGTCAAGGAAGAAGACAAGCGCTTCGTGATCCTTGCCGACATCCCCGGCGTCGATCCGAAGGACATCGATGTGAGCATGGACAAGGGCGTCCTGACGATCCGCGGCGAGCGCAAGCAGGAAAGCGCCGAGTCGAATGGCAAGTCGACGCGGGTCGAGCGCATCCAGGGCGAATTCCAGCGCAGCTTTACACTGCCGGACAGTGCCAATGCCGAAGGCATCAGCGCCAGCGGCAGGCATGGAGTGCTCGAAATCTCGATCCCGAAGAAGGCCGAGACCACGCCGCGCAAGATCAGCGTGACCCATTGACGAAAGTCCCGTCATCCCAGCGAAGGCTGGGATCCGGTTCTTCTGCAATTTGCTGAAAGACCTTCGGCGCGCGCCTTTCGGGCCAGCTTTGCTGTTCGCTCGGCATCCTGCCTCCGCATTCCGGCGTGCGCTGGAATGACGAGCAAGGGATTGCTCAACCTTCCGGGGTTGCAAGTATTGGGACAACGCCTGCGGTCGGCTATGCTGGTCGCAGGTGTTTTTCCATGGGGCGGCGGAATGCTCACTGTAGAGTAACTATCGTCACGACCTATCTCTCCAACGCGACAAGACCTGACGAGTCATGCAGTTCAAAGACTATTACGACACGCTTGGCGTAAAGCCGGAAGCCAGCGAGGCGGAGATCAAGTCCGCCTATCGCAAACTCGCGCGCAAGTTTCATCCGGACGTCAGCAAGGAAGGCGGCGCCGAGGAGAAGTTCAAGGCGGTCAACGAGGCATACGAGGCATTGAAGGATCCGGCCAAGCGCCGCGCCTACGATGACCTGCGCGCGCGCGGCTACCGTCCCGGCCAGGAATTCCATCCGCCGCCGGACTACGGCGACGGCGCGGGATTCGATTTTTCCAATGTGGACGAAGGAGGTTTCAGCGACTTCTTCGAATCGCTGTTCGGGCGCGGCGCGCAAGGCGGTCCACGCAGCCGCGGACCGCGGCGTGGTCGTGACGTACAGGCGCGCATTGCCATTCCGCTGGCAACGGCCTACAGCGGCGGGCGCGAACGCATTTCGCTGCGCGATGCCGATGGCGCCGAGCGCACGCTCGAGGTGAAGATTCCGGCGGGCATCCTGCCGGGGCAGCAGATCCGCCTCGCGGGGCAAGGCTCACCCGGGTTCCAAGGCGCGCCTGCCGGCGACCTGCTGTTGGAGATCGCCGTCAACGGTGATGCGCGCTTCCAGCTGCAGGGTCGCGACGTGCTGGTGACCCTGCCGATCACGCCGTGGGAAGCCGGACTGGGCGCTACCGTGACAGTGCCGACGCTCGGCGGTGAAGTCGAGCTGAAGATCCCGGCGGGCTCGAACAGCGGCAAACGCATGCGCCTGCGCGGACGCGGCATGCCGGCACACCCGCCGGGAGATCAAATCGTCGCGCTCGAAATCTACGCGCCGAAAGCGCAGACCGAAACGCAGCGCGAGCTCTACGAACAGATGGCCGAAGCGTTCGACTACGACCCGAGAGCCACCGCCGCCCCCGCCCCAATAAGATAACGACGTCGCGCGCAGCGCGACAATCACTCCCCCTCTCCCCTTGAAGGAGAGGGCAAGGGGAGAGGGGGACTCTCAGCCTTCAGCGCGCAAAAAAATGCGTCGACTCAAACGCGACGCCCATTTGTTTCCTCTCTCCCAAACTTGTTTGGGCGAGAGGGCTCCCGTCGCGTCGATTGGACTTCGACGCCAGGGAACGATGCGGCTCAGCTGCCGGGCAGCAGCTTCTTGATTGCGTCCCGCAGTTCGTCGTCGTTGATCGGCTTGGTGACGTAGGCCTTCGCGCCCTGACGCATGCCCCAGACCTTGTCGGTCTCCTGATTCTTCGTTGTCACCATGATCACCGGGATATGGCTGGTCTTGGAATCCTTGGCGATCGTGCGCGTCGCCTGGAAACCATTGAGGTTCGGCATCACCACATCCATGAGGATCAGATCGGGCACCTCGCGCTTGGCGGCCTCGACGCCGGCGGCTCCGTCCTCGGCGGTGATCGCCTGATGGCCGAGCTTTTCGACAATGCGTTTGAGTCCGACCAGCTGCGAGGGAGAGTCGTCGACAATCAGGATGCGCGCCATAGCCTTACCGTTTTTCCCCTGTTCGGTGGTGTCATTCTAAAGACACCCACGTGAGAAGACCACAAGACTGTGACGTATTGTGCGGCGCTCGTTAAACGCTGCGACGCAGTGCGTAAGTGATCCGGAGAAATGTCACGCCGATCGGCCTGTTAGCCCGGTAATCTCATCCGGAATCGATGGCGGTATATCCCGTTTCAGAGCTTGACCACCGTGCGACCGAACGAGCCGCCGGCGAGCGCCGACTCGAAAACAGCGGGCAGTTCCTCGATGCCGACTTCACGCGTGGCGATCTTGTCCAGATGCTCTGGCCGCCAGTCGCTGGCCAGGTGCTGCCAGATCGCATCGCGGATGTGGCGCGCCGTGCCGGCCGAGGCAATGCCGAGCAGGCTGACGCCGCGAATGATCAACGGCATGACCGTCGTCGCCAGTTCGATGCTCCCGGCGTTGCCGCAGCAGGCGATGTTGCCGTACGCATGGATCGAGCGCGTAAGACCGGCAAGCATGTCGCCGCCGACGCTGTCGATCGCGCCGGCCCAGCGGCTCGTTTCGAGCGGCCGCTGACCCCAGTAAAGGTCCTTGCGCGAGATGCACTGCCTTGCGCCGAGCGCGATCAGGTCATCGAAGTGTTCGAGTTTGCCGCTGATCGCATGCGCTTCGAAACCGGCCCGGGTCAGGATGTCGATCGCCAGCGTGCCGACCCCGCCGGTCGCACCGGTGACGACGATCGGACCCATCTCGGGACTCTGGTCGTTCTGCAGCATGCGATACAGCGACAACGCGGCGGTGAACCCGGCAGTTCCGAGAATCATCGATTCGCGCAGGGTCAGGCCAGCCGGCAGCGGAATCGTCCATTGTGACTGCAGCCGGGCGTACTCGGCGTAGCCGCCATCGCGCGTCTCGGACAGGCCGCATCCCGTGCACAGCACCTGGTCGCCTTCCCTGATCGCGGCTTCGGTCGACGCGACGACGTAGCCGGCGACGTCGATGCCGCCGTTGAGCGGCGACTCGCGCAGGATCCTGCTCTTGCCGGTGCCGGCGAGCGCATCCTTGTAGTTGGCCGACGAGTACGCCGTCTTGATCAGCACCTCGCCCGGTGACAGGTCATCGGCACGCATCTGCTCGATGCCGGCGCGATAGTTGTCGCGGTCGGCGTGGATGCGGAACGCGCGGAAGGGGTGCGGGGATTGGTTTGAGTCTTGATCGATCACGGCAGGATCCTTCTATTCCAGTTCGTCGTTCCGGGTTTCCTAGAGCTCGTCATTCCGGCGCAAGCCGGAATCCAGCTCTTATCCTATCAATGAACCGTACAGGTCCTGCCACTGCGCGTTTGATCCTTCGATCAATTCCACTTTCCATGCGCGCTTCCATTCCTTGATTGCCTGCTCGCGCAACATCGCGGACTCCATCGTCTCGTGCTGTTCGAACCAAACGAGGTTGTGGACTCGATACCTCTTCGTGAAACCCTCGATCATGTCGTTTTTGTGTTCCCAAACGCGCTTGATCAGATCAGACGTGACGCCAACGTAGAGAGTTCCGTCCCATCCGCTTGCCAAAATATATACGCAGGGTTGTTTCATGGAGAGCTGGATCCCGGCGTTCGCCGGGATGACGAGATGTAGGCGTGTGCCGGGATGACGATATGTGGGCGTGTGCCGGAGTGACGAGATGACGAGCCTAAGCTGCGTCATGCGTCAGCGTACATCCATGTGCTGCACGCGATGAGCGCATCCTGCGCTCAATTCGCCTTGTGAATCGCCCGCTTGTCGACCGACAGCGCGGCTTCGTGCACCGCCTCGCTCAACGTCGGGTGCGCGTGGACGATGCGTGCGAGGTCTTCGGCGGAGCCGTGGAACTCCATGGCGACGACAGCCTCTGCGATCAGCTCCGACACACCGGGGCCGACCATGTGCACGCCGAGGATGCGATCGGTTTCGGCGTGCGCTATGACCTTGACCTGTCCCGCGGTTTCGTTCATCGCGACGGCGCGGCCGACTGCGGCGAACGGAAAGCTGCCGGTTTTGTAGGGAATGCCGGCCGCCTTGAGTTCTTCCTCGGTCTTTCCGGCCCAGGCAATTTCCGGTTCGGTGTAGATAACCCACGGGATCGTGTCGTAATTGACGTGGCCGGCCTTGCCGGCGATCAGTTCGGCGACCGCCATGCCTTCCTCGAATCCCTTGTGCGCGAGCATCGCGCCGCGTACGCAGTCACCGACCGCCCAGACGCCCTCGACGCCGGTCCAGCAATGTTCGTCGACCGCGATGCGTCCGCGCTCGTCGATCTTCACGCCGGTGCCTTCGCCGAGCAGATCCTTCGTATGGGCGCGCCGGCCGACGGCGACCAGCAACTTGTCGACGACGATCTTCTGCTCGCCCTTGGCATCGGTATATGTCACTTCCACCGCGTTGCTCCTGATCTCGGCCTTGCTGACTTTCGCGCCGAGCTTGATGTCGAGCCCCTGCTTGGCAAACTCGCGCGCAGCGACCCTGGCGACATCGCGATCGGCTGTACCGAGGAAGTCCGGCAGCGCTTCGAGCACCGTCACCTCGGCGCCGAGCCGGCGCCACACGCTGCCGAGCTCGAGTCCGATCACGCCCGCGCCGATCACGCCGAGACGTTTCGGCACCGCATCGAAATCAAGCGCGCCGGCGTTGTCGACGATCAATTTGTTGTCGAACTTCGCAAACGGCAATTCGATCGGCACGGAGCCGCTGGCGAGGATCACGTTCGTCGCCGCGATAGTCTGCTTTGACCCGTCCGCCGCGGTGATCTCGACCTGGCGCTTGCGATCCTGATCGAGCCCGAGCAGCTTGCCGCTGCCGAAGTACGACGTGATCTTGTTCGCCTTGAACAGCAGCGCGACACCGCCGGTAAACTGCTTGACGATCTTTTCCTTGCGGCCGACCATCGTCTTGACGTCGATGGCGGCATTCGCTGCACTGATGCCGTGATCCTTGAACGAATGAGTCAGGTTATGGAACTGCTTCGACGAATCGAGCAGCGCCTTCGACGGAATGCAGCCGACGTTGAGGCAGGTGCCGCCCAGCGCGGCCTTGCCGTCGCGACCGGCCCAGGCATCGACGCAGGCGGTCTTCAGGCCGAGCTGTGCCGAGCGAATCGCTGCGTGATAGCCGGCGGGACCGCCGCCGATGACGATGACGTCGAATTGGTCTGCCATATATTTTTCCCGATGAACTACGAAGAGCGTGAGGAAGTGAGGGGTTAGGAGTGAGGAGTCAAGTGCGAAGATCGGCTCTACTGACTTCCTCACGAGGCCGCGCAGCGGCCACCTAACTCCTCACGCTTTTGAGGCCGACCTAACTCCTAACGCTCCTACATCCCCAACAGCATCCGCTGCGGATTCTCCAGCTGGTTCTTGATATCGACCAGGAACAGCACCGCGTCCTTGCCGTCGATGATACGGTGGTCGTAGCTGATCGCAACGTACATCATTGGTGCGGCGACGACTGCCCCATTTTCCACAATGGCGCGTTCCTTGATCGTGTGCATGCCGAGGATCGCGCTCTGTGGCGGATTGACGATAGGCGTGGAAAACAGCGAGCCGAACGTCCCGCCGTTCGTGATCGTGAACGTGCCGCCCTGCAGGTCTTCGAGTTTCAGGCCACCTTCCCGCGCCTGTTTGGCGTATGCCGCGATCGCCTTTTCGATGTCGCCGAAGCTCATCGACTGCGCATCGCGCAGCACCGGCGTGACCAGGCCCTTGTCGGTCGACACGGCTACCGAGATGTCCTGGTAGCCGTGATAGATGACGTCGTTGCCGTCGACCGACGCATTGACGATGGGATGACGCTTCAGCGCCTCGCATGCAGCCTTGACGAAAAAACTCATGTAGCCGAGCTTGATGCCGTTGGCTTTTTCGAACTGCTCGCCGAGTTCCTTGCGCATCAGCGCGACCTTGGCGAGATTGATCTCGTTGAACGAGGTCAGCATTGCGATCGAGTTCTTCGACTGCATCAGGCGTTCGGCGATCTTGGCGCGCATGCGCGTCATGGTGACGCGTTCTTCCGGGCGTGGGCCGGAGGGAGCAGGGCTGAGGGCTGAGGGCTGAGGGCTGGAAGGCGCCGGCGTCTTTGGCGCTGCGGCAGCGCCGGTGCGCATGAAGTTGACGAGGTCTTCCTTCGTGACTTGGCCACCGCGGCCGGTGCCGCCGACCTGTGCAGGATCGATCCTATTTTCGGTTGCAACGCGCTGTCCGGCGGGGGACAGGTCGACGCTCCTTGCCGGAGTCGCAGCGCCCGGCGTTGCGGCTGGTGCTGCCGCGGGTGTCGAGGGTGCTGCTGCCTTCGGCGCCTCGGCCTTCGCAGTTGGAGCAGGCGCCGGGGCAGCCGCCCCTTCCTCTATCACTGCGAGGATTTCCTGACTGGTCACCGTCGCGCCGGTTTCCTTGCGGATTTCCTTCAGCACGCCGTCGGCCGGTGCCGGTACTTCGAGCACGACCTTGTCGGTTTCCAGGTCGACCAGGTTCTCGTCGCGCCTGACCGTATCGCCAGGCTTCTTGTGCCAGCTGGCGATCGTCGCGTCGGAGACGGATTCCGGCAGAACCGGGACTTTGACTTCGAGGGCCATGTGCTGTTCCTTGTTGTTGCGCTCGTCCGGCAGCGCGAAAAAAAGATTCTACTCGGCGGCGTGGTTGAAACCGGGCGAGCCGGCCAGCGCCTGTTCGACCAGCGCGGTTTGTTCGGCGATGTGGGTGTTCAGATGGCCGGCTGCCGGCGCCGGCGAACGGATGCGTCCGGCATAGTGCAGCGAATGCTGGTCGCCGATGACCGCCAGCAGGTGATGCTGGATCTGGTACCAGGCGCCCTGGTTCTGCGGCTCTTCCTGGCACCAGACGACCTCGTTGGTCGCCGGATACCTCGCGATCTCGGCAGCAACTTCAAGGCGCGGGAAGGGGTAGAGCTGTTCGACGCGGATGATCGCGACATCGTTGACTGCACGCTTCGCGGCATCCTCGACCAGGTCGTAGTAGACCTTGCCGGAACACAACACGATGCGGCGTGTCTTCTGCCCCGGCTTGGCTGTAGTGTCGGGGATCACCAGGCGGAAGCCGCCGTTGGCCAGTTCGTCGAGCGACGACACCGCGAGTTTGTGGCGCAGCAGCGATTTCGGCGTCATCACGATCAGCGGCTTGCGCACGTCGCGCACCATCTGCCGCCGCAGCAGGTGGAACATCTGCGCCGGTGTCGTCGGCACACAGACCTGCATGTTGTCGAGTGCGCATAGCTGCAGGTAGCGCTCCAGACGCGCCGATGAATGCTCGGGGCCCTGGCCTTCGTAGCCGTGCGGCAGCAGCAGCACGAGGGCCGACAGGCGTCCCCACTTGGATTCGCCCGACGAGATGAACTGGTCGATGACGACCTGCGCGCCGTTGGCGAAGTCGCCGAACTGACCTTCCCACAGCACGAGCGTGTTCGGTTCGGCCGTCGAGTAACCGTACTCGAATGCCATCACCGCTTCCTCGCTGAGCAGCGAGTCGATGATTGCCACGGTCGCGCCGTCGCGCACGCGCGCTAGCGGGACGAAGTCGCGGCCGCTGTTCTGGTCGTGCAGCACGGCATGGCGATGGAAAAACGTGCCGCGGCCGGAGTCCTGGCCGACGAGGCGCAGGTCGTGACCGTCGGCTATCACAGTCGCGTATGCGAGGTTCTCTGCAAAGCCCCAGTCCATCGGTTGCTGACCCGCGGCCATCTTCGTGCGGTCGTCGTAGATCTTGGCGACGCGCGGATGCAGCGTAAAGTCGGGCGGCACGGCAAGAATTTGTGCGTTGAGCGCAGCAAGCTTGTCCTTGGACACACCGCTGCTGATTGCCTGATCGAGCCTGGCGCCGAGATGGCGCGTCCAGTCGACCGCAAACGCGTCCTTGAAGTCCGGATCAAGTGGCGCGATCGGCTGGTCGGCTTCGAGCTTGGTCCGATAGGCATCGACCAGCACCTGCGCGTCGCCGTCGCCGATGGTCCCTTGCGTCACCAGCTTCTTCGCATACAGTTCGCGCAGCGTCGGTCGTGCGCGGATCACCTGGTACATCAGCGGCTGCGTCGCCGCCGGCTCGTCGGCCTCGTTGTGGCCGTGGCGGCGATAGCAGACGAGATCGATGACGACGTCGCGCTTGAACTTGCGCCGGTAATCGAACGCCAGGCGCGCGATGAACAGCACCGCTTCGGGATCGTCGCCGTTGACGTGGAAGACCGGCGCGCCGACCATCTTGGCAACGTCGGTGCAATACAGCGTCGAACGCGAATCGTGCGGATTCGAAATCGTGAAGCCGACCTGGTTGTTGACGACGATATGAATCGTGCCGCCGACAGCGAAGCCGCGCGCCTGCGACATGTTGAACAGTTCCATGTTCACGCCCTGGCCGGCGAGCGCGGCATCGCCGTGGATCAGCACCGGCAGCACCTGTTCCAGTTCGGTATCGCTGCGATGGGTCTGGCGCGCTCGCACCGAACCGGCGACGACCGGGTTGACGATCTCCAGATGCGACGGATTGAACGCCAGCACGACGTGCACGGTGTGGCCCGGTGTCTTGACGTCGGCCGAGAAGCCCATGTGGTACTTCACGTCGCCGGAATGGGCCGGATCATCCGGATGCTCGACCTTGCCTTCGAACTCGGCGAACAGTTTCTGCGGCGCCTTGCCAAGGATGTTGACCAGCACGTTGAGGCGGCCGCGGTGGGCCATGCCGATGACGAAGTCGCGCAGGCCGTCGGCGCCGCCGCGGTTGAGCAGTTCGTTGACCAGCGGGATCAGGCTGTCGCCGCCCTCGAGCGAAAAGCGCTTCTGGCCGACATACTTGGTGTGCAGGTAGCGCTCCAGGCCGTCGGCCTGGACGAGTTTTTCGAGCAACTGTTTCTTCTCGTCGGCGCTCAGCGCGTACTCGCCGCCGGCGCCTTCGATGTGCTCGTGCACCCAGCGTCGCTGTGCGGCGTCGGCGATGTGCATGAACTCGGCGCCGATACTCGACGCATAGGTCGCCTGCAGGCGTGCGATGAGATCCTTGAGCTTGAGCCGCTGCGGGCCGGCAAGGAAACTCGTGTTGAATTCCGTTTCCATGTCCGCGGCGCCGAGACCATGGAATGCCGGGTCGAGATCCGGCGCACTCGGACGCGGCAGCAGGCCGAGCGCCTCGAGGTCGACCGGCGGAAACGTCTGCTCGAGAGCCAGCGGATCGAGCTTTGCCGCGAGATGGCCGCGCGACCGGTAGGCGGTGACGAGCTTGAGCACGCCGGCCTGCTTCTGCGCCTGGACGTCGCTGACCGGCGCTGCCAGCGCGGCGACGGCATGTCCGTTGATTTTCTGTGCGCGTTCGATGCGCGCGATCGCATCCGAGTGCGGCGTGTCGCCGGCCTCGCGACCCTTGAACGAGTCGAAGTAGGCGCGCCATTCCGGTGCGACCGACCCGGAATCGCGCAGGAAGGCTTCATAAAGGTGCTCGACGAACGCGGCATTGCCGCCCGACAATTGGGACGATGCTGCAAACTGCTGGAGTAGGCTGCCGCTCACTCTGATACCGGATGTGGGATCGGGAAAAATCCGCCCGGCGCGACCGTTTGAAACGGCTGATTTCGGCGCCGGAACGCGGGCCGGCAATTATACCTGCAACGTGTTGCGCTGCGACACTTTCACCGGCCAGTATCGGACGTGTGGGCGCCCGCCGCCGAACCAAGTGGCGCGCGACTACAGCTCGAGCAGGCGCAATTCTTCGCTACTCTCCGAACGTTCCCAGACCTGCTTGAAAAACTCCAGGAGCTGGGCATGGCGGCCGGGTGCATAGTTGACCGCTTCTCCCTCGAAGCGGTTGCCGAGGGTGCGGAAATAGAAGCCGCCGCTATCATTGAGCAGGAAGGCCGAAGGATATTGCAGGTCGCTGTCCTGCACCGGCGTGCGCAGCGCGAACACGCTACTCAGCCGTCGCGCCAGGGCGACCAGGCGATGGCCACGGCGCAGCGGCTGCTGCGGATCCTGGACCAGGATGCGCACGCTGGCGTGTCCGCCGATCGCCAGGCGCTTGAGCGCATCGAGCACGACCTCGGTATCGAGCAACTGCGGGTCGAGGTCGCGCGAATAGATATACAAGTCGCGTCGGGCTGCGCCGATCAACGCCAGGGTCTCCTCCAGCGCCTGTTCGCGTGAATCGACGGCAACACTGCGCACTTCGGGCCGCGGCGGCGGCGCCGTTCGTTGCGGCGGCGCGCGTGGCACCAGGTCCAGGCGCATGTGGACGTGGCGCATCGCGCATTCGACGAACTCGTCGCCGTACGCGGCGAAGCCGAACTGTTCGTAGAACGGCGCGGCCTGCACCTGCGCGTGCAGTTCGATCGCCGGGCAGGCCAGTGCGCGGCCCTGCTCGACGAGCGCATCGAGCATGATCGCGCCGACCTGCTTGCCTCGCCACTCCGGCAGCACGGCCATGCGTCCGATCATCGCGTCGGCTGTAAGCCGGCCGGTGCCGATCGGATTGCCCTGTGCATCGCGGGCGAGCACGTGCCGCGAACGCTCGTCGAACTCGTCCCACTCGTCCTCGCGCGGGACTTGCTGTTCGATCATGAATACCTGTTCGCGCACCGCCTTGCAGGCGTCGCGGTCGTCATCGTTCGACCAGTCGGCGATGGTCACGGTGAAATCGTTCGGGATCATCGAGGCAACTCTCCCCTTCCTGGCAAGCCGCTGGCCAAAGGTATCGATTGAAGCGGCCGCGTTCATTGTACAAGCGGTCTGATAGCAGCGAAATCGCAGACTCGTGGTCTGACAGCCCGACCGGGACGACGGCAAAACCCTGTGCCCCTGAGGCTATCCAGCGCGTCGCAAGACGGCGAAGTGTCCGGCATTGATCAGGCCTGCCAGGACCCGGAAATCGGCTGCCTTTGCCAGACGGGCAATTTCGGCGCCATCGAGTTCGCGCTGGCCAGCCAGCCGTTGCGCGATCGCTCGCGAGCAGACAAAGCGCTCGCCGGCAACGAACAGTTCGGCGCGTCGGCCCAGCGGACTCCATGCCGTTCGACTCCATGGGTTCCGGACCACGCGCGCGTTCGCGAGCCGTGCCGCCAATTTCTCCGGCGACAGTCGGCGCGATGCCGGCGCCGCCTCGTGCGTGCTGCGGTAGCGCGTGATGAAACGCCCGAACCAGGTACGCAGCGCCGCGTCGTCCGTGCCGCGCAGGACCGACAGGGACGCAGCGACCCGGCGCAGCGCCGCCGCGCCGATTTCATGCGCATCGCGCGCCGGCGACAGGTCGACGTCGCCGTAGCGCTGCTCCTCATCGAGTGGCTCAGCGACGCTTTCGGCGAGATCGATGACCAGTTCGGCAACCGAAGGCGCGCGCATTCCGACCGAGTAGGTGATGCAGTCGCCGACGGCCGTTCCCTCGTGCGGAATCCCCGGCGGCAGATACAGGGCATCACCGGAGTCGAGCGTCCAGTCGTGTGTCGGCGCGAAGACCTTCAGCAATTTCAGGTCCGCGTCGTCGCGGAAATCGCGCGGCGCGCGGGGATCGGTACTGATGCGCCAGCGGCGCCGGCCTCGTCCCTGGATCAGGAATACGTCGTAGTTGTCGATGTGCGGCCCGACGCCGCCGCCGTCGGTCGCGTAGCTGACCATGATGTCGTCGACGCGCCAGGCCGGCAGGAACGTGAACTCGTCGAGCAGCCGCGCAACATCAGCGTCCCACTTGTCGACGTCCTGGACCAGCAGCGTCCAGTGCGTCTTCGGCAGTTTCGCAAATTTGGATTCCTTGAACGGACCGTTGCGCAGCATCCAGCGGTCGCGTCGCACATCGCGGATCACCATGCGTGCGAGCGCAGTGTCCTCGCACGCGAGGCCAGCAAGGTCTTCCGGTGTTATCGCATTGTGGAATTGTGGAAACGCGCCGCGGACCAGCAGCGGCCGCTTCTGCCAGTAGTCGCGCAGGAAGATCGCAGGCGTCATGCCGAGCGGCCGGCCGCGCTTCGCGTGCGCTTCGATCGCCGTTTGCGCCACGTCTGGCGGACGACGTGCCGCCATCTTCATTGCCCGACCTTGACCTCTACGGGAATATCTCCCAAGGCAAGCAGTTGCGCAAAACGCGGATCGTTGCGCAACGGATCCCAGTTCGGATCGAGCTTGAGCAGTGCGGGTGACAGAAATTGTCCGCTGAAGTGCTGCATCGCCGGGCGCAGCAGATCGAAGGCGGAATTGTTGTCGCCGACGCGCACATAAACCTGTGCGAGATAAACCTGCATTGCGGATCCAGTCAATGCATCGCGGCTGACCGGCAACAGTTCCGCGCCACGCTTGCCCTCGCGTACGGCTTCGTCCTTGAGACCCAGGCCGGCGTCGGCGAACGCCAGCGCCAGATGCAAGTCCGCCACATCAGGCTGCTGCATCAGCGCGGCGCTCACCGTTTTCTGGACGAGCGAATACGCTTCGGCGGCTTTCGCAGCGTCACCGCTCGCCTGATAGGCCCAGGCGACATACAGCATCCGGGGGAGGGTGACGTTGGCCTGGTCGGACCAGTCGCTGTCGGTGCTGGTATTTCCTGCACTCAACGCGGCGGCGTAGTTTCGCGACCACCAGTTGACCAGGAAAAGGCTCTGCAGGTTGCCGCTGTACGCATCGCTACCGGGTTCGAGCGCCCCCAAAGCGGCGCGCAGCGGTGCGACATCGCCTTTCCAGGCGATCGTGTTGAGTCCCTGCGTCACCTGCTCGTCTTTCGGGTCGCGCGTGACGGCCACGGCCTGTGCGAACGCGCGATCCGCCTCGGGATAGCGACGCAGGGCAGCGTAAGTGAAGGCGAGCTGGTCGAGCGCGAACGCGCTACGCGGGTCGAGCAGAGTGGCCTGCTGAAAGCTGGCGATCGCTTCGGCGCCATGTCCCTGCCTGCGGTCGATGGCTGCAAGCAGGATCATTACATCGCCGCTATTCGGCAGCGTTTGGCGTGCGACCTGCAATTCCTCTATCGCCGCGGCATAGTCGCGATGGCCCCAGTAGTAATACATCGCGAGCGCGTGGTGCGCTTCGCCGAGCCCGGGTTGCAAGGCCAGCGCGCGATCAGCCGCTGTCTTCGCCGCTGCGAGCCTGGCCTCGGTTCGGTCCGGCGCGTTGAAGTACATGCTCATGTGCGCCCGCGCCAAGGCGGCTGCTGCCAGCGCGAACTGCGGATCGGCGCCCAGCGCCTGCTGGTACAGGGTGATTGCCGGAGGCAGTTCTGCCGGGACGAGCACATCCTGATCGTAAGCGCGGTTGGCATGCGAGTTCGCGCGCAGATACAACTCGTAGGCGACGGGACTCTGTGTCGGCACGGCGGCGACGCGCGCCGCCTCGGTCGGCACCAGTTGCGCCTTGAGCGCGTCGGCCACGTTTTGCGCGACTTCCGCCTCGACCGCGAAGATGTCCTTGAGCTCGCGGTTGTAGCTCTGTGCCCACAGGTGGCTGTCGTTGTGCGCGTCGATCAGCTGCAGGTTGATGTGCACCTGTTCGCCGGCTTTCTGTACGCTGCCTTCGAGCACCGTCGCCACGCCGAGCTGCTCGGCGACGATCTTCAGGTTCGGCGGCTGGCTCGCATACTGTGCAGTCGACGTGCGTGAGATCACTTTGAGGTCGTGAATTCCGGCGAGCCGGGTCAGGATCTCGTCCTGCATGCCGGTGGCGAAATACGCGTTGTTTTCGTCCTTGCTGAGATTCTCGAACGGCAGCACAGCGATCGATTTCGCCGGCGCCGAGCCAGTCGACGCCGTATCTGCACCAGCCTGGTTGCCGTCGGCATCGGCCGCCGGCTTGCGCAGCACGAACATGTTCACGACCAGCAGTAGCGCGATGAAACCGAGCAGGACGATGATCCAGCGGTCGAGCTTGCGTGCGGTCAGGTGAACGATCGATTCGTCCGGCGCCACGTCGCTCTGACGCTTGATTCCTTCCGGCGTGAACTCGTAGAACCAGGCGAAGGCGATGAACGGTGCCAGGCCGACGACTGCAGCGACGATGATCCAGCGCACGATCCACTCGGGAGCGTGGAAGAATGGAAAGACCTGGGTTGCAACCTGAACCAGCAGCCATGCCGCAGCGGCATAAACCGCTGTCGCGCGAAAGACATTGCGGCGCTTGAGTTCGCCGAGCAACGATGTTGCGACCAAGGCAAAGCCCCCTATCCGGATTGCGGTGGCAAACCGTCCTTGCGAGTGTCAGGCCTCCACGGCGCCGAGCGCAAGAGTCAGATTGATCCGGCGAGCGTTTTGGCGAGACCGGTATACGTGGCCGGCGTGAGCTCCAGCAGCCGCCGTTTCGCATCGGCCGGCAGTGCCAGCGATTCGATGAACGTTCGCATCGACTCGCGCGTGATGTCCTGTCCGCGCGTGAGTGCCTTGAGCTGTTCGTATGGCTCGGGCAGGCCGTAGCGGCGCATCATGGTCTGCACGGCTTCGGCCAGCACTTCCCAACTCGCATCGAGGTCGGCGGCCAGTCGGTCGGGCGCGGCATTCAATTTGGCCAGTCCGCGCGAAAGCGCGTCGATCGCGATCTGCGTATGACCGAACGCGGTGCCGAGCGCGCGCAGCACGGTCGAGTCGGTCAGGTCGCGCTGCCAGCGCGAGATCGGCAGTTTTTCCGAGAAGTGCGCGAACAGCGCATTGGCAATACCGAAGTTGCCTTCGGCATTCTCGAAGTCGATCGGATTGACCTTGTGCGGCATCGTCGACGAACCCACTTCGCCGGGCTTGAGCTCCTGGCGGAAATAACCGAGCGAAATGTAGCCCCAGACGTCACGGCAGAAATCGATCAGGATCGTGTTTGCGCGGCGAATCGCGTCGCCGAGTTCGGCGATGCCATCGTGCGGTTCGATCTGCGTCGTGTACGCGTTGAAGTCGAGGCCGAGCGATTCGACGAAGCGGCTCGACAACGCCAGCCAGTCGAGCTGCGGATAGGCGACGACATGGGCGTTGTAATTGCCGACCGCACCGTTGATCTTGCCGCTGAGGGCAACCGCAGCGATCTGCGCGCGCTGCCGTCGCAAGCGTGCGACAACGTTCGCGATTTCCTTGCCGAGTGTCGTCGGCGAGGCGGTTTGCCCATGCGTGCGCGCCAGCATCGGCTGCGCGGCGAGCGCATGCGCCATCTGCTTGAGCGTGGCGAGCAACTTGTCGAGCGCCGGCAACAGCACGCCGTCGCGGGCATCGCGCAGCATCAGTGCGTAGGCAAGGTTGTTGATGTCCTCTGAGGTGCAGGCGAAGTGGACGAACTCCTTTGCCATTGCCAGGTCTGCGTGGTCGCCGATGCGTTCCTTGAGGAAATACTCGACCGCCTTGACGTCGTGGTTCGTCGTGCGTTCGAGCGCCTTTATGCGCTCTGCATCCTGCAACGAAAAAGCGTCCACGAGCGTCTTCAGGAAGCTGCGCGACTGCGCGTCGAGAACGCCGACTTCGCTGATTGCATTTTCGTCGGCGAGCGCAAGCAGCCAGCGCACCTCGACCAAAACGCGGCGGTGCATCAAGCCGAATTCGCTGAAGATCGGCCGCAGCGGTTCAACCTTGCCGGCGTAGCGGCCGTCGAGTGGCGACAAGGCGGTGAGCGGAGTCAGAGTCATTGCTGGCGTCCTGGCGGAATGGGAATGATAGCAAGCACGGCTTTGGAGTCGGCGCCATCGAGCCGGAAATCCGTAGCCGGAGAGCGGCGATCTCGCGGCGGCTCTGGCTCTCCGGCTAGCGGCTACCGAGCACCCGTTACCGGCAGCGGCTGTGGCCACCCGCTATAATTTCCGGTCTGACCTTTCGTGGAGCGACGACAAATGGCCGACTATCGCATCGAGCGCGACAGCATGGGCGAACTGAAAGTGCCCGCCGACGCCCTCTACGGCGCGCAAACACAGCGCGCGGTCGACAACTTTGCGATTTCCGGCCTGACGATGCCGCGCCAGTTCATTCGCGCGCTCGGCTTGATCAAGGCGGCCGCCGCCAAGGCCAACAGCGACATGGGCCATCTGTCCAAGGCCAAGGCGCGCACGATCGGCCGCTCGGCCGAGCGCGTCGCCGCGGGCGAGTTCGACCGCCATTTTCCGATCGACGTGTTCCAGACCGGTTCCGGTACGTCGTCGAACATGAATGCGAACGAGGTCATCGCGCACCTGGCCTCGGCCATCGGCTCGAAAGTGCACCCGAACGACGACGTCAACATGGGCCAGTCCTCGAACGACGTCATCCCGACCGCGATCCAGGTCAGCGCGGCCCTGTCGGTTTCCGAGCAGTTGCTGCCGGCGCTGGCGCACCTCAGGGTGACGCTCGACCGGCGCGCCCGGGAACTCAAACGCGTGCCGAAGACCGGCCGCACGCACCTGATGGATGCGATGCCCGTGACATTCGGCCAGGAGCTCGGCGGCTGGTCCGCGCAGATCCGCTCGGCCATCGAGCGGCTGCAGGATGCGCTCAAACGCGTCCGCAAGCTGCCGCAGGGCGGCACCGCCGTCGGCACCGGCATCAACGCAGACGCCCGGCTTGGGCCGAAGATCTGCCTGCAGCTGCGCAAGGTGACCGGAGTGAAGTTCGAGCAGGCCGACAACCTGTTCGAGGGCATGTCGTCCCAGGATGCCGCGGTCGAACTGTCGGGCCAGCTCAAGACGCTGGCCTGTTCGCTGATGAAGATCGGCAACGACCTGCGCTGGATGAACTCGGGCCCTCTCGCGGGTATTGGCGAGATCGAACTGCCGGCGCTGCAGCCCGGTTCGTCGATCATGCCCGGCAAGGTCAATCCGGTGATTCCCGAAGCGCTGACCATGGTCTGCGCCCAGGTCATCGGCAACGATGCGACGATCACGATAGCCGGCCAGTCAGGCAACTTCCAGCTGAACGTGATGCTGCCGGTGATTGCACTGAATCTGCTGCAAAGTATAGAAATTCTCGCAAACGCCGCACGCGCGCTTGCCGATCGTTCGATCGCCGGATTCAAGGTTCGTCAGGACCGGATCAAGCAGGCGCTCGACAAGAATCCGATCCTCGTCACGGCACTCAATCCGGTGATCGGTTATGAAAAGGGTGCGGCAACGGCCAAGCAGGCGTACAAGCAGGGCCGGCCGATCCTCGATGTGGCCATCGAGACGACGGGGCTGCCGAAAGCCAGGCTCAAGGCGCTGCTCGACCCGATGGCATTGACCAAGGGCGGCGTGCACGGCGGGTCGGCGGGCGGGTGATCGGGGCGCTGCGCGATCTTGACTGTTGGGGCCGGAAGCCGCTGCGCGCCCCAGCCTCGCGGCACTGCTCCGGCGGCGGATCGCCGTGTGCGCCGGCACTCCAAGCGTGACGGTGTTCTCAGAATCGGGGTTGTAAGCAAACGTTTGCAGATCTCGATGGCTTTAGGCACATGCTTTGCAGCCTGTCGGTCTCAGACTGACAGGTTGTTGTGAAAATCGATTTCCATGAGGGGTAGTGCGGAAATGGTAATGTTGAGAAGTTTGTTGTTCACGGGCGCGCTGCTTGCTGCCGGCGCCGCGTGCGCTCAGGAGGTCGCGATCAGCGGCAAGGATTTCCTGTCCGGAGCGGGTGACGCGAAGATCGCGGAGCTGGCGCGCCAGGCGGCAGCTTCCGGCAAGACGCTGGTGGTCTCGGCGCCGCCCTATTGGCAGGACAAAGCCGCCTCCAAAGTGCGCGCCGGAGCGGCCAACGCCTCGGTGCGCATGAGCGATGCGTTTTTCGAAAACGTCATGGTGCGTGTCGAGGACACGAAAGTTGCGGCCAAGCCGGTCGAAGCGCCCGTTGCCAAGGCGCCTAAGCCGGAACCCAGGCCTGAACCGAAGGTGGTCGAGGCCAAGCCAGTCGCACCGGCGCCGAAGCCTGCGCCGGTCGAGGCTCCGGTTGCCGCCCGGCCGACTCCGGTCACGACGCCGCCGCCGGTGAAGACCGAAGTGGCGCCTGCGCCGGTCGTCGCGCCGCCACCGGCGCCAGTCGCCGCGTCACGTCCGCCAGCGCCAGCTCCGGCTCCCGCTGTGGCGGCGAAGGCGGCGACCGATCCGACTGCCGAGATCAAGCAGCGCCTTGCGCAACACCTCAATGGCGGTCAGCCGGCGGAGGGCAACCTGCAGACGTCGCAATTGCAGAAGGACGATCTGGTGTTCGTCGACGGGCCGGTACGCGCCGTGGTGCGCCGCTTCGGGCCGCGCACACAGTTGTATTGGCTGCAAGGCGACTTGAACGTGGCACGCGTCGAGCTGGCGCCGACCGGCAACGATCGCTATCGCGTCACCGAACCGTTGCGCGCGAATGTGACCTTGCGTCCGTCGAGCAAGACGAGCACGTTGAAGTTCACATTCAACGTGCCGGCGCCGAAGACACCGGCGCGCCTGGCGATCGAGCGCCAGTACAACGACGGCCACGACATCGATACCACCTTGCAACCTTCCGAATTGCGCCAGGGCGATCTGGTCTATACCGGCGAGGGCAGTGCGGTCGTCGTGCGTCGGACGGCGACCGGAATCGAACGCTACTGGCTGGTCGGTGAACTCGACGTGCACCAAGGCGGCTTGCAGACCCAGGGCAATGCCATTCGCGTGCTGACCGACACCATAAAATAGCGATCGGCGTCGAGCCCACAAAAAATGGCCACCGTGAGGTGGCCATTTTGCATGGTGGCGCGTAATGCCGCGGTCACGCGTACGATTCGGTGCGCTTGCGCCGGAAGTAGATCGCCCCAACGATCATCGCCGCGCCGGCAGCAACGCCAATCAGGAAGTTCGGCGACGACATCAAGTGCCCGAGGGTGTCGAACGAAAGCAGACTGTTCAGCGCTTCCGGCAGGCGGTCTTCGTGATCGAAGCTGCGCAGGTCGGCGGCGTCAACCCAGGTTCCGGGGATGATGCTGAAGAGCAGGCGACCGACGACATTGCGCCAGAACCAGCCGCTCGGCAGTGACAGCGAATTCATCAGGTGGACCATCGAGATCAGCACGCCGGTCACGACCGGCAGCGCCACCGCCCACAGGAACGGCTTGGAGCGTGCGAAGCTCGAGCACAGCAGCAGCCAGCCGATCGAGGGCAGCGCCCACAGGGCATTGATCGGGACCAGCAGGATCAGCTTCGCCCACAGCGCCAGCAGATGGCCCGGCGACCACAGCAGCATCGGATTGATACCGTGCGCAAGCACCCACAGGCTCAGGATGACCAGAAAGCCCACATGCAGGACGATCATGGCGCCGACTGCGAGCACCGGTGCAATCAGAGCCATCGCAACGACCTTCGCCAGCACCGTTTCGGTATCGGAAATCGGCAGCGACTTCCAGAACAGCACGCTGCGATCGGCGCGATCGTTGTACAACGCACCTATGCCGTAGGCGAACAGCACGAAGAACAGCGCGACGCCGATCGGAAAGCCCAGACTGAGCAGGCCGATCGTGAGGCCTGCGTGCAGTTTGGCCGCATTGCCTTCGTTGAGGTGCGCCGAGATCTCGTTGAAATTGATGCCGTTGAGATTGACGCCCGAGCGGCTGGCCGTGTGCTCGGCGATGACCAGTCCGAACACGACCAGCGCGAGCATGACGATGCTGGTGATGACCGGCGTCCACAGGAATGCGCCGCGATATTCCCAGAATTCGCGCTTCAACAGCCAGGCAAACTTGTTGGTGGGCATAACCGTGCTCATGCGTAGGTTCCTTTCATCGTGGCGACGAACAGATCCGCGACAATTTGGTATGACATGCAGGTCGCCGGCTTCATGCGTAGGTTCCTTTCATCGTCGCGACGAAGAGGTCTGCGATGCTGGGTTTATGCAGGTCACCCAGCGCCGCGAGGCGCGCGTGATCGATGCCGTCGAACAGGAAAATCGACTTGCCGAACACCTGCCGCTCGCTGAGCGGCTTGAGCGCGCGCGCCGCGTCGGCCTTGTCCGGTGCGACCATGACCTCGGCGTAGCGTTCGCCAACCGCATCCATGCTGGCATCGAGTGCGATCTTGCCGTCGCGGATGAAGATCAGGTCGGTCAGGATGCGTTCGATTTCCTCGACCTGGTGGGTCGTGACCAGGATGGTCTTTTCGTGGTCGAAGTAATCGTTGAGCAGGGTCTCGTAGAATTCCTTGCGGTACAGGATGTCCAGGCCGAGCGTCGGCTCGTCGAGCACGAGCAGCCTGGCGTCGATCGCCATGACCAGCGCCAGATGCAGCTGCACGATCATGCCCTTGGACAGTTCGCGCACACGCTGGGTCGGCTGGATCTTGGTCCGGGCGAGCAGGGCCATGCATTTCTCGCGCGAAAAACGCGGATGCACGCCGGCCACGAAATCGACCGCTTCGCCGACGCGCAGCCAGCGCGGCAGCACGGCGACGTCGGCGATGAAGCAGACCTGCTGCATCAGTTCCGTGCGGTGCGTGCGTGGATCGAGGCCGAGTACCGACAGCTCGCCGTCGAACTCGGTCAGGCCGAGTATCGCTTTGAGCGCCGTGGTCTTGCCGGCGCCATTCGGGCCGATCAGTCCGACGATGCGACCGGGAGCAATCTGCAGGTCGACATGATCGAGCGCCATCGTTGTGCCGTAGCGCTTGCTCAATCCCCGGGCGCGCACGATCGGCGCCGCACTGGCGGTTGCAGCGGTATCGTCGCTCATGACAACGCTCCGTTTTTCGGCTGTGACAGCAGCGTCTTCAGGTCCAGCCCGAGCCGCTCGAGACGAGCACGCAGTATCGGCCATTCTTCGCGCAGGAAACGTTCGCGTTCCGAGTGCAACAGCGCATTGCGCGCGCCTTCAGCAACATACATACCGAGTCCCCGTCTTTTTTCCACCAGTTGATCGTCGACCAGTTCCTGATATGCCTTGGACACGGTGATCGGATTCAGCTGGAAATCCGCCGCGACCTGGCGCACCGAAGGAAGCGCGTCGCCCTGTTTGAGAATGCCGTCCAGGATCATCGCCACGACGCGGTCGCGCAACTGGCGGTAGATCGGAGCGTTGTCGTTCCAGGTGATGCTCATCGAATCATTCCTTGCCCACACGCGGCAATACCTTGCCGAACGAGTAGTACGGCATATCGAGCCGCAGGGTGAGTGCCGTTCCGGCGTGCGGGCCGGTGGCGGTGTCGTCGTGGATCTCAACGACGACGGCCTTGGAAACCGCCGGCGCTTTTGCACCCGACGCGTGGATTGCCACCGATCGGACTTCGACCGTCGGCAGGATGACGATGGGCGGCTTGACTACGCTTACGGCCGGTCGGGAAGCGGCTGCGATCGGGGTAGCCTGCACGTTCGACTGGCGGAACGCGGCGGTCAGCAGGATGCCGACGCTCACGATTCCTACGTAGACGACGCGGAAGGTAACGGCTCGCATGTACATGGGTGGTCTCCGAAACAGGTGCGCTGTAGTTATAGTGTTGTATGTAAGTATAACACCTAGTCGAGACTTGTCAAGACCTTTGCAATAACGCTCCCGGTGAGTGCGGGCCGTCACCTTACAAAGGGCTTTATATTCCGTTAGTTATGTTAACAACCTCCGAGCAATCCGGGCGATTCCACGGCGGGATCCGGCCTGGATTCCAGGCCCTTCGTGTGGCCGAAGGGCCCCGGGAACGTCAGTTGTGCGGCCGGATCAGGCCGAGCGACTCGAGTTTCAGCACGATGCGCTGGACCGCCTCGTCCGGGCTGATATCGCTGGTGTCGATACGCAGTTCGGCATCTTCCGGGACTTCGTACGGGTCGCTGACACCGGTGAACTCCTTGAGCTTGCCGGCGCGCGCGAGCGCGTACAGACCCTTGCGGTCACGCGTTTCGCAGACATTGATCGGTGTGGAAATGTATACCTCGACGAACATGCCGTACTGCTCGATCATCTCGCGCACTTCACGCCGCGCGTGGTCATACGGCGCGATCGGCGCGCAGATCGCCACGCCGCCGTTCTTGGTGATTTCACTGGCGACGAAGCCGATGCGCTGCACGTTGAGGTTGCGGTGTTCCTTCGAAAAGCCCAGCTCGCTCGACAGGTGCTTGCGCACGACGTCGCCGTCGAGCAGCGTCACCGGACGCGTGCCGAGTTCGAGCAGGCGCACCAGCAGCGCGTTGGCGAGCGTCGACTTGCCCGAGCCCGACAGGCCGGTGAAGAACACCGTGCAGCCCTGCTTGTGGCGTGGTGGATGGGTACGGCGCAGTTCCTCGATGACCTCGGGATAGGTGAACCAGTCGGGGATGTCGAGGCCTTCGTGCAGGCGCCGCCGCAGTTCCGTGCCGGAAATGTTGAGCACGGTCTCGCCGGGCTGCACTTCGTCGGTCGGAACGTATTGCGCGCGCTCCTGGACGAAAACCATTTCCAGGAACGGCACCATCGTGATGCCGAGTTCGTCCTGGTGCGTGCGCACCAGTTCCTGCGCGTCGTACGGCCCATAGAACGGCTTGCCGTCGGCACCCTTGCCCGGGCCGGCATGGTCGCGGCCGACGATGAAGTGCGTGCAGCCATGGTTCTTGCGGATGATCGCGTGCCACAGCGCTTCGCGCGGGCCGCCCATGCGCATCGCCAGCGGCAGCAGGCTCAGCATCGTGGTCTGCTCGGGATAGTGGTTGATCAGCTTCTCGTAGCAGCGCACGCGCGTGTAATGATCGATGTCGCCGGGCTTGGTCATGCCGACGCTCGGGTGGATGAGCAGGTTCGCCTCGGCGATCTGCGCGGCGCGGAACGTCAGCTCCAGATGCGCACGATGCATCGGGTTGCGCGTCTGGAACGCCACGATGCGCTGCCAGCCGAGCTTCTCGAATTGCGCGCGCGTTTCGCGCGGACTCAGGCGCAGATGACGGAAGTCGTAATGACGCGGTGGTTCGAGGCCACGCAGCTTGCCGCCGAGGTAGACCGGGTTGGACTTGGTCAGCAGGTAGTTGACGCCGGCGTGCAGCGTGTCGGCGGTGCCGAACACGTTGCGCGCTTCGAGTCCGCGGTCCGGTGCCCAGGCCTCGGCGACGTCGAGTACCGCGAGAATGACGCCTTCGGGGTCGCGCAGGGCGACGCGCTTGTCCTCGCCAAGTTTCTCGGCGAACTCCCGGGTCACGTCGAGCGTGATCGGCACAGGCCAGAGCACACCGGAGGCAAGACGCATGTCTTTGCAGACGCCTTCGTAGTCTGCGCGGGTCATGAAGCCGTCGAGAGGCGAGAACGCGCCGCTCAGCAGCATTTCCAGATCGCACAGCTGGCGTGGCGACAGGTCCCATGCCGGCAACAGGGCGCCTTCGCGCTTCAGCGCCACGCGTTCGGCGGCCTGGATGGAAACGAGGTTGACGAGTTGGCCGCCGTGCGGCGCGATCAGTTGCGACATCGGGATTCCGAAAGAGGAAGAGGAGGGCAGGGTAAAAGCCAAATTATACGGCAGCGCGGATTGCCGGGCTGCGCTGCAGTACATGACCCGCCGCGATAAGCGTATTCAGGCCGGCGCTGCCTGCTCCAGCTCGGACTGGGCCTGCAGCCATTTCTCTTCGAGTGACAACCGCTCGGCCTTGAGCGCTCCTGCCTTGCGCGTGAGCTCGTTGACATGCGCCGCGTGGCCACCATCGTAGAGGTCGGGATCGGCCAGGGCGGCTTCGGTCGTGCCGAGCACGTCGTCGAGCTTCGCCAGACGCTGCTCGATCGCTTGCACGCTCTTGCGCAAAGCCGCCGCGCGCGCGCGCTGTTCGGCGCGATCGCGACGCCCTTCCTTCCGGCTTTGTGTTCCTGCCGCCGGTGCCGATGTCTTTTCACCGTTACCCGCGCGCTGGACAGTGCGTGCGTAGTCGTCGAGATCGCCCGAGTATTCGTCGAAGCGGCCGCGGCCAACCAGCAGCAGGGTTTCGCAGCAGGTACGTATCAACGCGCGATCGTGCGAGACCAGCACCAGCGCGCCGGAAAAATCGTTCAGCGCTTCGGTCAGGCCCTCGCGCATGTCGAGGTCCAGATGGTTGGTCGGCTCGTCCAGCAGCAACAGGTTCGGTCGCTGGTACACGGTCAGGGCGAGGCAGAGGCGGGCTTTTTCGCCGCCCGAAAACGGCGCGACCATGCTCAGCGCGCGCTCGCCGTCGAAGCCGAAGCCGCCGAGGAAATCGCGCGCGGCCTGTTCGCCGAGCTTCTTGTCGAGGCCCTTGAGGTGATCGACCGGAGATGCCTCGGCGTCGAGCTGTTCGAGCTGGTGCTGGGCAAAGTAGCCGATGGCCAGATCGCGCGCCGCGATGCGCTCGCCGCCGAGCGCCGGAATCGCGCCGGCGAGCAGCTTGATCAAGGTCGACTTGCCGGCGCCGTTGGCGCCGAGCAACCCGATGCGGTCACCGGGCGAAAGACTTAATTTGACGCCGTCGAGGATGCGGTGCTCGCCGTAGCCGGCGCCCACCTCGTCGAGACGCAGCAGCGGCACCGGCAGCGCGGCGGGCTCGCGAAACTCAAAGCGGATCGGCGAGGCGGCGCGGATCGGCGCGATGTCGACCATGCGCTCCAGCGCCTTGATGCGGCTTTGCGCCTGGCGCGCCTTGCTTGCCTTGGCGCGGAAGCGATCGACGAAATGCTGAAGGTGAGCGCGCTCGCGGCGCTGCTTTTCGATCTGCGATTGCTGCTGTAGCAGGCGCTCGCTGCGCTTGCGCTCGAATGAGCTCAGATTGCCGGAAAACAGTTCGATGCGCTGGTCGGCAATGCTGAGGACATGCGTGACCACGGCATCAAGAAATTCGCGGTCGTGCGAGATCAACAGCAGGGTGCCTGTGTAGCGCCGCAGCCAGTCTTCCAGCCAGATCACCGCATCGAGATCCAGGTGGTTGGTCGGCTCATCGAGGAGCAGCAGGTCGGACCGGCACATCAGCGCCTGGGCGAGATTCAGGCGCATGCGCCAACCGCCGGAGAACTCGCGTACCGGCCGGGTTTCGTCGGAAGACTTGAAGCCGAGGCCGTGCAACAGTTCGCCGGCACGTGCGCGCGCCGAATAGCCGGCGATCGCATGCATGCGATCGTGCAGCGCCGCGATCCGCGCAGCATCGTGGGCGTCTTCGGCAATGACTAGGGCGCGCTCGATCTGGCGCAGTTCGGGGTCGCCGTCGAGCACGTATTCGACCGCGGCAATATCCAGGGCCGCGACTTCCTGGCGTACGAATGCCATTGCCCAGTCGCGCGGCCGCTCGAAATGACCGGCATCGGGCGCCAGTTCGCCGGCGACCAGGCCCAGCAGGCTCGACTTTCCGGCGCCATTGCGCCCGCTCACGCCGATGCGCCAGCCCGCGTGCAGGGCCAGGTCGACGTGTTCGAACAACAGCAGGGGGCCGCGCCGCAGCGCGAGATCTTCGAAACGCAGCATGGCGACAGTTTACTTTGACACGGCCAGTCGATGGGGGCCGTGGTCGTTGAGTTGCCATGCGCTGGCCATGCTCCTCGGTTCAAGTCTCGAGCCGGCGGGCACTCTGGGTCTCGGCTCTGGACGCAGCATTCAGCTGGCAGGGAACCTGAGGCCTTCGGCGCAGTCCAAAGCGTCAGTTTGCCTTCAACACGGCCTGCCGCCACAATACGCAGCCCCAATTCGCCCCGGTCTTCGCGCCCCGTGCGGAAGTCTGCAGGCCGGCAGGCATTCAAAGCAGATTATTCAGCCCCAGGAGTACACATGAATCAGTTTTTGCGCAAAACCCTGACCGCCGCGGCGATCTCCGTTGCGATCGCGTCGTCCGGTGCTGCGTTTGGCCAGGCCACGCCGAATCCTGCCGGCAGACCCCAAATGCATCCGCCGGCAACTTCGCCGGCGATGGCCGCCAAGCCCGCAGTCGACACGAAGGCGCTCGACGCGAAATTCAAGAACGAGAAGGAAAAGTACAGCTACATGGTCGGCATGGACGTGGCGCGCAGCCTCGGCCAGATCAAGGACGAGATTGATGTGACGACGGTCGTGCAGGCATTGCAGGCGACGCTGAAGGGTGAAAAGACCACGTTGACCGAGCCCGAAGCGATGGCCGTGCGCCAGGAATTCATGCAGAAGCTGCAGGGCAAGGCTGCAGCCAAGCAGAAGGAAGAAGCCGAGAAGAACGAAAAGGAAGGCGAGGCCTTTCTCGCGAAGAACAAGGACAAGCCGGGCGTGAAGGTTACCGCCTCGGGCCTCCAGTACGAAGTCATCAAGCAGGGCACCGGTCCGAAGCCGAAAGCCACCGACGTGGTCAAGGTCGATTACACCGGCACCAAGATCGACGGCACGAAGTTCGACAGTTCGGTCGATCGCGGCCAGCCGGCGACGTTCCCGCTGAACCAGGTCGTACCGGGCTGGACCGAAGGCCTGCAGCTGATGCCGGTCGGTTCCGAGTACAAGTTCTATGTTCCGTCCAAGCTGGCCTATGGCGAGCGTGGGCCGGGCCCGATCGGCGCAAATGCCACGTTGATCTTCAGTGTCAAGTTGATCGACATCGAGCCGCCCGCCGCCGAAGCCAAGCCGGCGCCGAAGATCATGCCGACGACCAAGCCGGCCGGAAAGCCCGCCGGCAAGAACTGATCGCAGCGTCGAGGCGATCTGGATCGAGGAAAGGCGCGGATACCCCGCGCCTTTTTTTTCGGTGTAACGTGGCCTTGCCCGTACGTGGCCACTACAATACATCGCTCATGCCACGACAGCTTTGAGGCAACGGGTTTCGCATGCGCATCACGATATTCGGCACCGGCTATGTCGGCTTGGTGACCGGTGCCTGTCTCGCCGAAGTTGGCAACGACGTGGTTTGCGTCGATGTCGACGCCGCCAAGATCGCACGCCTCGAGGCGGGCGGGATTCCGATCTTCGAGCCAGGCCTCGAGCAGCTCGTCGCCGACAACCGGGCCAATGGTCGGCTGCGTTTCACCACCGACGCCGTCGCGGCGATCGCCCATGCGCCGCTGATCTTCATCGCCGTCGGCACGCCGCCGGACGAGGACGGCAGCGCGGATCTGTCACACGTGCTCGATGTCGCGCGGGCGATCGGCAAGAATATCGGCGCGTACGCGGTCGTCGTCAACAAGTCGACCGTTCCGGTCGGAACGGCGGCAAGGGTGCACGAGACGATCGCCGGCGAAATCGCCGCGCGCAAGGCCGATGTCGCGTTCGATGTCGTGTCGAATCCCGAATTCCTCAAGGAAGGTGACGCGGTCAAGGATTGCATGCGTCCCGACCGCATCGTGGTCGGCGCGAGCAGCGCGCGTGCGATCGAGCAGCTCAAGACGCTCTACGCACCGTTCAACCGCAACCATGAGCGTCTGGTCCTGATGGATGTGCGCAGTGCGGAACTGACCAAGTACGCCGCCAACGCGATGCTCGCGACCAAGATCAGCTTCATGAACGAGATGGCGAACATCGCCGAGCGCGTCGGTGCCGACATCGAGCTGGTGCGCCACGGCATCGGCTCGGATCCGCGCATCGGCTATTCCTTCATCTACCCGGGTGCCGGCTACGGCGGATCGTGTTTTCCGAAGGACGTGCGCGCGCTCGAGTACACGGCGCGACAGCACGGCTATGACGCGCGCCTGCTGACCGCGGTCGAGGCGGTCAACGACGAACAGAAGGGCAAGTTGTTCGAGCTGATCCAGCGCCACTTCGGCGCTGATCTCGAGGGCAGGACGTTTGCCGTCTGGGGCCTGGCGTTCAAGCCCAACACCGACGACATGCGCGAGGCCTCGAGCCGGCGCCTGCTGGAGCAATTGTGGGATGCCGGTGCCTCGGTGCGTGCGTACGACCCGGAGGCGCACGCGGAGGCACGCCGCATCTACGGCGAGCGCGCCGACTTGACTCTGTGCGGCGATCCGCAAGCGGCCCTGCGAGGCGCCGATGCGCTGGTCGTCGTCACCGAGTGGAAGGCGTTCTGGAGCGCCGATCTGTCCCGCATCCGCATGGCTCTGCGCACGCCGGTGATCTTTGACGGGCGCAACATCTACGAGCCGGCTGCCGTCGAGGCTGCAGGCATCGCCTATTACGGCATCGGCCGAGGTCGCAGCGTGCAGCGCGAACGCCCATGAGTGGACCATCGGCATCGAGCGGCACGAACTTCGAATTGGACATCGAGCACGCGCGCATCGCCGTGGTCGGGCTCGGCTATGTCGGCCTGCCGCTCGCCATTGCACTGGGGCGTGAATTTCCGACCCTTGGTTTCGACGTCAACGCCGCGCGCGTCGCTCAGCTCGAAGCCGGCAGGGATGTTACGGGCGAGGTCGATGCGCTGGAAATCAGCGCCGCCACCAAGCTGCGCTACAGCGCCGATCCGGCGCGTCTGCGCGAGGCGAACGTATTCATCGTTGCCGTACCGACTCCGGTTACGCCGCACAAGTGGCCGGACCTCGGGTCGCTGATTCGCGCCAGCGAAACGGTCGGGCGCGCGATGGCACGCGGCGCGCTGGTCATCTACGAGTCGACCGTGTATCCCGGCGCAACCGAAGAAAGCTGCGTGCCGGCGCTCGAACGAGCTTCCGGCCTGCGCCTGAATCACGATTTCTTCTGCGGCTACAGTCCCGAGCGCGTCAATCCGGGCGACCGCGGGCGCCGCCTTGCCGATATCGTCAAGGTCACCTCGGGCTCGACACCGCAGGTTGCCGATTTTGTCGACGCGCTGTATCGGCGCATCATCCGGGCCGGTACCTATCGCGCGCCGAGCATCCGCGTCGCCGAGGCAGCCAAGGCCGTGGAAAACACGCAGCGCGACGTGAACATCGCCCTGGTCAACGAACTTGCGCTGATCTTCGCGCGCATGGGCATCGACACCGAGGAAGTGCTCAAGGCCGCCGGAACGAAGTGGAACTTCCTCAATTTCCGGCCCGGCCTGGTCGGCGGCCATTGCATCGGCGTCGACCCGTATTACCTGATCCACAAAGCCAGCGAGGTGCGCCACCATCCCGAACTGATCAGCGCCGCGCGGCGCATCAATGAAGGCATGAGCGCGCACGTCACGGCGCAGGTGCTGCGCCTGATGGCGCTGAAACAGATCAACGTCGTCGGCAGCCGCATCCTCGTCCTCGGCGCGACGTTCAAGGAAGACTGTCCGGACCTGCGCAACACACGCGTGCGCGAGATCGTCGACGAACTGCGCGCCTGCCACGCCAACGTCGATGTGCATGATCCGCACGCCGACCCGGCCGAGTGCGAGCGCGAGGTCGGCTTCCGGCCGCTGCCGTCGCCGCCCGCCGCAGCGTACGACGCCATCGTGATCAGCGTTGGACATCGCCTGTACCACGACTGGGGTGTCGCCGGCATCCGCACGTTCGCCAAGCCGAACGCCGTGATCTATGACGTGAAGTACGTGCTGCCGGCAGACGCCGTCGACGGACGCCTGTAAGGCAGGCCGTCGAATGGACGCTGACATGGACCAACGGATGACGGAACTCGAAGTGCGCCTGGCTTTCATCGAAAACACCGTGCAGACGCTCGATGCAACTGTCGCGACACAGGATCGACTGATCCACGAACTGCACCGTGAAATGGAGCGATTGCGCGAGGAACTCGGCGGGATCAAACTGGCTCTGCCGGGCGACGCACACGACGAACCGCCGCCGCCGCATTACTGAGCGCAGAACCCGGCGCGGCACGGGAGCAAGCGGACCGCGCCTTCATCGGTCCGGTGCTGCGCCAAGCCGCTTTGTATACTTCAAGATAACTGCAAGCCTTCCATGTCGGATTCATTGCGCGACCAGTTGCTGAAAAGCGGACTTGTGCAGAAGCTCAAGCCCGAATCGAAGACCAGGCCGGAACCGCCGGTGGATCGGCGCCAATCGCGACCGCAACCGCCATCGAAAACGCCGGCGTCCGCGCTGGTGCCGGTGGCCGTTCGCCCTGATCTCCACGAACACGATCTGGCACGAGCCTATGCGTTGCGTGCGAAGCAGGAGAAAGACGAGCGCGATCGCGCCCAGCGCGAAGCCGAGCGCGTCGCCCGCGAGAAGAAGGAGCGCAAGCAGAAGCTGAATGCCTTGCTCGACGGCAAGGCCCTGAACGCGGCCGATGCCGACGTGCCGCGGCATTTTCCGCATGGCAACAAGATCCGCCGCATCTACTGCACGCCGGCCCAGCTGGTGCGCTTGAACAAGGGCGACTTGGCCGTCGTCCAGCTCGCCGGCCGTTATCTGCTGGTCGAGAAGGACGTCGCACTCCAGGCGCAGACGATACAGGCCGAGTCGTTGGTGCTGCTGTGCGATCCGAATGCTCCACCAGAGGACGACGTGCCGGCCGATCTGGTCTGGTAGGCCGCCCGCCTTTTGCCACAACGATCACACCGCGTTCGCGTGGCGCCGGCTACCATCGGGCCGTTTCCATCGGAGGAGAACCGCGATGCCGGCTCGTCATGCCGCGCTGGTGCTGGCTGTCGCCGGGATGCTGACGCCCATCGTCGTGGTTGCAGCGGCGCTGCCGCATTTCAGCCAGCCCAATGCGATCTGGAATCTCGACGTGAGCAACGCGCCGCCGCGATCCAACTCGGCGGCCATGATGTCGCACCTCGAGGACCTGGCGACCGCAATCCGCGGCAGCGACTGCTTCGCGTCCGGCTCCGGTTCGGGATGCTGGGGCGACACGCGGATCTTTGATTTTCAGCTCGACATTTCGTTTTACGTCGTTCACGCAACGCAGGCGACGACGACTCGACCGATCGTCGAGAATACCGGCTATTACTCACCAGACTGCGAGAGCGCCGGATTCCAGTTCCCGATACCGGTAGGCGGTGGCATCGAGGGCACTGGCCCGCCGCCGTCCTATACCTGCAATACAAAAAACAATGATTGCCATCTGCTCGTCGTCAACGACGATACCGGCGTGCTGTATGAGGCCTACAACGTCAGCAAGGCCGATGCGACCGGCCTGCATACGATCTGTGGCCTGAATTGGGATCTCAATCGAGTCTACCCGCGTTATGGACGCGGTGAACACTGCACGAGCGCGGACGCGGCAGGATTCCCGATGGCACCGCTGCTGTTGAACGCCGACGAAGTGTGGGCGGCAGCGCAAGCCAACGGCGACATCGGCCATGCGATTCGCTTCATCCTCGGCAACAACCGCATGGCAGCGTCGCTTTACGTGCACCCGGCTTCGCACGGTACGAAGGCCACGACCGACGCCGACGCGAACGCCGTGCCCTACGGATCGCGTCTGCGCCTGAAATCCACATTCGACGTCGACAGCTTCAGCAGCAATCCCGCCGCGTGCGCGATCCTGCGCTCGCTGCAGAAATACGGGATGTTCCTCTCGGACGGCGGCGGTGTTCCGGTCAGCGCGGAGTCGGACTACCTCACGACCCACAAGTGGGACGACAGCGACATGAACATGGATTCCCACTCGTTATTCGGCATCCGCCCGACCGACTTCGAAGTCATCGAGGCCGGCGACCCGATGACGGTGACCTACGACTGCGTGCGAACGCCAGACGACTTTATCTTCATTGACGACTTCCAGTACTGAACGACAAAAAAGCCCGCGAAGAGCGGGCCTTTTCATACGCTGCTACTTTCGACCGCTCAGCTGTCCATGAAGTAGCCACCGTTCACCGGAATATTGGCGCCGGTGATGAAGCCGGATTCGTCGGCCGCGAGGAAGTCGACGACACGGGCGATCTCCGACGGCTCGCCGAGGCGTCCGACCGGGATGCCGGCAATGATCTGGTTGCGCACCGGTTCGGCGATCGCTTCGACCATCGCCGTGCGGCAATACCCTGGCGAAACGCTGTTGACGGTCACGCCCTTGCGCGCAACTTCGCGCGCCAGCGCCATCGTGAAGCCGTGCATGCCGGCTTTGGCCGCGGAGTAGTTGGTCTGGCCGAACTGCCCGGTCTGGCCGTTGACAGACGAGATGTTGACGATGCGGCCGAAGCCGCGCTCGCTCATGCCCTCGACCACCTGTCGGCACATGTTGAACACGCCGTCGAGATTGATGCGCAGCACGTCGATCCATTGCTGCGGGCTCATCTTGCGCAGCGTGGTATCGCGCGTGATGCCGGCGGCGTTGACCAGGATGTCGACCGGACCGTATTTCGCTTCGACGATCTTGATCGCGGCCGTGCAAGCTTCGAAGTCGCCGACATTGATCGGCTCGAAGAAGATCTTGCCGGCGAATTCGGCCGTCTCGTCGCGGAATTCGGCGACGCGTTCTTCGCGGCTGGCCAGGTCGCAGGCCACGACCGTACGGCCGGACCGCGCCAAATACTTGCAGATTTCGGTCCCAAGACCGCCGATGCCCCCGGTAACCAGCGCAATGCGCTTGCTCATCTTGCCCGTCTCCTCAATCGCAAATTCGTGCGCTGCGCCTTATGCGGCAGTGCAACAATCGCGCGATGGTAGAGGCGGCAACGGCCGCTGTCAAACGGCCGCAACGTCGGTCAGGACTTCGGGTTCTTGGGCCCTTGAGCGGCCTTGGCGGACCCTGCGGCGGCGTTGAGGAACCCCTCCTGCACAGACTTCCACAGGTCCATGTTGCGCTCGGTCATGTCGTTGAGCATCGACCACGGGGTCTGGCCGAGTATGTTGTTGAGCTGGCTGCGAAATTTCTGCTGCTGGTCGAGGAAGATCTGCAGGCTCTTTTCCAGATAGCTGCCCATGAACCCCTGCATCGAGTCACCGTAAAAACGGATGACCTGCGACAGCAGCTGGGTCGTGAACATCGGCTGCCCGGTCTCCTCGTGCTCGGAAATGATCTGCAGCAGGACCGAGCGGGTCAGGTCGTCACCGGTCTTGGCATCACGGACTTCGAAGTCCTCGCTGTCGAGGACGAGCTGACGCACCTCTTCCAGCGTGATGTAGCTCGAAATCTCGGTGTCGTAGAGCCGGCGGTTCGGATATTTCTTGATGATTCGGGCTTGTGCCATGCGACAAAGTTAGCAGATTGTGACGCGTCGCACCAGCAGAATTGCTGCGCAGCAACCAAAGCCGAGCGTGCTGACCCGGCACCTGCGGGGAACCGGAAGTGGCTTGGAAGTTTGTGAGAAAACAAGCGGATGGCACTGCTTGTCAAAGTCGGGACGACGCGTTCGCAATGTTCGCTGTTCCGCGTTGTGTACTGCAACAAATCCGTCACCCCAGAGCAGCGCGCTCAGCAATCGTTCCTGGCCTGGATTCCCGTCCGGTATCGGTGCCTCGCCTGGTAATGCGCAGCAGGTACCTTTACTCACGCATCCTGCCTCATCTGGTTGCCGCGCGATCTGCCATTCAAGGCAGATCGCAAGCGCGGCAATCACCAACCCATGTACTGGCCGCCGTTGATCGACAGGTTGGCGCCGGTGATCCAGCGCGCTTCTTCGTTGGCGAAGAACGCCACGGCATAGGCGATTTCGTCCGGGTCGCCGAGGCGGCCGACCGGAATCTGCGCGGCGATCTTGTTGCGCACGTCCTCGGGTACGGCCATCACCATTTCGGTGGCGACGTAGCCGGGCGACACGGTGTTGACGGTGATGCCGAACTTGGCGTTTTCCTGCGCCAGCGAAATCGTGAAGCCGTGCATGCCGGCTTTCGACGCGGCGTAGTTGGCCTGCCCGTACTGGCCTTTCTGGCCGTTGATCGAACTGATCTGGATGATGCGCCCCCACTTGCGCGCGCGCATGCCGTCGATGACCGGCCGGGTCATGTTGAAACAGGAATTGAGGTTGGTGTTGATGACTTCCTGCCACTGCATCGCCGACATCTTGTGGAACGTCGTGTCGCGCGTGATGCCGGCGTTGTTGATCAGGATGTCGATCGGCCCGAGTTGCTGCTCGACCGCCTTGACCATCGCTTCTGCCGAGGCCACGTCGCCGACGTCACCGGGGACGACGGCAGCGTCCACGCCTTGCGCCTTGAGCTGGGCAACCCACGCGTCGGCCTTGCTTTTGTCGCGGTAGTTCGTCGCCACCTTGTGTCCCAGCGTCGCGAGGCGCTTGACGATCGCCGTGCCGATGCCGCCAGTGCCGCCGGTTACCAACGCTACGCGTGATGTCATGACTTGCCTCCGTCGTGGATTCGTTCTGTTGCGGCGGCGCCCTCGCCGGCGCGCCGCGCTTCAATCCGCGAGGATACTATATCGATGCGGCGTGCCGCCTTGCGCTGCGGCATTTGCCTGCGCTGCGGCAAGGTGCGCAATGTCGAACTCGCGGACCGCAGCGCCCAGCAGTCCATCCGGGTCCGTTCCGCTGATGTCGGGCAACCCGAGAAACGCCAGCGCCGCGCGCAGCGCCGGCATCGGGTCGTTGGCATCGACGGGGCGCGCCCGGTCCTGCTTGGACAGCTTGCGGCCGTCGTCGCCGAACACGACAGGCAGGTGCAGGTAGTCCGGTGTGGGCAGGCCGAGCAGATGCTGCAGATGGATCTGCCGCGGTGTCGAATCGAGCAGATCAGCCCCTCGCACGACTTCGGTGATCGCCTGCGCAGCGTCGTCGACCACCACCGCGAGCTGGTACGCATACCAGCCCTCGACGCGACGAACGACGAAATCGCCGACGCTGCTACCGAGGATCTGACGCTGCTTGCCGAACACCGCATCACAGAACGCGAGCCCGACATCCGGTGTGCGCAGCCGCCATGCCGGTTCGCGGCCGGCATCGGGCGGCGCAACGCAGACACCGCGATGCAGGCGCTGTTCGCCGTCGAGGTCATTGCGGCTGCACCAGCAGGGAAAAACAACACCGAGCGCCTGCAGCTCTTCGAACGCCGCGCGATAGGCGGACTCGTGTTTGCTCTGGTAGAGGACCGGCTCGTCCGATGACATGCCGAAGGCTGCCAGCGTCTGCAGGATTTGCGCCGCCGATCCGGGAACCTCGCGCGGCGGATCGAGGTCTTCCATGCGTACCAGCCACGTTCCACCCTGAGAGCGCGCGCGTACCCAGCTGCCGACGGCAGCGACCAGCGAGCCGAAATGCAGCGCGCCGGTGGGCGAGGGTGCGAAACGACCGCGATAACTCATGCGACGAAGGCCAAGGACGAAAAAGACTGCCGCGAAGGCACGAAGATCACGAAGAAGGGCGGCATGGAAAACGAAATCATATTGCTTTTCTTCTTGATCTTCGTGCCTTCGCGGCGTTCCTGTCGCTCTTGAAACCCGGCAGATTTCCCCAACGTTCCGGCCATATCCGACACCCGAAGGGTTCTATGCTGCGCGTAATCCTGTTCCTGGGCACCAACCTGGCGATCATGCTGGTCCTGAGCGTCGTCGTGTCGCTGTTCGGCATTGACCGCTGGGCCTACAGCCACGCCGGCATGAATCTGCAGGGCATGCTCGTGTTGTGCGCGGTGTTCGGCATGGGCGGCGCGTTCATTTCGCTGGCGCTGTCGAAGACGATGGCGAAGATGTCGGTCGGCGCGCAGGTGATCGAGCAGCCGCGCAACGCCGACGAACAGTGGCTGTTCGCGACGGTGCGCCATCACGCCGAGGGCGCCGGCATCGGCATGCCGGAAATCGCCCTATACGATGCGCCGGAGATGAACGCGTTCGCGACCGGCATGAGCAGGAACCACGCGCTCGTCGCGGTCAGCACCGGTCTGCTGCGCAGCATGAATCGCGACGAGGTTTCTGCGGTCCTCGGCCATGAAGTCACCCATGTAGCCAACGGCGACATGGTCACGCTGGCGTTGATCCAGGGCGTGCTGAACACGTTCGTGATGTTCCTCGCCCGCATCATCGGCGGCGTGATCGACGGCGCAATGTCGGGCAATCGCGACGGCGAGTCGCGCGGCGGCGGCATCGGCTATTTCCTGATCGTGATGCTGTTGCAGACCGTGCTCGGCGTGCTCGCGACGATTATCGTCATGTGGTTTTCGCGCTGGCGCGAGTTCCGCGCCGATGCCGGCGGTGCACGCCTGGGCAGTCGCGGCGCGATGATTTCTGCGCTGCAGACGCTGTCCGGCAACCATGACGATGCGCAGCTGCCGAAGGCGTTCCAGGCATTCGGCATCTCAGGCCAGAGTGGCGTCAGCCGACTGTTCATGAGTCATCCGCCGATCGAGGAGCGCATCGCGGCGCTGCGCAACGCCGGCTGATCGATGCGCAAGGGCGCCGGAAGCGGCCACGAAGAACACGAAGGTACGAAGAACACGAAGAATGGATTCGGCAATGCATCTGCTCTCTTCGTGTTCTTCGTCCTTCGTGGTTCAATCTTTGCTCTTGTCCCGGATCACGTCCCGAATTCGTAAGCCATCACCTTCTCGGGTTCCTGCAGGAAGTTTCCCTGCACGAAGTTGACGCCGCAGGAGAACAGGATCGACATGCTGGCGGCGTCCTCGACGAACTCGGCGACGGTCAGCTTGTTCGAGCGTTGCGCCAGCTCGCAGATCTCGCGCACCTTTTCCTGGTGCTCCTTGTTCTTCGGCAGCTCGACCATGAAGTTGCGATCGATTTTCAGGTAGTTCGCGTCGACGTGCTTGAGCAGTTGGAACGAGTTCAAGCCGGAGCCGAACTGCTCGAGTGCGAAACCGCAGTGGATCTGCTTCAGCGCACTGACGAAGGCGCGCGCCGGCTTGAGATTGGTGACGACCTTCGGCTCGGGCACTTCGAACACGATTGCGTCGCCGCGCACACGCGCGATCTTCAGTTGCTGGGCGATCCACGGCACCAGCGTCTGGTCTTCGAGCGACTGCGGCGCGAGCTTCAGGAAGAACGTCGTGCGGTGGCCGGCACGTTCGCGCTCGCCGAGTGCCTTGATCGAATCGCGGATCACGCAGCGGTCGATCGCCGCGAGCAGGCCGTGTTGCTCGGCGACCGGCATGAAGAAGTTTGGACTGATGTCGCCCTTCGGTCCGCGCATGCGCAGCAGGATTTCGTAGTATTCGCCTTCGTCGCCGTGCAGGCTGATGATCGGCTGGTAGAACAGCGTGAACTTGCCGTTGTCGATGGCATCGCGGACCAGCGACAGCCAATGCCGGTTCTCCTCGTCCCTGGCCTTGTCCTGGGCTGCCGGGTCGACGATGCTGATGCGGTTGCCGCCTTCTCCCTGCGCAGCGCGCAGCGCCTGGGCCGCCTGCGTCAGTACGGTCTGGACGATGGCGTTCTTCTCGCCGATCACCACGCCGCCGACGCTGACGTTCGCACTGATCGACTGCGCGCCGACTTCGAAGATGCGGTCCTCGAATGACTTGCGCATGGATTCGGCCAGCTGGCGCAGACTTTCGATGCTGCGTCCGCTGGTCACGATCGCGAACGTATGCTCGCTCAGGCGCATCGGCACGTCGACGTCCGTCAGGTGCTGGCGTATCGCGCCGGCCATGTCGCCGAGCAGGATGTCGGCGTTGCCGAGCCCGACCGTGTCGAGCAGGCGCTTGAAGTTGTCGGGTTCCAGGATCAGCAGTGCACGATCATGGGCGCCGCCGGCTGCTCCGCCGGCTGCGCCGCTGACAGCCTGCCCGAGCTCGTTGAGCCCGTGCTGGCGCGTGAATAGTTCGGTGACCAGGTCCTTGGAGCGCAGCGCGTCGAGTTCTCGGGCCAGCGCGACGTTCTCGCCCTGCACGCGGAAGCTGATCTGCTGGCACGGCTCGCCTTCGAAATTGGCCTCGGCGAATTCCATCACGGCGTCGAAAGTCGTGCCATCGGCGCGTTGCGCCTTGAGATTGAGCCGCTGCGGCGGCTTGTCGCCTTTCGACAGTTTCTTGAGCAAGGTCTTGAAGTCGTCGGCGTCGTCACTGGCGATCATGTCGAGGATCGACATGCTTTCGATATCGGCGAATTCGTCGTAACCGAACATCTCCAGGTAAGCCCGGTTTGCGCGCACGTGCATGCCCTCGTGCACATAGGCGATCGGGTCGTGCGAGGAGTCGAGCAGCGCATCGCAGCGGCGCTCGGTTTCGCGCAGCGCCGATTCGAGGCGGCGCACGCTGCGGCGCATGTTGAGGCTTTCGAACTCGCGCTTGACGATCGACTGTATGTGCTCGGCGCGGTTGCGCAATGCCAACGCGCGTGCGCCGTCGTTGAACGCGGCGACGATGTCGGCCTCGTTCGGCTGCTTGACCACGGCGATCACGGCGATATCCCTGCCGCCCATTCCGGCCTGGGCCGACACTTCGGATAGCGTCAGTGACTTGGCTTCCATGTTGACCAGGATGATGTCGGGCGCCTGCGCTTCGAGCTGCGCGGCGAGCGTATCGGCGCTGTCGGCGCGCGTTGGTCGCACGGCAATGCCGCCGTTGCGCAGCACGCTGATCAGTTGCTCGGCCTCCTCGAGCGAATCCTCGATCAGCAGCAGTTTGACGACGTGGTTTTGTTTGGCCATTGGCTACGAATTCATGTGCTTCAAACAGCTTTTACTCGATTCCCACCGGCATTTCCAGACTGACGAATGGTATAGAACCGGGTGTCAGCGGCGGTTTCCGGTACCTCATAGCGGTGTCTTGGCCATCTGCCCTGCCATCTCGCGTACCAGCCGCGGCACGAGGTAGCCGGGCAGGCGGTGCCGCAAGTCCCCGATCAGTGCCCGCGCGTTCGCATCGTCGACTTCAAAATGCGCCGTTCCGGTCACCCGGTCGAGCTGGTGCAGGTAGTACGGCGTCACCCCGCAGTCGAACAACCGTTCGGACAGCGCGGAGAGGACGTCGGCACAGTCGTTGACGCCGCGCAGCAGCACCGACTGGTTGAGCAGTATCGCACCTGTCACGCGCAGGCGGGCGCAGGCGCCGGCCACGTCGTTGTCCAGTTCGTTCGGATGGTTCGCATGCAACACGATGGCCGTCGGCCACGGCAGCCCGGTGAGCCATCCCGTCAAACCGTCGTCGACCCGCTCCGGCAGCACGATCGGAAGGCGCGTATGGATGCGCAGACGGCGCAGATGCGGGATCGTCGCCAGGACGCCGGTCAGTTCGGCGAGTTTTTCCGTCGACAGCGACAATGGGTCGCCGCCGGAAAGAATCACTTCGCGGAGGCTGGTGTCGTTGCGCAGATGGTCGGTGGCTTCGCGCCAGCGGCCTGACGCGGCGATTTCGTCGCCGTACGGAAAACTGCGACGGAAGCAGTAGCGGCAGTTCACGGCACACGAACCGGTAGCGATCAGCAAGGCCCGTCCCGGGTATTTATGCAGGACGCCGCGTGCGGCGCGTGCGCCGAGATCGCCAACGGCATCGGAGGTGAAGCCCGGCGCATCGAGCAATTCGGCCGATCGAGGCAAGACCTGCAGCAGCAATGGATCGACCGGATCGCCATGGCGCATGCGCGCAATGAATCCGCGCGGCACGCGCAGCGGGAAGCCGGTGTCGAACTGGGGCGACAATGTCCCTTCCAGATCGAGCAGTCCGAGGAGGGACAGCAGCTCGCGCGGATCGGTGACCGCCTCGCGCCATAGTTGCTGCCAGCGCAGCGGGCGTGGCGCAGCGGGGTTTTCACGGTCGATGTACTGCGCGCGACGCGCGCTTGCGGTTATCATTGCGCTTCTTGATGGCCGGCCGCATCCGGCCTCCCGTGAAAAATCCCATTTTAGCCGCTTTCGGTGCGGCGCTTTCGTGTTACGGAGCGAGTATGGCCAGCTATGGCATGAACGACGTCAAGAACGGCATGAAGATCATCGTCGATGGATATCCGTGCACGATCGTCGATACCGAATATGTAAAGCCGGGCAAGGGCCAGGCGTTTACCCGCGTGAAGTACCGCAACCTGCGTACCGGCCGCGTCGTCGAACTGACCATGAAATCGACCGATTCGCTCGAGCCGGCCGACGTGATGGACACCGACATGGAGTATTTGTACAGCGACGGCGAGTTCTGGCACTTCATGCATCCGGACACGCACGAGCAGATCGCCGCTGACAAGAACGCGATGGCCGATGCGGCAAAGTGGCTCAAGGGCAACGAGATCTGCATCGTGACGCTGTGGAACGGCGCACCGCTCGTCATTGCACCGCCGACCTTTGTCGAACTGTTGATCACCGAGACCGATCCCGGCGTCAAGGGCGATACGGCCGGCAGCGGCGGCAAGCCGGCAACACTGGAAACCGGCGCGGTCGTGCGCGTGCCGCTGTTCGTGCCGCAGGGGGAGAAGATCAAGGTCGACACGCGCAGCGGCGAATACGTCGGGCGAGTGAAATGATTGATTCGCAGAAAAATTCGCTTCGCGAATTTTCGTCGCGAATCAGTCACCCCGGCGAAAGCCGGGGTCCAGCGCCTTGCTTTCTGAATCCCGTGAACGGCTTTGGGCCCCGATTTTCGCCGGGGCGATGAGGGGCGAGAACGTGACTGCCGCTGATACGCCCCAGCCCGTCGTCGACACCATCCTCGAAGCCCGCTGGGTCATCCCGGTCGAACCGCACGGTGTCGTGCTCGAGCACCATGCCGTGGCGATCGGGCACGACAGCATTGTCGAAGTTCTGCCGCTCGAAGCAGCACGCTCGAAGTATCCGAACGCGCAGCGCCTGGAACTCGCCAGCCACGCGCTGATTCCCGGGCTGGTCAACGCACACACCCACAACCCGATGACGCTGATGCGCGGGCTGGCCGACGACCTGCCGCTGATGGCCTGGTTGCAGCAGCACGTCTGGCCGGCCGAAGGCAAGGTCATGGGGCCGGAGTTCGTGCGCGACGGCGTCGAACTGGCGATCGCCGAGATGCTGCGCGGCGGCACGACCTGCTGCAGCGAGAACTATTTCTTTCCCGACGTACAGGCTGCGACGTACCTGCGCCATGGCTTCCGCGCCGTGGTCGGCCTGCCGTTCATCGAGTTTCCGAGCGCCTGGGCGAAAACGCGCGACGAATACTTCGACAAGAACCTCGCCGTGCGCGACGAGTTCATGGGCGAGGCCCTGATCTCCACGACGCTGGCGCCGCATGCGCCGTACACAGTCGCCGACGAGACGTTCGAGCGCATCCGCGTATTGTCCGACCACCTCGATCTGCCGGTTCATCTGCACCTGCACGAAACGGCGCAGGAAGTCGACGATGCGAAGAAGCAGCATGGCGTGCGCCCGTTCGCGCGCATGCAGTCGCTCGGTCTGGTCAATGATCATCTGATCGCCGTGCACATGACCCAGCTGACCGACGCCGAGATCGCCGCCTGCGCCGAGTTCGGCGTGTCGGTCGTGCATTGCGCCGAATCGAATCTCAAGCTTGCCAGCGGCTTCTGTCCGGCCGAGAAGCTGCGCCGGGCCGGTGCCAATCTCGCGATCGGCACCGACGGCTGCGCCAGCAACAACGATCTCGACATGTTTGGCGAGATGCGCAGCGCGGCGCTGCTGGCCAAGGGTGTCGCCAATGACGCCAGCGCTTTCGACGCGGCCTTCGCGCTGCAGGCGGCAACGATCAACAGTGCGCGCGCGATCGGCTTGGGCGAGCGCACCGGCTCGATCGTGCCCGGCAAGCAGGCCGACCTGGTGGCGGTCGATCTCGGCACCATCGAAACGCAGCCGTTGTACCACGCGATTTCGCAGCTGGTCTACGCGACCGGGCGCCAGCAGGTCAGCGACGTGTGGATTGCCGGCGAGCGCAAGCTCGACAATCATCGGCTTTGCGGCATCGATACCGACGAACTTCTGTCGAAGGCGCGGGCGTGGCAGGCACGGATCCGCGAAGCGAGCTGAGGGCGCCGATGGCAAACGTCAATCCCGCCGAAACCGCCAAGTTCGATCGCCTGGCGGCACGTTGGTGGGACCTCGATGGCGAGTCCCGGCCGCTGCACGACCTCAATCCTGCGCGCCTGAACTACATCGCCGGGCGTGTGAATCTGAAGTCGGCACGCGTGCTCGATGTGGGCTGCGGCGGCGGCATTCTGAGTGAAGCACTCGCGCGCACCGGTGCAAGCGTCACGGGGATCGATCTTGCTCCACGCGTGCTCGAAGTTGCGCGTCTGCACCTTCACGAATCGGGGCAGCACGTCGACTATCGCGAGATCAGCGTCGAGGCCCTGGCGGCCGAAATGCCCGGCGTCTTCGATGCCGTCACCTGTATGGAAATGCTAGAACATGTTCCCGATCCGGGTAGCGTGATCGGCGCTTGCGCAAGGCTGCTGCGGCCAGGTGGGCGCCTGTTCCTGTCGACGCTCAACCGCACACCACTGGCGTTCGCGGCAGCGATTGCCGGCGCCGAATATGCGCTGAACCTGCTGCCGCGCGGCACGCATCACTACGCGCAGTTCATCCGTCCATCGGAGCTGGCGACATCGTTGCGCGGCGCCGCGCTCGAACTGGAAGACCTGAGCGGCCTTTCCTACAACCCGTATTCGCGTCGCGCGCGCGTCGTGAAGAATACGCAAGTGAACTACCTGGCCTGTGCCTTGAAGCCGGAATGACGCAGGGCAGTCATATCGCCGCGGTCTTCTTCGATCTCGATGGCACGCTGATCGATTCGGCACCCGATCTGGTCGTCGCGATGGACCGGCTGCGCGCCGAAGAGGGCGAGGCACCGGTCGACGTTGTGCATATCGGCCATGTCGTCTCCAAAGGTGGTCGCGCGATGCTGCGGCGCGGCTTTCCCGATGCCGACGAGGCGCGCATCGAACTGCTGTTGCCGCGTTTCCTCGATCTGTATGCCGAAGCGATCGCCACGCACACGCGCACATATCCCGGCATCGATGATGCGCTGGCTGCATTCGAGGCGCTTGGCATGCGCTGGGGCGTGGTCACCAACAAGCCCGGCCGGCTCGCGCGCGCCGTGATGGCGGCGCTGGCTCTCGACAAGCGCTGTGCCGCGCTCGTCTCGGGCGACTGCCTGCCGACGCGCAAGCCGGATCCGACGCCGCTGCTGCACGCCTGCACGCTGGCAGGTGTCGACGCGGTGCGCAGCGTCTACGTAGGCGACGATGCGCGCGACATTGAAGCCGGCAAACGCGCCGGCATGGTCACCGTAGCGGCAGCCTGGGGTTACCTGGATGGCGAAGACGCCACAAGCTGGGGTGCCGATCACGTTGCGGCGACACCGGCGGACCTGGTCCCGCTACTCGGCATCGACTGAAGCACAAGTGGCGGCAGACCCCGCTTTCGCGAGTTTCGAACACGAGTGGCTCGACGCCCACCCGGAATACGCGGTCGCCTCGGTGTTCCTGCCGGATGGCGTACGTCTGACGGCCAACGCTTTCGGCTGCCTCGTCGACGAACTCGATACCGCCACGCAACTGCGTGATCCGCAGGTCGCGACTGCCAAGGTGACGTGGTGGCATGACGAACTGGCGGCCGCATTGCGCGGCCGCGTCAGCCATCCGGTCACACAGGCGCTGTTCGCGCACGATTTGGCAGAAGCGGGCGAGCCGGGTTTGTGGCTGGCGCTTGCCGACGCCACGCTGCAGCGGCCGGGAGTGGGCGTGTGTTCGACGCTCTCAGCTGTGTTTGCGCGGCATGCGCCGTTTCACCGCGCCGCGGCGCACGTGGACGCGGCGTTGCGCGGGCACGCGGATGCCGACATCGACAACGATGCCACATTGTGGACAATTTCATTCCTGCTGCGGCAGCTCGCGCGCCTCGACGGCGACGACGAACGCCTGGCATTGCCGCTCGACCTGCTGGCGCGCCAGGGCCTGACGCGCGCGCAGCTGTCGTCGGCATCTGAGCGGCGCAACGCGCTGCTGCGCGACTACCTGGATGTGCTTGCCGGCGCGATGCGCAACGCCCTTGCCGGGCCGCGCGCCGGCGGCTTGTACCGGCGCGTGCGCACATGCCTCGACCGGTCCCTCATTTCGGCCGCGCAAGCCGCGACCGATCCGCTGTCGCATCTTCGTGAGCAGTCGCGTGCCGGTCGCTGGGCCTGCCTGTGGGCTGCGTGGCGGGAGGCACGTGCAATGACGCGCAGCGCGCGCTGAATTGCACGCCGGTCTTGATGCGGGCGGCGATCGCCCCAAGTTTGCTGCGATGCAGGTCGGCTGAAGCGGCGCTGCTCGCGGCAACAACGAGGAAGAACATGATGCACGACGAACGCGGCGCACTGCGCACCATGCCCGATATTGCCCGCGAAGCCGAAGTCGCCGTTGCCGGCACACTCGACTGGGTCGGCATGGACCGCATCGATGTGCCGCTGCGCCTGACAGGCGAAGACGGTGCAGTCACTGCCGCTGCGCGCGTGGCGGCGTACGTGAATCTCAGGCAGCCCGACGCGCGCGGCATCCACATGTCGCGCCTGTACCTGCATGTCGAGAAGTCTTTGGCGGCCGAACCCGTGACACCGTGCTCCATCCGCCGGCTGCTGCGGGAATTTCTCGATTCGCACGCGCAACTGTCCGATCGCGCGATGCTGCGCATCGAATTCGACCATCTGGTTCGCCGTGCCGCGCTGAAGAGCGACAACGCCGGCTGGAAGGCGTATCCGGTCACCATCGTCGGCACGATCGACAAGGGACACTTCAGCCTCGAGCTCGGCTTGCAGGTGCTGTATTCGAGCACCTGTCCGTGCTCCGCGGCATTGGCGCGGCAACTGATCCAGGAGCGTTTTACCCGGGGCTTCGCACGCGGCATGCCGCTCGACTTCGATGCGATCGTCCGTTGGCTCGGCAGTGAGCAGGGTATCTGCGCAACGCCGCACAGCCAGCGCAGCGTGGCCGAGGTGCGGGTCCGGCTCGCGCCGGGGTTCGACTTGCCGATCGTCGCGCTGATCGACCGCATCGAAGGCGCGCTGCAGACGCCGGTGCAGACGGCGGTCAAGAGCGAGGACGAGCAGGCTTTTGCGTTGTTGAACGGCGCCAACCTGATGTTCTGTGAGGACGCCGCGCGCCGCATTCAGGCGGCGCTCGATGTCGACGAGCACGTCGTCGACTTCCGGATTCGCGCGACGCACCAGGAAAGCCTGCATCCACACGACGCCGTCGCCGTGGCGACGAAAGGCGTTGCCGGTGGCTACGCGCCCGATGTGCAGTAAGTCGGATCCGGGTCGTCACAAAGGTCAAGGTCAACGGGTTGCGATCCCCGCTCTCCTTGACGTTTGACCTTTGACGTTACGACCTTTACAGAAACCGGTGCATCACGAACACGTCGACCAATCCATCGCGCGAATGACGAAATGCGTTCGGCACGCGGCCGACGATCGAGAAGCCGTGCTTCTGCCACAGGCGCACCGCCACCTCATTCGTGCTGACGACGCAGTTGAACTGCATCGCCGTGAAGCCGGCGCGGCGCGCCCGATCGAGCGAATGCATGCATAGTGCGCTGGCGATGCCGCGACCTCGAGCTGCCGCCGCGACCATGTAACCGCCATGCGCGACGTGATTGCCAAGCCCGGGCTGGTTGGGATGCAGCATGTAACCGCCGACGCAGCTGCGGCCGATCTCGGCGAGGAAGCAACGCACGTTACCACCCGTCCACAGCCGCCGGGCCTCGTCGAAAGGCATGTCCGGCGGGTACGTGTAGGTATCGCCGGCGGCAATGACTTCGAGAAAGATCGGCCAAAGCAGATGGAATTCCTGTGCGCCGATTTCGCGCACGACGAGACCTTCAACCCGGGTCATCGGTATTCTCCGCAGCGGTAACGTGCGTCGCGCGCTCAGCGCGAAGGCTTCGGCAGCAACGCCGGGTCGAGGCGCACGTCGAACCAGTTGAAGCCCCAGTGCACATGCGGGCCCGACGCACGGCCGGTCATGCCGGAGGCACCAATCACCTTGCCGCGCCCGACGCGGTCGCCAGCCTTCACATCGAGCCGACTCATGTGCAGGAACGAACTGCTCAGGCCGTAACCGTGATCGATCAGCACGGTGCCGCCGGTCAGAACCAGGTCGGGTTCGGCGAACGTGACGATGCCGGCGGCCGGCGCATGGACCGGCGTGCCGACCGGCACGGCCATGTCGAGCCCCATGTGCGGCGCTTTCGGCGTGCCGTTGTCGATACGCTGGCTGCCGTAGACGCCGCTGATGCGCGCGTCCGGCACCGGCAAGGCGAAGCCGTGCAGGAAATCCTCGCGCGCATCGTCACGTTTGCGTGCTTCGGCGACTGCCGCCTGCTCGCGTTCGATGCGTGCGGCCGTTTCCGGATCCGGCGTCACGGTTTTCTGCGGCAGACCTTCCACGCGTTCGACGTGATATTTACGCTGGCCGACCTTGAACTGCAGGATTTCCTTGTGCGCACCATAGTGGACGTTGAGCCGCAGCGTCGCAGGCGCATCGCGGTCGAGGCCGAACACGAACGTGCCGTCGCCCGCAACGCGCAGCTTGCGTCCGCCGAGTTCGATTTCGCTGCCCGGAGGGGCATGGCCGATGACCAGCTGTCCCTGCTGCAAATGGTCCGGCACACGCACCACGGCCTCGGCAGCAATCGCACCCGCCGTGGCGCACAGGGACAAGCTTGAAGCCAGAACGACGCCCGGAACGCAGGAGAAATCACGCGGTCCGGCGGAGATCCTCTTTCGCCTATCTTCGTGTCCTTCGCGTCTTCGTGGCGAATCTTTTCGCTCCGGAAACGTCACCGGTCGAACTCCACGCGCCGACCCAGCTGCGAATCGTCGAGTTGACCATCGTTCCACGCGAGGTGCCCGTTGATCCAGGTCGCCGCGACGCTCGAACGGAACGTCGTGCCTTCGAACGGCGACCAGCCGCACTTCGAGATGACGGAAGCGCGCGTCACGGTCTGCGCCTTGTGCGTGTCAATCAGCGTCAGATCGGCCCAGAAGCCTTCGCGGATGAAGCCGCGTTCGCGCACGTCGAACAGCTTTGCCGGCGCGTGCGCGGTCTTCTCGACGATCAGTTCGATCGGCAGCTGTCCGTCGAACCAGCGTTCGAGCGCGCATTGCAGAACGAACTGCACGAGCGGCAGTCCGGATGGTGCCTTCTCGTACGGCTGGTTTTTTTCCTCGAGCGTGTGTGGTGCGTGATCGGTGGCCAACACGTCGATGCGGCCGGTGCGGAGCGCATCGATCAGCGCGTCGCGATCGCTCGCGGACTTGATCGCCGGGTTGCACTTGATCAGATTGCCCTTGATCGCGTAATCGGCCTCGCTGAAGTGCAGGAAGTGAGCACAGGTTTCGGCCGTGATGCGCTTGCCCTCGATCGGGCCGGGCGCGAACAGCGCCAGCTCGTCCGCGGTCGAGATGTGCAGCACGTGCAGTCGCGTGCCGTAGCGGTTGGCAAGCTCGATCGCCAGACGCGTCGACTTGATGCAGGCTTCGCGCGAACGGATGTACGGGTGGCGTTCGACCGGAATCGCATCGCCGTAGCGGGCGCGCTCGACGGCAAGATTGGCTTCGATCGTCGGCGTGTCTTCGCAATGCGTGACGACCGGCACCGGCGCGTCGCGGAATATTCCGGCCAGCGTGTCGGGATTGTCGACCAGCATGTTGCCGGTCGATGCACCCATGAAGATCTTGATCCCGCAGGCGCTGGTCGCGTCGAGCTGACGAATCGCTTCGAGGTTGTCGTTGGTCGCGCCGAAGTAGAATGCGTGGTTGGCCAGCGATTTCTTTGCCGCGCGCGCGTACTTGTCGGCCAGCGCCGCGTAATCCGTCGTCGTCGGTTTCGAGTTCGGCATCTCGAAGAAGCTCGTCACGCCGCCGGCTGCGGCAGCGCGCGATTCGGTGAAAAAATCGCCCTTGTGCTCGAGCCCGGGTTCGCGGAAGTGCACCTGGTCGTCGATCATGCCCGGCAGCAGCAGCCGGCCGCCGGCGTCGAACTCGCGTTCGCCGGGACGCGCGGACAGCGCGCCGCCGATCGCCTCGATGCGCCCGCCGCGGACGCGTACATCGCCTACGAAGCGGCGGCCTTCATTGACGATGTCGGCGTTACGGATCAACCAGTCGTTCATGCAGGAGGTTCCGATCGGGCAGGGCGCACTCGGCGCAGGGTAAACGTCTCCGGCACGGCATCGAAGCCGCCGCGGCACAGCGGCTGGCAGCGGGCCAGCCGCGAGAGTGCTAGAACGCCGCCGCGCGCCGTGCCGAAGCGCGCCACGGCGACGCGCGCGTAGTCGGCGCAGCTCGGCTCGAATCGGCAGCGTTCGCCCAGTAGCGGGCTCAGGGTGCGCTTGTAGACGGCGAGCAGGGCAAGAATCAGGCGGGTCACGGGTGAGCAACCGGTCGTCGTTCATGATGCGCGACGCGCAACAAATCCTGCGGCCGCATGGCGTTGCGCGACAGTGTACACGCATGCCGCACGCCGTCGGACCGACAAGCCGGCCGCGCTGGGGCGAATCCGCGCGTTTCAAGTGGTTGCCGCTGGGGGTGACTTGAGCTATAACACGCGACCGCCGAGCAACTAAGGTGAACAAAATGGCGAACTCAAAACGCAAACCGGCGCCTGCCGCGAAGAAGAAGCCGGCAGCAGCCAAAGCCAAGCCCGCGAAGAAGCACGCGGCGGCGGGCGCGCGCAAGCCGCAAAAGGCGGCGAAGCCTGTGCGCAAGCCGGCTCCCGCACCGAAGAAGGCAGCGAAGAAGTCGGTTGCTGCAAAGCCGGCTGCGAAGCCGAAGAAGGCGGCACCGGCAAAACCGGCAGCGAAGAAAGTCGCCGCACAGGTGCCTGCCAAATCGCTAAAGACGACAGCACCCGTTCCGACCAGCAAGACCGCAACCGCATCGAAAAAGGCAACAATGTCTCCAGCATCCAACACCGCGGAAACACTTTCGAGGGACGACGGCCGTTACGCTTTGCCGAGCACGGTCGCTATCAGCCTGCCGGCCGGGTATCACCCGACGATGAAAGAGGAATACATGGGCCCGCGCCACCTCGCCTACTTTCGCGTCAAGCTGCAGAAGTGGCGCGAGGACCTGGTCGAGGAATCCAAGCAGACCATCGACAACCTGCGCGACGAAGTGCGCGACGTCGGCGACGAAGCCGAACGCGCCACGCGTGAAACCGAAAACTCGCTCGAACTGCGCACGCGCGACCGCTATCGCAAGCTGATCGCCAAGATCGACAAGGCACTCAAGCGCATCGAGGAGGGCCGTTACGGATTCTGCGAGGAGACCGACGAGGAAATCTGCCTCGATCGCCTCGAAGCGCGTCCGATCGCGACACTGTGCCTCGACGCACAGGAGCGCTGGGAGCACCGCCAGAAGCAGATGGGCGACTGAGCCCTCACGCGCCGCAGGTATTTCCAGACTGGCGCGCGTTCAGCGCGCCCAGACGAGATTGCGCATGAACTGCGCGATCGTGTCCGTCACGTCCGTCTTTGCCGGGTATGTGAAGCGGTAGGCCAGCATCCAGTCGTTCATCGCGAAGCAGAACAGGTAGAAGTCCGACGACACGTTCTGCGGCAACGCGCCGAACCGCTCATACGAATTGAAGGTGATGTGATAGCCACTTCGGCTGACACCGGCCTGGGTCAGCAAGGCCGGTGTGACTGCCGACAGGGAGGAGTCGGGATGGAACCGGTGCAGTTCGTCCTCGCGCTTGTCGAGTTCCTGCGAGCACAGCATGTTGCGCGCCACCGCGTCCGCTGGTGCGGAGCCGCCGGGCGGCGGATAGATGTAGACCGTTGCAACGATCGACCGCGTCGCGTCGTGAAAGGCGTAGCTGGCACCGGCGTCGCTTCCGGATTCGTCGAAGCGCAGCAGCTTCTTGCGGACGAAGCCGGCGACCTGCTCCGGGAGCGCCATGCCGGATGGGTGGCGCGGCACGTTGTCGGTAGTTTCGATGACCAGCTGATCGGCCGCGGCTGCCGCGAGTGGCAGCAGGGTGAGCGCGGTCAGCCATTTCGCGATCCTCATGCTTTTTCCCGAACTCGCGCCGCTACAAAAAAGACCGGGCTTTCGCCTTGATGGAATCGAGCATCGCTGCGAGCCCGTTGCTGCGCGTCGGCGACAGGTGTTTGGCCAGACCGATTGCTTCGACAAAGCGCGGCTCGGTGTCGAGGATTTCCTGCGCCGGGCGTCCCGAGTAGACCCGCAGCAGCAGGGCGATCAGACCCGAGACGATCGCCGAGTCGCTGATTGCGCGAAACTGCAGCAGTGCCCGATCGCCCTCGGCGACCAGCCAGACCTGCGACTGGCAGCCCTGCACCTTGTGCGCTTCCGTCTTCAGATCTTCGGAAAAAGGTGGCAGCTTGCGGCCGAGGTCGATCAGGTACTGGTAGCGTTCGGTCCAGTCGCTGAAGAAGGAAAACTCCTCGGCGATCGCCGCCTGTTCGGTGTCCGCGCTGGTTGCCGCTGAACCGGGTGTAGCGACGTGAGATTCAGACTGCGCATTCATCGGGCTTTGCTTCCGGCTTCGCCACCAGCTTCCAGCGCGTGCCCTGCGCGCCGTCCTCGATCACGACCCCAGCTTCGGCGAGACGATCGCGAATGCGGTCGCTTTCCGCGTAGTCCTTGCGCTTGCGCGCGTCGGCGCGCTCGGCGAGGAGGTGTTCGACCCACGCGGCGTCGACGCTGTCTTCGCCGCGGTCATGCTTGAACCATGCTTCGGGGTCCTGCTGAAGCAGGCCGAGAAAAGCGCCGGCGCCGAGCAGTGCCGCTTTGGCCGCTTTCTTCTCCGACAGGCTGATGGCTTTGCGCGCGTTCTCCGCAAGACCCGCGATGATCGCCATCGCCTCGGGCGTGTTCAGGTCGTCGGCAAGCGCGGCGAGCAGTTCAGCGGGCAGCATCGGCTCGCCCGCTTCGACGGCGGCCAGATCGCGCAAGGTGCCGTACAGGCCATCGAGCGTGCGCTGGGCCTGCTCCAGCGTTGCGTCGGACCAGTCGAGCGGTTGGCGGTAGTGCGCCTTGAGCAGCATGAAGCGCAGCAACTCGGCGGGGTAGCGTTCGAGCAGTTCGTGCAGCACCAGCGTGTTGCCGAGCGACTTCGACATTTTCCTGCCGCCGAACGTGAGCATGCCGTTGTGCAGCCACCAACGCGCGAACACCTTGCCGCCGTGCGCGCAGGTCGACTGGGCGACTTCGTTCTCGTGGTGCGGGAACATCAGGTCGTTGCCGCCGGCATGGATGTCGAGCGTCTCGCCCAGATGCGCCTGGCTCATCGCCGAGCACTCGATGTGCCAGCCCGGGCGGCCGCGACCCCATGGGCTTTCCCAGCCGGGCAGATCCGGCGTGGACGGTTTCCACAGCACGAAGTCGGCCGGATTCTTCTTGTACGGCGCGACTTCGACGCGTGCCCCGGCGATCATTTCGTCGGTCGATCGCCCGGACAGCTTGCCGTAGTCGCCATAGGAAGCGACGTCGAACAGCACATGTCCTTCCGCGGCGTAGGCATGATCGAGCGCGACCAGGCGCTCGCACATCGCGATGATCTGCGGAATATGCGCGGTTGCGTACGGAACGACGTCCGGCGCGTCGGCGCCGAGTCGGGCCATGTCCTCGGTGTAGGCTGCCGCATAGCGCTGCGTGATCACGTCGATCGGCACGCCGGCTTCGGCCGCGGCAGCATTGATCTTGTCGTCGACGTCGGTGACGTTGCGCGCGTAGACGACCTTGTTGCGGCCGTAGATGTGCTTCAGCAGGCGCACCAGCAGCCCGAACACGACCGGTCCGCGCGCATTGCCGATATGCACGTAGTTGTAGACGGTCGGGCCGCACAGGTAGACGGTGACCCGCCTGGGGTCCAATGGGGCAAAGTCCTCGACCCGGCGCGTTCGCGTGTTGTGCAGGCGCAGATTCATGGCGGTGTCAGTCATCATTGCCTATTGTATCAGCCGACCCTCGAACCGCGGTCGGATGGCTGATCGGAGGCGTCGGCCTAAGGCGCCATTCAGCGTGTCGATGTTCTAATTTGCACCTGCCGAACGCATCGGGCATGTCCGCCGGGAACCGGCTGCCTGTCATGAATTCGGTGGCGCGAGTTGCCTGAAGCTCGCGTCGCGGAGGTGAAATGAGAAAAATCGGCGTCCTGGTCGCCGTCACGACATTGCTGTTTTGCGGCCTTTTAGCCCAGGCCCAGGAACCCCATCCGGCACCCGCGGCGGCAACGCCCGAGGTGGTGCATTACGGCTGGGCCGATGTCTTGCGTGTCGATCCTGTCTATGACGATGCCGGCCCCGTACCGGCCGCCGCGCAGCCGCGCGAGGAATGCTACGAGGAGCAGGTCGAGCAGGCGCCGACGGCCGATAGTCGCGCCGGTGGCACCGTTCTCGGCGCAATCATCGGCGGGCTCGTCGGTCATGCGTTCGGCAAGGGCAATGGCCGCGCCGCCACGACGGCGGTCGGTGTCGTCGCTGGCGCCGCGGTGGGAAACAGCGCCGCTGCTCCTCCCGCCGCAGGCGCGCCTGTTCACAGCGAGAGGCACTGTCGCATCGTCGACAACCCGGCCGGACAGCGCCACATCGTCGCCTACGACGTCGAATACCGCTATCGCGGCGAACGCTATACGGCGCGCATGAACTACGATCCGGGCGACCGGATTCGCGTGCGCATCAGCGTGACGCCCGCCGAATAATCCCGCGACGCTCGTTTTTCGCGCTCGTTGTTGCAATGCGCAAAACATCCGTGCCATCATTCAGCCTTCCAGACAGCCAATTTAAGTATCGCCGCCCGATGACCCAGCGCGCCGCCACTCTGTTCATCCTGACCAGCGCCCGCATGGCCGCGGGGATGACGTCGCGCGCGCGCCGACCGACGTCCTTACAACCGGCCGGGTAGCTGTCGCGCGTTCTTGATGCGTTTTCCAAACCCGGCCGAGCGCCGGGTTTTTGTTTTCCGGTGTCTGCGCGGCTCCATTCGCGCAGGAAAGCAGGAAGAATCACCCATCCATGGCAGGACGTTACGAGAGCACAGCAAATGCCCAACCGCCACTTTCTGAGTACCCAGGACTGGAGTCGCGCCGAACTCGACGCGCTGCTTGCGCACGCGGCGGAGTTCAAGCGGGCCAAAGCCGGCCGCGACCTGGCCGGAAAATCGATCGCGCTGCTGTTCTTCAATCCGTCGATGCGCACGCGCACGAGTTTCGAGCTCGGCGCCTTCCAACTCGGCGGCCACGCAATCGTGCTGCAGCCGGGCAAGGATGCATGGCCGATCGAATTCGACGTCGGCACCGTCATGGACGGCGAAGCCGAGGAACACATCGCCGAAGTGGCGCGTGTGCTGTCTCGCTATGTCGACCTGATCGGCGTGCGCGCATTTCCGAAGTTCAAGGACTGGACCGTCGATCGCGAGGACCGGATCATCCGCGCTTTCGCGAAATACGCAACGGTACCGGTCATCAACATGGAGACGATCACGCACCCCTGCCAGGAACTGGCGCACGTCATGGCGCTGCAGCAGCACTTCGGCACGACCGACCCCGGATCGAGTCCGGTGCAGGCTTTGCGCGGCAGGAAGTACGTGCTGACCTGGACCTATCATCCGAAGCCGCTCAATACCGCGGTCGCGAATTCCGCGCTGCAGATCGCGACGCGTTATGGCATGGATGTGACCCTGCTGTGTCCGACGCCCGACTACGTGCTCGACGAGCGCTACATGGAATTCGCCCGTCACAACGTCGCTGAAAACGGCGGCTCGCTGAGTGTCAGTCATGATGTCGAATCAGCCTATCGCGGTGCACACGTCGTCTACGCCAAGAGCTGGGGTGCGCTGCCGTACTTCGGCCGCTGGGACGAGGAAAAACCGATCCGCGAGAAGTATAAACATTTCATTGTGGACGAAGCGAAGATGGCGTTCACCGACCACGGCGTCTTCAGCCACTGCCTGCCGCTGCGCCGCAACGTCAAGGCGACCGACGCGGTGATGGATTCCCCGGCATGCATCGCGATCGACGAGGCTGAAAACCGGCTGCACGTGCAGAAGGCGATCATGGCCGAATTGGTGAGATGTGAGACGTGAGATGTGAGACGTGAGATGTGAGACGTGAGACGTGAGACGTGAGACGGATTTTCCTTGGCTCGTCATTCCGGCGAAAGCCGGAATCCAGTTCCTGATTCCTTCGCCTCAGGAAAAATCGTTGCAATAGATCTTGAGCGGCACTGGATCCAGTTGGAGTACGAATTCGATGTCAACGCAAGCGCCACAAACGTCTTACGTCTCACCTCTAACGTCTCACGGCCGATCGATAGTCCTCGCCTTCAGCGGTGGCCTCGACACGAGCTTCTGCATTCCGTACCTGAAGGAACGCGGCTGGGCCGTGCACACCGTGTTCGCCGATACCGGCGGCGTCGATGCCGACGAGCGCGCCTACATCGAGGCGCGTGCTGCCGAACTCGGTGCGGCGAGCCACGTGACGGTCGACGGTGGTCCGGCGATCTGGAACGGCTTCGTCAAGCCGTTCGTCTGGGCCGGCGAGGGCTACCAGGGCCAATATCCGCTGCTCGTGTCCGATCGCTACCTGATCGTCGACGCGGCCATCGACCGGGCGAAGGCATTGAATACGCGAACCATCGCGCATGGCTGCACCGGCATGGGCAATGACCAGGTGCGCTTCGACCTCGCGGTCAAGGCGCTTGGCGACTATGAGATCATCGCGCCGATCCGCGAAGTACAAAAGGAACACACCGAAGTGCGCGCTTACGAGCAGCGCTATCTCGAGGCGCTGGGTTTTGACGTGCGCGCGAAACAGAAGAGTTACACGATCAATGAAAACCTGCTCGGTCTGACCATGTCCGGCGGTGAAATCGATCGCTGGGAGGTGCCCGGCGCCGCTGCGCGCGGCTGGTGCGCGGCGCGCGAGGAATGGCCGGCGCAGCCGTTCGAGGTGGCGATTACATTCCGCAATGGCGAAGCGGTGGCGTTGAACGGTGCTGCGCTGGCCGGACATGAATTGCTGGCCCGGCTCAACCATGATTTCGCGAAGTACGGTGTCGGCCGCGGCTTGTATACCGGCGACACGACGATCGGCCTCAAGGGCCGGATCATCTTCGAGGCGCCGGGCCTGATCGCGCTGCTGACCGCGCACCGCGCACTCGAAGAGGCCGTGTTGACCAAGCAGCAGAACCGCTTCAAGCCCGATGTCGCGCGCAAGTGGGTCGAACTGGTCTACGAGGGCTTCTATCACGATCCGCTCAAGACCGACCTCGAAGCGTTTCTCGCGTCGTCGCAGGCCATGGTCAACGGCGACGTGGTGCTGCGCACGGACGGTGGCAGTGTCGAGGCGGTCGCGGTCAAATCGCCGCACTTGCTGACGGCGAAGGGCGCGACCTACGCGCAGTCCGCCGACTGGGGCGTCGCCGAAGCCGAAGGCTTCATCCGCCTGTACGGCATGAGCTCGACGCTGTGGGCGCAAGTGAATCGGAAGTCGTGAAAAAAATCAAAAGACTGAACCACGAAGAACACGAAGGACACGAAGGCAAGGCAGAAAGGTCACGGTGGTCATGCATACGAAGCGAGCTGAAGAAAAGTGAAAATCGACGACTACCAATTTAGCGATTACGCCAGGCAAGACTTCCTGCTTGCTTCCTTCGTGTTCTTCGTGTTCTTCGTGTTCTTCGTGTTCTTCGTGTTCTTCGTGTTCTTCGTGTTCTTCGTGGTTCAACCTTTTTCCAGTCGAATCGTTCGATGACGGATTTGCTTGCCACGACACTTGACCAGCTGCGTGCACTCGTGGCGTTCGACACGCAGAATCCGCCGCGCGAGATCAGCGCGGACGGGATTTTCGAGTACGCGCGTTCGCAACTCAACGGATTTCATTGGGCGACGACAAACCATGGCGGAGGCTCGGTCAGCTTCTTTGCCGTGCGCGGCAATCCACGCATTCTTTTCAACGTGCACCTGGATACGGTGCCGGCCGCTCCGACCTGGACGCGCGATCCGTTCGCATTGCAGGTGACCGGCGAGCGAGCAATCGGCCTCGGTGCCTGCGACATCAAGGGCGCTGCGGCAGCCTTGCTGACGGCGGTTGCGCACACCCAGGGCGACGTCGCGCTGCTGTTCACGAGCGACGAAGAGGCCAACGACGCGCGCTGCGTCGCGGCGTTCCTGGCGCAGAAGCGTCCATTCGACGCGGTTGTCGTGGCTGAGCCGACGCGCTGCGAGGCAGTGCTCGCGCATCGCGGGATCAGCTCGGCACGCATCGCCTTTTCCGGCCGCGCCGGCCACGCCTCGGCGGCCGATGCGTTGAGCGGCAGCGCGTTGCACCAGGCGATGCGCTGGGGTGCGCGCGCGCTCGATCACGTCGAGTCGCTGAGTCACGAACGCTTCGGCGGGTTGACCGGCCTGCGTTTCAACATCGGCAAGGTCGAAGGCGGCATCAAGGCGAATATCATTGCGCCGTCGGCCGACGTGCGCTTCGGCTTTCGTCCGCTGCCGTCGATGGACACCGACGCATTGCTGGTCGCGTTCAGGGGCTGCGCCGAAACGCCGCCGGCCGAATTTGTCGAGACGTTTCGCGGCCCACCGCTGCCGGCCGGCGATGTCGCGGGAGCCGAATCGCGGCGCCTGGCCGCGCGCGATTTTGCCGATGGCTTCGGCGTGCCGATCGCGCACGCGGTCGATTTCTGGACTGAAGCGTCGCTGTTCTCGCAAGCCGGTTATACGGCGATCGTGCTCGGTCCGGGCGACATCGCGCAGGCACACAGCGCCGATGAATTCGTCGAACTGGCGCAATTGCAGCGCATCACCGAGACCTACATCGCCATGATCGAACGGGGGAGCCGCTGATGGTCCAGGCTCACAAGCAACTGCGCTCGACAATCGTGCGCCTGCTCTCGAACATGGGCAGCGCGAAGGAGATCCAGCAGTACCTTCGGCGTTTTTCGCAGCTCGACGCGGCGCGCTTCGCCGTAGTCAAGGTCGGCGGCGCCGTATTGCGCGACGATCTGGATAATCTCGTCTCGTCGCTGGCGTTCCTGCAGCAGGTCGGCCTGACGCCGATCGTGATCCACGGCGCCGGTCCGCAGCTCGACGCGGAACTGTCCGCGGCGGGCGTCGAAAAGCGCGTTGTCGATGGCCTGCGAGTGACGTCGTCGGAGACGCTGGCAACCGTGCGCCGCGTGACCCAGGCGGAGAACCTGAATCTGGTCGAGGCGCTGCAGAACATCGACGCGCGCGCCACCTCGATCGTCGGTGGCGTGTTCGAGGCGCAATTTATCGACCGCGACAAGTACGGCCTTGTCGGCAAGGTGATCAAGGTCAATCTCGCGCCGATCGAAGCGAGCCTCAAGGCGAGCTCGATCCCGGTCATCGCCAGTCTCGGCGAAACCGTCGGCGGCCAGATCCTCAACATCAACGCCGACTTCGCGGCGAACGAACTGGTGCGCGAACTGCAGCCCTACAAGATCATCTTCCTGACCGGCACCGGTGGCCTGCTCGACGGCGACGGCAAGCTGATCGATTCGATCAACCTGTCGACCGAATACGATCATCTGATGGCGCAGCCCTGGATCAACGGCGGCATGCGCCTGAAGATCGAGCAGATCAAGGACCTCCTCGACAAGCTGCCGCTGACCTCGTCGGTGTCGATTACGCGGCCGACGGAGCTGGCAAATGAACTGTTTACGCATCGCGGTTCCGGCACGCTGGTGCGGCGCGGCGAGCGCGTGCTGCGCTTCGATTCGTGGGCCCAGCTCGACCTCGCGCGACTGCGTACGCTGATCGAGTCGAGCTTCGGCCGGCGCCTGTCCGCCGACTATTTCGAGCGCACGCCGCTGATGCGCGCCTACGTCAGCGAAAACTATCGTGCCGCCGTGATCCTGCTCGACGACGATGGCTATACCTACCTCGACAAGTTCGCCGTGCTCGACGACGCGCAGGGCGAGGGTCTCGGCCGCGCGGTCTGGCAGGTCATGCGCGACGAGCACCCGCGCGTGTTCTGGCGCTCGCGCCACCACAACGTTATCAATATCTTCTACTACGCCGAGTCCGACGGCTGCTACAAGGAGCCGCACTGGAAAGTGTTCTGGTACGGCATGCATGACTTGAACGATATCGAGCAGTGCATCACCCGCAGTCGCGCGCGGCCGGCGACACTGGTCGACAAGGTCGAGGCGCACGTGCCGGCCTCCGCTGCCAATCGGTCGGCGCGGACAGGATGAACACGGCGATGAAACGCAGCATCGGCATCGTCGGTGCGCGCGGTCACACCGGCACCGAACTGATCAAGCTGGTCGCGGGTCATGGTGGGCTCGAGCTGGCATTCGTGTCGTCGCGCGAACTTGCCGGACAACACGTCGCCGATCACGTCACCGAATTCGCAGGTGCGCTGCGCTACGAGAATCCCGATGCCGCCGCGGTCGGAGCACATCGTGCCGACGCTGTCGTGCTGGCGTTGCCGAATGGCAAGGCGCAGCCCTATGTCGCTGCGATCGACGTGGAACGTCCGGACACGGCGATCGTGGATCTGTCGGCCGACTATCGGTTCGACGACACCTGGTATTACGGCTTGCCGGAACTGTATCGCAGCCGGTATCGCGGCCAGCGCCGCATCAGCAATCCGGGGTGCTACGCCACGGCGATGCAGCTGGCGATCGCGCCGCTCAAGGATCTGCTGGTGGCGCCGCCCGCGTGCTTCGGCGTCTCCGGCTACTCCGGCGCCGGAACAACGCCGTCGGATCGCAACGATCCGGAAAAGCTGCGCGACAACCTGATCCCGTACGCGCTGGTCGACCATGTCCACGAACGCGAAGTCACGCGCCAGCTCGGCGTTCCGGTCGAGTTCATGCCGCACGTCGCCGCACATTTCCGCGGCATTACGATGACCGTCAACCTGTGGCTGCGCGAGGCGCTTACGGCGCAGGCGATCAGGAACGCCTATCAGGAACGCTACGTCGGCGAACCTTTGATCCGCATCGTCGACGAAGCGCCGTGGGTCAGCCGCATCGCCAACCGGCACGACGTCGAAATCGGCGCATTTACCGTCGCGCCGGGCGGCAAGCGCGTCGTCGTCGTCGCCACGCTCGACAATCTGCTCAAGGGCGCAGCCACGCAGGCACTGCAGAATCTGAATCTCGCGCTCGGTTTTTCCGAACTGCAAGGAATTCCGACATGAAGCGCAAGCCGGTGAAACCAAAGAGTTCGTCATTCCCGCGAAAGCGGGAATCCACTTTGACTTTGCACGGAGCCCCAACGATGGATGACTCGCAGCATCCGCGGCTCTTCCTGCGAGCCACGACCGGCTCCGCTGTTGAAAGCCGCTTCGCGAATGCTCGCTTCGGCATCCTGCGTTCGCAGTCCCGCGTCCACGGCAACGACGGAACGGGAGGATTCGCGCGATGAGTGATCTGCTCTGGCAGAAACCCGGTGTCGAGGTCGACGCGCAAATCATGCGTTTCCTCGCCGGCGACGACATCGTGCTCGACCGCGAATTTTTTCTGCATGACATCACGGCGAGCAAGGCGCATGTCGAAGGCCTGCAGCGCATCGGCATCCTGACTGGCGAGGAAGGCTCGCAGCTCACGCAGGAACTCGACGCGCTCGGCGCCGATTTCGCGTGTGGCGCGTTCGTGCTCGATGAACGTTTCGAGGACGGACACTCGGCAATCGAGGCACGCCTGACCGAGCGACTCGGCGACACCGGGCGCAAGGTTCACACCGGGCGCAGCCGCAACGACCAGATCCTCGTCGCGACGCGCCTGTGGCTCAAGGACAAGCTGGTCGAGCTGGCCGATCTTTGTTGCGCGTGCGCCCGCATCTGTCTCGACCGTGCCGCGAACGAGGCGGCGCCTCTGCCCGGCTACACGCACCTGCAACGCGCCGTCGTATCGTCGACCGCCATGTGGTTCGCCGGCTTCGCTGAAGCGTTCATCGACAACGCAGCGCGGGCGCGCGATACGCTCGGCTGGATCGATGCCAATCCGCTCGGCACGGCCGCCGGCTACGGCGTCAACCTGAAGCTCGATCGCGACCACCTGACCAAGGCACTAGGCTTTTCGCGCCTACAGGTCTCGCCGGTCTACGCGCAACTGTCGCGCGGCAAGTTCGAGATCGCCGCGCTCGATGCGCTCGGCTCCGCCACGCTCGATCTGCGCCGCCTGGCTTGGGACCTGAGCCTGTTCACGACAGCCGAATTCAATTTCGTGCAGCTGCCGGCGCGGTATACGACCGGTTCGTCGATCATGCCGAACAAACGCAATCCCGACGTGATCGAATTGCTGCGCGCGACGCATGCCAGCGTCTCTGCCGCGCGCAGCGAGATCGAGCAGCTGCTGTCGCTGCCATCGGGCTATCAGCGAGACCTGCAATTCTCCAAGGGCGGTCTTGTGCATGGCTTTTCGCGCGGACTTGGGGCGCTGCGCCTGCTGCCCGAGCTGCTGGCGCGCCTGCAGTGGAAAGAAGCGGCCATGCGTGCGGCGATCGAGCCGGCGATGCATGCGACCGACATCGCGATCGAACAGGCCGGCACCGGCGTGCCGTTCCGCGAAGCGTATCGGCATGCGGCCCAGAGCGATGCCGGCGGCAGCCGGACGCCCGAAGCGAGCCTCGGCGCGCGCGTTTCGCCCGGCGCTGCCGCCGATCTGCGCCTCGACGAATTGCGCGCTCGTCTCGATCGCCTCGAACGGTCGTGATCACGCCTGGCAGCGCGCGCTTTTCCGAACGGTCTCTGCCGCCGTGGAAACGCGCGGTGCTCAAGGTCGGCAGCAGCCTGCTGACCGATGCGTGGGGCGAACCGAGCGACACCCACGCGAAGGCTCTGGCAGCTTTCATCGGCATGGCACGCGAAAGCGGTCGCGAAGTCGTGCTGGTTTCGTCGGGCGCCGTGGCGGCGGGTCGCGCACGCGTGCCGGAGGGCGTGCGCAGGGGCAGCCTGGTACGACGTCAGGCGCTCGCGGCACTCGGGCAGACGCGAATGATCGCATTATGGCAAGGCCTGATTGCCGCGCCCGTCGCCCAGGTGCTGCTCGCCCACGACGACCTGCGCAATCGCCGCCGTTACCTCAACGCGCGCAACACGCTGATCGAACTGCTGCGCCTCGGCAGCGTACCGGTGATCAACGAGAATGACACGGTCGCGGTCGAGGAGCTCAAGCTCGGCGACAACGATAATCTGGCCGCGACCGTGGCTGCGCTGGTCGATGCCGACCTTCTGTTGATCGCGAGCGATGTCGATGGACTGTTCAGCGCGCATCCGCTGCATGACGCCGCCGCGGCAGCGGTCGAGTCGGTCGCCGTGATTACGCCCGCCGTGCTGGCGATGGCCGGCGTGGCGGGCAGTGCGCACGGCACCGGCGGGATGCGCACCAAGCTCGAAGCGGCCCAGAAGGCGGCGAGCGCCGGCATCGGCACGGTGCTGTTCAACGGCGGCGACGCGGACACCGTCGCGCTGCTTGCGGCGGGATCGTACCGCGGCACGCATTTCGCCGCGCCGCTGACCCGGCTGGCGGCGCGCAAATACTGGTTGCGCCATGCGCCCGGAGCCGGCGCGACGATTCGTGTCGACGCCGGCGCGGCTCACGCGCTTCGCGGCGGCAAGTCGCTGTTGCCCGGCGGCATCGTCGGCGTCGACGGCGAGTTCGCGCGCGGCGACATCGTCGACATCGCGTCCGGCGATGCCGCCGCAGTGCGGTCGGTTGCGCGTGGCCTGGCCCAATACAACGCCGGCGAGGTCCGGCGCCTGACCGGTCGCCACACGAAGGACATCGAGAAAATTCTCGGTTTCAGTTATGGCGACACGATCGTGCATCGTGACGATCTGGTATCGATGGAGTCGACGGCATGAACGCAGCCGTGGCGCCGGCCGGATCGATCCGCGGACTTGCCAGCGCCTGTCGCGATGCCGCCATGACGATCGCTGCGTTGCCGACGGCAGTGAAGCGCGACGTGCTCGCCGCGATGGCCGAGCGGATCGAACAACGCGCGCAGGAAATTCTCGCGGCCAATGCGCTCGACGTCGATGCCGCGCGTGCCAAGGGGCAGGGCGCGGCACTGATCGATCGCCTGCGCCTTGATGGCGCGCGCCTGGCCAACGTGGCTGCCGGTATTCGGGCGATCGCGGCGCAACCCGATCCGGTCGGTCGGATCACGCAGCGCGATACTCGGCCGAACGGCATCCATGTCGAACGCGTGCGCATTCCTCTCGGCGTGATCGCGATGATCTACGAGGCGCGGCCCAACGTGACCGCAGATGCGGCCGCATTGTGCTTCTATGCTGGCAACTCGGTCCTGCTGCGTGGTGGGTCCGAGGCACTGCACAGCAACCGCGCGATTGCGCTGGCGCTGCGTGAGGCCCTGCAGATGCACGGGTTGCCGTTTGCCGCCCTCACGCTGGTCGAGGACCTGAGCCGCGAGGCGATGCTGCAGCTGCTGCAGCTGCACGACCTGATCGATCTGGCGATTCCTCGGGGCGGCGAGGGCCTGATCCATTTCGTCGCCGAACACGCGCGCGTGCCGGTGATCAAGCACTATCGCGGCGTGTGTCACCTGTACGTCGACCGCGAGGCCGATCTCGAAGTCGCGCTGCATCTGCTGATCGACGGCAAGACCACGCGACCGGCGGTGTGCAACGCGCTCGAAACGTTGCTCGTGCATTCGGACGTCGCCGCGCAATTCCTGCCGCGCGCCGCCGCGGCGCTGCGCACGCGCGGCGTGGAGATGCGCGGCTGCGCCCGCAGCAGGGCGATCGTCGCCGACATGATCGCTGCCGGCGACGACGACTTCGCCGCCGAGTTCCTCGACCTGATCATCGCCGTGCGCGTGGTCGACGACATCGGTGCGGCGATCGCGCACATCCGCCGTTTCGGATCGGACCACACCGAGGTCATCGTCACCCGCGACGAAGCCGCCGCCTTGCACTTCGTCGGTGCGCTGCGTTCCGCCGTCGTAATGGTCAACGCATCATCGCGGTTTTCCGACGGTGGCGAACTCGGGCTCGGTGCCGAGATCGGGATTTCGACGACGCGGCTGCACGCTTACGGCCCAATGGGTGTCGAAGCCTTGACGATCGAACGCTACGTCATCCGGGGCAGCGGCCAGGTCCGCCACCCGCAGTCCGCCGCCTGAGTGCCGATCGGTCGCACATCGACGGGCGATTTTGTGTACGCTGGCAGCATGAATCCCGAATCCGCCGGCGCGCCGCGCCGCAGACGCGCTTGAGCGAACTGCAACGCTTCACGCCACAGGATCGCGTGCTGGTAATCGCGCCGCACCCGGACGACGAGGCTATCGCCACCAGCGGCGTGCTGCAGGTGGCGCACGCAGCCGGGGCGGCCTGCCGCGTGCTGGTCATCACCGACGGCGACAACAATCCGTGGCCGCAACGCTGGATCGAGAAGCGCTGGCATATCGGCGCGGACGCTCGCGCGCGCTGGGGCGCGGGTCGACGCGCCGAAGCGATGGCGGCTTTGCGCGTGCTCGGCTTGCACGCGGACGACGTGCGTTGCTTCGGGTTTCCCGATCTGGGCTTGACCGACCTGCTGATGAACGCCGATATCGGCCTCGAAACGGCGCTGGCCGGGCAACTCGATGAGTTTCGTCCGACATGCCTGTTCCTGCCGGCGCTGGATGACCGCCACCCGGATCACAGTGCGCTGCATGTGCTGCTGCGGCTGGCACTGCGCAAGCGCGGCGGGCCCACGCCGCAGTTGTATACCTTTGGCGTGCACGGTGAGACGGCTGCCGCTGATGATGTCGTGCTGACGCTGAGCGAAAGCCAGCGCGAGATCAAGCGCGCCGCGATCATGAGCCATACGACGCAGATGCGCCTCAGCCGGCGCCGCTTCGTTGCCTACGCACGAGCCATCGAGCCATTCCGGATGGCGGCCACGCCGGGCGTGGCGGACCCGCAGCACCCGGTGCAGGCAACGGTTCGCGCCGATGGCACGATGCAGGTGCGCATCGACCACGCGCGCTGGGGGCGAGGTATGCGCGGGCAAATGCTATTCGGCGTCGTCCAGTATGCACAGGGCGAAACCCGACGTTGGCGAGTCATGCTGTCCGGCGGTGGGCTCGCCGACGTGCTCGACACCGTCGCTCGCGGCAGCGCCGGCCCGGCCCGGGTGGCTCGGTCGGCCGGCGAAACTGACATCAGCCTGACGATCGGGAGCGCCGCGGCGTGCTGGATCAAGTTGGCGCGCCCGCAACCAGGCCTTTTCGTGCTCGATCGATGCGGCTGGCAGACCGCAGCCATCAGCGACACCCGATCATGGGAGCGGAATTAGCTGAACGGCGGCCGTTCGTTCGCCGGTCGGTGCATTGACAGGTGCCCGCGCTCTGTCATGCTTTGCGCAGCGCGGCGAATGCATCGCGCGCGTGATCGATTACCGACAAACCCATCCTGGAGGCGGCAATGAAAGTGTTGTTCGTAGCGGTTGCATTCGGTGTCGGCGCCTTGTTCGGCGCAAGTGCCTACGCGGAGGCGCCGGCCGGCGCGATTGCGCAGTGCAAAGACGGAACCTACTTTACCGGCACCTCGCACAAAGGGGCATGCAAGGGCCATAAGGGCGTGAAGGAGTGGCTCGACAAGACCGCAAGCAGCAGCACGAGCGCCGCGGCCGCGAGCGATACGGCGACGCCCAAGAAGTCGAAGAAGGCAAAGGCCGCGGCGGCAGCTGCAGCACCGGCGGCTCCGGCGGCAATGCCTGCTCCGGCACCTGCGCCGGCGGCAATGCCTGCGCCGACCAAGAAGCCGCCGACGGCGGCCAGCACGCCGACCCCGCCGACTCCGGCATCGCAGATCCCGCAGAAGGCGGGTGGCGGCGCGGGCCAGGTCTGGGTCAATTCGAGCTCGAAGGTCTATCACTGCCAGGGTGACGAGTGGTACGGCAAGACCAAGGAAGGCTCGTACATGACCGAAGCCGCGGCGAAGGCTGCCGGCAACCACGCCTCGCACGGCAAGGATTGCGGCGGCTGAACGTCGCGACAGGAACCAGAAAACGCCCGGCTTGCCCGGGCGTTTTTTTTGTCTGTGCCGGAAGTAACGCGTGACCTTCCGGCTGCAACTCTTTTCCACCTTTGCGCATCGTATACATCCGACTTTCTGCACATGCGTGACGTGGAAAGGTTGTGCCAGGATGTTGACAGCATGCTGCTTTCAACTTGGTTTCTCGCGGGCGGGCGGTTTCTTCGGGCGCCCGCTGCGGAGGTTCCCATTTTCGAATCGGAGGCTGTATGCGGATTTTTGACAATCATGTTAGATCGATTTCACTTGCTTTGCTTGTTGCCGGCGCTGCCGCCGCGACTGGGTCCGTTCAAGCGGAAACGACTGCAGCGTTGAACGGCCAGTGGGTAGGAAACTCGGGCATCGAGGGTGGCAAGTCCGGAGAAAAGACCACGCTCTCGCTCGGCGCGCCGGACGCGGACAACTCGAGCTTGCGCATCGAAGGGCGTACGGTATGCACGTTGCGTGACGGCAGCTACAGTGCCGAAGCTGACGGTGCGGTCACGCTGTTCTTCAAGGGTGCCAATGGCAGCGAAGCTTGCGAGCGTCTCGCGAAGGGCAAGTTCACGTTGCGCCAGGATGCGGCGCGCAAGCTGAGCTTCCAGGCTTCCTATCCGGGCCCGGACGGCGCGCCGAACCTGCGCTCCGGCGTGTTGAACCGTTATCCGTAGACGTCATCGAGCGCCGCCCGCCGGGAGCCCGGCCGTGCGGCGTCGTTCGCGAACAGTGCACCGGCCGTCCTGCATTTTGCATGTCTTCCGGCGCGCGGAAATTGCGATTTGCAAGACCTGAGGCTCCGGCACGGCGTCATTGTGCGTTGCCCGCCTGAACCGTCGTGGCATGTTTGTTGCGATCCGTCCTGCAAAAAAGGACATCGCCATGGCAACGCCTATCGAGCGGATTTCGGCACACAGCATGTATCTCGCGGCTGGGTTTAAGGCGCCCCGCAGCAGCACACCGTTCACCATCAGCACACGCGAGCCATCGGCAATCGCATACTGGTGCCGGCACTTCAACGTGTCGCCCGAGCGTCTGCTCGCGGCAGTCCGTAGGGTTGGCAGCAATCCCGACATCGTGCGCCTGGAACTGCGTGCGTTCTGAAGCGGCGGTCGCGAAAACGAAAAAACCGGCCCAGGGCCGGTTTTGTGACCAGAACATGGTCGGGGTGAGAGGATTCGAACCTCCGACTTCTACCTCCCGAAAGTAGCGCTCTACCAGGCTGAGCTACACCCCGATCCGGGCCAAACTGCTGGCTGCGCAACAACTTGCATAGCGCAGCGAAAAGCGGTCAGGCGAGCCGCGCATGATAATGGGCGTGGGCCGGGGACGCAACCGGTGCGGTAAATACCGGTAAAGCGCAAGTCCTGTGTCTTGAAGGGGGCAAGAGCGCATGCGACGATCAAGACGCCTTGAATTTGCTGCCGACCAGGAGGTCACATGCGCGCAAGCAATGCAATTCTGACGATCGTGTCCATCCTGGTTTTGGGAATGCGGTTGGCGACAAGCGCGGAAACGGCACCTGTGCTTGAAATGAGCGCCGATGGCGAAATTCAGATTGCGCCGGACGGCTCGGTCAGCGACTATCGTCTGCGCAGCCAGCTGGTTCCTGCTGTTGCCGACCTTGTCGATCACGATGTACGACGCTGGACGTTCGAGCCTGTCATCGTCGACGGCGTAGCTGTGGTTGCCAAGACGACGATGCACCTCGGGCTCAAGGCCGAACCGGTCGAAGGCAAGAACAGCTATCGCATGCGCATAACCCAGGTACACTTCGGCGAGCCGCAACGCAATGGCAAGATGCGGCCGCCGCGCTATCCGATAGAAGCTGTCCAGGCGCATCTTGGTGCCAAAGTGCTGCTCGCCGTGCGGCTGGATGAAAACGGGCAGGTGCTCGATGCCCAGGCGTACCAGACCAGCCTCGACGCGCGCCCACGCTCGGACAGTGATGCCGAGCACTGGCGCAGGGTGTTCGAACAGGCAAGCATTGCCGCGGCAAAGAGCTGGCGTTACGACATGACCGAGACCGTGAATGGCAAACGGATCGGGACGAACGCCATCGTGCCCGTGGTATTCACGGTGCGTGACGTCGGCGCTCCGGCGCCTTCGGCTGGCAGGTGGAAGGCCTATCTTCCCGGACCGGCGCATCCCGCGCCGTGGATGAACGAGCATCCACTCGCGGACACGCGCGACTTGTCGACGCTGCGCGAGGACGAGGCGGTGTCGCTCGATTCGCGTTTCCATCTCAAGGACGATGTCGTCGGCAAGGCCTTGTAAGCGCGGGCCGTTTTTGCAGCCAGCATCGGGCCATCGGGGCCGCACAGCGGGGCGGAAGGCGGCGCGTGGTAGGCTAGCGGGCCCTGCGGCCCGTCGGTCGGCCGCGATGTTCCGAGGAATCGATGGCGTTGACCCAAGCCCGCACCATGCCTGGCGTGATGGAGTTGCTGCCGCTCGACCAGATCGCGTTCCAGACGATGCTCGACGCGATCCGCAGCAATTTCGAGCGCTTCGGTTTCCTGCCGATCGAGACACCGGTCATGGAATTTTCCGATGTGCTGCTGACCAAGCAGGGCGGCGAGACCGAGCGTCAGGTGTATTTCGTCCAGTCGACCGGCGCATTGGAAAAGAGGCACGAACTCGTAGGTGAGCCCAAAGATGGGTGGGTGGAGACCCGGCACGTTCCGGAACTCGCCTTGCGCTTCGACCTGACGGTGCCGCTCGCGCGCTACGTGGCCGAGCATGAAAACCAGCTGACGTTTCCGTTCCGTCGTTACCAGATCCAGCGCGTCTATCGGGGCGAGCGTGCGCAGCGCGGCCGTTTCCGCGAGTTCTATCAGTGCGACATCGACGTGATCGGCAAGGATTCGCTGTCGGTCCGCTACGACGCCGAGATGCCGGCCGTGATTTACAGCGTGTTCCGCGACCTCGACATCGGGCCGTTCACGATCTGGTTGAACAATCGCAAGATCATGCGCGGTTTTTTCGAAAGCCTCGGCATTGCCGACAGCGACAAGCAGGCGTTGGCATTGCGCGAGGTCGACAAGCTGGACAAGCGCGGTGCCGACTACGTGCGCGATACCCTGATGGGTGAAGGTTTCGGATTGTCGCGTGATGCGGCGGGCCGGATCCTCGACTTCGTGCAGATTCGTTCGCGAGGTCACGCCGACGCGCTCGGCAAGCTCGACGCGCTCGGCGGCGGCAACGAAGCGTTGTACCAGGGCGTGGCAGAACTGCGCGAAGTGCTCGAATTGATCAGGGCGTTCGGTGTGCCCGAGACACACTACGCGATCAACCTGTCGATCGCGCGCGGTCTGGACTACTACACCGGCACGGTCTACGAAACGACTCTGAACGAACACCCGCAGATCGGTTCGATCTGCTCGGGTGGCCGCTACGACAATCTTGCGACGAACTACACGAAGTCGCATTTGCCAGGAGTTGGCATTTCGATCGGTGCGACGCGCCTGTTCTATCAATTGCGCGAGGCGAAGCTGCTCCGCGGCGCTGACAGCACGGTCAAGGTGCTGGTTACCCAGATGGACGAAGCGCAGTTGTCTGTCTATCTCGAACTTGCAGCACTGCTTCGCAATGCCGGCATCGCCACCGAAGTCGTCATGGAAGCCGGCAAGCTCGGCAAGCAGTTCAAGTACGCCGATCGTGCCGGCATTCGCTTCGTCGTCGTGCTTGGTCCGGACGAGATCGCCAAGGGTGTTGTCACGGTCAAGGACATGCGCAAGCAGGATCAGTTCGAGGTGCCGCGCGTGGACCTGGTCAAAGCGCTGCGGGTCGAGCTGGAGCAGGCCGAGGCGATGAGACAAGCATGAGTCGCCAAACAGGCTCGTGTCGATAGCCTCACCTATACTGAACCTGGGATGACGGCCAAGCGTTAAAATATGCCGTCCATTCCCGCGCAAGCGGGAATCCATGGTGATCTTCGCAAGGACGCGGAAATGTCGGAAAAGAGACCGGTTGTTTACATTCTCGCGAGTGGCGAACGGGGTACGCTCTATATCGGTGTGACGGGTTGGTTGAAGCATCGAATCTGGGAACATCGCGAAGGAATCGTCGAGGGGTTTTCGAAGAAGCATGGTATTGGTCGCCTCGTGTGGTTTGAATACTTTACCGATTTCCCATCGTCGATTGTTCGAGAGAAGCAACTGAAGAAATGGAACCGAGCGTGGAAGCTGGAATTGATCGAGAAAACCAACCCTGCTTGGGACGATCTATGGCCGCAGTTGCTCGACTGACGAGCAAAATGGATTCCCGCTTTCGCGGGAATGACGAATTTCCATCAGGTCTGCCGCAATGAGCAGCATCACCCTCGACGGCAACAGCCTGATCCGCGAGCACGTTGCGGCGATCGCAAACGGCGCGAGCGTCACGCTGGATGCGGCGCAGCTGGCCAAGGTGCAGCGCACGGCGGATTTTCTCGCCGACCAGGTCAAGCGCGGCGAGCCGATCTACGGTGTGACGACCGGTTTCGGCAGCAACGCCGACAAGCTGCTCGGCGCGTATCGCGCGCGCGACGAACTCCCCGGCGGCAATCCCGAACTGCGCGACGGCACGCTGCTGGAAGAACTGCAGCGCAATCTCGTCATCACCCACGCGGTCTGCGTCGGCAAGGCGCTGGCGACCGATGTCGTCCGCGCGATGCTTGCAATCCGCGTCAACACGTTGATGCGTGGTCACTCCGGCATCCGTGCCGCGACGCTGCAGGCGCTGGCCGAGTTGCTCAATCGCAACGTCATTCCGGTGATTCCCGAGAAAGGCTCCGTCGGTGCGAGCGGCGACCTGGCACCGCTGTCGCACCTGGCGAACGTGCTGCTCGGCGAGGGCGAGGCGTTCCACAATGGCGAGCGGCTGCCGGGGGGTGAAGCACTGAAGCGTGCCGGCCTGGTGCCGGTGCGGCTGTCGTTCAAGGAAGGCCTGGCGCTGAACAATGGCACGACGCAGATGCTCGCGACCGCAACATTGGCGCTCGACCGGATCGAGAAGCTGCTCGCGACGGCGGACCTTGCCGCGGCGATGACGCTCGATGCGTTCGCCGGCCGGACCTCGGCATTCAAGTCAGAAGTGCACGCGCTGCGTCCGCATCCGGGCCAACTCGAAACGGCGGCGAACCTGCGCGCGCTGCTCGACGACTCGACGCTGGCCGACATTCCGTACCATCTCGTGCCACGCTTCAAGACCTGGCTCGCCGAATCGTGGAGCGATCCGGCCGACCAGCGGCATCGCTTCGACATCGGCTGGGATTACGTGCCGCCGTCGCAACGCCACGGCAAGGAGGCGTTCTATGCGCGCTTCCTGCCGTTCAAAGGCGGCAAGAAGCACCAGCCGCAGGATGCGTACTGCCTGCGCTGCGTTCCGCAGGTGCACGGCGCCGTGCGCGACGCGCTGGCGCAGGCACAGCGCGTGATCGACATCGAGTTGAACGCAGTGACCGACAATCCGCTGGTGTTCCCCGACGCGGCCGGCGCCAAGGTCATCGAAGACCAGGTCATCTCGGCAGGCCACTTCCACGGCATGCCGCTGGCGCTGGTCATGAGTTACGTCAAGGCGGCGATTCCGGTGCTCGCATCGATTTCCGAGCGGCGTCTGAACAAGCTCGTCGACCCGGCCACGAACGATGGCCTGCCGGCCTTCCTGATCGGCAACGAGGATGCAACCGATTCGGGTTTCATGATCGTTCAGTATACGGCCGCCGCGCTGGTCAACGATCTGGCGACACGCGCGCATCCGGCCAGCGTCTACTCGATTCCCACCAGCGCGAACGCCGAAGATCACGTCTCGATGGGCGCCAACGAGGCGCGCCACGTGCTCGACATGACCGAGGACCTGGCACACGTTCTGGCACTCGAGCTGTATACCGCGGCACAGGCGCTCGAATACCGCCAGGACATGCTCAATGCCGCGCGCACGCTCGCCGCGCGCGGCGACTGGCACGCGCTGGCCGGCAAGGTCCATGGTGCGCCGAAGACTGACCACTCGTCGCACGCGCAGTTCGAGCGCGAAGTGCACGCGCTCATGCAGGCCCTGGCGGCGACCGGCGAATTCCATGCCGGCGCGAAGGTGCGCGCGGCGTTCGCTGCGGTGCGCTCCAGAATCGGTTTCATGCAGCGCGATCGCGCCATGGACGCCGACATCCAGGCCATTTGCGCGTTGGTGGCGAGCGGCGAACTTACGGCAAACACCGGCTGACCTCACGCGCTCAAGTCGCGACACTCGCGATACGCGCGTCGACGGTGTATCCGTCTTTAGACTCGCGCCGGGCTGAGTTGCCCGGCAAGCCACGTAGCAACGGCCACCGCGGCGCCGTTGCAGCGGGCGGATGGAACGGTCAGGCCAGCAGGCTGGCGTACTCCGGATGCCGCTCGAGAAACACCTTGGCGTACGAACAGGCCGGAATGACGCGCCAACCATTGGTGCGCGCGACCTCAAGCGCTGCGCGCATCAGGTCCGAGGCAATGCCGTGGCCGGCGAGGTCGGCTGGAACCTCGGTATGCACGATCTTCATGACGCCGTCTTTCAGTCGATATTGCAGCAGGGAAAGCTGCCCGTTGACCGTGCTGGTAAACAGGCTCGCTTCGGCATCGTGCTTGATCGGGTAGCTCATGGGTGGTCGTTTGCCGGCCGCTGATATCGCCGGATTCCTTAACGCCAGCATAGCAAATGCTCCGGGCCGCTTGCGCGGTTGTGCGCGTCGCGCTACCCTTTTCCTATGTAATAGCGCATTAGTACATTGATTGACCCCGATGTCGACGATCAATTGACGATCATTCCGCAGCCGGCGACCAGGACAGGCCAAGGCCATGAAGCGACGCCATCTCGAACCCGAAACCAGCCCGGACCGCGCCGAGCGCAGTCTTTGCGAGGCGTTGCTCGCCTGCCGCACGCTCGACGAGATGCGCGCGTTCCTGCGCGACCTGTGCACGCCGGCTGAACTGGAGGCGCTGATCGACCGCTGGCGCGTCGTGCCGTACCTGCTGCGCGGCATGGCCTACCGCGAAATCCACGAGCGTACGGCCGTCAGCGTGACAACGATCGGGCGCGTGGCGCGTTTCCTGAGCCAGGGCAACGGCGGCTACCAGGCCGCGGTCGCGCATCACGCGCTATCGGCCGTGCGCCGGCGCGGAAGGTCGTCTGTCGCCGCGAACGGTGCCGTGCCGCCGGCCAAACCAAGGGCGAGCCGATGAGTCCGGCAACGGCAACCAAATCGCGCGAGCGCCTGCGCATCGCGATGCAGAAGTCCGGCCGCCTGGCGGATGTCTCGCAGGACCTGCTCGCCCGTTGTGGCCTGAAGTTCCGCCAAAGCAGGGACAAGCTGTTCTGCTTCGGCGAAAGCCTGCCGATCGATCTGCTGCTGGTGCGCGATGACGATATTCCCGGGCTGATCGCGCAGGGCGTCTGCGACCTGGGCATCGTCGGCCGCAACGTGTTGCGTGAACAGTCGCTCGCCGCCGCCGCGCGCGAAGCACCGGAACCGGCGCGCGAGTTGTGCGCGCTGGGCTTCGGCCGCTGCCGGCTGTCGATTGCGTTGTCGCAGGATGCCGACTACTCAGGTCCGCCTCAGCTCGCGGGCCTGCGCATCGCGACGACCTATCCGGCGCTGCTCGGTGCGTGGCTGCAGGAAAATGGCGTCGATGCCGGTATCGTCGTGTTGTCCGGCTCGGTCGAGATCGCGCCGCGACTCGGTACGGCGGATGCGATCTGTGATCTGGTTTCGAGCGGCGCCACGCTTGCGGCGAACCAGCTGCGCGAAGTCGCGACGATACTCGACAGCGAGGCCGTGCTCGCCGGCGCCGTCGACGAAGCGACCGATGCGCGCGGCGAACTGGCCGAACAGCTGCTGCGACGGATCGAAGGCGTCACGCGCGTGCGCGAAACCAAGCTCGTCATTCTTCACGCGCCGCGTGGATCGGTTGCGACGATCACGCAGCTGCTGCCCGGCGGCCAGAATGCCACGGTCATGTCGATCGAAGGCAGCGAGGACCAGGTCGCGCTGCAGGCGGTCTGTCACGGAGCGATCACCTGGCAGCATCTGGAAGACATGAAGCGCGCCGGCGCGTGCCAGTTGCTCGTGTTGCCGGTCGAGAAGATGCTGGCATGAACGCCGCGAGCACCAGCGGTTTGTCCGGCAGCATCCTGCAATGGAGCGCGCTCGACGAGCGCGAACGCGCTACCGCGCTGCGCCGGCCGCCGCTCGCACGCAGCGAGGAGTTGCGCGGCACGGTCGCGCGCATCATTGCCCAGGTGCGCGCGGACGGCGACTCGGCGGTGCGCGCATTGACGCGCCGCTTCGACGGCTGCGAGCTGGAACGATTCGAAGTCGCCGAGGACGAATTCGCTGCCGCGGCAGAGCGCCTCGATCCGACGACGCGGCAGGCGATCGACGAAGCGTACACGCGCATCGAGATGTTTCACCGCGCGACGGCACCGCAGGCGGTGTGCGTCGAAACGGCGCCCGGTGTCGTATGCGAACGCATCCTGCGTCCGATCGAACGTGTCGGTTTGTACGTTCCCGCAGGCGGTGCGCCGCTGCCTTCGACGGCGTTGATGCTCGGCGTACCGGCACAGATCGCGCAGTGCCCACAGGTGATCGTCTGCACGCCGGCTGGCGTGAGCAGGCAGATCGATGCAGCGGTGCTTTATGCGGCGTCGCGCTGCGGCATCTCGCGCATTTTTGGGATCGGCGGCGCGCAGGCGATCGCGGCCATGGCGTTCGGCACCGAATCGGTGCCGAAGTGCGACAAGCTGTTCGGGCCGGGCAACGCCTGGGTGACCGAGGCCAAGCGCCAGGTCGCCGCCGAATTCGACGGCGCGGCGATCGACCTGCCGGCCGGGCCGTCCGAGGTGCTCGTCATCGCCGATGCACAGGCCAATCCCGAGGCCGTCGCGGCCGACCTGCTGGCCCAGGCCGAACACGGACCGGATTCGCAGGTCATCGTGATTGCCGCCGATCGCCTCGTGCTCGCCGCGACGATCGAAGCGCTGCAGCGTCAGTTGACGCAACTGCCGCGCGCTGCCATCGCGTCGGCGGCTTTGGCGCATGCGCGCGTGATCCTTGCCGATTCGCTCGACGAAGCCGTCGCCATCAGCAACGCGTATGCGCCGGAGCACCTGATCCTGAATGTCGACACGCCGCGCCGCTGGTTCGAAAAAGTCGCCAACGCCGGATCGATTTTTCTCGGTCGCTGGTCGCCGGAATCGGTCGGCGATTATTGCAGTGGCACCAATCATGTACTGCCGACCTACGGCCATGCGCGTGCGGCGAGTGGCGTATCGGTTGCCAGTTTCGTCAAGCAGATCACCGTACAGGAGTTGAGCGCGGACGGCCTGCTCGGCATCGGTCCGTGTGCTGCAACGATGGCGCGCGCCGAAGGGCTCCAAGCGCATGAGCGTGCAGTAACGCGGCGCCTCGCATTGCTTGGGGTGTCGTCATGAGCGTGCTCGATCTCGCGCGCCCGGAAATCCGTGCGCTCAAGCCGTACTCATCGGCGCGCATGGAAGCCAGCGGCGGGTCGGTAATGCTTAACGCAAACGAGTCGCCTTGGCCCGCAGTAACGGCCGGCGGCATCGCGCTCAATCGTTATCCGGATCCGCAACCGCGCGAGTTGATCGACGCATTGGCCGCGTTGTATGGCGTTACCCCGGCACAGGTACTGGTCGGGCGCGGCAGCGACGAAGCGATCGACCTGCTGGTGCGTGCATTTTGCCGCGCGGGCTGCGATGCCGTCGCGATCTGTCCGCCGACCTTCGGCATGTACGCTGTCAGCGCTGCGATCCAGGGAGCGTCGCTCGTCGAAGTTCCGTTGCCGGCCGATTTCTCGCTCGATGCCGATGCGCTGCTCGCGCGCATCGAGGCGCACGTCAAGCTGGTGTTCCTGTGCTCGCCGAATAATCCGACCGGCAACCTGATCCCGCTGGTCACGATCGAACGCATCGCCGCGGCGCTCGCCGATCGCGCGATCGTCGTCGTCGACGAGGCCTACATCGAGTTCGCCGGAACGTTGAGCGCCGCGACCCTGCTCGATCGTCACGACAATCTTGCCGTGTTGCGCACGTTGTCCAAGGCACATGCGCTGGCGGCGGCGCGCATCGGCGTCGTGCTGGCTCATGAGCAGGTCATTACTCTGCTGCGGCGGATCCTGCCGGCTTATCCGTTGCCGGCGCCGTGCGTCGAGGCCGCGCTGACCGCACTTACGCCGCCGGCGCTGGCCGCGACCCGCGTGCGCGTAACGGGCCTGGTCGCCGCCCGCGATCGCCTTGCTGTCGCACTGAAAAGCGTGCCTGAGCTGCGCGATGTGCTGCCGTCCGCAGCGAATTTTTTCGTCGTGCGCTGCGTCGATGCCGATCGCCTCTATCGCGGGCTGCTGTCGTTCGGCATCGTGGTGCGCAATGTCGCTCATTATCCGGGCATGGCCGGGTGCCTGCGCATCAGTGTCGGCAGCCCGTCGGATCATGCCCGCCTGCTCGCGGCGCTCGGTGTGCGCGAGGAGGCGGCATGACGCTCATGCGCAAGATATTGTTCGTCGATCGCGATGGCACGTTGATCGTCGAGCCGCCGGATCAGCAGATCGACAGCTACGCCAAGCTCGCGCTGGTCGACGGCGTGATACCGGCGCTGCGTCGTTGCGTTGCCGCCGGCTATGAACTGGTCATGGTGACGAACCAGGATGGCCTCGGCACGCCGACCTTTCCGCAAGCAGACTTCGATGGTCCGCAAAACCTGCTGCTGCAGATCCTGCGTTCGCAGGGCATCGCATTCCGCGACATCCTGATCGACCGCAGCTTTGCACACGAGAATGTGGATACGCGCAAGCCGGGCGTCGGCCTCGCGCGCGGTTATCTCGTCTCTGACGACTGGAGCCGCGCCGCTTCGGCCGTGATCGGCGATCGCGAGACCGATCTGCAGTTCGCCGCGAACCTGGGTGTGCGCGGCCTCCGGCTTGGCAGCGAATGGACCTGGGACGCGATTGCGCACGTGCTGTGCGATGCGCCGCGGGCTGCTGCAGTCGAACGCGCGACGAAGGAAACGTGCATCCGAGCCAGCGTCGACCTGGATCGTTCCGGCGAAGCGACCGTGGCGACCGGCATCGGCTTTTTCGATCACATGCTCGAGCAGATCGGCAAGCACGGGGGCTTCGCATTGACGCTGACTTGCGCCGGCGACAGCCATGTCGACGAACACCACATCGTCGAAGATTGTGCACTGGCACTAGGCGAAGCCTTGCGCAAGGCGCTTGGCGACAAGCGCGGCATTGCCCGTTACGGATGGTCCGAACTTTCCCAGGACGCTAGCCGCGAACCGTCCTTGGTGCGTGGCGCCGGCCTCGACATCCCTGTCGAGTCGCTCGCGTCGAATCCCGGCTCGCCCTCGTTCATCGACATCCTTCTGCCGATGGACGAAACGCTCGCGCGCGCCGCGCTCGACCTGTCCGGGCGTCCGTACTTTGTTTTTGACGGCACGTTTCCGCGTGAGCGCGTCGGCGAACTGCCGACTGAACTGGTACCGCACTTCTTCCGCTCCCTGTGCGAGACGCTCGGTGCGAACCTGCACCTTGCGGTACGCGGCGAGAACGCGCACCACATGGTCGAGGCCTGCTTCAAGGCCACCGCGCGCGCGCTGCGTCGGGCGCTGCGGCGCGAGGGCGATGCACTGCCGAGCACCAAGGGCGTGCTGTGACGCGGGACGTCGTCCTCGTCGACGGCGGCGGCACCAACATCGGATCGGTGCGCTACGCGCTGCAGCGCCTCGGCGTCGATGCCGATCTCTCGGCCGATACCGTACGCATCCGCAGGGCCACGCATGTGATCCTGCCGGGCGTCGGCGCCGCCGGGCCAGGCATGGCCACGCTGCGCGCCGCCGGGCTCGTCGAACTGCTGCGCGAGCTGCGCCAGCCGCTACTTGGCATCTGCCTCGGCATGCAGCTGTTGTTCGAACGCTCCGAGGAGGCGGATACCGAATGCCTTGGCCTGATTCCTGGCACAGTCCGGCGCTTCGCGCGCAACGACACGCTGCGTGTGCCACACATGGGCTGGAATGAACTGCGCGTCGAGCGCGACGATGCGCTGGTCAGTGGCATCGGCGCAGAGCCGTACACCTACTTTGTGCACAGCTATGCCGCGCCGTGCGGCGACGCGACGATCGCCAGCAGCGATCATGGCGGCGCGTTCAGCGCGATCGTCCGGCGCGGCAACGTCTGCGGCATGCAGTTCCATCCCGAGCGATCGGCCGCAGTCGGTGCGCGCCTGCTGCAGAACTTCCTCGCGCTGTGACCATGCAGATCATTCCGGCCATCGACCTGCGCGGCGGAGGTGTCGTGCGTCTGGCGCAGGGCGACTATGCGCGTGAAACGCGCTATCCGGTCGATCCGCTTGCCCTGGCACGCGACTATGCCGCGGCCGGCGCGCGCTGGCTGCATGTCGTCGATCTCGACGGTGCGCGCGACGGCACGCTCGAGAATCTGCACACAATCGAAGCACTGGCCAGCACGGCATTGCGGATCCAGGCCGGCGGCGGCGTGCGCGACGAACGTGATGTGTTGCGCCTGTTCGAGGCCGGCGTCGCCCGCGTCGTCGTAGGCAGCGTCGCGGTGCGCGATCCAGAAGCGGTCGAAGGATGGATTGCTCGGCATGGCGCGGAACGCATCTGCGTCGCCCTCGATACGCGGGCCGATGCGGAAGGACGCTGGACACTGCCGGTCAAGGGCTGGACCGAGTCGTCAGGGGCCGCGCTCGATGCGCTGGCACTGCGCTTTGCACGCGCCGGCGCGGGCCATCTGCTGTGTACGGACATCGCGCGCGACGGCATGCTGTCGAGCCCGAATCTCGAGTTGTATTCGCACCTGCTCGGGATCGTGCCGAGTCTCGCTGTGCAGGCGTCCGGGGGCGTACGCGGCGTCGACGACTTGCGTGCCTTGCGCGCGGCTGGAGTCGCGGGCGCGATCCTCGGACGCAGCCTGCTCGAAGGTCGGCTAACAATCGCGGAGGCGCTGCGATGCTGATGCGGCGCAGAAAAACACCCCCTCTTCCCCACGCGCAGCTTGGGCGAGAGGGCGCGAGGATCTCTGTCGGTGCAATGCCGCGCGCAGTGCGCATGCCGTCCTGGTCGGGCGCCGGATACGCATGCTGACGCGTCGTATCATTCCGTGCCTCGACGTGAAGGACGGCCAGGTCGTCAAGGGCGTGCGCTTCCGCGATCATGTCGTCATGGGCGGCGTTGTGGAACTGGCCCTGCGCTACCGCGACGCCGGTGCCGACGAGCTGGTGTTCTACGACATCACGGCCAGTCCAGAGGGCCGGGCCGTGGATTGCGCCTGGGTTGAGCGCGTGGCGCGCATCATCGACATTCCGTTCTGTGTCGCCGGCGGCATTCGCAGCGTCGATGAGGCGCGCGCTGTACTGCATGCGGGCGCCGACAAGATTTCGATCAATTCGCCGGCGCTGGAACGGCCGCAACTGATCGACGAACTCGCGGCCGCGTTCGGCGTTCAGTGCGTGGTCGTCGGCATCGACAGCCTGCGTGATGCCGATGGCGAGTGGCGCGTGCGCCAATACAGCGGCGATCCCGCGCGCACGCGTGCGCTGCAGCGGCGAACGCTCGACTGGATCGCCGAAACGCAGCGGCGTGGCGCCGGCGAGATCGTGCTGAACTGCATGGGTTCCGATGGCGTGCGTGCCGGCTACGACATCGCGCAACTGCGCGCGGCACGCGCATTGTGCGGCGTGCCGCTGATTGCTTCCGGCGGTGCCGGCACGCCGCAGCATTTCGCCGACGTGTTCGAGCAGGCCGAGGTGGATGGAGCGCTGGCCGCCAGCGTGTTTCATTCCGGCGCGATCGATGTTGCGGATATGAAGCACTGGTTGCACGAGCGCGGAGTTGCGATTCGTCCATGAACAGGACTTCTTCACGCAAACCTCGCAGCGCCAGGCCGGCCCGGAGCAGAGCATGACAAATGTCGCAGCGGAACTCGACGGTCTCGACTGGAGCAAGGGCGACGGCTTGCTGCCCGCGATCGTGCAGCATTGGCGCAGCGGCGCCGTTCTGATGCTGGGTTACATGAACCGTGATGCGCTGCAACTGACGCAACAAAGTGGAAAAGTGACATTCTGGAGCCGCAGCAAGCAACGCCTGTGGACCAAGGGCGAAACCTCGGGAAATTTCCTTTTGCTGAAATCGCTGCGCGCCGACTGCGACGGCGATACGCTGCTGGTTGCGGCCGAGCCGCGCGGGCCGACCTGCCATCTCGGCACTGCGAGTTGCTTCGGCGATAGCGCGCTGCCGCCGCTGGCGTTCCTCGCCGAACTCGATGCGGTGATCGCGCAGCGTGCCGGGCAGCGTCCGGCGGGCAGCTACACGACGAAGCTGTTCGAGTCCGGCCTCGGCCGGATGGCACAGAAAGTCGGTGAGGAAGGCGTCGAAACGGCACTCGCCGGCGTCGGCGAGAGCGACGAGGCCCTGCTGGGCGAGTCGGCCGACCTGTTGTTCCACCTGCTCGTGCTGCTGCGCGCGCGCGGCTTCGGCCTGGACGACATCGTCGGCGTTCTCGACGCTCGCCACCGATCCGGTTGAACTGCTTGTCACGGCGTCCGCGAAGACGTTAGATTGCCCGCGTGAACGAGCCGGACAAAGAGCCTTCGGCGCCCAGCGCTGACCGCAAGCTGGCGGAGCGGGCGCAGTGGGGCAGCCTTGCGGCGCTGGCGATCAGCGTGCTGGCGCTCGCTGTCGGCGCCTACCAGACACGGCTGATGCAGACGCAGGCGCGCGCCAGCGTCTGGCCCTACGTCGTGATCGGTTTGGACTATGCCGAAAAGGGTGAACGATCGGGCTTCGACCTTCACGTACAGAACAACGGCGTCGGGCCGGCGCTGGTGCGCTCGGTGCAGGTCCGCTTTGACGGCAAGCCGATCGGTCATTGGCCGGAGCTGTTCGATGCGCTGAAGCTCCACGGAACCGTGGCTGCCGTCCTCCAGGGCCTCAGAGGCATCGTGATTCCGCCGAGCACGAACCGCAATACCGATGTGACAGCGATAGCGATCGCGCAGCCCGACGCCGCCAAGGCCGTGTTCGAGTCGCGCACGCGTCTGGCAATCGATATCTGCAACTGCTCGATCTACGATGACTGCTGGGTTGCTCATTGGCTCAAGTCCCGTCCTGAGCCCGTCGCCGCGTGCCATGAGTCCGCCGGCGAATTCGATTACTGACAGCCGAGCAGCGAGTCCGCCGGCGCCGGCGAGCGATATTGTCTGCGCAACGCTCGACGGCGGGCTGCCGATGATCATCGCTCACCGTGGTGCCGGCGGCTATCGGCCCGAGCATACGCTCGACGCCTACGTGCTGGCGGCGGGGCAGGGTGCGGAAGTGATCGAACCGGACATCGTGGCGAGTCGCGATGGTGTGCTTTATGCGCGCCACGATCTCGGCCTCGCGCGCAGCACGGATGTGGCGACGCGTGCGGAATTCGCCCGGCGTGCGCGCGTGATTGCGGGACAGCGCGACTGGTGGATCGCCGATTTCGACGCCGACGAAGTCGACACGCTGCGCGCGATCCAGCCATTTCCGGGACGAAGCATCGCCTTCGACGGACACTTCGTCGTACCGCGCCTCGGCCAGGTGCTGGACCTGGCACGCGAATTGGGTGCGCAACGCGGAACTCCGCTGATCGTCGACATCGAGATCAAGCAACCGGACTACTTCGGCGCACTTGGCATCGACGTGCTAGATATCTTGTGCCGGGAGCTTGGCGCGCACGGCGCCAGCGGGGCAACCGCACCGGTCTGGCTGGAATGTTTCGACCACACCTTTCTGCGCAACGCCTCCCAGCGCCTCGGCAATTCCTGCTTTGCGTTGGTCGAGAACATGCCGGAAGAAATCGCCGTCCGCGATGCGTCGTTACATGCAATGGCGGCCTGGGCGCGCGGCGTGGCGCCAGCCAAGCACCTGCTGTGGGACCGCGCGGGGAACGACAATGGTTTTGTCGACGCGGCGCATGCGCTTGGCTTGCAGGTGCACGCCTGGACGTTTCGCGACGATCGCCCGCCGGCGCCATTCGCCACGGCTCACGCGGAATTGTTCGCCGCTTTTGCACTCGGCGTCGACGCGCTGTTCTGTGATTTTCCGGACACCGCGGTTGCGTCACGCGCGGAATTCACGGCGGCAAACGCCGGTTGAGCGACGCGACACCTGTTCTCAGCGCGCAGCCGTCAGCGCGCGCAAACCGTTCGACTGGCGATGTGGGCGGGCGGTGTTGAACGGCACCGGCGGACCCGGATGGATCGCGTCGCGCCAGGCCTTCAGGCGGCTCTCGATCTGCGGTGTGGTCACGATCTGCGGTTCCGAGTGCTCTTCGCCGGCGCGCGTTTCCCATTGGTCGATCAGCTTGCGCGCCTCGGCGAACGCCCCTGGAAAGTTGTCGTTGTCGTTGAGGCCGTTCGCCAGGAAGGCGCGGCCGAAGTCGGTGATCGCCGATTGCGTGCCGCAGCCGAACGAGGTGCGATCGGCGCGCGCCGCCGTGATGACCATCGTCGCCGGTCCTTTCAGTGCGTCGATGAAGCCGCCAGCGTAGCAGGCCGAAATCACGACTACCTTGTTGTGGATCTTCGTGTCGAGAAAAAGGTCGGCCAGGTCATCCGGTTCGATCTGGTCGAGTGGCAACGGGTCGAGCGCGACATACAATTCATGCTCGCGCGAGCCATGGCTGGTCAGGAACAGCAGCAGGATGTCCTGCTCGCCGTCGATCCGGTCGGAGACGGCGTTGACTGCAGCCTGCAGATTGCTCAACGTCGCGATCGGATACTGCAGCAGGGTCGAGGGATTGTTGATCAGCAGCAGGGTGTGACCAACCGCGTCGAAGCGTTCGCTGAACAGTTTTTCGGCGTATTCGGCTTCGTTGCGGAACACGTTTTCGCTGCCATCGCCGGCGAACGCGATCAGGTACAGGTTGGCCCGACCCGGCGTGCGTGGGGCAAGGGCCGCGGTCGCCGTGTCCATCATCTGCGATTGCGCGTACAGCAATTGCTCGGGCGAGCCGGCGTCGGCCGGCCAGTCCGAGTCATCCGGACCCTTCGCGCCGGCGTCGGGCGCGGTGTCCGCATCGCTTTCCGGTTTGTCGGCGCCGGCCGAGCCGGACGTCGACGGGTCCGTCCTGGCCGGCGCATCGACAACGATCTGCGCCTGCTGCGCGGGCCGCTGCAGCAGAAAAACGGTGGTCAGTACGCCGAGCGAAAATGCCAGTGCGAACGTCAGCAGGAGACGCCGTGCGTTCATTCGTTGCGGGTTCCCGCACGGCGAAACGGATTCGTAACCAGTGCCGGCACCTCGGCGCGGTAGCGCGTGTAGGCGTCGCCGAACTGTTCGATCATCCACCGCTCCTCGATCTGCAGCTTGCGCCACAGTGCAAACCAGGCGATCGCGACTGCGACCACACCGCGCCATTCGTCTCGCGCGAGCGCCGAGCCGATGAACGCCAGCAGCAGGCCGGTGTAGATCGGATGGCGGACAAGGCGGTACGGTCCGCTTCGAACCAGTTCGTGATCCTGCTTGAGCGTGACCACGCCGCTCCAGTTGCGACCGAGGCAGACGCGCGCCCAGACCGCGAAGCCAAGACCCGAAGCCACCAGCAGCACCGCGGCAAGGTACGTGGCTGCACCGGGCGTGAAGATGCGCTGTCCAAGGAAGCCGCCTGGCGCCGTGCGTGCCGACAGCAGCCAGCCGGCGATCACGAGAGGAACGATGTGGGTTGCGCGGGACAGAGACGACTCCACGCGCTGCGTCGCCTTGGCGTTGCCGGCGGCGATCATCCAGTAGACCAGCCAGGCCAGCCACAGAGCCGGGATCACATTCGCGTAGGGGACATTCATTGGCGTACGTTTCAGTCCGGCGTGATGGCATCGAAATCCGGCGCGCACGGATGAGCACCGGCGACCGGGCACGCGGTCGGCGGGCGTGCCAGCAGCGTCGTGTGCATGCCGGCGGCGCGCGCCGCATCGAGTTCGGCGACAATGTCGGAAAGAAACAGCACCTCGGCTCCGGGCCGCGCCATGACGGCAAGAATGCGCCGATACGATTCGGCCTCGCGCTTGGCGCCGATTTCGGTGTCGAAATACCCGGAGAACAGCGGCGTCAGGTCGCCAGCTTCGCTGTGGCGAAAGAGAAGTTTCTGCGCCGGCACCGAACCCGATGAAAATACATAGAGGTCGATCTGCCGCGCCTTCCAGTCACGCAGGCGTTGCGCGACCTCCGGGTAGACGTGCGCGCGATACGCGCCTTCGCGATAGCCGTCCTCCCAGATCATGCCCTGCAGCGCCTTCAGCGGCGTCGCCTTGCGGTCTTCGTCGACCCAGCGCTGCAGCAGCGCAACGATTTCGGCCTGCGACGCGGAAACCAGGCCGGCTTCGCGCGCAGCCTCGCGCAGCCAGTGCTGCACCACCGGCTTGTCGGCATGCGTTTCGATGAACGCCGGAAGGCGTTCGCGCGCGAATGGAAACAGCACGTCCCTGACGAAGCTGATCGAGCTGGTCGTGCCTTCGATGTCGGTCAGGATCGCCCGAATCACTTCAACTGCCCGGCCGGATGCTCGACGTTGGCCGAATAGGCGGTTTCGATCGCACGCTTGACCGCGACCGGATCGGCGACGCGACTCAGCAGCATGCTGCTTTCGCCACGCCCGGTGATGCGCACGTCGCCGAAGCCGAGGATGCGGCCCCAGGTGCTCTGGCGCAGATCGACGGTTTCGATCGCCGACAGCCGGATTTCGTCGGTCGTTCGGCTGACGATGCCGGTCTTGCGCACGACGCGGTGCGTGGTCACGCCGAGTTCGATCGCGCGCAGCCGCAGCCATTCATAGATCGCGATCGGAATGCCGACGATCACCGGGATCAGCACGATGCCGAGGATCAGCCGTCCCTTCGCGGTCCAGTGCAGGGCAAAGCGCGCCACGATGGTTTCGCCTGGGGCAAGTGACTCATCCAGATAACTCATGCCGCGACGGCCTCGTCGGCGAGACGTGGAAATTGACCGGCGATGTTGCTGCCGGTGAAGTTCGCGACCCAGCCCTCCTTGTTGGTGAACAGGCGGATCGCGATGAAGTAGGGCTTGTCGCTCATGTCGAACCAGTGGCGCGTGCCGTCCGGCACGCCGCTCAGGTCGCCCAGCATGCACAGCACTTAGTACACCTTGTCGCCGATATGCAGCGTGAACATACCGCGGCCGGCGACGAAGAAGCGCACCTCGTCCTCCGAGTGGGTGTGCTCGTTGAGGAACTTCTGGCGCAGCGCGGCACGGTCCGGATGGTCCGGCGTCAGGCTGATCACGTCGACCGCCTGATAGCCCTTCTCGTTCTTGAGGCGCTCGATGGCGTCGCGATAGGCGGCGATGACCTCATCCTGGCTCGCGCCCGGCACGACCGGCTTGGAGGCCTCCCAACGCTCGAAGCGCACGCCGACCGCGCCGAGTTCGCGCGTGATCTCGGCGTGATTGTTGACGCTCTTGAGCGGTGCGCGGCCGTTGTTCTCGGAAAAAATGCGCAGTTGACTCATGAATTCAGCCTCCTCAAGTCCAGTTCGCAGCCGATCAGGAATTCGAACGCCTCGATATGGCGTTCGGTCTCGGCCATGTCGCGGCCCCACGTATAGATGCCATGGCCATCGATCAAATAGCCGTATAGGGGCTTATCCGTCCGTATCCAGTCGTCGACCCGCGCGACCAGTTCCGGCATGTGCTGGGTATTCGGAAACACCGGCAGCTCGATCCGCGTCTCGTGCGTGGTCTGACCGGAAAACACCTTCAACAGTTCATAGCCGTCGAGCGGCATGATCCCGGCCGGCGCGAACAGGCGCGAGGCGACGGTCTGCGCCCTCGAATGCGTGTGCAGCACGGCGTTGGCATCGCCGAAGCGGCGGTAGATATGCGTATGCAGCAGCGTCTCGGCCGACGGCCGGGCCGTCGTATCGATCGCGCGGCCTTCCATGTCGACGACCATGATGTCATCCGGCGTCAGCGCGCCCTTGTCCCGCCCGGAAACGGTCACGGCGGCGTGGTTTGCGTCGAGGCGCATCGAGAAATTGCTGCTCGTCGCGGGCGTCAGGCCTTGCGCGCCGAGTTTGCGGCCGGCAGCGACGATGGCCTGCGCGCAGTCGGCGAGACGGGTTCGGTCGTAGCTCAAATTGCCGGTTCCTTGCTGGGAATCGCTTGTGGCGATCATGATAACCGAAGCCGGCTCGATGCTGCCGCACACGTGCGCGAAGCGCCGAGTTCGAGACGTGAAATGCCGTTTTCCGGGGGCCAGTTGCGGTGCACGTCTCGCCAACTGCGACCGCGAACTGCACAATGCACCCGATCCGAAATAGTGCAGGTGATGCATGCCGGTCAATCTGAACGAATTTCTGCCCGCGGCGGTTTGGACCCTGGCTGCTTTCGTTGTCGGCGCAGTTATCGCCTGGCTGCTGCTGCGTGGCCGTTCGCGCGAGGCACGCGCGCTCGGCCGCGAAAGCCGCGACGCAGAGGTCGCACAGCTCGCCGCGGCGCGGGACGCCGGCCGCGACGCGCTGCAGCGCCTGCAACGTGATCACGATGCGACCCAACGCGAGCTTGGCGAGCATCGCGCCCGGGTGGTCAGCCTTGCGCGCGACGGCGCCACGCTCGCCGGCCGTCTCGAGCGCCTGACCCAGATCGAGGCGGAACTTGCGGCGGCGCGCGCCGACGCCAAGCACTGGAACGATGCCTGCCAGCGCGCCGAGCAGCGCCTGACCGAAACCGCGACGCGCCTGCAGGAGCAGGTTCACGCCGCCGAGGAGCGTCAGGCCATGCTCGAACGCGTGCGCGAGGAATTTGCCGACCGCTTCAAGGCGCTGGCCGGCGAGCTGCTCGAGGAGAAGAGCCGCAAGTTCAGCGAGCACAACGCCGCCAGCCTTGGCACGCTGCTCAATCCGCTGCGCGAGCAGCTGGGCGATTTCCGCAAGACCATTACGGATGTCTACGACAAGGAGAGCCGCGAGCGCCAGCTGCTGAAGCACGAGATCGACTCGCTCAAACAGATCAACCAGCGCATCGGCGAAGACGCGCTGAACCTGACGCGCGCGCTTAAGGGTGAATCGCGCACGCAGGGAGTGTGGGGCGAACTCGTGCTCGAACGCCTGCTCGAGGCATCCGGCCTGCAGAAAGGCCGTGAATACGAAACCCAGGTCTCGCTCAAGGACGAAGAGGGTGGACGGCCACGGCCCGATGTCATCGTGCATCTGCCCGAAGGGCGCGACCTGATCATCGACTCGAAGGTGTCGCTGACCGCATATGAGCGCTATTGCAGCGCGGCCGACGACCACACGCGTGGCACGCAACTGAGCGCGCATCTCGCATCGATGCGCACGCACGTCAGGCAACTCGCGGAACGCCGTTACAGCGACTTGCCGGGTGTCAACAGCCTTGAGTTCGTGCTGATGTTCGTGCCGGTCGAGGCGGCCTTCATCGAAGCCGTGCACCACGACGACGAACTGCATGCATTCGCGCTCGAACGCCAGGTTGTGATCGTGACGACGTCGACGCTGCTGGCGACGCTACGTACGGTGGCCAGCCTGTGGCGTTTCGATGATCGCAACCGCAACGCGTTCGAGATCGCCGAGCGCGCCGGCCGCCTGTACGACAAGTTCGTCGGCTTCGTCGAGGATATCGACGAAGCGCGCCGGCGCCTCGACGCTGCGCGCGATGCGTTGGCCGGTGCCGGCAGCAAGCTGCGGACCGGGCGTGGCAACCTGGTAGGACAGGTCGAGAAGCTGCGCGAGCTCGGTGCGCGCGCCGGCAAGCAGTTGCCAAGCGAGGTCGTCGAGGAGGCGCAGACCGAGGAAATACAGCTTCGGCTGGGCGAATCCGACAGCGGCACGTGACGCAACGTCAAGCTTGCGATCGGGCGGGCGCCGCGGGCGGCACCAGCCGTCGCGACAGTTGCAGACTATGCCCGCGCGGGACGCCGCATCTTGCTGTGTTTATAGCTGTAGCCGAAATAGATCACGAAGCCGACCACAGTCCAGACGCCCATCATCGTCCAGTTGTACCAGTTCTCGCCGAAGAGCAGCAGGAACAGGCAGCTCAGCACGCCGAGCGTGCAGATCAGCGGCGCGGCAGGCACGCGGAACGTGCGTGGCGCATCGGGTTGGGTGCGGCGCAGGATCAGCACACCGATGCAGACCGCGCAGAATGCGATCAGCGTTCCCATCGAAACGAGGTCGCCGAGCACGTCGAGCGGGAACACGGCCGCGAGCGCGGCGATGCCGACGCCGGTGATGACGGTGTTGATGTGAGGCGTGCAGTACTTCGGATGGATCTTCGCGAACACCGGCGGCAGCATGCCGTCGCGACCCATGATCATGAAGATGCGCGGCTGGGCGATGACCATGACCAGGATCACCGACGACAGGCCGATCAGCGCGCCGATCTCGACGCACCAGCGCAGCCAGCCGAGTTCCGGGTGCGACTTCACCGCGGTCACGACCGGTTCGCTCGTGCCGAGCTGGTCGAATGGCAGCAGGCCGGTCAAAACCACGGCCATGCCGATGTATAGAATGGTGCAGATTGCCAGCGAGGCCAGCGTGCCGATCGGCAGGTCGCGTTGCGGGTTCTTCGCTTCCTGCGCCGCGGTCGAGGTCGCCTCGAAGCCGATGTAGGCGAAGAACACCAGCGCCGCGCCACGGATGATGCCGGCCCAGCCGTACTTGTCGCCGCCCTGGTTTTCGGGGATGAACGGATGCCACAACGTCGGATTGACGTAGTTCCATCCGGCGACAATGACGACGACGATCAGCGCGACCTTGAGCGCAACCATCGCGGTGTTGGCGCCGCTCGATTCGCGGATGCCGACGTAGCAGAGCCAGGTCAGCGCGAGCACGATCATGACGGCCGGAAGATTGAACAACGCTCCGGTCGTGACCAGGTGATTGTCGGTGAAGGCGAGCGGTGCATTGGTCAGTATTTCGGGAATATGCAGGCCCAGGTGATCGAGCAGGCTGGTGAAGTAGCCGGTCCAGCTCACGGCGACGGCCGACGCCGATACACCGTATTCGAGCACCATGTTCCAGCCGATGAACCAGGCGACGATCTCGCCGAGCGTCGCGTAGGCATACGAGTACGAGCTGCCGGCCATCGGAATCAGTGTGGCGAATTCCGCGTAGCACAGCGCGGTGAAGCTGCAGCAGACCGCCGCCATGATGAACGACAACACGATGGCCGGGCCGGCATGCTCCGCGGCAGCCTGACCGGTGATCACGAAGATGCCGCCGCCGATGACCGCGCCGATGCCGAGCGCGGTCAGCCCCCAGGGACCGAGCGTGCGCTTCAGGCACGGACCTTCGCTGGCGTCAGCTTCGGAAAAGTCGGTCTTCTTGACAAGCAGCTGGTCGAAATTCATTTGATGCATTTCTTCTTTGAAATTCCGGCAGACGGTGCCGGTTTCCCGTGCACGGATGATGCGTCGAGTCGAAAAAACAACGGCCGGCGATTGGGCGCCGGCCGGTTGGAATTTACGCCGCTTGCATCGCTTTCTAGTTCGGGCTTTCGGTGCCGTTCGCCAGATGGCTGCGCTTGTAGCCGTACAGCGAATAGACGACGAGTCCGAACAGTGCCCAGCCGACGAAGAACAGCTTGGCAAACATCGACAGGTTAACGAACAGCAGCAGGCATCCGGCCACCGCGAGCGGGCAGACGATCCAGGCCATCGGGGTGCGGAACGGGCGATGTCGATTCGGCTGTGTCTTGCGCAGGATCAGCACGCCGATTGCGACCATGGCGAACGCCAGCAGCGTACCGGAGTTCGAGGTGTCGGCGAGCTTGCCGACCGGGAGCAGCGCGGCGCTGATCGCAACGATGATGCCGGTGATCACCGTGATCACATGCGGTGTAAAGTAGTTCGGATGCACCTTGGACAACGGATCCGGCAGCAGGCCGTCGCGCGACATCGTGAAGAAGATGCGCGTCTGGCCGAACATCATCATCAGGATTACCGACGGCAGCGCGAGAATTGCGGCGATGCCGATCCAGTTGCCGACCGTCGTGTGGCCGAGCAGGCGCATGACGTGCGCGAGCGGTTCCCTGCTGCAGACCAGCGCCTGGGAATTGGCACAGGCGGCGGCCATTTCCGGACTGCCCGGATCGAGCACGGAACCGTCCGCGCCGAGCATCGGCTGGGCACCGACCGAACCGGCTGCGCTGTATCCGACCAGCAGGTAGTAGACCGTGCAGATGCCGAGCGAGGCGATCAGGCCGATCGGGATGTTGCGTTGCGGATTCTTCGTTTCCTCCGCTGCGGTCGACACCGCATCGAAGCCGACGTATGCGAAAAAGATCGATGCAGCCGCGCCGAGCACGCCGACGCCGCCGGTCGGGCTGCCCCAACCGCCCGGCAGCAGCGGATGGAAGTTCGCGTTGTTGACCGCCGGCAGCGCGAGAAAGATGAATACCGTCAGCGCGATGATCTTTATCGTGACCAGCACCGAATTCACGCGCGCGCTCTTCGCTGTACCGACATACAGAAGAACCGTCACCGCAAGCGCGATCACAAAGGCAAGGATATTGAACGTTCCGCCGGACATCGGTCCCGCGCGCAACGCCTCGGGGAGTCCGTAGCCGTTTGCAGCCAGCAATCCGTTCATGTAGCCGGACCAGCCGACGCAGACCGTCGCCGCACCGATGCCGTATTCGAGGCCGAGTGCCCAGCCCACGATCCAGGCGACGAATTCGCCAAGCACGCCGTAGGTGTAGGTGTACGCAGAACCCGATACCGGCACCATTGCCGCCAGTTCGGAGTAGGCGAGAGCGGCGAGGCCGCACACGATCGCGGCGATCACGAAGGCGATCATCATGCCGGGACCGGCCTTCTGGCCGGCTTCGGCAGTCAGCACGAAGATGCCGGTGCCAATGACGGCGCCGATACCTAGCAGGGTCAACTGTACGGGCCCGAGCTGCCGCTTGAGCGATTTCTTTTCCGCGGTTTCAAGGATTTTATCGAGTGGCTTGACTCGCCAGAAAATCATCAGGTCGCTCCCCGTGTTCGTGAATTGATGGTCGAATGGCCGCTGTATCCATATTGCTGCCAGTTCGTAAAAAAAGGAGCCGGCCGTCAAAGGGAAGCCGGCTCCATCCGCGGTAAAATACGCGAGCGCCCGGCAGTGAGCAACCGCCACCTGCTGCGGGCGTCTTTTCGCCGGATTGCTGCAATGTCCCTTGCTTTGTCCGCCACCGACCCGCGGCGCCTGCTGTTGCGGTTGCTCGACTGCTTTGTCCGGGCCGCCCCCACACAGGCCGGAACGGCGCACCTGTTCGCCGCGTTCGCCCTGGAGCACGTCGATTGCTTCGAGCGCACCTGCGCACCCGGCCATTTCACCGGCTCGGCCTGGCTCGTCGACCGCGCCGGTGGCCGCGCGCTGCTGACCCATCACCGAAAGCTCCAGCGCTGGCTGCAGCTTGGCGGCCACGCCGATGGCGATCCGGACCTTGCTCGCGTTGCATTGCGCGAGGCCGAAGAAGAGTCCGGCTTGACCGATCTGGTCGTCGAGCCGGAAATCTTCGATCTCGACCGGCACAGGATTCCTGCCCGCGGCAGCGAATCGGAGCACTGGCATTACGACGTGCGCTTCATGGTGCGCGCGACCGGCAGCGAGACATTCGTCGTCGGCGACGAATCGCATGCGCTGGCGTGGTGCGACATCGAGTCGATCGCCGCGAATGCCACGGCCGACGAGTCGATGCGCAGGATGACGCGCCGTTGGCTGGAAAGATCAAACCCATCCCGAACCAGCCCTCCCCTTGAAAGGGAGGGCTAAAAAAGGCGCCGGCGCGAAGTCGGCATGCTCGCGAAAAATCAGGGAAGCGACGATCACGGATAATGTGCCGCGCTGTTGTCAACGACTGCTCTCAAAGCCCTCCTCTTCAAGGGGGTGAAGCGGCGCGATTGCGAGCCACTGGCTCGCGCGCCGCTGAACGCGCGAAGCAGGATGCGTAGCGCCGGGTTGCCTGGCGAGGCCTGGATGGCCGAGTCTAGCAACGCTGGGTGGGGATGGTGTTGCCTCCACCATCAAAACCCTGCGCCTGGCGCGATCTTCCGGCACTACGCTCGACCGGAAAATTCGCCCGTAACGGTACTGACCAGCACCTTCTCGCCGGTCCTGATGTATTCGGGCACCTGGATCTCGATCCCGGTGCTCAGCTTCGCCGGCTTCGGGCGCCTGGTCGCCGTCGCGCCCTTGAGTTCCGGTGCGGTATCGACGACTTCGAGCGTCACGCTGGGCGGCAACTGCACCGCGACCGGTTGGCCTTCGATCAGCTGGATGTAGCAGCCTTCGAGGCCGTCGCTGATATAGCCGGCGGCATCGCCGACGCTGTCGCGACCGAGCAGGTACTGCGTGTAGTCCTCGACATCCATGAACACGAAATTGTCGCCGTCCATATAGGAGTAGTTCACCGCGCGGCGCGTGACTTCGGTTTCCGTGAGGTCATCCTCGGAGCGCAGCGAGACGTCGAGCTTCTGCGCGCCGGGCACCGAATACATGATAAAGCGAAACGTGACATTGCCGCCGCGGCCCTGCGGCGAGCTGCGTTCGATGTCGCGGATCTGCCAGACCCTGCCGTTGTATTCGACGACGTTGCCGCGTTTGATTTCGGAGGCTTTCATGGGAGCAGGGGCGAGGGGTTAGGGGCGAGGGAAGAGCGGGCGAGGACCGGTAGGACGCGAGGATTGCATGCTTTTTGCTCACCCCTCGTCCCTCGCCCCTCGCCCCTGCTTCATTTGGGTGCCAGCCTTATCGCGCCATCCACTCGAATCACACTGCCGTTGAGGTAGCGGTTCTCAAGGATGAAGGCGACCGTGCCGGCGAATTCCTCCGGCGTGCCGAGGCGCGACGGGTACGGGACTTGCGCACAAAGGGAATCGTATACATTCTGCGGCATGCCGTCGACCATCGGCGTGTGAAAAACGCCCGGCGCGATGGTCATCACGCGTACGCCGATGCGGGCGAATTCTCGCGCCATCGGCAGCGTCATGCCGATCACGCCCCCCTTCGATGCCGAATAGGCGGCCTGGCCGATCTGGCCTTCGTAGGCGGCGATCGACGCGGTGTTGACGATCACGCCGCGTTCGCCGTCGGCGCCCGGTGCGTTGCCCTGCATCAGGTTCGCGGCGCCCTTCGCGACATTGAAACTGCCGATCAGGTTGACCATGACCGTGGTCTGAAATGTCTTCAGCGGCATCGGCCCTTCCTTGCCGAGCACGCGTCCGGCGCCGAGGATACCGGCGCAGCTGATCGCCGCGTTGAGTCCGCCCATGTGTTCCGCTGCGTGCTGCAGCGTCGCGACGACCCCTTCTTCACTGGTCACATCGGTTCGGTGGTAGCGGGCCTTCGCGCCCAGTTCGGACGCCGCGGCCGTGCCTTTTTCATCGTCGATGTCGAGCAGCGCGACGCTGGCGCCGCGACCGACGAGCATTTTCGCGACCGCAAGGCCGAGCCCTGACACGCCGCCAGTCACGACGGCCTTCACCTGATCGATTTGCATTGGATTTTTCCGGGATGCGCGGCGGCTGATCGCCGCTTCTGGTCCGTGCGATCTGGACGATCGCACGGACCCTATTGTACCGAAGGATCGCCCGGGCTGACGAGAGCGCGGGTGCCCGGCGCGCGCCGGGCCGATCGCGCTGCTGATTAGCGAACCGGAGCCATCAGCTGATCAGCGGACCGGAGCCATCAGGTGCTGGTACGGCGTGCCGGCCCACATCACGTAGGGCTGCGTGGTATCCGGATCCGCCGACTTCGGGTACGAATCGTAGAAACTCGCGTCGGCTCCTACGATCATGACGTGCGGACCGGTCTTGACCCAGTGATTGTTTGTGGTCGGCGTGGTTGCGTACGGATCGGTGTTGCTGGCATCGGTGCCGCCCTTGAGCATGTACATGAAGCCGACTTTGCCCGCCGGCGGATCCTTGTGCCCCATCCACGCGCTGCCCCAGGCAAAGGCGTTTGCGTCCATGCACATGGGATCGGGGCCTGGCGTTGTCGGATTGTCCGGCATGCAGGTAAAGCCGTTGGTTCCCTTGCGCAGCGTGCGCATGTTGCCTGCGGCATCCATCGCGACGATCGTGGCGTCCTTGGAAACCTTGGCCGGCGCGGCGCTCATGGCGCTGGCGATCAATTGCTTGTCGCTCGGCGCCTTCGCGACTTTCGCCGCCGGTATGGCGGTTTCGGCCGCCAAGGCTGCACCGGCGCAGGCAAGAGCTGCAAGGGCGATGAGGACGCTGGTTTTCATCAACGTGGTGCGAGCATGGGTGTCTCCTCCCGTTGGAATGATCGACGCAGTTGCGTCGCTGCGCAATTTCCTGTCGCCTGCTGACCTAGTCAACAAGCGATGTAGTAAACAAAACCAGGAAAGATTGAACCACGAAGAACACGAAGAAGAGCAAAAAAAGCCTTCGAGAACAAGCAACGTGACGGATAATTTCACGTCGCGTCGAATCTTCTGCATTTGAATCACGTCTTCTTGCTTCCTTCGTGTTCTTCGTGTTCTTCGCGGTTCAATCTTCGCTTTCGGCCTTACGCCAGAAAGCCGAGGTCGGCGGTCGGGAACGCGCCAACATAGGGAAAGATCGTACCGATGTCGCAGCTGTTCACGCCGAGCCACGTCGCCAGCGTGGCCGAATACTGGTCGCACGACAGGCTCGGTATCATCTGCCCGCGGGCAAGACAGTCGGGACCGTCGAGCGTCTGGTCCGGGAAATAATTGTTGCCGCTGACCATCGGCGCGCTATACAACTTCTTGCCGATCACCGAGCCGCCTACCGCGAGCTGGATACCACCCCACGCATGATCGGTGCCGTCGCCGTTCGAATTCAGCGTGCGCGCGAATTCCGAAAACGTGAAGCTCGTGACCGCGTCCGCTACGCCAAGCGCGATGGTGGCGTCATGGAAGTTGCCGAGCGCCTGCGAAATGGTCCCGAACAGGTTCGGCTGACCGCTGTTCGGGTCGAGCTGACCATCGTGCGTATCGAAGCTGCCGTAGGAGACGAAGAAGATCTGGCGTTTCGCTCCCAGCGTGCTCCGAACCGAGATGATTTTGGCGATCTCCTGCATCGCGTCGGCGATTGTGTTGACGCCCTTGGCCGGAAAATACGCGGAAACATCCGTCGCGCCCTTCAGCGCGGCGTTCAATGTCTGGAACCAGTCGATCGAATTGTGCAGCGTCGACTGGTAGTTGCGTGACAACGGGTCGGGATACGACGCGTTGAGCAGGTCGGTCAGCGCATTCATCTTGGTCGTGCCGATCGAGCCGTTGTAGCCGGAAAGTCCGACCGGCCCGGAACTCGTTACCGAGTAGGGCTGCACGACCTGTCCGGCCTGGATCCGATTCTGGCCGTTGAGCGAGATCGACATCGGAATCGTCATGCCCGGGTTCAGCACGCTCAGGCGATCGGCCGCAAGCCCCGCCCAGCCGACGGTGCCGTTCTGCTTCGGCTGACCGTACTGCCATTGTCCTTGCTGGTCGGCGTGCGAGAACAACTGCGGCGGCAGCGGCGTACCCGGCGTCTGGTACAGGGCCTTGGTGATCGGCTGCAGCAAGGTGCCGGCGTTGACAACAAATGCGAGATTTCCGCTTTCGAACAGGGTTGCAAGTTCCGTGCATTTCGGATGCATGCCATAGGTGTCGCCGGCGCGATCGAGCGTGGTCGGGTGCACCGGCAGCAGCGTCGCCTGGTCGATCGCCATGCCGGTCGGCGCGGCGCCGCTGCGCGAAGTGAAATACGTGCCATAGCGACCGCTGGTCGTGGTGCCGTCGGATGGAATCAGCAGATTGAACGAATCGTTGCCGCCGACCAGGAACAGGCATACGAGCGCCTTGTAGTCGCTGACCGGCGGATAGCTCGGGCACGTCAACGTCGACGCGAGCAGCGAGTTCATCAGGCTCAACTGGCCGAACAACGCACCGCCGCTCGCGCACGCGACACTCGAGCAGGCGGCGCGCCGCAGGAAGTCGCGACGGGAATGAGAAATCGGTTTCATGGCATCCTCACATGGGGGGTCGTAAGACCGCGCTGAGCACAGGGATGTGATGCCGCAGCGGAAGCGCTCTGTTCCCGCTGCGACAAACGTGGCGCGGCCTTGCCGCGACCGTTTGCCTGCAAACCGCGGCAGGAGCCCGGTTTTGCAGAATATTCATTTCGTGATCGCGAATTCGGGCGAGGCGAACACGACCTGCAGCAGCCCGACGACACGCGCCTGTGGCGTAGAGACGGAGTACGGGATGTCGCCGACCATCGTCACGAGCCGGGTCTGCATTGCGCTGCTCATGCTGCCGTACATCAGATCGTGGTTGACCTGCGCAACCAGACTCGCCGGATCGTTCGCCAAGGCGAACAGCGGGGACAGATCCACGGTGATCGTGCTGCCCGTATTCGCCGGGTTGCCGACGTACGCATTCGCGCGCCCCAGCAGATCGTTCGCGGTCGTGACGATGGCGCTCTCGCTTTCAATCTGGAACTCCGGTCCGAACATGCCTGCGTCGGCCAGTTCGCCCGGCGGTTCGTAGTCCGGCAGGTAGAAATTGAATACGCTGGTCGCGTCGAGCGGTGCCTGGCCATAGGCAGGCGTCGTCGAGGACAGCGCGTAGATGCCGCCCGGCGCCGCGCTGTGGTAGTAGCGCCAGAACCCGGTCAGCTTCAGCAGCGGCTCGCGTGCCTTGCCGAACGTGTGCGGCGGCTGTGGAGACACCGCGCCGTATTGCGCTTCGGGATCGATGAGGATCGCCTTGACGACGGCGCCCAGATCGCCGTACACGCCGTGGCCGTTGTCGACGAAGACGTTGGCGATCCGTTCGATGTAGGCGGGCGTCGGATTGCTCGTCGTGAATCGCTCGATCAGCTGGCGCGAAATGAACGGTGCCACATTTGAATGGTCCGAGAGAATCGTCAGCAGCTGCGCGATGTCGCTGCCGCAATTCGGCGCCGGGTTGTCGATCGCATTGCCGTCGATCACCGACTTCGACGCTTCATCGTGGTGCGACTCGTAGCAGAACATCGGCAGGTAATCGGCGATCGTCCAGCCGAGGCCGTTGGTCGGGTATTTGTAGAAGCTGTCCGAGTAGTTCGGATCGTAGCTCAGGCCGGTGAAGACGCGGGCGTTGGCCGTGATGATGGCCTGCGTGTAGGTCGGAATCGGATTGCTGCTGCCGTCGAGTTTCGGCGAGAAATCCATGTTGCGTTCGATCAATCCGATCGAAAACAGCTGCATGATCTCGCGTGCGTAGTTTTCGTCCGGCGAAAGGTTCAGCGCCGGGTTCGCCTTGCTGTTCTGCACGTAGGTCAGCATCTTCGCCATCGCGGGACTGTAGGTGACGTCGGCGAGCAGCGTCGGAAAAATGCCGGCGTGCCAGGCGCTGCCGCTGTCGAACCAGCCGAACGCGTCGCGCGCCAGTGTGTCGTAGTACTCGGCCAGCGCGACCGGATCCTGGTTGAGCTTGTTGCCCTGGTCGCTCGCGACCAGGATCTGCGACAGCGCCCAGGCCGCGCGTTGGCGCAATTGGTCGGGCGCGGTGATCGCGACGAGAAACCATTGCGCGCGACGGTGCGACTGACCGGGATTCTGCACGCCGGCGTCGAGCGCCTGCACGGCAGGACGCTCGAGGGTCGTCGGCATCGCCAATTGCTGATCGATCCACTGGCCATAGCCGACGCTGCGCAGATGCGCGATCTCCGCGGCGGTCGGTCCGAACGTGGCCATCGTCAGGAAACGCGCCGCTTCGGCGTCGCTGGACGGCGCGTCGGTCACGGCCTGGAAGCCGCTGCGATAGATCAGGTCGTAGGAAAATGCCGGCGTCGCGATTGCGACGGCGCAGAAAACAAGCCAGCGGTAGCATCCGCGGGTGCAGAGCCCAAGCATGCGGACCTCCTGATCCTCCGCGAGTTCGCTTCAAGGCAATGCCTCGTTGCGCACTCGTCGCACTCCCGGTTTCCCCCGATTCCGTTGCCGCAGAGTCAGAACGTGTCAACGCCGCATCGGTTGACAACGCTCGGTCGACAGGTTGATTCAGGCACCTCTCGCCGCAGTGGAGATGGCAACAGGCTGTCGATATGACGGAACTTCGGAGCCTCTACAACGCGCGCAGATAAAAGCGGTTGCAGCCGAAATGTCCGGTGTTGCCGAGTGCCGCTGCGATGCGCTCGAACCCGTGCTTCTCGTACAGTTTCTGTGCCGCATTCATTCCGGTCAGTGTTTCGAGATAGCAGCGCATGTAGCCGAGGCCGCGCGCGCGCTCCAGGCAGAGCCCGATCAGGTCACCGCCGGCGCCCAGCCCGCGCAGCTCGGCCAGGAAGTACATCTTGCGCAGCTCGCAGATGCCGGCCGAATCGCCGAGCAGCGGCGCGATCCCACCGCCACCGCAGACGCGTCCGTCGCGTTCAACGACGAAATAGGCGCAACCGGGCAAGGCGTAGGCGCCGGCCATGTCGTCGACTTCCACATCGTGAATGGCGAAGCCCGGCCCGTTGGCGCCGAACTCTGGCATGACCGTACGGATAACGCCCGCAATCGCAGCATTGTCGGTCGGAGCGATGGGGCGGATGGAGAAGGGCGGTGCGGTATGTGCCATGTATTGCTGCATCGGGGTGGTTGGAAAGGACGGAAGCCGGTAGCCGATAACCGGTAGCCCGAGAGCAGCAGCGGCCAAGGCTGGTGATTCCCGCCGAGGCGAAGCTTCGGCCGCCGCAAGCTCGCCGGCCCTTGCTCTTGATCCCCGGCCACCGGCTTCCGGTTCCCGTCTCTCAGTCAGAGCGGTCTTCGAAAATCCAGGTCATAGCGGGAGCCGTGCACGAGCACGTGCATGCGCAGGTTGGTTATGCTGATCGGGCCGCTTGGGTCGGCATCGGCGACATTCGAGTGACCGACATCGGTCGGATCGATCACGGTGATGCCGCCCTGGCCGACCACATCCATGACGTTGTCGGCGCCGATGAACGCCGCGGTGTCGGGATCGATGCCGATGCCCAGCGCGAACGGATTCAATGCCAGCGCCCCGAGCAGGCGGCCGAGCCGGTCGGCGCTGGCGCCGCCCTGGTCAATGACGAGGCGATTGGTAAGGCCGAGGCCCGGCGCCAGCGTGACGCTGCCCATGCGCGGCGTCGGCCCCCGCGCACCGCCCGCCAGCATGTGCTCGGCAAGGATCGCCGCACCCGCGCCGACGCCGCCGATCGCGACACCTTCGGCATTGCGCTTGCGAAGCAGGCGCGCCAGCGTGGTGCCGCCGAGCAGGGTCGACAGGCGCAGCGGCTGGTCGGCGCAGAGCAATACCAGATCGGCGCTTTCGACCATTGCCAGCGTGGTGCGCTGCTCGGCATCGGTGCGGCTCGCAAGTGTCGCACGGCGAACTTGTCCGGCGCCGTGCGAGACCAGTTGGCTGTCGAAGTCTTCGGGCGCTGCGTCGTCGGTCGTGGTGCTGGCAACCAGGGCGACGCTCGGGCGCCTGCCGATCAGCGCAAGCAGGCGTTTGTAGATGCCGGCCGCGCCGTCGGGCCGGATGCTTTGCCCGACTGCGATGAGGTAGCCGCGCGATTGATTCGGAGCGATTCTGGCCGGCATGGGACGCAGTGTCGTGGAGGCGGCGCGATTATAGCCGCACGTGGCAGCACGACAGGAAGTTCGAACGAAAGACTGAAGATTGAACCACGAAGAACACGAAGGACACGAAGAAGTACAAATCAAGCAACGATACTTGAGGTGTGCAACGCCAGCGAAAGGGGGCTGCGATCGAACGAGCGGAGCAGGGAGAGCGATGCACAGGAAGAACCTTGCTTTCCTCCGCGTTCTTCGTGTTCTTCGTGGTTCAGTCTTCTGCTCTTCGCTGGCGGTAGATGTCACGCGGCAGCCTTGCCTACCTTGCTGCCGTTGTCGCGTCCGAGTTGTGCGCTGAGCCAGCGGCCGGTATCGACCAGCCGTTCGAGATCGACGCCGGTCGCGATTCCCATGCCGTGCAGCATGTAGACGACGTCCTCGGTCGCGACATTGCCCGAAGCGCCGCGCGCATAAGGACAGCCGCCGGTTCCCGACACCGATGCGTCGACAACGCTCACGCCGAACTCGAGGCAGGCGAGGATGTTCGCCAGCGCCTGGCCGCGCGTGTCGTGGAAGTGCACGGCCAGCGCCGCCATCGGCACTTCGCCCGCGACTGCGGCAAGCATCGCGCGCGCCTTGGCCGGCGTGCCGATGCCGATCGTGTCGCCGAGCGAGATCTCGTAGCAGCCCAGGTCGTGCAGGCGCCGCGCGACACTTACGACATCGGCGACCGGCACGTCGCCCTGGTACGGGCAGCCGAGCACGGTCGACACGTAGCCGCGCACGGCCACGCCATCGGCGCACGCGCGTTCCATTACCGGCACGAAGCGTTCGATCGATTCGTCGATCGACGCGTTGATGTTCTTGCGGTTGAACGCCTCGCTCGCTGCGGTGAACACGGCGATCTCGGTGGCGCCGACACTGCGCGCGCGCTCGTATCCTTGTACGTTCGGCACCAGGACCGGATAGCGCACCCCAGGTCTTCTCGTGATGGCGCTGTACACCTCGAGCGCATCGGCCAGCTGCGGCACCCATTTCGGACTGACGAAGCTGGTCGCCTCGATGGTCTGAAGGCCGGTATCGGACAAGCGGTCGATCAACTCGACCTTGACCAGTGTCGGCACGATGGCCTTTTCGTTCTGCAGGCCGTCGCGCGCGCCGACTTCGACGATGTGGACCTTCGCGGGTATCGCGCTCATTTGGACTCGTGCTGCGCCTTGAGCAGTTCCTGTTCGAACTCGTCGACCGTCTGCTTGCGCCGGGCCAGCACGGTCGGCTTCCCGGTCTCGAAGATGGGTTGCGTGCGCACGATCTCAAGCATGCGCGCGCGGTTGCCGCGCACGTAGACGTGCAGCTCGTTCGACTGCTTGTCGATCGTGCCTTCGAGTTTGCCGTCGATGACCAGTTTGGCTACTCGTTCGCTGTCGACCTGGTCCAGTTCGATGCGGTCGCCGTGAATGCTGTAGCGCGTGAAGAAGAACGATTTTTCGGGCACCGGATCGATGCCGTGCGGCGGTTTGAGCTCGACCATGCCCTTGAGCGAGGTGTCGGCGACGACAAGATAGTCCTTGCCGTCGGCATGGACGAAATTGACCGGGATGCGCAGGCGTTTTAGCGGCCCACCGCGTTCGGGTTGGTCGAGCACGATGAAATGGCATTCGTCGTCGACGTAGATCGCGCTCGCCTCGGTCTTCGAATCGGGATCGCCCCACAAGCCTTTCCATTTCGCATCACACGTTTCGATGTTGTCGCCGGGCGGCGATTCAAAGCGCGTCTCGACGCAGCCGCCGAGCAGTGCAACAAATGTCATCGCGGCAACATTCCGGATCAATCGGTTCACTTGGCCTCCCCGAACCGGACCAGTACTGTGTCGGCCTCGACGAATTCACCGGCGGCGGCATGCAGCGACGCGATCGTCGCGTCCTGTGGTGCCTTGAGGCTCAGTTCCATCTTCATCGCCTCGATCACCATCAGTTCCTCGCCGGCCGTTACCGAGGAGCCGACTTGCGTCTTGACGATGACGATGCGGCCCGGCATCGGCGCGCGCAGGTTGTCGACATCGCTATCCGCCGTTTTTTCGAACGCAAACGCGGGTGCGTGCTCGAATGCCTTGCGGCGTGTGCCGTCGTGGATGGCGATGCGCTCGACGTCGACGGCGACCTTGAACCGATGCGCGATACCGTCGAAACGGCCGCTCAATGTGCCGTCGTCGAGGCGTGCGCCGGCGACGTGGCAGGTCAGTTCGCCGCATGTCAGGCGATAGTCGCCGGTCGCCCCGAATGCTTCGACCAACACGTGATCGAGCACGACGATGCGCTTGCCGGCGTGTCCCAATCGCCAGCCGTCGGTACGCGCCCACGGCGAATGCGGATCGCCGGATGCGGCCGCAACGCGAATCGAGCCGAGTTCCTCGTGCAACATCCAGGCGACGGCGGCAGCGAACAGCGCCACCGGATCGGCGTCGTTGGCGTGGTCGAGGAATTCGTCGAGATGGCGGTCGAGGTAGCCGGTGTCGATGCGCCCTTCGATCACGGCCGGGTGGCGCACCAGGCGTTCGAGGAATTCGATGTTCGACTTTGGACCCACCACGTCGCATTGCGCGAGCGCTTCGCGCATGCGCTGCAATGCGGCACTGCGCGTACTGTCCCAGACGATCAGCTTGGCGATCATCGGATCGTAGAAGATCGTCACCGTGTCGCCTTCGATCACGCCGGCATCGATGCGCACGTGCTCATCCGATGGCGGCAGGCGCAGGCGTTCGAGTTTTCCCGACCCTGGCAGGAAACCGTGCTGCGGATCTTCGGCATACAGGCGCAGTTCGATCGCGTGCCCATCGGCCGACAAGCCCTCCCCTTCAAGAGGGCGATTTGGCGCGCTTGCGAGCGATTCGCTCGCGCGCCGATGAGCGCCCGAAGCAGGATGCGGAGGGCCGGGTTGCCCAGCGAGGCCAGGATGGCCGAGCCCGGCAACGTTGGGTGGGGATGGTGTTCTCATGCGGATCAGCGATCCCGGCAAGGCCTCGCCCGCGGCCACGCGCAGCTGCAGCTCGACCAGATCCTGGTGCAGCACCATCTCGGTGACCGGATGCTCGACCTGCAGGCGCGTGTTGATTTCCATGAAGTAGAAATCGGCGCCGCTGCGACGCGCATCGGGACCCACGATGAACTCGACGGTACCGGCATTGACGTAGCGCAGCGCGCGGCCGGCGGCGATCGCCGCATCGCCCATGCGAGTGCGCAGTTCCGGCGTCAGGAACGGTGAGGGCGTTTCTTCGAGCACCTTCTGGTAACGGCGCTGCGCCGAACACTCGCGCTCGTTGAGGTGGATCACATTGCCGTGGCTGTCACCGAAGATCTGGAACTCGATGTGTCGCGGCGTCTCGATGTAGCGTTCGAGCAGCACGCGATCGCGGCCGAACGCGTTCTTCGCTTCGCGCTGGCACGATTCGAGGTTCGCAGCAAACTCGCCGGCGTTGTGCGCGATGCGCATGCCCTTGCCGCCGCCCCCATGCGCCGCCTTGATCATCAGCGGAAAGCCGATACGCTGTGCTTCGCGCGCGAGCAAGTCCGGATCCTGGTCGGCGCCGGTATAACCCGGCACGACCGGCACGCCGTGACCGGCCATCAGCTCCTTGGCACCGGCCTTCGATCCCATCTTGCGCATCGATTCGGCCGACGGCCCGATGAACACGATGCCGGCGCGTTCGACGCCTTCGGCAAAGTCGGCGTTCTCGGACAGGAAGCCGTAACCGGGATGGATCGCCAGCGCGCCGGATTTCTTCGCCGCATCGATGATCGCCTCACTGCGCAGATACGAGTCCTGCGGCCGCGGTCCGCCGATCGGCCACGCGACATCGGCCTGGCGCACGTGCTGCGCGTTGGCATCGGCTTCGGAGTAGACGGCCACCGTCTGGATACCGAGGTGCCGGCAGGTGCGGATGATGCGGCAGGCGATCTCGCCGCGGTTGGCAATCAGCACACGCTCGAACATCATTCGCCGTCCCAGTAGTCCACGGCCGATTCCGTGCGGCCGACATGGCGGAAGCCTGCGATCGTGCCGTCAGCACTGCGCGGCAATTCGGCGACGAGGAATTTTCCGGAATCGGGATAGTCGCAGATTTCCGGATGGAGCATCGTACTCACGGCGAGATACTTCAATTCGCCTGTTCCGGTGTTGACGATCTGATGCGCCGTTTCCGGGCCGCCCGGCGGACAGGCGATGACGTCGCCACTGCGAATCGGATGCGTATCGCTGCCAATGCGCACCTCGCCGCTGCCTTCGATGACAAAAAACATTTCTTCGTTGACGCGGTGATTGTGAAATGGGAATGCACGTTTGCCTGGTGGAACAGCGGTGATGTTGTAGCCTAGCTTCTGTGCGCCGATGCGTGTGCCAACCGAACCAATGCGCCCGTCGAAACGCTCAGCTGCACTGCCGGAGGCCGCATACGCCGCCGGCCGCCGCGGCAACTCGATATCGGCGATGTTGATGATTTGGCGCGCCATGTCTTAAGTCTCCGGCGAAGGGTTGCTCGGGCGATCGGCTTTTCGCAGAGCGGAAATCTTGAAGGCGGATGCACGCGGATTTGCGCGGATCATCGCGGATCCTTTTGTTGGATCAAGGACGCGGCGCCTGAATTGGGCTCGTGGACCGAAGTTAAGCAGTAGTCCCACATGCAATCGCGTTGCCTTCAGATAGTTTACAAGCTGTGCTTCGTGCGCTGCAGACAGTTGAGAAACGGCTTTGAGCTCGACCAGGAGCCGCCGTTCGATTACAGCATCGGCACGAAATTTCTCCGACGACGACATCTCGATATCGAACCAGTGGCACCTGTAGTTCGATCTGGACGCCCTCGATTCGCAAGATATGGGCAAACGCGTTTTCACACACACTCTGTACGAACCCGTGCCCAAGTTCGTTGTATACGGTGTAGAAGGCGCCGATGACCTTTTCAGTCGACTCAGCATCGATCAATCCGCTCGTCTCCGCGTTCATCCGTGTTCCTTCCGCGTTCATCCGCGTTCAAGCATTTGGGCTTTTTACGCAGGAGTGTGGCATACGGCTTCGACGTTATTGCCGTCCGGATCGAACACGAACGCACCGAAGTAGTTCGCGTGGTAGTGCGGGCGCGGTCCCGGAGCGCCATTGTCGCGGGCGCCGGCGGCGATCGCGGCTTTGTAGAGCGCATTGACGGCGGCGCGATTTGCCGCGCTGAAAGCGACATGCGTGCGCCCGCCGGGATTTTCGCCGCCGCCGATCCAGAACTGCGGGCGTCCGGGCGGCCCGAAGCCGGTCCCCTCGTAGTCGCCGGTCTGCTCCTTCGTGATGTCCATCACCGCGACGAAGCCAAGCGGCGCCAGTGTGCGGCGACGTAGAACGCGCGGCTGCGCGCTACGTCCGCGACCGGAAACCCGACATGGTCGAACATAGGGTTGCTCCGTTTTTCAAACCCATTTGGGCGAGCGTTTGTCGAGGAAAGCGCCGAGACCCTCCTGGCCTTCTGCGGACACGCGCAGTCGCGCGATCAACGCCGCGTTCTCCACGTCGATGCGCTCTGCGGCTTGTCGTGTCGTGCCGGAGATGCGCAGCGCGAGCAGCTTGGCCTCGCGCTGTGCGACCGGGCCGCCCTTGGCCAGGGTATCGAGGCTACGCTCCACAGCCGCATCGAGGTCGGCCGTCGGCACAGTCCAGTGCACGAGTCCGATGCGTGCGGCTTCAGCCGCGTCGAACAGTTCGCCGCTGACGAACAGGCGACGCGCGTGGCGCGCACCAATCGCTGCGATGACGTAGGGAGAGATCACGGCGGGCACCAGTCCGAGCTTGACCTCGGTCAAGCCGAATTTCGCCGTGTCGGCGGCGATCGCGATGTCGCAGCAGGCGACCAGGCCGACGCCGCCGCCATAGGCGGCGCCGTTCACACGCGCGATCGTCGGCTTCGACAGGAAGTTCAGTGTACGCATCAGCAGCGCCAGGCGTTCCGAATCGGCGCGGTTCTTCGCCTCACCGGCCGTTGCCATGCCGCGCATCCAGTTCAGGTTGGCGCCGGCCGAGAATGAAGGCCCGTTTCCGGTCAGCATGATGGCGCGAATCGCCGGGTCGGCATCCACGCGTTCCAGCACCGCGGTCAATTCGGCAATCAGCAACTCGTCGAACGCGTTGTGGATGTCCGGCCGGTTCAGCGCGATGCGCGCGACGCGGTCTGCCTCGACGATCTGCAAGGTCGACGTCATGGATACCCGGAATGTTGCCTGGGAAAGACGCGATGATAACCGGCGCCTGAAGCGGGTGCAGGCGATTGCTATTGCTTTTCTAAATGCGAACCATTATCGTTTACTTATGAAGGTGCGGATTGCCATAATCATGCTGCGTTGTGTCGCCGCGAGCGCGATGTTTCTCATGACGTTTGTTGCCTATGCGCAGGATTTTGAAGCGCATTTGATCATCCGCGGACACAAGTTCGAGCCGCCGGAACTGACCGTACCAGCCAACCGGAAGATCAAGCTGCTGGTCGAAAACCAGGACGCCACGCCGGAAGAGTTCGAGAGCAACGAACTGAACCGCGAAAAGATCATGGTCGGCAAGGGCACGATCACGGTTTTCCTCGGCCCGCTCGACGCCGGACGCTATCCGTTCTTCGGCGATTTCCACCAGGAAACCGCGCAGGGCGTGTTGATCGCGAAATAGGACGACGAACATGCTCGGTACCGGACTGCTGGTCTTTCGCGAAGTGCTCGAAGCGGCGCTGATCGTCAGCATCGTCTTCGCCGCGACGCGCGGCGTGCCGCGGCGCGGACGCTGGGTCGGCGGCGGCATCGCCGCCGGTGTGGTCGGCGCCATCATCGTTGCATTGTTCGCCAGTTCGATCGCCGCGGCGGTCAGCGGCATCGGCCAGGAGCTGTTCAACGCCGCCGTCCTGCTCGCCGCCGTTGCGATGATCGGCTGGCACGCGATCTGGATGTCGAGCCACGGCAAGGAATTGGCGCTCCAGATGAAGAACGTCGGCAGTGCAGTGCAGGCCGGTTCGCGGCCGTTGTCGGCGCTGCTGATCGTGGTGGCGATCGCCGTGTTGCGCGAAGGCTCGGAAGTCGTGTTGTTCCTCTACGGCCAGGCGGCCGGCGGTGCCAGCGCCGTCGAGATTGCCGGCGGTATCGCCATCGGGGTGATCGGCGGCGTCGCGGTCGGCTTCCTGCTGTACTTCGGACTGCTCGGCATTCCGATGCGCTACTTCTTCTCGGCGACCAACTGGCTGATGCTGCTGCTCGCCGCGGGCCTCGCCTCGCAGGCCGCGCGTTTCCTGATTCAGGCCGACATCCTGCCGGCGCTCGGCAACCGCGTCTGGGACAGTTCGGCGCTGCTGTCGGATCGCTCCTGGGTCGGCCAGGCGCTGCATACGCTGGTCGGCTACGACGCACGCCCGGCTGGCATGCAGTTGCTGTTCTACGTCGTCACGGCGATGGCCATTGCGATCGGCATGCGCCTCTGGGGACAGGTTGTGCGGTCGGGGCAACGCCCGGGAATTCCCGCCTAGGTTCTTCCGTGGCGATCAGCGGACAGGTCATCAGATCGCGCTGATTCTCCACACGCAATCGCTTCAGTCGAAGCTGGCACGAAACACCAGGTCGTGAACGACGCTGATCACACCGTTCATCGAGATGTGGTTGCCGCACGCGTAGTAGAGCGTATCCGGCGCGTCTGCCGGAAGGTTCATCTTGATCGTCGTATTGCTCGTGACGCCGTTGTCGGAGAGGCCACCGCTTTTGGGGTAGCTGTGGGCTTGGCTGCCGATTCCGGAAGCCTCGTCGATCCAGAACGGATGGAACGTCACGTCGGTGACGTGAAACGCGTAATCCTGCCCGGTCAGTACAACCAGGGTTGGATTGTTGTTCTCAAAGTCGCCGTCGACACTGACGCTCCACTTGTAGGTCGACATCACGCCGCTGCTGGTGTTCGGCGTGATCGCAAACGAATTCGCCACGGACGGCGCAGCATTGGCGAGTGCGAACGCACCGACGCAGGTGCGCAGCAGAAGGGAATGGGCAGGCATCGGGTGCGCATCCTCGCGTAGCGACGACGCGTGGGTTCCCGTGCACAGCCTCGAGGTTCAAACGAACGGTGCGCCGTTCGGTCGACTACATGCGGAAGACGCCGAAACGCTGCGGCTCGATCGGCGCGTTGAGGCTGGCGGAAATCGCCAGCCCGAGTACGCGGCGCGTATCGGCCGGATCGATGATGCCGTCGTCCCAGAGCCGCGCCGTTGCGTAATATGGGTGGCCCTGACGCTCGTACTGGTCGCGGATCGGCGCCTTGAACGCGTCTTCTTCTTCCTTGCTCCAGGTCTTGCCGGCGCCTTCCAGGCCGTCGCGGCGCACGGTCGCCAGCACGCTTGCCGCCTGCTCGCCACCCATGACGGAAATGCGCGAGTTCGGCCACATCCACAGGAAGCGCGGCTGGTAGCCGCGGCCGCACATCGCATAATTTCCCGCGCCGAAACTGCCGCCGATGATCACGGTGAACTTCGGTACATGCGAACACGCAACTGCCGTCACCATCTTCGCGCCGTCCTTGGCGATGCCGGCCTGCTCGTATTTCTTGCCGACCATGAAGCCGGTGATGTTCTGCAGGAACACCAGCGGGATGCCGCGCTGGTTGCACAGCTCGATGAAATGCGCGCCCTTGAGCGCCGACTCGGAGAACAGGATGCCGTTGTTGGCGACGATCCCGACCGGATAGCCGTAAATATGGCTGAAGCCGCAGATCAGCGTCTTGCCGTAGCGCGCCTTGAATTCCTGGAACTCCGAGCCGTCGACCAAGCGCGCGATGACTTCGCGGATGTCGAACGGCCGGCGTGCATCAGCCGGCACGATGCCGTAGATCTCGCTGGCAGGATAGCGCGGTTCGCCCGGCGTGCGCACGGCCACCGGCAACGCCTTGCGCCGGTTCAGGCTGGCGACGATGTCGCGGGCGATAGCCAGTGCATGCGCATCGTTCTCGGCGAAGTGATCGGCAACGCCGGAGATCGACGTGTGCACTTCGGCGCCGCCAAGCGATTCGGCATCGACGACTTCGCCGGTCGCGGCCTTCACCAGCGGCGGACCGCCGAGGAAGATCGTGCCCTGTTCCTTGACGATGATCGTCTCGTCGCTCATCGCCGGCACGTAGGCGCCGCCGGCCGTGCACGAGCCCATGACGACAGCGATCTGCGGGATGTTCCTCGCGCTCATCCGCGCCTGGTTGTAGAAGATCCGGCCGAAGTGATCGCGATCCGGAAACACTTCGTCCTGCAGCGGCAGGAATGCGCCGCCCGAGTCGACCAGGTAGACGCAGGGCAGGTGGTTTTCGAGCGCGATTTCCTGTGCGCGCAGATGCTTTTTCACCGTGATCGGAAAATATGTTCCGCCCTTGACGGTCGCGTCGTTCGCGACGACGACGACCTCGATGCCGTTGACACGTCCGATGCCGGTGATCAGACCTGCCGCCGGCGCAGCGCCGTCATACATGCCGTACGCGGCGAGCGCCGACAACTCGAGGAACGGCGACCCCGGATCGAGCAGCGCTCGCACGCGCTCGCGCGGCAGCAACTTGCCGCGCTCGGTGTGTTTGGCGCGTGCCTTGTCACCGCCACCCAGCGAAGCCTGCGTCAACTGCGCATTCAGATCCTCGACCAGGCCACGCAACTGACTGGCGTTGGCCTGGAACTCGGGTGAGCGCGAATCGATGCGGGATTCGATGACGGGCATGGAATTCGGAACCGATCAGGCCGGCAGTCCCGGCGACGCCGCGAGTTTAGCAGCGCCCCGGCTTGCGGCCATCGTCAGGCGAGCCGCAGGCCGCGCCCGCCTGAAAAAAAACCGGCCGCACTTCGCGGCCGGTGGTCTTCTTGGCGAACTGTCGCGCGATCAGTGGCCGTTGGCATCCTTCTTCGCGGCGTCGGCTGCTTTCTCTGCGGCTTCCTTGACGTCCGCTGCACCTTCCTTGGCCGTATCGGCAGTCTGCTGCGCGGTTCCTGCCGCAGCCTGTCCAGTCTGCGCGGCCTGCTGCGCGGTCTGCGCCGCGCCGCTCATGTCACCGGACTTGGCCTGCTCAGCCGCCTGCTTGGCTTGCCCGGCGGCATCCTGTGCCTGCTGCACGGTCTGCTGCGCCGCTGCCTTGGTCGCTTCCGCGGCCGCCTTGGCTTTGGCGGCTGCGTCGGCGGCAGCCTGCTGTGCGTTGTCGCTGCAGGCGGCCAATGCGGCTACCAGCGTCATGGCGATGATGGTTTGCTTTATCTGCATAAATCCTCCGTCGATGAACGCCGATTGGCGTCTCCCCAGCTTAGCGCAATGCCGGCCGCTGCGGAGGGTCTGTGCCTGGGTTGCCGCGTGTGCCGACGCAGGCTGGCGAGTGTCACTGTGCAGGCGATTTATCAATTGATTACAAACAATTACGGCGGCGTCGTAGACGTAACGCGCCGTGCTGCGTCTGAATGACGATCCAGAAAAAAAGCGGCGGGGATGCGAATGCAGGGACACGCTCAGGAGATTTCGCACGAAGGTGCTCGGCTGCGCGTGCCGTCGTTGACGCACGTTCGTGTGCTGCCGGGCATGCTGTTCGGCGCGTTGGCCCTGGTCGCCGACGCAGCGCAGGCAAGCGACTGGCTGCAGTTCGGGTTCGACGCGGCGCACAGCGGCGTTAATCCCGACGAGGCGCACCTGGCGGATCGCATCGGGGCGCTGGCGCAGATCTATGCGACGCCGCTGCCGGCCGACGTCGACAGCGCGCCGGTTTTTCTCGCCGCGGTCAGCACCGCGCAGGGCACGCGCGACCTGCTGTTCATGACGACAGTGTACGGCGCGACGCTGGCGATCGACGCGGCGGACGGCTCGTTCGTCTGGGCACAGCAGACGTCCGGACCGGCGCCGGTCAACAGTTCGGCACCGGCAATCGATCCGGGCCGGCTGTATGTCTACGGAGCCGGCATGGATGGAAAAGTCCACAAGTATAATGTTGGCGACGGCAGCGAGGTCGTCGATGCGGCGTGGCCGGAAACGATCACGCTGAAGCCGGACGAGGAAAAACTGGCTTCGGCGCTGGTCTTTGCCCGCGCGGCCAGCGGCCATGCCTATCTGTACGCGACGACCAGCAACTTCGGCTACGACCTGGGCGACTATCAGGGCCACGTCACGGCGATCGATCTGGCCGACGGCTCGCAATCGGTGTTCAACGCCTTGTGCAGCAACGTCGCCACCCACCTGGCTTCCGCACCGGCGTCGCCGGCCTGCAGCGATACCCAGGCCGGCATCTGGGGCCGTCCCGGCGTGGTCTACGACGCGAACACCGATCGAATCTACGCGAGCACCGGCAACGGGCCGTTCACGGCGGCGGTGGGAGGACACGACTGGGGCGAGAGTGTGCTGGCGCTTACTCCCGATCTGGGAAGCGCCGGCGGTGCGCCGCAGTCGATGCCGCTGGACAGTTACACGCCGAACGAATACGAGCAACTCAACACCGATGACGACGATCTGGGTGTCGAATCGCCCGCCCTGTTGCCGGCGCCGGCCGGCAGCCTAGTTGCGCATCTGGGCGTGCAGATCGGCAAGGACGGCATCGTGCGGCTGCTCGACCTCGACGACATGAGCGGACAGGCCGACCCGGGAAACATAGGCGGCGAGATCGGATTAACCACGAGCCTGGACTACCGCGGCAGCCTCAACACGCAACCGGCCGTCTGGACCGATCCGTCGACCGGCGTTTCTTGGCTGATCGCCGTGTACAAGTCGTCGGTGCACGGGTTCTTCGTCAAGGCCAACACGCGCGGCCGGCCGCTGCTGGTCGAGGCGTGGACGATCGCCGACTACGGCGGCACCTCGCCGATCGTCGCCGACGGCGTCGTCTTCTTCGTCGCGCGCACGAACGAACTCGTGGCGCTCGATGCGCGCAGTGGCGTCGAGCTGTGGTCGGCGCCGGTGAACGGCGTGCACTGGGCCAGTCCGATCATGGTCGACGGCACGCTCTATCTGACCGACAACGATGCGACCTTGCGCGCCTACGCGCTGCCGGCACTCGCGTCCGCAGTCGATTCGCAGCCACAGCCACAACCCGCCCTGCAGGCCAAGTTGCCGGTGCGCGCCACGCCGAACTATTCGCCGAACTTCAGCCAGGGCAACGCTGTAGCGACAGGCGACTGATGCCTGCTCGACCAGCGGAAAGTGCAGTAGCGCCGACCCGCTTTGTGCGCCTTCACCCAATTCGTGTCGAGTCTCAGCAACGCGCTTTTAGAGCCCTCCCCTTGATGGGGCGAAATGATGCGTTTGCGAATCACTGATTCGCGCATCAATTGAGCGCCCGAGCGCTACGCGCAAGGGCCGGGGGTTGCTTAGCGAAGCGAAAGCTGAGCTTGGCAACGGGGTTGGGGAGAGAGTGAGCCGACGAAGTCGGCGGCTTCGCCGCCATCCCCTCTCCCGCCGCGCTACGCGCGGCGACCTCTCCCACAAGGGGAAAGGTGTAAGAACTGAGACTCGACGCTAAATGGTTCCCTTAAAGGGGGAGAGTTGATTCGGGATGGTGTTGCTGCTCCCTAGACGATTTCGACCGCGATCGCCGTGGCTTCGCCGCCGCCGATGCACAGCGACGCGATGCCCCGCTTGCCGCCGCGCTTCTTCAGCGCGTGGATCAGCGTGACGACCAGGCGTGCGCCCGAGGCGCCGATCGGATGACCGAGTGCGCAGGCGCCGCCGTTGACGTTGACCTTGGCGTGCGGAATGCCCAGCACCTTGATCGGCGTCATCGCGACGACGGCGAACGCTTCGTTGATCTCGAACAGGTCGACATCCTCGACCTTCCAGTTGATCTTCTTCAGCAACTGCTCGATTGCGCCGACCGGTGCGGTCGTGAACCATTCCGGTTCCTGCGCCTGCGTGGCGTGGCCGATGATGCGCGCGAGCGGCTTGATGCCGCGCTGGTTCGCCTCGTCCTCGCTCAGCAGGATCGTCGCGGCCGCGCCATCGGAAATGCTCGACGAACTTGCGGCCGTTACCGTGCCGTCCTTGCGGAACGCCGGTTTGAGCGTTGGAATCTTGGCGATGTCGGACTTGCCGGGCTGTTCGTCCGTCGCATATTCGACGTCACCCTTTTTTCCGGCGACCTTGACCGCGGCGATCTCATCGGCGAACGCGCCGGACGCGATGGCACCCTGCGCGCGCTTGACCGATTCGATCGTGTAGGCGTCCTGCGCCTCGCGCGTGAAGCCATGCTTGTCGGCGGTCGCTTCGGCGAATACGCCCATCGACTGACCATCGTACGGATTGGTCAGGCCGTCCCACGCCATGTGGTCGACCAGCTTGGCATCGCCGTAGCGCAGGCCGGTGCGCGCGGCAACCATGTGCGGCGCGTTGGTCATCGACTCCATGCCGCCGGCGACGACCACGGTCGCCGATCCGGCCTTGATCAGGTCATGACCGAGCATGATCGCCTTCATGCCCGAGCCGCAGACCTTGTTGATCGTCGTGCAGCCGACCGACTTCGGGATGCCCGCACCGAGCGATGCCTGACGAGCGGGCGCCTGGCCGAGATTGGCCGGCAGCACGCAACCCATGATGACCTCGGAAACGTCCGCAGCCGGCACGCCCGACTGTTCCAGGGCGGCCCTGATCGCGGTGGCGCCGAGCGTGGTGGTCGGCACGCCGGTGAACTGGCCGAGCATGGAACCGATCGCGGTGCGCTTGGCGCCGGCGATGACGATCGAACTGGACATGGCGATCTCCGCTGGAATTCGTGGGGCAGGGGAACCGGGCGCCAATTATCGCGCCAGTGGTGCGACGCCGCAAACGGCAATTCCGCCAGATTTTGATCTGGCTCATGTGGGGACGCGACACGGCGATTTCCAGTCCGTGCCGCGAGCGACGCACGTGCGCCGGAGCGCGTGTGTTCGCCGCTATCGCGTGGCTGCTCGAGGCCGATCCCAGAACAGGCGATCGCCGGCAACCGTCGAAACGCTGAATCTCACCGCGTTTCCACGCAGGAAACCGGCGGTAGTGCCTGCGCGTTCAACGTGGCGACGGCGTCAGCCGCTGCCAGTCCGGATAGAAATGGTCGTAGTACCAGGCGTAGGTCTTCTCGATCTCGCTCTGGATGCGGTTCGGAATCGCATGCGGCATCGGCGCCTCGATCGACGCGTATTGCTTGTGCGGATACTTGTGCCGGTAGTGGCTGTCGCTTTCGTGCGGACGCACGCGCAGGTTTTTCGGATCGAAGCGGTGCGCGTCGGCGCCGATGAATTTGTATACATCGGCCATTGCCTCGAGCGGATCGCGCATCAGCCGCTCGAAGGTCACGAGATGGATGCGCTGCTGGATTGCGATTGGCAGGTCCTGCACCGCTTCGAGTGCGCGCAGCGGGTTGCCGATCACGCCGTCCTTCGCGAACAGCACGTCGGCGCGGTTGTAGCGGTCGTGGTTCGCCGTGTGGTCGGGGAAGTCGATCAGGATCGTGCGCTGGTGCTGCGCCTCGATTGAACCGTAGACCTGACCGAGCTCGCGCACGCACACGACGAGCTTCGCAGCGGACTCCACCGCGAGCAGGTATTCGAAGTTGCGCAGCCAGCCGCGGTTCTTGTCGGCGACGAGCACCTTGGTGCAGTCGTGATACCAGCCGTGCACGAATCCGCGCATAGCCGATTTCAGATGCGCGTAGCCGCGATCGAAGTCGACGTCGAGCTGCGACAGGAAGAAATCATCGTCACTGATGCCGTGGCGCAAGCGCAGCAGCGCCGAGCACAGCGGCGAGCTGTGGCCCTCACTGTGGATCTGCGGATGCTCGCCGAGTAGCTGGCAGAGAAGGGTGGAACCGGAGCGCGGCAATCCGGCGACGCCGACGAAGCGGGTGGTCATGGGCGTGCATCCACGCGTCTCCCGATCATGGGCATCAGCTTACACCGCTCGCGCGCGTGCGTGGTGTTACTGGAAACCGTTGGAGAAAATCCGGTCGGCCACGATCTGTGTCGGCACAAACGCGAACGCCTTTCCGTCGCC
>DASXKR010000067.1:0-14997 GCA_036496665.1 Rudaea sp. | reverse complement strand
CCACAGCAACAGTCGTAGCATGCATGACGGACTCCTCTCGTGTCAGGTCAACTGAATGCACCACACTCAGTTTGGCACTTCGATGCCGATATACCGGCGAGAGGAGTCCATTCAATCATTCAAGCGGGCGGCTGCGACGGGTTGCGGTACTATTTGGCCGCGGTCAGCAGCGGCCGCTTAACTCAAGCGTTGGCTCGCATGGATAGGCCACCTTCAATCCCCAAGTGATTCAAGCCGACCTGGCGTCCGACCAAACTCCCCCACTACGGTGTGCGCTGCCTTCGAGGAGGCGCGCTATGGGTTCACGCCTCGAGGATCGCGCGCAACTCGTCCGGCGTCTTCCAGTGCCAGCCACAGATGTAGCGCGGCAGGTTCCAGCGGTCGCTGTCCATCGTGACGTGCTGTGCGCCATCGCCGACAGCAACGTCGAGGCCGATCTGCGCGCCGCGCCGCGGCAGCCAGTCGTCGTGCAGGAACGCACTGACGTGGCCGAACGGATAGCAGAACACGCGTGGACGATGCCCGAGCTTGGCCGCTAGGTAGTCCTGCGCCTGCGTGATTTCGAACTCGGCCTGCGCGTCATTGGCCACGGCGTGGAAGTCGCCGCGCGCGAGCCCGTGCGGGCCGGGCGATGGCAGGCACGGGTGATTGTGATCCCAGCTGTGGTTCTCGAGGGCAATCAGTTCGGATTCGAGTGCAGTTCGCCACCAGTCTTCGCGCATCCAGTTCCGGCCGAACAGGCATTCACGATCCATGCGCGCGCGGGCGGCAGGATCGGCGATCAGAAAACTGGTCAGGTGCAGGTCCGGTTGCGCTTCCTCGCCGCGCAGGTCGCGGAAGTCGCGCAGGCAATTGACCAGACTGCGCTGAAAACCGGCGCCCGGGTAGTCGAGGTCGAACCAGTCGAGGTCGGTGCCGTCGTCGCAGGTCAAGGCAACGCAGCCGACAAGATCGTCGCTGTGACGGCCGAGCAGGCGATCCACCACGCGTTGCAGTGGCACGATGCGCAAGCCGAGCTCATCGATCAAGCGCAGGTCGCTGGCGAAGGCGACGTGGTCGTTGCCCAGGTAGGCATTTCCGGAGACGTTATTGGAATGGTAGGTCAGTACAGGAACGCGCATGCGCCGGACAGGTTTGACTGCAGATGTGAAATTATCTCACGGCGGGGCGCGCGTGGAACGGCGGAGGCGGTCCTCCGGTAGAATACGGGGCCAACGACAAGACCCTCACCCTTCGTCATCCTCGCGCAAGCGGGGATCCATCTTGACCTCTTCTCCCCCTTCTTCGGATCGAAGAGCAAATGGATTCCCGCCTGCGCGGGAATGACGGCTGGTGATGTGTCGCCTTGTAACCAGGAATCCGGAGCCGATCCATGCCAGCCGCAGCACTGAACCCGACCGACCTGTACGATGTGCGCTCGCTGCTCAGCGAAGAAGAACGCATGGTGCAGGACACCGTCGCGCGCTTCACCGACGAACGCGTGCTGCCGATCATCGGCGACTGCTTCGACCAGGCACGTTTTCCAAAGGAACTCGTCCCGGAAATGGCCGAACTCGGCCTGCTCGGTTCCTCATTGCCGACCGAATATGGCTGTGCCGGCATGAATGCGGTCAGCTACGGCCTGATCTGCCAGGAACTCGAGCGCGGGGATTCCGGCATCCGCAGCTTCGCCTCGGTGCAGTCTTCGCTATGCATGTATCCGATCTATGCGTATGGCAGCGAGGAGCAGCGCAAGCGCTGGTTGCCGCAGATGGCGGCCGGCAAGGTCATCGGCTGCTTCGGCCTGACCGAACCGCACGGCGGCTCCGATCCGGCCAACATGAAGACCAACGCGAAGAAGGACGGCGGCGACTGGATCATCAACGGCGCCAAGATGTGGATCACGAACGGCAACCTGGCCGACATCGCGATCGTCTGGGCGCAGACCGACGACGGTATACAAGGCTTCATCGTGGAAAAGGGTACGCCGGGCTTCGCCGCCCAGGAAATCCACAAGAAGATGAGCCTGCGCGCGTCGGTCACCTCGGCGCTGTTCTTCGACAACGTGCGTGTGCCGGATTCGAGCCGCCTGCCGAACGTCAAGGGATTGAAGGGCCCGCTTGGCTGCCTGACCCAGGCGCGCTACGGCATCACCTGGGGGCCGATCGGCGCGGCAATCGCCTGCTTCAGCGAAGTGACCGAGTATTCGAAGCAACGCATCCTGTTCAAGAAGCCTCTGGCGGCGAACCAGGCTGTGCAGCTCAAGCTTGCCGACATGGCGCGCCGGATCACGCTGGCGCAACTGCTGTCGCTGCAGCTCGGCCGCCTGAAAGATGCCGGCAAAATGCAGCCGACCCAGGTGTCGCTGGCGAAGTGGAACAACTGCCGCATGGCGATCGACATCGCGCGCGAGGCGCGCGATATCCTCGGCGGCGCCGGCATCACGACCGAACACTCGCCGATCCGGCACGGCCTCAATCTCGAATCGGTCATCACCTACGAAGGCACCGAGACCGTGCACCAATTAGTTGTTGGCCGCGAAGTCACCGGTATCAACGCGTTCTGATTCTTGCGAGAGCAACGAGATTGAACCACGAAGAACACGAAGAACACGAAGAGGAGCAGTCAAGACTTGCGTTGGAGTTAGGTGCCATTTAGCGGGACCCTATACCAACGCGACGTGAATCCTTCTACCAGTTGCAGGCTCTTCTTCGTGTCCTTCGTCCCTTCGTGTTCTTCGTGTCAACGTCTTTTGATCCTGAATTGAAACGATGCCGCAGCCTGACATTCGTATCGAGACCGGACGCTTGATCCTGCGTCCCACGGCGCCCGAGGATTTCGAACCTTGGGCAGCGTTCATGGCGGATATCGAAGCGTCGAAATTCGTCGGTGGGCCGCAGCCGCGGCCGGTCGCGTGGCGCGGCTTCCTGTCGATGGCCGGTGCGTGGGCGATCCAGGGTTACGCGATGTTTTCGGTGATCGAAAAATCGAGCGGGTGCTGGATCGGACGCCTCGGGCCGTGGATGCCGGATGGCTGGCCCGGCACCGAGGTCGGCTGGGGTCTGGCACGCGCCGCGTGGAGCAAGGGCTATGCGACGGAAGGTTCGATCGCGGCGATCGACTGGGCGTTCGATGCGCTGGGCTGGAGCGAGGTGATCCATTGCATCGCCCCGGACAATACGCCGTCGCAGGCGGTTGCGCGGCGTCTCGGATCGCGCCCGCTGCGCAGGACCAACCTGCCGGCACCATTCGAGGCGATGGTCGTAGACGTGTGGGGCCAGACGCGTGAGGAATGGCACTCGCGGCGCACTCGATCCGCGACATGATGCACGCCTAACGGAAATCACACCTTCGTAACCTCGAGCGAGCAGCGATAGGCCGATTGATGGATCCGAGCACGATTCGACTGGAGACCGAACGGCTGTTGCTCCGACCTCCGGCAGTCGAGGACTTCGAAGCCTGGGCCCGTCTCGCCGCCGACGAGAAAACGATGCGTCATCTCGGCGGCGTGCAGCCGCGCCCGATCGCCTGGCGCAATTTTGCCTTTACCGTCGGCAGCTGGCAGCTGCAGGGTTTCAGCGGCTTTTCGGTGATCGAAAGGGCGAGCGGCAACTGGGTTGGCCGCGTCGGCCCGCTGCAGCCGGAAGGTTGGCCAGGCACGGAAGTCGGCTGGACCCTGGCGAGCGCGTTCTGGGGACGCGGCTATGCGTTCGAAGCCGCAACCGCGGCGATCGACTGGGCGTTCGATCAACTGCACTGGAGCGAAGTGATCCACTGCATCAGCGCCGACAATCTTGCATCGGTCGCGCTCGCCACGAAGCTGAATTCGCGCAAGCAGCGTACGGCGACGATGCCGGCGCCGTACGAAGGCGTCGTGGTCGACGTCTGGGGCCAGTCGCGCGACGAATGGCGTGCGCGGCGCAACGACAGGAGTGCAATGTGATCACCGTTTACGGGTATTCGCCTTCGGGCAACTGCCACAAGCTGCGCATGCTGCTCGGTCATCTGGGCCGCGTTCCCGACCGCGATTTTCGCTGGATCGAAACCGACAGCGCACATGGCGCGACACGCACGCCGGAGTACCTGGCGAAAAATCCGAACGGTCGCGTGCCGATGGTCGAACTCGACGACGGCCGCATCCTGGCCGAGTCGAACGCGATCCTGTGCTGGCTGGCGGAAGGCACGCGCTATTTCTCCGGTGATTCGTGGCAGCGCGCGCAGACGCTGGCCTGGATGTTCTTCGAACAGTACAGCCACGAGCCGTATGTCGCGGTTGCGCGTTTTATCTGCGGCTGGTTGCCGCTGGATTCGCCGCGCCGCGTGGACCTGCCGAAACTGCGCGAACGCGGTCACCAGGCGCTGGCTGTGATGGAAAAGCATCTCGCCGGGAACGCGTGGTTCAGCGGATCAGACTACGGCATTGCCGACACTGCGCTGTTCGCCTATACGCACTGCGCGGACGAGGGAGGAATGGGTCTCGGTAGTTATCCGGCGCTGCGAGACTGGCTCGATCGCGTTCGTGCGCAGCCGGGCTTTGTGCCGATGCCGGCGTACGCCGTCGAAAATGTTCACCTGATCGAGCAGTCGCGCAACGCCGGTTGATCGGCATTCAGCGAATGCACGTCATGCTTGCATCGTCCGTGCGTGCAAGGAGAGTTCGCCATGAACGGGATGGTTTTGAGCAAGCTGGCGCTGGGCGCCGCCATGATCGGATTGCCCATGGTTCCCGGGCTGGCAGCCGAACCGATCAAGGCCGGCGCGCTCGATACGCAGACCCAGATGAACGCGGTCGGCGAAGCGATGCAGGCGGTCGCACCGGTCGAGGACGCGGTGAAGCGCTACCGCCTGACCCACGATGGATTTCCGGTAACCAATGTCGAAGCCGGGGTCGGAGCGCCGGCGCTGTTCGCAGGCAACAGCGTGCGCTCGATTTCGGTCGGCGGTGACGGCATTGTCGACGTGACACTGACCGCGGCCAGCGGCGTCGATGGCGGCGTGATCCGCTTTCATCCAGACTACGCGCAGCAAAGTGGCGGCGGCGATGTGCACTGGACCTGCGCCAGTGCGAGCTACGCGAACATCAGCGACCTGACCGGTGGCACCTGCGAGCACACCACGCAGCCGTAAAGCTGGCGGCCGAGCGTCGAGGCCGGGGAGCGAATACAATAGCGGCGTTGGGGACGTGCCGCGCGTCCTTGGGTCGGGCCTGCACAGCTATTCGGGCCGCTGTGATTGCCGATGCCACCGCATGCGCCGACGGGGAATCCGGCGCAACATTTCCGAACAAAGAAGCCATGGCCGCCAATCCCGTAGCTGCAGTTCCTGCCCGCCACAAGAACGTCAACCGCGCCGAAGTCTGCGACCAGAACTTCATCGAGTTCGTGCGCGACTGGCACGGCGATCCGGTCCGCGCTGCGGCCGCCGATGCGCCGGTTCTGCCGGGCAGCCTGTGCACGCGCAACGATTTCATCGACCTTTTCGACTCGCAACTCGTCAGCCGCCATCTCGACCTGATGGCGCGCGCGCTGCGCGTCAAGAACAAGGTGTTCTACACGATCGGCTCGTCCGGTCATGAAGGCAACGCAATGGTCGCGCGCCTGACGCGCCATACCGACCCGGCGTTTCTGCACTACCGCAGCGGCGCGTTCATGGCCGAGCGCTTCCGCAAATTGCCCGGCACTGATGGTAATCCGCGTGATCCCGTCATGGATTCCGCGCTGAGCTTTGCCGCGAGCAAGGATGATCCGGCTTCCGGTGGACGGCACAAGGTGTGGGGAAGCAAGCCGCTGTGGGTGCTGCCGCAGACCTCGACGATTGCCTCGCATCTGCCGAAGGCACTCGGCACTGCGGTGGCGATCGAGCAGGGCAAGCGCATTGGCCACAAGCTGCCGATTCCGGATGACTCGATCGCGATCTGCTCGTTTGGCGATGCGTCGGCGAATCATGCGACGGCACAAACGGCATTCAATACTGCACAGTGGACCGCGTACCAGAAGCTGCCGGCGCCGGTGCTGTTCGTCTGCGAGGACAACGGCATCGGCATCTCGGTCAAGACGCCGCGCGACTGGATCGGTGCGAGTTTCAGCGGCCGTCGCGATCTGGATTACTTCACCGCCGACGGACTCGACCTGGCTGCCGGATACGAAGGCGTCGCGCGCGCGGTCTATCACTGCCGCACGACACGCCGGCCGGCGTTCCTGCATCTGCGCACGACGCGCATCATGGGCCACGCCGGCACCGACTTCGAGATCGAGTGGCGCAGCGTCGAGGAACTGATGGCGGTCGAGGCGGGCGATCCGCTGCTGCGCTCGGCCGCGATCGCGCTCGAAGCCGGCATCTACACCAAAGAACAGCTGCTGGCGAAGTACGAGGATTTCCGCAAGCGTTGTTTTGCTGCGGCCGACGAAGCCGATCGGCGACCGAAGCTGACCGATCTGGCCGAAGTCATCGCGCCGCTGGCGCCGTATCACGCCGACAAGGTCGCCGCCGAGGCGAAGCGCGCCGATTACGCCGAGAAACGCCTCGCCGTGTTCGGCAGCGCCGAGAAACTGCCGGAGAAACAGGCGCCGCGCCATCTGGCGATCCAGATCAACAACGCGCTGCATGACCTGTTTGCGAAATATCCGGAGGCGCTGCTTTTTGGCGAGGACGTCGCGCAGAAGGGTGGCGTGTACACGGTTACCAAGGGCCTGCACAAGACGTTCAAGAACGCGCGCGTGTTCAATACGCTGCTCGACGAGACGATGATCCTCGGCCTGGCCCAGGGTTTCGGCAACATGGGCATGCTGCCGGTGCCGGAGATCCAGTACCTTGCGTACTTCCACAATGCCTGCGACCAGATCCGCGGCGAAGCGGCGTCGCTGCAGTTTTTCTCCAACGGCCAGTACCGCAACCCGATGGTCATGCGCATCGCCAGCCTCGGTTACCAGCGCGGCTTCGGTGGACATTTCCACAATGACAACTCGATCACAGCGCTGCGCGACATTCCCGGCCTCGTCGTCGGTTGTGCTTCACGAGGCGACGACTCGGCGATGATGCTGCGCACGCTGCTGGCGCTGGCCAGGGTAGACGGCCGCGTCTGCGCGTTCCTTGAGCCGATCGCGCTGTACATGATGAAAGACCTGTACGAGCCGAGCGACGGCCAATGGCAGTTCGCCTATCCCGCTATCGACCAGGCGCTGACCCTGGGCGAAGAGCGCGTGTACGCACCGGAGGCGAAGGACCTCGTGATCTTCACGTTCGGCAACGGCGTGCCGATGAGCCTGCGCGCCGCGCGCGAGATCGAAAAGGCGCACGGCTGGAAAGTCCGCGTCGTCGACCTTCGCTGGCTCGTGCCGCTTAACGACGCGGCGATCGCAAGCCACGCGGGCGACTGCGCACGCATCCTGGTCGTCGACGAAGGACGCAAGTCAGCCGGCGTAGGTGAGGGCGTCATTACCGCGATCGTCGAAGGCGGGTGCGGCGCCAAGCCGCTGCGCCGCGTCGTCGGCGTCGACACGTTCACTCCCCTGGCCGGTGCCGCGCTGCTCGTGCTGCCGGGCGATGCCGACATCGTCGCGGCGGCGAAGCAATTAGCTGGCTGATCCGCGCTGTTCGTCCTTAATCAACCGGACGCAAGCAAATCGGTTGCCTTGCAGTTCTGTAACTGAACCTTGCGAGCAACACCATCCCCACCCAAGCCTCCCTTTGAAGGGGAGGGCTTATGACGTGACTCTCTCCATGAAAGGGACGGCTCCGACGCGACTAACACGGTGGTGCACCTGGCTGAGTGTTGGCTTCGGTCGTCGCTCTCATTTCAGTGGTTACCCAAATTTCGATTTCGCGTTTGCCGCGACGCGCCGTGCGAAAACCGGAGAGTATTCGGTACTGCCGGTCCTTTGCACTTCCTTCCCCTGCGAAACGGGAAGGTATTCGGTACTGCTGGTCTTTTGCACTTCCTTCCCTGCGCAGCGGGGGAAGGTGCCGACTGTGGGCGCCCGAGGGCCCGCGAACGGCGGAGCTGGCCCGAAGGGCGAGCGTCAGGATGGCGCGCGTCAGGTGGAAGGGGCAATCTGCTGCGAAGACCAAAACGCTCGGTTCGCATTCAAGCACAATCATCCCTCCCACTTCACTGGTCTATTCGTCGAACGATTCGGGTTTCATCTGCCCTTCGAGTTGCTGCGTCGCGCGATCGACGCCGGCGGTTTCGATCGATGCCTTGAAGGTGGCCTCCAATGATTTGTCGCCGTGGCAGAACGCGTGGCGCGACTTCGACAGGTCGATCAACCTGCGCACGTCGTCGCCGCTCATGCCCGGCTTCCATACGCGCTTGACCTCGGCGACGACGCTATCGAGCAGCTCGCGCACCTGGCGCATGTAGGTCTTGTCGTGCATCACCGGGCCGTGACCCGGCACGATCACGTCGGCGTCCATCCGTTCGAGCTTGCCGAGCACGACCGACCATTCGCTCAAGTAGCTGCCGTAGGAATACGGCACTGGATGCACGAGGATGTCGCCGGTGATCAGCACCTTGGCGTCGGGCACGTACGCGACGAGATCGCCGGCGGTGTTGCCGCGGCCCAGGTGCATCAGCCTGACCATGCGGTTGCCGAGGTCGATGTCGATCCCGCTCTCGAACGTGACGTCCGCGCCGCGATAGCGCATCAGGTCGAATTCGGGCTCGTCGGCTGCCATGTCGGCAATCGCTGACTCGATGCGCTTGCGCCGGTCCGGCGCGATCTCGGCGCCGTCCGGCGCCTTGCCGCTGGCGAGCATGTCGCGCATCGGTTTCAGGTTCTCCTCGAGCTTCGGACCAAGCTGCGCGTAGCGCGCGCCGTACTTGTCCATCATCGGCGCGGTGAAATCCTGCGCGATGATGGTCAGGCCCGGCCAGGCGTCGGCGAATTCGGAATTGGCCATGTAATGGTCCATATGCCAGTGCGTGATCGCGATGTAGCGCACCGGCTTGTCGGTCAGCTTGCGCATGTCCGCGATCACGCGGCGCGCGACCGCAGGAAACTGTCCGGTGTCGATGACCAGCGCGGATTGCTCGCCGACGATCAAGGTGATGTTGCCCTGGACAAGTCCATATGACGGGCCCTCGATGAAGGTCGTGATGCCGCTGGCAACCGGTACGGTGTCGTAGTGGAAGTTCGCGTGAACCTGCGATGGCAGCGTCGGCACCTCGGCGAATGCCATGATGCCGGTCGCCGAGCGGATCGCCGATTCGTCGAACGGTGCGCGTGGCTCGGCGCTGGCGCCGCTGCTCAGAGCGAGCGCGGTGATCATGGCGATCCGGCGCGCCATCGATATTCCTCGACGAATGGTCATGGCTTGGCCTGCGCATCGCGCCAGGCAGATTCGACCGCCGGCCCGGTCACGTACATGCCGAACGCCACGCGCCGCACCTTCGAATCGCCGGCGAATTTTTCGCGGAACGCGGCAAGATCGACCGCCTTGCGCGTGTCCTCGAGGCTCGCGCGCCGGACGACCGCCGCTGCGACCTGCTGGTTGATGCTGGTGAAGAGGTCACGCATCTGGCGCGCATAGTCCGTGTTGTGTTCAACAGGGCCGTGCCCCGGCACGAGGATCACGGGCTGCAGTGCAAGCAGAGCATCCAGTGTTTGCGGCCAGTCGCGCACGTGCGATTGGTCATTGCCGACCAGCGGAATCGGCCAGGTCACAAGGTCGCCGGTTGCGGCAATGCGCTCGGAGGGCAGCCACACCACGAGATCGGACCTGGTATGGCCGTCGCCGAGATGGCGCACTTCGATGCGGCGCGTCCCGCGGATCAGGGTCAGGCCTTCGGTGACGTCGATGTCCGGCAGTACGCTCGGCGTGCCGGGAACGACCTCCATGTAGTGTTTGACCAGACGGATGTCGCTGGCATAGCTGGCGCGCTCCTCGTCGTTGATCGGCTGGTCCTGCAGGTCCTTGCCCTTGTCCATCTGCGCCTGGATCTGCGCGGCGAATTCCGGCGCGCCCTGGATCATGCCTGCGCGGTTTTTCGCGCCGGTCGTCGGCAGGTACTCGCGCAGGCTGGCGTGGGCTATGAAGCGGATGCCCGGCCAGGCCTTGCGCCAGATCGCGTTGCCGATCACGTGATCGTCGTGCCAGTGCGTGTTGATCAGGTAGCTGACCGGCTTGCTGGTGATCCTGCGCAAGGCCGAGATCATCTGGGCCGAAGCTTCCGGCGCGTCGACCACGACCACATCGTTGTCGTTGACGATGAACAGGCTGTTGGCATCGACCATCAGGCCGGGCGGATCGGTGCGCACGGCCGCGTAGATGCCGTCGGCGAGCTTTTCGACGGTGAAGCCGCCGTCGGCCGGCCCGGCTGCCGCGAGGACGGGCGCCGCCACGGCGATGTTCAGTGCGAGCGTGCAGGCGAGCAGGGCAGATTTCATGCTTCGAAGTTTCCGTGCGGTCCAGTCATGCGGCGTGGCAGGCATGACTGCGGACACTGTCGACGCCAGTCCGCGTGCGCCATGCTGGCCGAAACCATGGCGCCAGAATGAGCGGTGGCATATGAGCGGACAAGTTCTCGAATCTGATCGGCATCTGAACTCGATGCTGGACACGCCGAAATCAGCCGTGCGCGGCTGGCGCGCGGGCGATCTGGTCATCGATCTCGAACTGCGCCGGGTCCGGCTCGGCGGCGAACGCGTCGTGCTGCAGGAAACACCGTTCCGGTTGCTGTGCCTGCTGCTCGAACGCGAAGGCCGGCCGGTCTCGCGGCGCGACATGCATCACGCGCTATGGCCGCGCTACGACTGGGACAGCTTCGAGCGCAATCTCAATACCGCCGTGCGCAAGCTGCGCCGCGCGATCGGCGACGATGCGCGCGAGCCGCGCCTGGTCGAGACATTGCGCGCCAGCGGCTATCGCTGGATCGGGCCCGCACCGCGCGAATTGATGGTGGCGCCGTCGATCGAGATTCCGGCCCGGCTCGCCGGCGATCGGCAGAAGGTACCGGCGACCATCCTCGACAATCGCCGGAAACGCCGTACCGTGATCGGCGGCGTGTGCGTCGTCGCGCTGGCCGTTGTGCTGCTCGCGCTGTTGTGGCCGGCACGATCCGCGCAACCCTGGCTGGTGGTCGACAGCGCCGATGCCGTCGGCGGCACGATTGCCGGCAGCGCCGAAGCGCGATCGATTGCCGGTCTGCTGCACGGCGCGATCGAAGGCGACGCCGCGAACAAGGGCGTTGCCGTGCATGTGGCGCTGTCGATTCGCAACGGCGCCGTGACTGCAGCAAACGTTACGGATCTCGGCGGCGCCGAGAAAATCGCCATCGCCGATGCGCCGTTCGGACGCGAGCGCCTGCTCGCCGCGCTGGCCGAGCGCCTGCCGGCGCCGGCTCTGAAGCCTGCCAATGCGTTGTTGCCAGAGGCTGCGCAGCGCGCGTATTCCGAGGCAGGCACGCTGCTGGGCGGCGCCGGTGGCGTCGAATCGGTCGAACGCGCGATCGGCCTGCTCGAAAGCACGTTGAGTGCCGCGCCATCGCACAGCGGTGCATTGCGTGCCTATGCGGGCGCTCAGCGCACGCTGGCCGTGCTCGCGCGCGACCCCGTCGCAGCACGCGACCGGCGCCTTGCCGCGCGCGCCGCGCTGCGCCGCGCGGTCGTCGCCGATCCGCGCTCGGCTGCGGTTGCCGCCGATGTCGCGCACCACCTGTTCTGGGCCGAGTGGAATGCGGCGCAGGCCGCCGACTGGTACGCCCTGGCCCGGCGCGAGGCGCCGCAGGACGCCGACATCCTGCGCGATTACGCTTGGTTCGCGCTGGCCGACGATCGTATCGGCGAGGCGATGGCGGCAATGAACGCCGCGCTCGCGATCGCGCCGCTGAGTGTTCCGCTGCATTCGGATCTCGGCTGGTTCCAGTTCCGCACCGGGCACTACGACGATGCGCTGCGCCAGTGTCGCATCGCCCTCGAGATGTCGGCGCACGACAATTCGGCGCAGGTGTGCGAGGAGCGCGCGCTCGCCGAGCTGGGCCGGTTCGGCGACGCATGGCAGGCGCTGCGCCGGCATACGCCGGAATGGCTCGATGCCGCCAGCGCGCGCGAATTCGCGACGCTGGGCCCGGAAGCGGCCTATCGCGCCGCGATGCATCTCGCCGCGCAAAAGACGCGCGAGCGAATCGGCGCGGGCTTCGACAGTGCCGAATTCGAGGCGATCGCCGGCGATCGGGCCGCTGCCGAAGCCGATCTGGCCGCAGCCAGCGCCCTGGGCGATCCGAGCCTGCATATGGCGCCGGTAACGCCGGAACTCGTGCATTTGCTAGGCGAATCAGAGGCCCGGCGCCTGGCCCGCGATGACGCCGGCAGGCGGGTTGCGGTCACCCCGACAAACTGACGGCTGGAGCACAGACGGGGGAATCGCCTATGATTGACAAGTCATGTCCGAAAACCAGCCCCTCACGATCCTGTTTGCCGACGTCAGTGGCAGCACGAAGCTGTTCGAGACGCGCGGCGACTTCGAAGCACGGCGCCTGGTCGCCGCGATACTGACCGCACTGGCCGAAGTGACGCAGCGCCACGGCGGCAAAGTCATCAAGACGATCGGCGACGAGATCATGTGCACGTTTCCCGGACCGATGCAGGGCCTGCTCGGTTCGGTCGACATGCAGAAGCGCATCGCGCACGACATGGCCTTCGCCAAGGAAAACCTCGCCATCCGCATCGGCCTGCATCACGGCGACGCGCTGGTGGAGGACAACGACGTCTACGGCGACGCCGTCAACACCGCCGCGCGCATGGCCGCGCTGGCCAAGCGCGAACAGATCATCACCACGGCGACCACGGTACGCATGCTGACCAACTCCGGCATGCTGCGCACGCGTTCGGTCGGCCAGGCGCGCGTGTCCGGCAAACAGCTGCCGATCGAGATCGTCGACGTCACCTGGCAGGAAGACACCTCGAATGTGACGATGGTGCAGCGCGCGATCAAGATCGACTCCGGCCCCGGCGCCCGCCTGCGCCTGCACATGCGCTACCGCGGCCGGATTCTGGAAGTCGATGACCTGTCGCCGCCGTTCACGCTCGGCCGCGACGTCACCAGCAGCCTTTCGGTCGACGCCGAGTGGGTGTCGCGCAATCATGCTTTGATCGAATGCAAACGCGGCCTGTTCACGCTGTCCGACCGCTCGACCAACGGCACCTACGTCAAGTTCGGCGACGACGAAGAACTGCGCCTGCACCGCGACGAAGTCCACCTGCGCCGCAACGGCATCATCAGCCTCGGCCAGAGCATCGTCCTCAACCCCGAGCACCTGATTTACTTCAATTGCGAGGGTTGAGGACGGCGCGCTTACGTGATGCCTTGAATGGCATCACGTGCGTCATCCGAAGATGAGGCAGGATGCCGAATGGAAGACGCTCCAGGGATGGACGATCCTCGAGCCGCTTTTGACCGTACCGACAGCCGCGCTCTCGGGCCCTGCTTGAACCCCTCTCCCACCGGGAGAGGAAGCGCCTGCTTTGAACCCCTCTCACACCGGGAGAGGGGCAGGGGTGAGGGTCGGGACATTTATCGACGCCAAGCTCCTTCGAGTTCCAAAATTACCGGTTCGCCCTGAGCCCTTCGACTGCGCTCAGGACAGGCTACGCGCCGAAGGCGCGAAGTCGAAGGGCATTGAGGAAACTAGAGCCCTCCGCTTGGCAGCAGGGCTGGGTGAGGTCCAGGGAACTTATAGACCGCGAAGCAGACCAGCAAATCCTACTTGTCTGCCACTGCCCCATAGCGCTGATCCGGCGGCGGCACGAAAGTCACCGCCGTCGATCCTGATGCGCAGGCCTGGCGCGCTCGCGCGAGCATTTCCCGGCGCGCGTTAGGCGTTGCCCAGTAATGACTGCGCTCAACCGCGTGCGCGACATCTGCCATGTATGGAGTCCGCTCGACCCGACAACTCACGATGATCTTTCCGCCCGCGTCAAACTCGTGCGCCTGCGCGGAAAATGCACCAGCCAGCATGACCAATGCAGCAATACAAAGTCGATAGGTTTTCATTGTTCTCTCTTGAGGTGATTGTCAGGCAGTTCGAGGCTCGATGCGTATGGCGGTTCACGCAATCAACGCGACGGGCAAGAAGAAGCACGGTGCATGAAAAACGACGACCGTCGGAACTACTTCCGAGTCATTCGTGAAGGCTCAACTCGAAGAACGAAGTTGCGCAGCAGAACGCGCCAGGCCCGAAAATAGCGCCGCCTTTGCGGAGCGCATATTGACCCGGTGGGCCTTTCGAAATTCTGGCGCCAGTCCTCTTACGTTTATTGATCTTGAAGGCCGTCGCAACCGGCGTATCATCAGCGAGGTTCTGTGCTTGCCAAGTGTGGAAGCACGAACGGGAATGCATCAGGGGGATCAAAGACGGTGAGTGCGAAATGGAACGAGTGACACGATCACCGAATGACGATGCGTGATCACCTACAATGACTCGCCTAATCGACCTCCTTCCAAGTGCGGAGGTATTGTTGGCGCTTTCGCGACCCCAATTGGCGCACTATGTCTTGCGCGCAATCCTCCCACCTTCAATACCACCAGCGGCGGTTTCGAAGGAAGTTAGGGTCGATCCTATTGGCTATCGATTGCACCCGCAGCTTATTGAAATGGATGGCTACGCGGTTGGCCAACGACGAGAAGTAGAACTCGCCGTATTGGAAGCTTGGGCTTGGATGGAGGCGCAAGCTGTCTTGGTTCGAACCGACGTTCACGGCGAATTCGGATTTCGCGCGCTGTCCCTAACTGGAGCGGAATTCTATCGCGACGCCGACTTCGATGCCCTCGCTGCCGCGGGTAGGCTTGATAGGCGCGACCTGCATCATGCTTTGCATGCCGAGGCGTTGGAGAACTTCTGGCGCCAATCGTACGATTTGAGCGTTTTTGCCGCAATGAAGGCTGAGCTTACCCGCAGATTCCGGATACCAAGCGGTGGCGTAGATCTTCATGCTGCCAAGTTCGCCTGCTGAGCCAGCCAGGTTGAGTAGAACTCGACCGGACTGGCATAGCCCAATGCAGAGTGGCGGCGTCTCTGATTGT
>DASXKR010000066.1:0-14302 GCA_036496665.1 Rudaea sp. | reverse complement strand
GTTCGAGGATCTTCATCGTTTCGTCCCCTCACCCGGATGGATCGAGACGGTGTTGTTGCGTAGCGAGCTGCGCCGCGAGCGCCGCGAAAGTTTGTCCGGAGGACGCCGCATCCGGCCCACCGGCAACGCGAACAAGCGCGGCATGCAGCCGGTTGCCGCAATCGATCGCGGCGTGCTGTTGATCGGAGAGCGCAGGCCCTGCATCGCGCTGGCCGAGATCGTGGTCGATCGTGGCGACCTTGTCGGCGAGTTGCCGTGCGTGTTCGCGCACGAGCGTTGACGGCAGCGCATGCGCGCCATCGATCAACAACGCAGCCTCCGCTGCATGCGTGCGGAGTTGGGCGACGTCTAGCGCCAGACTCTTCGGATCGAACGGCTTGCTTGCGCTATGGAACCAAGCCGCGACCAGCACGACGCCCGATACGACGAGCGAAAACGCTTGGGCCACAATGGCGGTACGCGCCATGCCGTGTGCTCCTCCCGAGCATTGCCGTTGATGCCGGCGGTGAAACTCCTGCCTGAAGCCTAGCGCAAGCGAAATGCCGGGACAACCGGTACTTGCGATCGCGTTGCGAGCGTCGGCCCGGACCGACTTCGTGAAAAAAGGATCACCGTTCGCAAACATCCGCAGCCCTTGTTGTAGATGCCATCGGACAACTACAACGCCAGTCGTGCGCCCAACATCCACGTGCGGCCCGGTCCCGGTTCGAAATACCTGCCGTTGGAGTCGTTGACGATCACCGAGCCGACGTACCGGCGATCCATCGCATTGTCGAGGCGAGCACTGAGCTGCAATCGCCTGTCTGCGCCCAGGTCGAAGGTGTAACTCGCATCGAGATCGATCAACCCATATCCGGCCGCGCGTTGGGCATTGGTATCGTTTACGGCCACTGCGCTGATGCCGATGAAAGTGATGGCTTCCATCCAGCCGAAGTCGGCGCCGTGCGCAACCCGCAACGAACCATAGCTGTCCGGTACGCCGGGAATGCGCGATCCGGCGGCGACTTCCGTTGTCGGATCGATGCATGGCGTCACCGTGCAAGTCAGGAAGGCATTGACAAAGCGCGCCTGAAGTCGCGTGTACGCCGCGGTCAATTGCCAGTCATCGGAGAGCCGTCCAATGAGGGACGCTTCGACGCCCTGCCTGCGCGATCCGCCAATATTCCGATACGTCGTGCGGCCGTTCGTGTTCGTGGCCACCGCCAGGTCGTTGCTGCTGTCCGCCCGGAACGCGGCGGTGTCGAAGTCGAGCGCATGCGCGATGCGCCACTTGAATCCGAGTTCGAGATTGCGGCTGTAGGTCGGCATGAGATCGAAAGCAAGACCCGCATGGCCGTCGCTGCGATATCCGAGCTCGTTGTAACTCGGCGTTTCGAATCCGCGGCCGTAACTGGCATAAAGACGCGTGTTGGCACTCGGCTCGAAATCCACGCCGGCCACTGGTGTCGTCGCTTCATAACGCACCTGACCACTGTCGTCCGGATTGGCGGCGGTGATGTAAAAGTCGTGTTCACGAAAATGCACCGCGTCGTGCCGGACGCCGAGCAAGAGCGACCAGTGCGGCTGGAAGTGCCAGTACCATTGAGCGTAGGCGGCGAGGTTGTCGACGTTGTCGTCCTCGTCCCTGCGTAATTGCCCCTGTACGCCGAGGGTATCTCCGATGAAATTCTCGTAGCCGCGTCGGCGCTGGCGCTGAACGTCACCGCTCACACCCGCCGTGAACGTCCATTCGCGGTCCGCGAATCGGCCGTTCCGCGTCCAGCGCAGATCGAAACCCCCATAACCGGTGTCCGGCGCGACGACCCCACCGCTCTGCAGCGGATTGGTCTGCACGGCGACCGGGATTGACTGGAATTGTTCGATGCTGCGATGCCCGTAATAGCCCATCAGGCGCAAGCGGTCGACCGGGTCGAGTTGCTGTTCGTAGATGGCGCCGATCTGGTCTTGCAGCACACTCTTGCGAGTATTGAACTGGCTGGCGACCGCTGTGGCCTGTCGCGGGTCGCTGTCGAATTGTTCCTTCGTGAGCCCCAGGGGATCCTGCGACACCGGCTGGTCCAGGCGATTGAGCACGACAGTCAGCTTCCTGCCCGCGCCCATGTCGATGCCGAACTTGGCGTTGTCCGATTCGCGCTGCACCCGGCTGTGCTGGCGGTAGCCGCCGGCGATCAGTTCCGATGCTGCGATGTTGTAATCGACTTGTCCGGACGTGCCCAGCGTATCGACGCTGTAGCGGAATAGATCGTCGCTGCCCGCCGACATGGCGATCGTGGTGACTGGTGCCGGCGTACCGTCGGCGCTCCACAATTCCACCACGCCTCCCGCAGCATTTCCGTAAAGGACGGCGAACGGTCCGCGCAGCACTTCCACGCGGTCCGCGCTGTCGAGGTTGACATGCGACACCTGTCCCTGCCCGTCCGGGAGCGTTGCCGGGATGCCGTCGACGAGCAGGCGGATGCTGCGCACACCGAAGGTGGAGCGCGCGCCGAAACCGCGGATCGATATCTGTTCGTCCTGCGCAAAATTCTGCCGGTCGCGCGCCAGGATGCCGGGCACTCCGGTCAACGTCTCCGACAAGTTCGCGCCTGCTTGTCCGGCATCGTGCACAACCTTGACTACGTTCGAAGCAGCGGGAATATCGAACGGCGGAAGATCCAGCCGATTTGCAGTGGCCTGGATGGTCGGAAGGGTGACGATGCGCTTGGCCTTCGCGTCGTTGCCGTCAGGTACCGCGTCCTGCGCATGGCTCGCCGGAATGCAGGCGATCAACCACACCGCGGCAACGACGTCACGGCGCAAGCCGAGATGATTGCCGTGGACTTTTTGGGCCTTTCCCGCTCGCATCGATGATCCCCGGAACTGCGCTCGTCGGGCGCCTGATGTTTTTCGGTGATTCATGGGAGCGGAGCACTCACAGCCCATGATTCCCAACGTGTCCACTTTCAAATGTTGCAGTAGCAGCGCCAACGGCGTGGAAGAAAGGCCAGTGTTGCGGCTTGAAGGTGAAATAATTGTCCGATTCCAGCGCAAGCACCTGCGCGATCGCCCGGCCGCGACAGCCCTCTCTACCGCAACGCGCCGCGCCAAGCCTCTACGACTAGATCAGGCGCGCCAGCGTGTAACGTGTGCACTCGCGCCGGAACGGTCGACATGCGCCACGCAGCCGTCGAGCCAGCTGCGAGGGACAACCTGCGTTGGAAATTATCATTGGCGACGCACAGTCTCAAAACGAATAAGCGAAATTGAACATCCACGAGTCAATTCGCCCGACCGGAATCATTTTGGGCTTGTGCCTGACACAGTCGGCATGCCAGCAGCTCGCCAACCAACGATGCCATCTGGCATAAGCCATACGTTGCGATAACCTAAAGAGCGGGCAACGCTTGCTGCGTGTGGAGATGCCCCGCATAGCGGGTTATGGCAATAAAAAACGATTTTTGCATCTCTGGACTTCGGCAACGTCGCCGTATTGACAGCGTTGTACTGCAGCCATTGCGCACCAGGCACATGCGCCACCAAATAGCTGTCGTGTCCATTGGCGTCGTAGATGTAGACATCTTCCTCGCGATCGATCATCCGCTTGACATCGGACACTGTCAGCTTGCCGAACTCCGCGACATCGCTGACGGAGTGCGATGCTGTTTGCGCAAGCGGGCGCGGCGTGGTTGCGTGCACCGGCAATGGCAGCACCAACGTGGACGCGAAACACATCCCCAGCAACACGAATGCGTTCTTGGAAACAAAAGTCGCGACGGGCTCAAAGGCGCCGAGGGCTGGCCGGAGGTCGATGCCGCCATTGCCTCGGCGACCCCTGCTGGGGGATGGGATGCGTTTGGCGACGCCATCGCTATTCACGGTCCACTCCTTGGACGAAAATCGGACATCCGCCAGCCGCAATGGGGCGGCGAGCGGAAACGATAGAGCACGGCCGATGAATGCCTTCCCAACATTGCTCGAATACGCACTTCGGCAGCCCGCTTGAAAAACTGGCGATCAACGCTCCCGACGTGTATCCGCCACAACGACAGAATGCCTCTTGGAGACGAAGCCGGGGAGGCGTATTGAGGCTCAGCACAAGCCATGGATCAGAGGCGGTTCATGGTTTCGTGTGTAGTAGTGACCCGTGGCCGACGGGATGGGGAAGAAAGGATGTTGGCGCAATCGCCACGATTTGTCGGTCGCGTGATCAGGCGCGCCATCTCGTCCTTCCTGGATCGCGACGTATTGACCTTGTCGGCTGCGCTCGCGTTCTACACCCTGCTTTCATTCGCCCCACTCATGATGATGCTGTTCTGGACGACGTCGGTGTTCAGCGAGCACGTCCAGGAAGCGCTGGTTGGCGATTTGGCGCTGCTGGGCGGAGCCGATACCAGGATCGCGGCACAGACGATTCTTAACAGCCTCCGCGAGATGCCGGAGTGGAGCAGCGTCGCCGGTTTGGCGGGCATTGCGATCGTATTGGTCGGAGCAACATCGGTATTCGCCCAGTTGCAGGCAACATTGAATCGCATCTGGGACATCGAGCCGCCGCGATCGAACGCGATCCTTGCCTGGGTGCGCAGACGCGTCATCTCAATGGGCGTTCTACTGGCAGTGGGTTTCGTCCTGATCATCTCCACAGTCGCCAGTTCCGCCATCGGCATGTTGCTGTCACAAGCCGCTACCCTGCTGGAGGCAATCAACGAGGGTGTGACGATCGTAATTTTCGCGATCCTGTTCGCAGCCTTGTTCCGCTACCTTCCGGATAGGCGCTTGGCTTGGCGACGGGCGTTCGCTGGCGGCTTCGTTGCAGCAGTGCTTTTCAGCCTCGGGAAATGGCTGATCGGTTTCTATCTCGCGACCGGACATGTCGGCCGCGCCTATGGGGCGGCCGGGTCATTCGTGGTGCTGCTGGTGTGGACGTATTATTCGTCGGCCGTTTTTTTCTTTTCGGCGGAGCTCCTACAGGCTTGGCTGACCGAAAAAAGCATTGACATTGATGACTAGGTCGCTTCCATGCGCATCGTGTCTATGAATCACTAATCGTCCAACGCTACCGCGTAGATGGAAGCTCTATCACCGCGTACCTGGCCCCACGGCATTGCCTTCCTCGTCAAACGCGGGAGGCGAATAGAACATCATCATCTTGAGCAGGTTGCGTCCTGTGTTCCGCAACTCGTGGTGTTCGCCACGTTCGATCACCAGCAACGTGCCAGCCTTTAGCGGCGCTCGGCGACCGTCGATGGTCGCTGCGCCAGTGCCGGAGACGACATAGACCCACTGGTCTGCTCCGTGATGAACGTTGTCCGGACCGCCTTCGTGATCGCCCGCCTCGATCACCAGTTCGGCCGCTTGCGCATCGTGCAGTTTGAACGCAACCCGAAACCCTTTGCCGAAACGCAATGCCTTCCTTTGCATGACCTTCTCCTTGGTGGAATCCGTCCGAGTATTTTTATCGAAGGAGTCTGAACCTGGCTATTGATCGGCGGCGGATCGTCGGTCGAGAAGTGTTTTCGAGCCAAGAACAATCATCACGCTCCGTCCTCGGTGCGGAATTGCGATTCGTGCTGCGCCAGCTCGCGAACCTGCAGGTCCGGCGTTTTGATCATGGCGCAGCGACCACAACCGAGTGCAATTACGCGCTTAACGGAGGAAGGAATTCGATTCGCTTTTTTCGGTATTGGCGTCAGTGTCGGCTGCGATTTCCTGTGTTGCACTGCGGATAAACGCTCGAAGCAGCTGATGTGACCGGGCATTTGGTCCTGCGTAGGACTTTTCGCACTCAAGGGTCGACCGACTATCGCGTTATCGCACTGCATGAGTATTCCCTTCCTGCGCGTCACCGCGTTCGCGCACGACCAGCAATGTGACGACATTCGGGCATCACTACTTACACCGGCCGAGGCGTGTTCGACAGGTGTTCCGTGCCGGGAGGGCGCTATTGCCTATCACTCGCCTAGCGTCCGGTGCTCGCCGACGCCGCAACTGCTGCGCAGTCCTCCACGGTGTTGCGGTCCTGTGGATGCAGCGCCGGCTTATCCGCACCGGTGTGCCGGACTCGCGCAACAGCGCATTCCCACCAACACAGGAGAAAACACCATGGCGAGCAGAACCAGGAACGCAGCCGCAGTACAGCCGCAGCCGGAAGCCACTGCCGAACGCTTCGATGCACTGGCCGTGCACGAGTACACCGTCAACGGCGAAAAGCGCACCGAATGGCTGCGGGTTGGCCGCGCGTTTCCGAATTCGGTGGGCGGCTTCAACATCCGCCTGCGTGCCATCCCCGTCGCGACCGACGGCGAGGTGGTCGTGATCGTGAAGAAGCGCGATCCCAAGGAAGAGTCGCCCGAGTAACACGCAAGGTCATCCTCGATCCGGGGCGGCGCAAGCCGCCCCTTCTTTTTGCCTCTCATTCGAGCAAGAGCACGCGCCGCGGTCGCGGCGCGCGGAAACGTGGCACGGCGGCAGGCCGCCGCTTTGACCGGGTGCATGCCCATCCCTCGCAGAGCGCCCTGGTGGGTGCGCCGAGTCCCTTCGCCATCGCTGGAATTTAGGTCGGGCGCGCAGCCACGCAAGGGACGCTGCGCTGTTCCCCCTTGCGTGGCCGCTTCTTCGCCCGCCCTGCCCACGCGATGCACGGCGAAGGCACTCAGCGAAGCAGTTCCACCAACCACCACAGCGAGGGAATGACATGTACGACCGTGATCAAGAGCAACAGCAGCAGCAACAGCCGGCTCCAGCATCTAGCGATGCAGTTGGGACAGCGGACAGCGAGGCACCGACGTATCTGCGGACAGCGGCACCGAGCGACACGCGGGCTGCTGAGCGGGCAGCGAAGCAGGCGGAGGATTGCATCGTTGCGCAGGCGGTGGAGATTCTGGAGCGGCGTCTTGAGCGCGGGGTGGCGTTGACCGATCCGAACATCGCGGGGCAGTTCTGCGCGGCCAAGATTCGGCATTACGAGCGCGAGGTGTTCGGGGTGTTGTTTCTGGACAACCGGCACCGGCTGCTGGCGTTCGAAATCCTGTTTTACGGCACCATCGACGGAGCCGAGGTGTATCCGCGCGAGGTCGCACGCGCGGCACTGCGGCACAACGCGGCGGCCATCATCGTGACGCACAACCACCCAAGCGGTAGCACCGAGCCATCGGCTGCCGATCGCGCGGTGACGCTGCGGCTGCGCGATGCACTGGCGATGCTGGAAATCCGCCTGCTCGATCACTTCATTGTCGGCGACGGCCCGGCAACGTCGCTCGCTGCACGCGGCTGGGTCTGAACCCCTCCCTCACTCGTGCCCACTGCATGGCAGTGGGCACGCACGGGCGATCCGATCGCCCTGCCCTGCCCCGGCATGGCGCCGCCGCACCCAATCCATGGAACAAATCCCATGACAGACGTTGACCTCAACGCCGGCTCTCTGGTGGAGAGCGTGGCACTCGACACGCTGCTTGCGCAGCGTGATCACATTCTCGCGAGCGTGCGCGATGCGCTCGAACAACTGGTGGCGGCCGACCGCCGGTCGGTGGAGGCCGGTTTCGGCTCGCATTGGCAGGGTCTTGCCGAGCAGATCGAAAATACCCGCTACAGCCGATACAGCGCCGCCGATCCGGACAGCGACGACCACGACGCCAACCCGGCTCCGGAATTACTCTCGGTGTACACGAAGCACCTCGATGCCGGCGGCTGGGATCACTTGCTGCGTGCGTCAGGGCTGCGCACGTTCATGGACAGCACCGCCCGCGAAGAGTGGGACAAGACCATTCACGAGAAAAAGGCGCCGCCGTTCACGCGGGACAATCTCGCTGCGACGTTTCGGGCGTTGCATGCGTCGCGTGCGGACATGGTCGAGCGCGGCGTGATCGAAGTCTTTCGCGGGCTGTCGTGGCACTACAAGACCAACCAGCCGGTGCGCTTCGGCAAGCGCCTGATTGTGTCGTACCTGCGCAGCTACCGGTGCCGTACAACCGACCAGCTCGACGACTTGGTGCGTGCGTTGTGCCTGTTCGACAATCAGCCCGAGCCCGATCATCGCAACGGCGTCGGTGCGCTGCTGCGCAACGCCCAGAACGAGGGCCGGAGCACGTGCGAGACGGCTTATTTTTCGATGCGCTGGTACAAAAACGGAAACGGCCACATCACGTTCAAGTGCCCGAGTCTGATTGACCGACTGAACAGCATCATTGCCAAGCACTATCCCGGTGCGTTGCCGCCGGCGCGTCCGGGCTGACGTCTTGGCGTGTCGCGTGTGATCACGGTGCGTCGTGCAGGAGCGCGACGCGTCGCGGCCGCTTGCAGCAGCCTCCACCGGACAGCGCGGCGCGCGCTGTCCTTTCTGCCGGTGCTTCGCGCCGGCGACGCGCGCGACGACCGACGGCCGTCGCTGTACGAGCAACGGCGCCACTGTGCAGAGCCACGTGCAGCGACGCTTCATTGCAGTTTCCGCATCGGCTATCGTGGGCGACGACGAGTACCCCAAACGAGACATGTGATGAAGCGCTTGAGAGCCACTGCAGTTCCGATCCAGCTGGCGGACATGCGGCAGCTGGTGCGCGTTGGCGCTCTGACTGACACCAATACCGAGCTGGTCGGCGTCAAAGATGGATACTGTGTCTGTTGTCGCGTGATCCGCGGCTCGGCGCTGCGTGTGCTGGCGACCAAGGATGGCGAGCTGCGTGTCTTCACTACCGTCGACAGTGCGTTGCGGACTCTGCGGGCACTGGCCAAGCCCTTGGGGAACGTGATCGTCCGAGGCTCCGAGCGAGAGCTCCCCGCGTTGAGCCCTCGCAGTGGCCAAGCAGCGGCTCAATGACGCGAAACAGCGCAGAGTGCCGACGGGCAGATGCGAACGCTGCCGTTTCCTTTCTTCGACAGGATTCCCATGGCACGCCTGAAAAGCGACAACGTAACGCCCAAAGGGCCTCCGTCCGGCACTCACAACAACTCACAGAAATCATTCGAAAGCGAACGCATCTCCTTGCACATCGAGGCGTTCGAGAGATCCGGCGGCCACGTCGAGAAACTCGGAGTGACGCCTTATATCCACAGGCCCGCGCCGAGCAAGCCGACCAAATCTGTTCCGGTCCCGCGCGACGGACGTCCACGCGAGCGCTGAGGACCAAGCGATGCCGGATCTGGGAGCAGCCTGGAGCTACGGCAATGCGGCTTCCAGCAGCGGCTTCGCCCAGTCCGGGGTTTGCTGCAACGCTTTGAGATCGGTGGGCGCGGGCCGAGTGAGGCGACCGCGTTCCATTTCAAGCAGCAGTTTCGGATCCGGCACGGCACCGCCGATCGGCGCTTCGACACTGTTGTCGTACACCTGCAGGTGCGCCAGGTGCGGCATGAGCCGCAGGAGATTTTCCAGGGCCCGCGGATAGCGTTCGCGAATCTTCGCTTCCGGAATATCGTGCCCTCCGACGGCGACCCGGGCTTTCACCCGTGCGATGTGCAGTTCCGGTGACGCAAGACCGCAGAACCACACCATCACGTCGTACTGGCGCGTTGCGTCGAGGATCTTGTTCACCACCGTGCGGCCGCCCAGCGTGGTTTCGAAGGCGAAGTTCTGTTTCTTGCCGGTGGCGTCATCGAATCGACGCATGCCTTCCTGCCACGCGAGAGCGTTCGCAGCGCCTTGTTCGCTACCGGTAGCGGCCATCCATGCGCGCGCAAACGTGTCCGGGTTGAACCAGGTCAACCCGGCCTTCTCCAGCAGATGACCGCCGATGGAGCTCTTGCCCGCGCCATTGACGCCGGCGAGGACGAAGAGAACCGGACGCCGAATCAATAGCTCGCTCCAGCCTTGACCTTCCCGCCCAGCTTGGCCGGAGCGCGCATGACAGAGCGCAGGCGATCACCTGCGTCAGGAGCCTGCAGAACCATCAATCGTTCGTCGAACGACTGGCGCAATGCATCGAGCACTGACGCGGTGTTTGTCTCGGCCTGCCGCACGATCCGCAGCATGGCTTCGTACTCGTCCACGGCGATGATGACCGCTTCGGGTTCGTTGTGATTGGTAACCACGACTTTTCCGCCGAGCTTGATCGCGCGCATCACACCGCGCCATCCGAGTTTCTTGACGTCCGAGGCCGGTGTACGGGGCAAGTGTTCGAGATTCTCGTAGGCGTTGGGTGTGACCGAAACGGGCATGAGTAGCGTCCGTAGCTTGGATGTGGCCATTATACCCTTAATGGCCTTATTGCGCAGCCAGCCAGGTCTTTGCCAACAGTCGGATCCGCCGAGTGCCTAACCGACCGCTTTCCCCATAAGTTGACCGACGGGATTCCGGCGCCGCGCTCTCTTTCGTCACGTGGCCTCCAGACGTTTATTGCGACGAAACACCATCTGCCCAATGACGGCCGTCAGCAGGATCGCACCGTTGGTAAATACGAACACCCAGCTATGGACGAGCCAGCTGTAAATGACAAAGCCCACGCTCGCCGCCAGCTGACCGACAAACAGCCAGGCCGAGACGCCTTCGGTCGAGCGCTCACGCCATTGCACCACGATCTGCCGTGACAACGTCGCAAGCAGGACCGCTGAGGCCGACCAGCCGATCCAGTCGGCGCCTGTCATCGCGGATTGTCCGTCGCCTGATCTCTTTTGCGACGAGGGCGCCTGCGTGAGTCAACCATGCGGGCCTCCCATCACCGGCAGAATCACGCCACTGATATAGGAAGCGGTAACAGGCGATGCGAGAAAGACATACGCCGGCGAGAGTTCCTCCGGCTGCGCTGGACGTCCCATGTCGCTGTCTTGGCCGAATGCGGCCACGTCCTTCGCCGGCTTGTCTGCTGGATTGAATGGAGTCCAGACGGGTCCGGGCGCAACCGCATTGACGCGGATGCCACGTGGCAGAAGGTTACTCGCGAGCGACTTGGTGAAGGCGTGGATGGCCCCTTTCGTCGCGGAGTAATCGAGCAATTCCTTGTTCCCGACCAACCCAGTCTCCGAGCCGGTGTTGATGATGCAGGCTCCCTTACGCAGGTGCGGCAAGGCAGCACGCGCCATGTGGAAGTATCCGGCGATGTTGGTCTGCAAGGTCTCCTGCAGATGCGCGTCACTCAGGTCCTCCAAGCGTTCTGCATGCAGCTGAAAACCGGCATTGTTCACCAGCACATCCAGATGGCCGAACCGGGCGATGACGGCGTTCACCGCCTCATTGCAGAACGCGGAGTCCTTCACATCGCCCGAAATGATCATGCAACTCCGGCCCTCCGCTTCAACGTGCTTGCGCGTGAGTGCCGCATCCTCGTGCTCATTGAGGTACATGACCGCCACGTCCGCTCCTTCGCGCGCAAACAACACCGCAACCGCACGTCCGATACCGGAGTCGCCGCCGGTCACGATCGCGACCATGTCGCGCATCTTGTTGCTTCCCTTGTAGTCCGGGGCCTCAAACCGCGGTTGCAGTTCCATGTCGCCTTGGTTCCCGGGCTTTTTCAGGTGCTGGGCTGGCAACGGGTTTGCCGGTTGCCGGCGGCTTCCGGCCTGCACCGCCTTCTTCGCGGGTTTGGATGCGGACTTCGAGGGCTTCGCCCGCGATGCCTTCGCAGCGTCCTTGCGGTCGATGGTTTTTTGCAACGCCTTCTGGTGAGCGGCGACTGCCTCCACATCGACGGATCGGCCGCCCCCTGATTTCTTGTTTGCCATCCTTGGCTCCTTAGCGAGAACGCAACTCGGTGATAACCATGTCGGCGGTGAATGCATGCGCCGAATGCCGCATGGGCGATTCTGGCAAACCTCGCACGGCTGCGTACCGGCCTGAGGCCGTCTGGCGGCCTCCGCGTTTACCGCTCGTTTAGCAGTGCCGCAGCTAGCCGGCGGAGTCTGCCGCCGCTTGCGCCAATAGCTGAGCTTGCGTTCGAGCGTACGAAGCAGCGGACATCTGAAGCCGGCGTGACTTCCCAAATCCGTTGCCGCGTGCGGCCGAACTGCACTCAGCGCTTGATTCTCTCCACAAGATCGACGATCGCATCTTTCTTGCGTCCGGTGAGCTGACGGAAACCAATCAGGAGTCGGCTTTCCTGTTCGTCGAACGCGAACTCGGCCATATGCGCCGCGGGTTCCTGGTGCGTGTCCCCAAGCTTCATTGCACCACGTCCCGTAGACAGCCACTCAAACTGCACCTTGCACAAGGTGGCGAGCTTTGCCAAGTGATCGATCTTCGGTTTGGAGCCGGAAAAACGCTCCCATTGCGAGATCGCGCTGCGCGTCAGATTCAAATGCTGACCGAGCTCGGTTTGCGAAAGGCTTGCAAGCAGGCGAGCGCGTCGAATGCGCGCGGCGAAAGTCATCGTGAGAGTCTTCCGGAAGCGATGCGGCGGCAATGTACAGAGTTTCTACCCGGAAAGAAACTCTTTCCGAATCCTGTAGTGATTCACTTGCCACCCAAGGGATCGCACGACGCAGCAACGCATGCGTCGTCGTGTAAAGCAAAACTTGCCTGCGAGTAGAGAGCCATCGCATTCACATTTCGACTGCTTCGTGTTCCTATCGCGGCCGTGTATTGGTGATGCCCATCGCGTCGTCTTCAACCCCACCGTTCGTAGCCACTGCTCTGGATGTCGTTTTGAGAAAAACGGCCCCATAGGCCACAAGCTGTGCGCCGATAGGCGTGTATTACTAATACACACCACACAGAGCGAAAACCGCAACCAAAATCCAATCTGAAAGGATCTTCGCATGACCCTGCAGCAACGCAACAGCCGCAACACACGATGGATCCTTCTCGCAATTCTGACGCTTACATTCGTTCCTGCGGTCGCCATGGCCGCCGGTTCCGGCATGCCGTGGGAAGGCTGGCTCGACAAGGTGCTGACCTCCATCACCGGTCCTGTCGCCAAGGCCGTTGGCGTGATCGCGATCGTCGGCTGCGGTCTGGGCATGGCGTTCTCGGACGGCGGCTCGACCATGCGCAAATTCATGATGGCCTGCCTCGGTTTGTCGATCGCCTTCACGGCGTCGAGCTTCTTTCTGGGATTCCTCGGCTACGGCGGCGGCGCGGTGATCGGGTGACCGCTCCGGTGGATGGCTATGAAGTGCCGGTCCATCGCGCACTGTCCATGCCGCGCCTGGTCGCGGGAATTCCCCGCGACGTGGGCGTGATCCTGTTCACCGTCGCCGCTGCCCTGGCCTTTGGCCTGCAGAGCTGGTGGACGCTCCCCGTCACGTTGGTGCTGTACCTGGCCGCGCTGATGGCGACGAAGTACGAGCCGCAGTGGCCGGAAATGCTGCGGCGTGCGCTCCGGCTCAAATCCTTTTACCGCCCCTGAGATCCCCATGCCAACCGCCCTGCTCACAACGCTGATCATCCTGACCGTGCTCGCCGGCATCGCGGTCGTTGCATTGCTTGCCTATGCACTGCGCGACCTGATTGCCTCGAAGATGCGCCGCGTGGCGACCCACGCGGGCGAACCAACGGACGTGTCCGATCTGGTGCCATGGGCATGGCTGGTCGGACCCGGCGTGGTGCTCAACCGAAACGGCATGTTGCAAACGACGTTCGCCTACCGCGGCCCGGATCTGGATAGCGCGACGCCGCAGGAACTGGTGTCGATGGCGGCGCGGTTGAACAACGTGATCCGCCGGCTGGGCGATGGTTGGACGCTGCTCAACGACATGCACCGCACACCGACTACCGCCTACCCGACCCATCAGGCCTTCGCCGAGCCGGTCACCTACCTGATCGACGAAGAGCGCCGGGCGGAGTTCGAGGCCGGCATCCACTACGAATCGACCTACTACGTCACGCTGGGTTGGCTGCCGCCGCGTTCGGGCGAATCGACTCTGCGCGCATGGCTCTTCACCAATCCGGACGGCAGGCAGAGTACCGAGCAGAAACACCGCACGATGGTGATGGAGTGGATCGACACCTTCTCGTCCGAGCGCGAGCGCTTCGGGCTCGCGCTGGCATCGCTGATGCCCGAAGCGCGCGCTCTGGATGACGATGCCATGTTGACCTACCTGCACGACACCGTGAGCACGTCGCGGCATCCGGTCAAGGCGGGCCACCCGTCGCAGGAACTGCACTACCAGTTGTGCGACACGCCATTGCTCGGCGGCAAAGCTCCTCGACTTGGCCAGCACCACATCGGCGTCCTGAGCGTGCGCCAGTTCCCGACGCACACCACGCCGGGTTTGCTCGACCGGCTCAATCGCATGGACATGGCGTTTCGCTGGACGACGCGGTGGATCGCGTTGAACAAGATCGACGCCGACAAGGAGATCAAGAAGGTGCGGCGCGAATGGTTCTCCGGCCGCAAGAGCTTCGGCACGATTGTTCGCGAGCTGATGACTAAGGAAGAATCACCGCTGGAGAACACCGATG
>DASXKR010000065.1:0-31725 GCA_036496665.1 Rudaea sp. | reverse complement strand
GACCGCGCGTTCCTCAAGGCCGGCGGCGTGTTCAGCGACGACTTCATCGATGCCTACATCGACCTGAAGCTGCAGGAAGTCACCAAGTTCCGCATGTCGACCCATCCGATCGAGTATCAGATGTATTACTCGATCTGAGGGAGAGGGGCGAGGAGAGGGGAGACGAGAGACGAGAGACGAGAGACGAGAGACGAGAGACGAGAGATGGCGCGAAGCATGATGCCGGCGAGAGGCGGCTTTCCGCTTCAGCCCTCCCCTTCACCCAATTAGCGTTGAGTCTCAGCCAGGCGGCGGCAGCTTACCTAAGAGGCGTCATTCCCGCGCAAGCGGGAATCCATTTTGCTTTTTCTGGTGGCCCGAGAGCGTAATGGATTCCGCTTGCGCGGGAATGACGGCAGCTATTGGGCAATTTTCGCAGCTGCTGAGTCTCGACGCCAATCAGGTCAAGGGGAGGGTTGGGTAGGGATGGTGTCGCCTTCGATGGTCTGCTTCGCTATGTCGGTCTCCGGCTTCCAGAAATCGCGCACGACGATCGTGTGCAGCGCCTCGGTGAATCGCTTCGCGTCGGCGTAAGCCAGGTGCGACCACTCCGGCTGTTCGTAGCCCTGCATTTCGGGGTAGTCCTCGAAATGGATGCCCTGCGCGCCCGACTTTGCGAGCAGCACGTCCCACGATGTCGCGCGCGGGAACAGGCGATTGTCGTATTCCAGATAGGGTCCTGCGCTCGGCGGGCGCACGAACAGCACCTTGACCCCGCGCGCACGCAGTTTTGCGACCGCCTTGACCATGCGATCGATCTGCTCGTCGCGCTTCTTGTCCGATTCTTCAGGTTTCGGATCGTCGGGCGACGGCGCGAAGTCCTGGCTCCAGATCTTGCGCGTCAGCGCGCGATACCCCGCGTCGTCTTCGACCTTGCCCCACATGTGGGTGTTGCGATCCGCTTCGGTCACCGCGAGTTTGCGCACGTCGAGCTGAGTCGGCTTTCCCGGGCGATCGGGCCACGGTTGGCGCTGGATCACCGTAGCGAGGGCGTAGTCCGGTTCGTAGAACGCGAAGAACGGTTCGACCAGATGCATCGACAGCCACTGGCCGACGCGCTGCGAGGGCGATTCGTCATGAAAATACTTCAGTGTTGCAGCGCGATAGCCGTGACCGCCAAAGAACACCTCCGGCGCGATGCCGATCAGCAGCCGGCCCGTGAAGTTCGGGTCCCCGGCCAGGTCCTCGGCGAACTTCAACGGTGACGTGCCTTCGAACGCGAGCTGGATCGGCCGCTCGCCGTCGAGCTTTTCCCATAGATCGAGCTGGATGTCGAAGTACACGCGCGATGCGCCGATGATCACGGTCGCATTGCCCTCGCCGGCATCGATGCGGTGGCGCTGGATCGCCCAGAGGCCGAAGCTATTGCGGTAGCCAGGCGTCGCGCCGAAGTCGCGCCAGTACCATTCCCAGCCACCGAGCAGCGATGCAAACAGCACCAGCATGCCGAGGAAGATCTTCGCCCACGGCTGCTTCGGCACAGGTCGGATCGGTACCGGCTGCGCCACGCCAGGACGATCGGACGCCGTTTCGCGCGCATGGATTGCACGCTCATGCGCGTCGGCGTCGTGGACGAACGCCACGTTGACGGCCGGGTCAGAACTGGAAATAGATGAATGCACTGCCGGACCCCTGTGCAACGACGATGGCAAACGCGAGCAGCGACCACATCAGGCAGACCGCCGCTGCCGGCGTCTTCGCGATGACCGACTCAAGCGTTCGCCCGCGCATCAGCCAGTGCGCGATGACGATGCCGGTGACGATCACCGAGACGACAACGAGGTAATAGGTTTCGAGAATGGGTTTCGCGCCGCCGTTGAGGCCGACCATGCCGGACAGCACGCTCCAGGCCTTGCCGAAGGTCTTGGCGCGGAAGAACACCCACGTCAGGTTGACCAGCAGGTAGGTCAGCAGGCCGAGTGCGACGAACATGACCGGGCCGGGCCGGTAATTGGAAAAGCGCGCACGCAGGACGCGCTCGACCGCAAGGTACAGTCCGTGCAGTCCGCCCCAGGCGACGAACGTCCAGTTCGCGCCGTGCCAGAGGCCGCCGAGCAGCATCGTGCCCATGAGCGCCAGATAGGTACGGCGCGCACCGCGACGGTTGCCGCCGAGCGGGATATACAGGTAGTCGCGCAGCCACGACGACAGCGTGATGTGCCAGCGCCGCCAGAAATCAGAGAAGCCGACAGCGGCATAGGGAAAGCGAAAATTGTCCGGCATCGCGAAGCCCAGGCACAGCGCCGCGCCGATCGCGGTGGTCGAGTAGCCGGCAAAATCACAGAAAATCTGGCCGCTGAACGCGAGCGTGCCGATCCACGCATCGACCGCGCCGGGGACCTTGTCGGTGTCATAAATCCGTTCGGCAGCGCGCGACAGAAAACTGTCGGCGAGCACGATCTTGTTGAACAGGCCGATCGTCATCAGGGCCAGGCCGAAGCGGATCTGGTCGCCGGTCGCGCGACGCGGCTGCTCGAACTGCGGCACCAGTTCGGTCGGACGCATGATCGGGCCGGCAACGAGATGCGGGAAAAACGTCACGAACAGCGCGTAGTCGAGGAAGTTGCGCGCCGGCAAGGCGCGGCGCAGGTAGACGTCGAGCGTGTACGACAATGTAGCAAAAGTATAAAAAGAGATACCGACGGGCAGCACGATGTCGTAGTGCGCCGGCTGCCAGGCCACGCCGATCGACGCCATCAGCGCGCTGAAATTGTCGACGAAGAATTGCCCGTACTTGAAATAGGCGAGCATGCCGAGGTTGGCGACGACCGACAGCATCATCCACGCGTGACGCGCCGCTTCGCGCTTGGCTTTGACCAGGCCCTGCGCGGCGTACCAGTCGACCACGGTCGAGATCCACAGCAGGATCACGAACGGCGGATTCCACGCCGAGTAGAAGATGTAGCTGGCGATCAGCAGATTGAACTTGCGCGCGGTCCACGGCAACGGCAACGAATGTATGCCGAACACAAGCGCAAAGAAGACGACGAACGTCAGCGAATTGAAGACCATGCCGGTTCCCCTGATGAAACGGCGCTGCAACCAACGGCCGCCTCGTTCGATTCATCTTCGGGCCGTCTGGTCATCTTCGCATATCCGCACACAAAATCCGCTGGAACGCCGGTCTCGGCGGTCTCCCGCGTGGGCAAAACCGCGAAGTCTGTGCGATCACAGTAAGCAAAGCCTATGCTCAACTGAGCGGCATCGGGCGCAAACTCAGCCGGCTAAAGGTGAAAGAGTGTACGCGGTCATATAGATCAATAAGTTATGAACTTGAATCTTCTGAGGAACCGTAGAAATAGGCGGGCAAATACGTACGTGCGACGGCCATGGCCCGGCGCGCGAAGTCTGCCTGCCGTCGCCGGCGTTCCGAAGAAACGCCACCGTGCGCCTATTCCTTTGCGGGGCGGCAGCCGCATTCCATCGTTTCGGCAGCGCTTTGATCGGATTGAGAAAGAGGCGAAGACTCGTCTTCTCATTGCGTTCCAGGTATCGGAGCGTGTTCGCCCAGACAAATATCAAGGGAGCGCTTGACGAGAATTTCTGTCGGCGATCCGTTGCGTACGGTCTGAGTCAGCTCGGGCCAACATCGGCCGAGTCATTCGCGGAGCCGACTTGGCGCCATTGTGCGGACCTGGGCGGCCTCCGACGAGGGATCGGGATGACGATAGGTGAGAAGCGATTTTCTCTGGTGCGGAAACCGATGGCTGTGATCACCAGTTCGGGCAATGGATGATCAGATGCTGACCGTGATCGCTCAGGGAAATCCACAGGCAGTAGTCGGGCCGAAGCCGCCTGCGAAGGTGTGCAACTGCTTGCTGCAAGGCTGCCAGTCACTTGTGCCGCGGATTGGCATCGGCGCTGGCTGCGCAGTTCCGTTCGAAGAGGTTACGGCCGCAGTGGACTCAACCTGTGGCCGTACCAAGCCTTGGGATGTATCGTGCGCATAGAACCGGAGAACACACAGCTATCTGGAACATCGCGCCATATCACCGGATCGGAGGTGGCCGTTGCAATCCGCTGAAGTAACTTTGGGCTATCGCTCAGGTAGACGTCTTTCACATCACTTGTGCCGCATTCTTGCGGTCGTCGCAATGAACACTGCGCCAGCCGGCAACGTCTGGGCGCAGACGCAAGTGGCGGGGTTAGCCAACACGAAGCCGGGAAAGCTGATCCGCGATTGGTTAACGCAATGCCAGGCAAATGCTGAAGAGTTTTCTCGATGGTGGAGTGCCGTACTTTCGGAAGAAGCTGCAAAACGCAAGTCGCCCACCGATCGCGCGCGGGGCGATTCCATATTTTGCAGAGAACATGGCGGGTTCCGCCTTGGGGAAGTCACAAAGTCAGAACCTAAAACGATCTCCGTCCTGATGGTCGGTCAGACATCGGACATCTGGTTCGAGACGACGTTCCTCTTAAACGATGACGGCAAGTTCGATCGTGCGAGCCTTCTGCCAACCACGCCGCCTGAGTCGTCGATGCCGAGCGCCCTCTCCGATGCGGCCATCGCGAGCAAGTTACAAACCTATGTCGCGAAGCTCACGCAGATGGGGGCATTCTCCGGCATCGTAACCGTCGCGCGCGGCGACCACATTGTTGCGAGCGTCAGTGGAGGCTATGCAAATCGTTCCGAGAAGACGGCTATCACGGGAGCAACGCAGTTCACGCTCGGATCGTTGGGCAAAATGTTCACAGCAGCGTCAATCGGACAATTGGTTGATCAAAAGAAGGTGTCCTTCGGCGACCGGGTTGGAAAGTTCTTCCCGGACTATCCCAATCGAACCATTCGCGATGATGCTACCGTCGGGATGCTGCTCTCACACACGGCGGGCCTGGGAGATTTTCTCGACAAACGAACGCCGCAGATGATGACGAATGGCGTGAAACGCGCGGCTGAGTTCATGCCTCTCTACGAAAATGATGAACCTCAATTCAAGCCCGGAACGCAATGGGCCTACAGCAACGCGGGACTGGCCCTTGCGGGGGCCATCGTGGAAAAGGTCTCGGGGGAGGACTACCCGGACTATCTTCGCAAACACATTTTTCGCGTTGCCGGGATGGTGAACAGCGATCCCAACAACACCCCGCACACGATGGAACGATTAGTCACGCCGTACACGAAGAGGACCGATCACGGTTTGTCGGCCGATTGGCTCGAAGCGGAGCATGACATTGGGAGCCCGGCCGGCGGGGCCATATCGACGGCAGAGGATCTGGTTCACTTCGCCGAAGCGCTGCGCAGCGGAAAGCTCGTCAGCAAGATGACATTTGATGAAATGGCCAAGCCCCATGGATTGGGTCGTGGGGCGAATTACGGTTATGCGACGGAGATCGACGATATTTATGGTCGCAGCGTCGTTGGCCATGGTGGTGGATTCCCCGGCGTCAGCACCCACTTGGACATCGTGCTTGGTTCCCCTTACACAGTCGTTGTGCTGACGAATCAGGATTCGGCCGAAACAGCCGCAAGGCTAATGGCCGTCGCCATGACGGTCGAGAGGTCCAAACTGGAAGCAACACATTCAATCGGACCTTGAGATCGCTGGCCGGCCTATCCAATCTGCTGGAACGGTTAAGGGCGGGAATCCGAGCGCCCCCGTCGCTCGCCTCTCGGGCGTCGCAACGCGCATGCAGACTCGCAAGCTAATAAATGCGTTTCAAAGGAGATGAACATGCTTCGCTACGTTGGCTTCCTGTTGCTCTTGCCCGGCGCTTGCTTTGCCCAGGACGTCGCGCGCATGGACGAAATTGTCCAGTCATTTGTCTCGGGAAAGGAGTTCATGGGGTCGGTATTGGTTGCGCGCGGTGATCATATCCTGCTGAACAAAGGTTACGGCTCGGCCGACCTGGAATGGAACATTCCGAACACGCCGTCGACGAAGTTCCGGCTCGGATCCGTTACCAAGCAATTTACGGCAGCTTCCATCTTGCTGCTGGAAGAGCGCGGAAAGCTGAAAGTCGGCGACCCCGTAAGGAAATACTTGCCCGATGCACCGGCGTCGTGGGACAAGGTCACCATCTTCAACCTGCTGACGCACACGTCGGGTATCCCGAGCTTTACCTCATTCCCCGAATACCAGTCGATTGAACCGTTCGCCAAGACGCCCGAGCAGATCGTCGCGTTATTTCGCGACAAGCCGCTTGAGTTCCAGCCGGGCGAGAAATGGGAGTACAGCAACTCCGGCTACGTATTGCTCGGCTTTCTCATCGAGAAGATCAGCGGCGTGTCATACGAGAAATTCGTTCAGGACAACATCTTCACGCCTTTGGCGATGAAGGATTCCGGCTACGATTCCAATTCCGCGATCATCGCTCGGCGCGCCAGCGGCTACGCCCCTGGAGCCCATGGGCCGGTCAATGCCGGCTTCATCAACATGAGCATTCCGTTTGCTGCCGGCGGGTTGTACTCGACGACGGAAGACCTCCTGCGCTGGGAGCAGGGCTTGTTTGGCGGCAAGCTGCTGACCGCCCCTTCGCTCCAGAGGATGACGACGCCGTTCAAGCACGACTACGCGTTTGGTCTCGGGATTCATGTCTTCGGAAAGCACAAGGTAGTGGAACACGCTGGTGGCATCGAGGGATTTAACAGCAGTCTGGCTTTTTACCCCGAAGATCATTTGACCATTGTCGTGCTCTCGAATCTCAACGGCGGCGCGCCGGATAGCATCGCGCAGAAGCTGGCGGCGGTCACCTTCGGCGAAGTCGTCACATTGCCATCGGAGCGAAAGGAAGTTTCGGTGCCGGTGCAGGTATTGTCCGAACGCGTCGGCACCTACCAATTTGACCCTGGCTACAAGATGCTGATCGCGCTGGAAGGTGACCACCTGACGGAAAAGCTCGCCGACCAGGCGGCGTATCCGATATTCGCCCAGTCGGAAGACCTCTTCTTTCTGAAGGTGGTTGATGCACAGATCGAGTTCGGCAAGGATGATGCCGGAAGCGTGACCTACCTCGTCCTTCACCAGAACGGTCGTGACCAGAAGGCGATGCGGACAAGCCGGACAGTCGAGACGCCGCCGAAGCGCAAGGAGGTAAAGGTCTCGCCGGCACTCCTTGCCGAATATCGGGGCACGTACCAGCTACATCCGGGATTCGACATCGTAATGACGGTCGAAGCGGGTCAATTGATGACGCAGGCGACGGGGCAGTCAAAATTTCCGCTGTACGCCGAATCGGATACGAAGTTCTTTGCGAAGGTCGTGGACGCACAGATTGACTTCGTCAGGGACGACAAGGGCAAAGTCACACAATTGATTTTGCACCAGGGTGGTCGTGATCTAGCGGCACCAAAGTTATAGCGTGTGGACGGCCTTCGAATCGGTTCTTGTGTCGTAAGCTGGCGAGTATCCCCCGCCCATCCACGCGAGGTTTCGCGAAGCGCCGATTGCGGAGCTACCATCACCATCGCGCAGCTGCTTGTTTCGAAGATCGTGAACGGCCACGCCGCGGTGAGACCGGAGATGGCCGTGCGGCCGGAAATGGTGTTCGGCGCGAGCGCAGCATCGTGGCTTAGACATCAGGCTGCGCTTGACCTGTGGCAGTTACAGCAGCAGCGTCGTGATCTCGCCAAGCAAGTGACACCGATCAAGTACCCGCATAACCAGACGTGTCGGATGACGCAAGCGATACGCGCTTTCTGAAAGCTGCCCTGGCATGCGTGAGGCTGATCGCAGGCTAGGCACTCGCCAAAAGCCGACGGCCGATAGCTGCCCGAGTTGCTCGTCCCGGACAGTTCCGTCAACAGCAGTAGCATCAGAACACCAATGTTTGTACAAACGGTACAGACATTGGTGTTCTGCCTACGCGAATGCTGTGCAGCGCCACTGACCTTCCGTGGCGCAATGCACTAGACTGGTGCAATGACCTCAGGCTTTGCCCCCGACAACTACGTGCCAACTTCTGGCGGCGCTATCGAGCAGCTCGTCACAAGCGTCGCGGTGCTCGATTCCCGGCTTCGGTTTATCCGCGCCAATGCATCATTTTGCGAACTTTTTGCCGTCGGATCGCCGAAATTGCGCGACGTTGCATTGCAGGATTTTGGCAAGGCTGGGCAGGTGCTGGCGCCGGTTGTCGAGCGCGCCCTCGCCCTGCAAACCGCGGTGGCCTCACGCGGCGAACGCATCGTCACCGGCTCCGGGCACGTCTTCAGCGCCGACATCATCGCCAGCGCGCTCAACGGCGGGGTTCTTCTGGAAGTTCACCGCATCGCGCCGGAAGGCGCCATCGCCCCGCCGGCACGGCTGTCCGAGAGCTTGCGCGGCCTCGCCCACGAGGTGAAGAATCCGCTCGCCGGCATCCGCGGTGCGGCGCAGCTGCTGAAGCGGCGCCTGGTTGAGCCGGAGCTAGCGCACCTGGCCGAAATGATCATCGCCGAAGCCGACCGGCTCGCAAATCTGGCAGACCGCCTGCTGCACGGCGGCCGCAAGCCACACCTGACCAACGTCAATCTACATGAGGTCATCGAACGCGCACGCGCCGTGATCGCGTCGGAGGCGGCGCCGACGGTGCAACTCGACCGCGACTATGATCCGAGCCTGCCGGGTCTGCGCGGCGACGCCGACCGACTGCTGCAGCTGCTGCTCAACCTGATGCGCAATGCGCTGCAGGCCGGCGCCGCCCGTGTCGGCGTACGCACGCGTGCGGCGCACAACGTGCTGATCGGCGACAAGCCGGCACGCCTTGCCGCGCGCCTCGACGTGATCGACGACGGTCGCGGCGTACCGGAAACCTTGAGCGAAAGCCTGTTCCTGCCGCTGGTGTCGGGGCGGGCGGACGGAACGGGCCTGGGCCTGGCTCTGGCACAGGAAATCGCGCGCGAGCACGGCGGCATCGTGGTCCACGACGGCCGCCCGGGCCACACGGTATTTTCGCTGCTGCTGCCGCTCGGGGGTGAACATGGCTGAGGTCTGGATCGCCGACGATGATGAATCGATCCGCTTCGTGCTCGGCGAGGCATTGCGCGAATCCGGGCGCCGGGTGCGCGCCTTCGCCGACGCCGAAGACCTGCTTGATGCGACCGAACATACCGTTCCTGACGTCGTCTTTACCGATGTACGCATGCCGGGCACGGGCGGATTGAAGCTGCTCGAATTGCTCAAGGCGCGCGGCATCGCCGCGCCGGTCATCGTCATGAGCGCATACACCGACGTCGCCTCGACTGCCGCCGCCTACCGCCAGGGCGCGTTCGACTTCATGCCCAAGCCGTTCGATCTCGACCAGGCGGTTGCCGCGGTCGAACGCGCGTTGATGGAAGCGCATCCGCCGCCGCCAGCGGCTGCCGCCCCGCCGGGCGAAACGGAACTGATCGGTCAGTCCGCGGCGATGCGCGAGGTGTTCCGCAACGTCGGTCGCATCGCCGCGACCGACCTCAACGTGCTGATCACCGGCGCCACCGGCACCGGCAAGGAACTGGTCGCACGCGCGCTGCATCGGCACAGCACACGTTCGCCGCGGCCGTTCGTCGCGCTCAACACGGCGGCGATTCCGGCCGAACTGCTCGAGTCGGAACTGTTCGGCCATGAGGCCGGCGCATTCACCGGTGCGCAGAAGCGCCATCCGGGACGCTTCGAGCAGGCCGAAGGCGGCACCTTGTTCCTCGACGAGATCGGCGACATGCCGTTGTCGTTGCAGACGCGCCTGCTGCGCGTGCTGGCCGAGAACGAGTTTTACCGCGTGGGCGGGCGCGAGCTGATCCGCGCCAACGTGCGTGTCGTCGCGGCGACGCACCAGGACCTCGATGCGAAAGTCGACAGCGGTGCGTTCCGCGCCGACCTGTTGCACCGCCTCGATGTCGTGCGCCTCGAACTGCCGCCGTTGCGCGAACGTCGCGAGGACATCGCACTGCTCGCGGCGCGCTTCCTGGCGCGCGCGGCGCGGACCATGAATCTGCAGGCCAAGCGCTTTGCGCCGGCCGCGCTGGCGGCGCTGACCGAGCTGCCGTGGCCCGGTAACGTGCGCCAGCTCGAAAACCTGTGCCGGCGCCTTGCGGTGATGGCGCCGGGCCGCGAGATCCGCGTGCATGATCTGCCAAAGCCGGACGCGGCGCCGGGATCGGCACCTACCGACGACTGGAGCGCATCGCTGACCCGCGACGTGCGCGACCGGCTGCGCCGCGGCGAGCGCGATGTCTACGCCAGCACGCGCGAGCGCTTCGACCAGACCCTGCTCGGCGCGGCGCTGGCCGAGAATTCCGACCATCGCGGCCGCGCGGCGCAACAGCTCGGGCTGGGCCGCAACACGCTCACGCGCAAGCTCGGCAGCTCGCGCAAGCGGCGCGAGACGCCGGGCAGGAAGCCCTAGTGCCTCGGAGGCCATGGATGGCCGAGAGAGGTCGTGAGATGTGAGGTATGAGGGGAGAGGTATAGGGGAGGTTTGTCCGGAAAGTTCCACCCGTTGACTAACATTACTTGCGATGAGCACAAGCGAATTTGAAATGCGCATCCGTACAGCAAATGCCGGCGATGTCGGCGACATCGTCCGCTTCAACGCAGCGATGGCGCTGGAAACCGAACACCGCGCGCTCGACGTCGACGTGTTGCGCGCCGGCGTCGAAGCGGCGCTCGGCGATGCGCGTCACGGTTTCTATCTCGTGGCCGAAGCGGCCGCGCGCGTCGTCGCCTGCCTGCTGATCACCTACGAATGGAGCGACTGGCGCAACGGCCAGTGGTGGTGGCTGCAGAGCGTCTACGTCGATCCGGAATTTCGCCGGCACGGCGTGTTCCGCGCGCTGTACGACGACGTCGAGCGACGCGTCTGCAGTGCCCCGGGTGCCATTGGACTGCGTCTGTACGTCGAGCGCGACAATCGGCGCGCGCAGCAGACCTATGCGGCGCTCGGCATGCACGAGACCGAATACCGACTCTACGAAAAGACACTGGCGTCGGCCCGCGCCCCGGCGACGAAGGCGGTCGGCGGCTGATGGTTGCGGCCCGCTCGGGCATCATCGGGCGCGCGTTCGCTGACGCGCTGTGCCTGTACGCGATTCCGTTCACGACCGCGCTGCTGCCGTGGCGGCTCGGATTCGCCTGGCTCAAATGGCTGGCCAACCTGTCGTTCCTGCACCGCGGTTCGGTGGAAAGCCTGTGGGCCGGCGCGGCGCCTTTCTTCCCGGACATCGATGCACGGCAGTGGAAGAAGCGTGCGCGTTTGTTGCTGCTGGTCGAGCACACCGACACCTACCTGACGTTGCTGCGCAGTGATCGCTGGTGGCGCAAGCACATTGCGATCCGCGGCGAATTTCCGGCCGCAGACCAGGCCAACCTGTTGCTGACTTTTCACTGGGGCACCGGCAACTGGATCTGGCGCCTGCTGCGTGCGCACGGTATCCGCGCGTTCTTTCTGGCACGACGGCCGCAGGGCCGCTCGCTCGGCTTGAGCCGCCTGTCGCACTGGTACGGCCAGCTGCGAGGCTGGAGCCTGCGCCGCATTGGCAGCGCGGGCGTCATATTCACCGGCGATAGTGCCGATGCGATCCGCCTGGTGCTTGCCGATCGCAATAGCGTGATCGGCATGTTCGACATCGGCGCACGCGCCGAACAACAGACCGCGGCCGGCGTGCTGCTGCACAGGGAAGTCCGCTTGCCGTTCGGTCTGGCGCGCATCGCGCAAGGCACCGGCACCGCGGTGACATTGTTCAGCGTCGGCCTCGACTGGAACAGCGGCGATCGCGATCTGGCGATCGAGGTCATTCCGGCCGGCACCGATGCCGCCGGCATCATGCGCGCGTACGTCGAGCATCTCGATGCGCGTCTGCACAGCGCGCCGGAGGCGTGGCAGATGTGGCATGAGGCGAATGCGATCTTCGGGCAAGAGCCGTGAGGTCGCGCGCTGCGCGCGACCTCACGCCCGCTTCAGGCGTTGTAGCCCTTGTACAACGTGTTGTGCGCAGGCCGGATCTCGGCCTCGGGACGCTGCGTTGTATAATAGTATAAAGCTATCGATTGCCGATAGATGCCATCCGGTGCTGACCACGGATTCGGATGGCCGTGGAATGTGTCGGAGCGCGTCGCGAACAGCACGGCGCGATTGAAGAGCGGTTCGACCAGACGCACGGGCTGCGTGCCTTCGGTATTCCACAATTCGAGCTCGCCACCGAACGCCGGCTGCCAATCCGGGGTCAGATAGATCAGCAGGTTCAGGCGGCGGTGCGCCTGCAGGCGCTCGTGCCAGTTGAAGTCCGCATGGATGCCCAGATGGCCGCCCTGCCGGCTCAGGTGGATGCCGCCGCCGGCCAGGTGCGGATCCGGCAGCAGGTGCGCGATGCCGGTCAATTCCTCGAGAAAGCGCAGGAACGGCCGCGAGTTGAGATCGTGGATTGCCTGGCGCAGCGGCCGCGGCATGTGCTCCTCGTCGCTGCAGCCAAGCTTGACCTCGAGTCCGGGCGCTGCGTAGTGGTCCCACGCGACCGGATCGTCCGGGCGTGGGAATACGCGCGCAAGGTCGCGCGCGTCGGCGGCGAGCAAGAAGTCGTCGATGACCACATGCGGGTACGGCGCCGCCGTGCGGAACGCGGCGCTGAAGTCGCCGGCACGGCAGTTCAGGGTATCAAGATCGAAAACGTAGGGCATACAATAGGTGACCGCTCAAGCGGCGCATGATATCAGCACGCTTGATCATCCCGGCTTTCGCGAAGGTGGCTTGTGATTTCGATCAAACGCGTGGCAGTACTCGGTGGCGTCCGCATTCCGTTTTGCCGCAACAACACGGCCTATGCCGATGTCGGCAACTTCGGCATGGCGGTCAAGACGCTCGGCGCGCTGGTCGAGCAGTACGGCCTGCACGGGCTCGAACTCGGCGAAGTCGCGTTCGGCGCGGTGATCAAGCACGCCTCGGAGTGGAACCTGGCACGCGAAGCGACGTTGTCATCGGGCCTGGCGCCGACGACGCCCGGCATCACGACCGCGCGCGCCTGCGGCACCTCGCTCGACAACACGATCATCATCGGCAACAAGATCGCGACCGGCCAGATCGACGCCGGCATCGCCGGCGGCTCCGACACGACGTCCGACGTGCCGATCGTCTACAGCCGCGCGCTGCAGCAGCGCCTGCTCAACGTCAACCGGCAGAAGACGCCGCTCGACAAGGCCAGGGCTGCGCTGCGCGGGTTCTCGTTCGGCGAATTGAAGCCGAGCTTCCCGGGCGTTGCCGAGCCGCGTACCGGCATGTCGATGGGCGATCACTGCGAACTGATGGCGAAGCAATGGAAGATCGCGCGCGAGGACCAGGACAAGCTCGCACTGGCGAGCCATCAGAAGGCGGCGGCCGCCTACGATCGCGGTTTTTTCAAGGACCTGGTCGTGCCGTTCCGCGGCCTCGAGCGCGACGGCTTCCTGCGCGCGGATTCGACGCTGGAAAAACTCGCCGCGCTGAAGCCGGCATTCGACAAGACTTCGGGCAGCGGCACACTGACTGCCGGCAACTCGACTGGCCTGTCGGACGGCGCGTCGGCCGTGTTGCTGGCGAGCGAGGACTGGGCCGCCGCTCGCGGCTTGAAGCCAAAGGCGTTCCTGACCTATTCGCAAGTCGCGGCCGTCGACTTCGTGCATGGAGAGGGCCTGCTGATGGCGCCGACGATTGGCGTATCGCGCATGCTCGACGCCGCCGGGCTCACGTTGCAGGATTTCGACTTCTACGAGATCCACGAAGCGTTCGCCGCGCAGGTCCTGTGCACGCTGCGCGCGTGGGAAGACGCCGACTATTGCCGGAACCGTCTCGGCAAGGACAAACCGCTCGGCAGCATCGATCAGGCCCGGCTCAACGTCAACGGCTCGAGCCTCGCGCTCGGCCATCCGTTCGGCGCCACCGGAACGCGTATCGTCGCGACGCTGGCCAAGCTGCTCGAGGAGAAAGGTTCCGGCCGCGGCTTGATCTCGATCTGCACAGCCGGTGGCATGGGCGTGACGGCGATCGTCGAACGGCCCTGACGCGCGCGCTTCAGAACGTCACGACATCGACGTCGGCGACGTCGCGTGAATTGATCGTGATCTCCACGGCAGCGTCGGCGCAGCCGCTGCAATCATAAACGTGGCTGACCGAGTCCACGGCGAGCGGTGCGAGCGCCACGCCATCCACCGAAACAGTGATCGTCGGATCCGGCGCGAAGCCGAACGCGATGTTCGAGATTGCGATATGGCCGGTTGAACCGGGTGCCAGGCGCAAGCCGCGCGACGGCTATGCAGCTCCTTGCCGGCGAGGTAGGCCAGCGGAAACTGCAAGCCGGCCAGCGCGCCGAGCAGCAGCATCACGCCGAGCCAGCCGCGACCGATCGCCAGCAACGCAGTCAGCAGCCGGTACCACGCGGGGCCGAGGTGGATCGCACCAGCCGGCACCGGGCCGTCGAGCGATGAACACATCGCGTGCCGGATCCATGCGCACGGCCGCATAGGCGATTGGCGCCGTGCTGGCAATCAGGCAGCGGGCAAAGCGCAAGTGCACGCCAGCGGCGCGCGCGCTCAGTGGCGAGGGGACTTCGCGAGTGCAGACTCAGCCCGATGCTGCGTACGCTTGCTCAGGATGATGGCGGATATGAACGGACCAGCCGCAGCCGTCGCGGCTGCCGGCGCTACCCGCGGGCGAATCTCAGGAAAACTTGAAGCTTGACCTGAAGTCCGAACTCGGCGCGTACGACGTGCGACGCTGACGCATGCGTGCCTGCAGTTCGGCGCGGCGGCCTTCGAGCCATTCCTCGCGGCCCAGGTTGCTCGTGTCCGCACCGCGGCGACGCGCTTCCTGCTCGCGGAACAGACAGAAATCGGCGTAGGCCTCGATTTCCGGCTGCAGCACGGTCGCGACGACTTCGATCATGATCGCGTCGTCTAAGAAGCCGAGCACCGGAATGTTGTCCGGGATCAGGTCTTCCGGATCGGCGAAATAGGTCAGCGCGGAGACCACGCGGCTGCGATCCTCGTCGGACAGGGCCCAGCCTGCGTCGCGAGCCATGGCGACCAGGTTGTTGACCGAGTCCAGACGCGAACGCACGAACTCGGGCATCTTCTGGCCCTGCGAGTCGGCGAAGGTCTTTTCGGCCGCGCTGAGGATATCCTCGGCGCTCTTGCCGGCGGCGCGCTCCGCAGAGCGCTGGACGGCGTCGACGAAGAACGGCAGGTCGTCGTCCGAGATGTCGATCGTAAACTGCAGTGCCATGGCGCTATTCCAGTGTGCGGAGAAGACCTAGAAGACTAGCCAGCCGCCGTCGGCGCGTCAATTGCGAAATGGTCGACCGCGGCCGGCATGGCAAAAACTGCGCCGCAAACGACTCACATGATCGACAGCAGCCCGGCGCCGAATGCCGTGACAATGCGGGTATAGATGGTCTTCGACGGCAGATTGACCTCGGGAAAGTCGCCGACGTCCGTGTGGCAGGCGTAAAAGCCCGGGTCCAAAGGCGGCAGCGGTCTGCAGCCCGGGTTGAGTTCGTAGCTGCCGGCGTAGCGGAACGGCCAGAAGTCGAACACCGGCAGCGCCGCCGAGAAGTCGGCAATGGCACCGTTTATCCGGCTGAGCAGGTTCGTGCGCGGGCGCTTGGCGATGATCCAGGCATTGTCCGGTTCGCTGTCGCGCAGGATCGACGCGCGTACCGCGTCGGCCAGCGTGCGGTCGAAGATGATGAATCCGGACTCGGTATTGTAGTGGTCCGAGCGCGGGTCGAAGTTGTGCGAGCCGATCACGGTCACCTCATCGTCGATGACCATCGACTTGGCGTGCAGGCCGATGCGCACCCCGGCGCGGCTGAGCGGTGCGCGGCCGTACTTCTGGTAGCCGCTCCCGGCGCTGCCATCGGCGGCACCGAGGCTTGCATAATCGGCGATGAGGTCGGCGGCCTCGGCCGGGAACGGCTTGAACTCGTGGATCTCGAAGCCGAGTTTCAGGTAGCGCTTCTTGAACTTGTACGACAGCGCGTAGACGTAGAACGCGTCGGTCGAAGCCAGTGAATTGGTCGAGACGATGACGTGCAGTCCCGGTTGCTCGCGGCGCAGCGTGGCAAACACGGCGCGCGCCGTGTTGCTGAGCACGAGGTACGGCGTCTGCAGCACGATCTGCGAGCGGGCGCCACGCACCAGCGCCATGATGCGCCGGCTCAGTTCGTTGTCGTGCGGTTCGTCCGGCTGCACGGTCTTGCCGGGTTGGTCGGAGAAATACTCGATCCGGCCGACGCGCAGCGTCTGGTCGGCAAATTTCGAGCGGATGTAACCGGCGTCATCGGCGCGTCTGGACAGCGTTGCGATGCGCTCGGGATGGCGGTACCGGTGCATGGCATAGCCGGGCGCGTTGATGCCGTCATCGAGGATCTCGGCAGCGACGTCGCGCAGCCGGGTCAACGGCACTGATTGCTGGTGCATCCAGAAATGCTGGAACGAGTCGCGCATCTGCAGCGCGGCGGGTCCGGCCACCAGCACGTCGCGATCGCGGTAGTCGAATTCGTCGTCCCAGTCGTAGTAGCGGTCCTCGTAGTTGCGCCCGCCGGCAATGCCGACGGCGTCGTCCACCAACAGCAGCTTGTTGTGCATGCGCTGGTTGAAGCGCAGGAAGCAGCACAGGATGCCGGCGGCGAATTCTAGCGGCGGCGTGCTCGCCTTGTGGAAAGTCGGGTTGTACACGCGCAGCTCGAAGTTGACGTGCGCGCGTGCCAGCGCCGCGTACAGCTGCGGATCGTCGAGCGAGAACAGCTGGTCGACGATCACGCGCACCTTGACGCCGCGCCGCGCCGCCTTGACCAGCTCGTCGAGCATCAGGTAGCCGGCGTCGTCTTCGGCGAAGATGAAGGTCTGCAGGTCGATCGTGCGCCGCGCACTGCGGATCAGGTGCAGGCGCAGCAGCAGCGAATCGGCGCCGTGTTCGAGCAGGTTGACGTAGTGCCGCGGCGCCGCCGGTGTCGATTCGGCGAATGCCTGTTCGGCCAGAGCATGGTATGGGGACGGCAGCGCGCACGCAGCGGAATCGGCACAGTCGACAACCGAATCCTGCGCTGCCGCTGCCGTCGCCGCGGCGCGCCGCGCACGCAGCGGATCGACGGCACACGCCTGTAGCGCGGTAATGAGGATCAACCCGACGGCGACCCGCCATCCGGCAGCGCGTGCCGCAACGCGATTGCTCACTGCGCCTGGCCCTGCACGGGAAGCGCGTTGGCCAGATAGATCGAAAAACCCAGCTCGACCTTGTCCGAGAGCGTGCCGCGCCGCGACTTCATGCCGAAGTCGCTGCGACGGATGGTGCCGTTCGCCTGCACCGGGCAGTCGCCGGCGACGACTTGCGGGCAGGCGCTCGGGGCCAGCGCGAACGTCACGTGACGGCCGATGCCGCGCAGGGTCAGCATGCCGGAAATGGCGCCGCCGTCGCGCAACCGTTCCAATGAAACCGGGTCGGAAACGAAGTGGATCTGCGGGTGGGCCTGCGCGTCGAAGAATTCGTCCGACTTGGCCCAATCCTCATAGCTGTGATTGCGCATGGTGAGCGTGTCGACATCGATGCGCGCGTCGGCGACGACGCTGTCATGCGCCCGGTCGACCGTGACCGTGCCGTGCACCTTGCCGAAGCGTCCGTGCACGCCGACCAGCCACAGCACCTTGACCTCGAAGTCGCCGCGCGAGCGTTCGGCATCGAGCTCGTGTGTCCTCGTCGTCGCGTCTTCGGCCGCGACCGCCCACGGCGCCAGGAAAACGGTGAGGTAAACGAGCCTCGCGGCAGTACGACTGCGCATGCGTGACGGAATTGGCAGCCCGGGCGTCACGGCGAAACGGCGGTTTCAGGGCGACCAGAAGGCTTCCAGGCGTCCGGCTCCGGGTTCCACGTTGCCGTCGATCTCGAACCAGGCGATTCCGCCCGGCGGCACGCCGCGGAAATCGCCGGACTGGCCAGTGGCCAAGAGGGCTACCAGCGTTTCGAAGCCCGGGTTGTGACCGACCAGCAACAGTCGCGCCGCGTCGGCATGATCATCGATCAACGCGATCAATTCGCCGGCAGATGCCTCGTAGATTCGCGGCTCGCCGGTCGCGGCGACATCACCGAGCGCCTGCTGCAGCGTCTGACGCGCGCGTAGCGCCGGAGAGCAAAGCACCAGCGCCGGCAATACCGTCTGCTCGCGCAGCCAGCGTCCGGCGGCGCGCGCCTCGTCGATGCCGCGCGCGCTCAGCGCCCGATCGGAATCGCCCTGGCCCGGGGTCGGGCCTTCCGCGTGCGCATGGCGCAACAGAATGACTTCGCGTTTCATGAATCCCTCGTTGCGCCGCGCGGTTTCAACCAACCTTCTTCAGCCAGCGGATCAGTTTCTCCCAGTCTTCCTGGTGCGAACGGATCACTTCGGAGTTGTAGTCGAAGATGCTCTTGCCGAGGCCGGTCATCAGTACATAGCCCTGCGTGTCGCGCAATTGCGCGACCAGCGGAAACGGCAGGTGCTTGATTTCCTCGATCGCCTGCTGCGCGGCCGTGGTCCAAGGTCTGAGCCGGTTCGCGACCAGTCCGACGGCAACCTTGCCGCGCTTGACCTTCGGCAGAGCCGCGACTTCGGCGAGGAACACCTCGCTGGCTTCCAGGTCGATGCGCGATGGCAGCACCGGTATCACCAGCGCATGCACATCCTCGAGCAGGTCGGACAATTCGCCGGCGCGGATGCCGGCCGGCGCATCGACCACCACGCGTTGCGAGTCCGGCGGGATGCGCGCAGACCAGCCGCTCTTGACGCCGGAAATCGGCAGGACCGGCGCCGACGATCCGACCCGCTTCTCCGACCAGTGCATGCTGGAAGCTTGCCGGTCGGTGTCGACCAGCACGGTGTTCTTGCCGTCGAGCGCGTAGTACGCAGCAAGGTTGGTCGCGATCGTGGTCTTGCCGCAGCCGCCCTTGGAACTTGCCACCAGAATTCTCAGCATATGCCAATCTCCGTGTGGACTCGCATGGAACCGGTCGACCAGGTCCGCCGCGCCGCGCCGCCGTCCAGCCTGCGGGCGCCGCCAGGACCTGAGAGGAATTCAGGGCAAGCGTACATCGCCAGCGCGGAACGCGAAAGCACGCGGCCGCGGGCAGTGCCGTTTAGTGCGTGAGCGGGATCGCACGCGGATCGCCCGGTAACGAGGTCGGATTCGCCTGCGGCGGCTGCCAGCCGGCCGGTGCGTCGGTCGCGACGTGGCGACTGCGCAGCAACGCCGTTACCGTGGTCAACTCGTCGCCGTTCTGCTGCAACAGATCCATGTACGACTGTGCCAGCGCCTCGTCACGCGGAAAGCGCGCGCTCAGTTCGAGAAACTGCTGGCGTTGCCAGAGGCTGGCGCGCTGGCGGGCGCGCAACACGTCGCGCGCCGTGCCGGCTGGCAGCAGGTTGTCTTCGATGCCGAAGCCGACCGATTGCGAGCGGAAGCTGCCACCGTTCTCGAGCAGATGCGCCACGGCAAGGCAGTCGCTGACCAGTGCTTCGTCAGCGCTGGCCTGTGGGTTGCACAGATTGCCGAGGCGTGCGTAATTCGGCAGAAAGGCGCCGCCGACACTGGTAGCCAGGTTCACGCGCGCGGCCACCGGATTGAGTCCATGGCTGAGCACTTCGGCCGGCACCGACAGCGTCTGCAGCGCGCGATAAACCGCAACGACGCCGGCCGTCCAGAAGTCGTCGAAACGCGTGGCCTGAGCCATGCTGGCGAGCAAGGCCCGCTGCTGTCCGGCGTCTTTCGTCGCGTGCAACGTCGGCAGCCATGCCGCCGCGTTGTCGCCCGCGACCTTTTGCAGACGCTCGGCCGCATCGCCGAGGCACGGCGGCGCCTTGGTGCCGCACTCGAGAAATGTCGACACCCACCAGACCAGCGGCGTATCAGGCCCGAAGCGCTGTGCGCGCTTGATCAGCGACGGAGATTTCAGCGCGTCGGTCCGGTGCTTGTCCTGCGCGTCGGGGTAGGCAAGCTCGGCGGCAGCGACGAGCAGGGCGGGGTCCGCGCGCAGCGCCAGCAGGCTGACCAGGTCGCGCCGGAATTGTTCGAAGCGTTGTTGCTCCGCTGCGGCGGGTCCGTTCGCCGCTGCCGTCGGCGGCTCGGTCTGGCCGGCAGGCGGCACTGCGACGGGAGGTGCGTCTGCTGGCGCCGCGGCGCCGGCCGCCGTCATGTCCGGCTCGGTTGGAATCGCGTCAGCCGGCGGGGGCGTGGGCGGCGGTTCGCTCTGCGGCGGTGCCGGTGGGTCAGCCGTGGTCGCTTCGCTTGCGGCCGCAGCCGGTGCATCCGCTGTCACGGCAATCGCGGCAGCCGTCGGCGGCGGTTCGGGCCTTGCCTGCGCGAGTGCCGCAGCGGGCGACAGGGCCAGCACGAAAGCCAAGGATCGCAGCATCATCGGATTCCTTCGCAAAAACCCCGCCAATGTAGCCACGCCGCGGATTAGCGACAGCTTAATAGCCGGCTGCCTGACCGTCCTTGCGTCCTTCCGATGCGCCGTGCCAGACCCGATTCTTTTCGTCCCACATGATCGCCTGGTAGCCGCCGTACGGGCCGTCGGCCCAGGTGACGTGATGGCCCTTCTCCATCAGCGCGCGGATCGTCTCGTAGGAAAATCCGGATTCGAGCTCGACTTCGCCGCCGTCCTTCATCTGGACAACCTGGCCCTCCGGCTCGGTGTCGCCTTCGTGCTGGATGCGCGGCGCATCGCCGGCTTCCTGCAGCCCCATGCCGAAGTCGATCAGGTTCATGACGATCTGCGCATGCCCCTGCGGCTGCATGCCGCCGCCCATGACGCCGAAGCTGATCCACGGCTTGCCATCCTTCGTGATGAAGCTCGGGATGATCGTGTGGAACGGCCGCTTGCCCGGCGCGAACGAATTCGGATGGCCTTCCTTCAACACGAACAGCTGGCCGCGATCCTGCAGCACGAAGCCGAGGCCGGGCGGCGTCATGCCCGAGCCCATGCCGCGGTAGTTCGACTGGATCAGCGAGACCATGTTGCCCCACTGGTCCGCGGTGGTCAGGTAGATCGTGTCGCCGTGTTCGAGCGGCGCATGGCCGGCCTCGACACTGCGCATCGCGTGATCCATCGAGATCTTCTTGCGCTGTTCGGCGGCGTATTCCTTCGACAACAGCGTGTCGAGCGGCGCCTTGAAGAATGCCGGATCGGCATACAGGTGCGCGCGGTCTTCCCACGCCAGCTTCTTCGCCTCGACGAACAGGTGCACGTGCTCGGGACTGCCGAACCCGTACTTCTTAAGATCATAGCCTTCGAGCACGTTGAGAATTTCCAGCGCGGCCAGACCCTGGCCATTCGGCGGCAATTCCCAGACTTCGACGCCGCGGTAGCTCGTCGAAATCGGTTCGACCCACTCGCCCTTGTGGGCGGCCATATCGTCATACGACAGAAAGCCGCCGTTGGCCTTGAAATAGTCGCCGATGACATGCGCGATTTTTCCCCTGTAAAACGCATCGCGGCCGCTGTCGGCGATCGCCTGCAGCGTGTTCGCGAGGTTGGGATTTTTCCAGATTTCGCCTTTTTGCGGCGCGCGGCCGGCGAGCGTCATCTGCTCGGTGAAGCCGGGATATTTCGACAGCCGCGGCACCGACAGTTGCCAGTAGTGCGCAATCAGCTCGGTGACCGGAAAGCCTTCGCGCGCATAGCCGATCGCGCCGGCCAGATCGTCCTTCATCGGCAGCTTGCCGAAGCGGTCGTGCAGCGCGAACCAGCCGTCGACCGCACCCGGCACGTTGACCGGCAGCGGCCCGAGCGGCGGGATCTCCTTGATGTCGTGATCGACGAAGTACTGCAACGACAGCGATTTCGGCGAGCGGCCCGAGCCGTTGTAGCCGTAGAGTTTCTTCGTCTTCGCGTCCCACACGATCGCGAACAGATCGCCGCCGACACCGTTCGAGACCGGTTCCATCAGGCCGAGCGCAGCGTTTGCCGCAATCGCCGCGTCAACCGCCGTGCCGCCTTTCTTCAGCACGTCGATGCCGATCTGTGTCGCCAGCGGCACCGAGGTCGCGACCATGCCGTGCGGGGCCAACACCTCGGAACGCGTGGCGAACGGCTTGCCGGTGATGCGGTCGCCGGCGTGCGCAGCAATGGTGAGCAGGCAGCAGGCAGCGGTCACGAACAGGCGTGTCATGATGTCCCCTGGAATCGATTTGATCTTGAGCTTACACCGAACTTCATGCGGTCGACTCACGTCCAACTCGCATGTTCGACTCGCTGAAGCGGCGTGTGCGACGATTCAGGACCGCGCCAAGCGGCACGCGCTTTCGCGTTTATCACGAGCGCCTGGCGCAGCGGAAGAACCTGATGCGCACACTGCTCGTGGTCGGCGGCGGCCTGATTCTGCTGGCGCTCGGAATGATCCTGCTCGTGCTCCCCGGACCGGGATTGCTCATCGCGGCGATCGGGGCGGCGTTGATTGCCGGCGAGTCGCTGACCGTCGCGCGAATTCTCGATCGTATCGACCTGGGCCTGACCCGGATCTGGAACCACTGGTGGCGGTGAATCGGCCGCTGCGCGCGTCCTGCTACCCTTCCGGACAGCCGATTGACAGCGACCCGTTCCAGTCCGCCAGGGCCGTACCGTACGTCTACGCGGCGGTGGTGACGTCAGCGCCCGCGCTTCCATCGTTCCAGGATTTGATCGCCGCCTGCCGTGTCGATCCGAGCAGCGGCGCCAACTCGCAACGCAGCGTCGACTGTGCCGCGGTCGGCCGCCTGATGGCGAGGCGTGGCGATACGCAGATTACGAATCGCATCGGCATGAGTCTGCTGCGCGTGTCGCGCATGTTCGCCGACGACGATGTGGGCGAAGCGCGAGCGCAGGATTGGCTCCGCGAACAGTTTACGGCGAAGTTGCTCGCGTCGACCGGCACGCCCGATCAGGCATTTGTCGACGAAATGATCACGTATCAGCGCGACTGGATCGAAACCGGCAGCGAACTGGAGGCGATGCGCAGGGCTGTCGCACGTGGTGGTCTTCCGCCGGCACCAGGCGGCGACTGGATCGACAAGGCGTCGCCTTTCTCCGCGGAACGGTCACCCTGATCGGCACCAGCGAGGTAGTCGGGCGTGGATATGACCGACGACGCCTCGCTCGCCGTAGCCGGCGGTCCACTGCACGAACCGCTCGCGTCCTCGGCGCGGGCATTGCCGCTCGTCACGGCGACGCATACAAACGCCAGCCATATTGTTTGCATCCGCTTCATGCGCGCAACCCTGGTCAGCATTCCGTCGTGACGCGAAAAGTATACCAGCGCCGCCTCATTTTTTTGCCGCCAGCGCCGCTGCCAGTCCGGGGACGAGATCTGCTCCTGCCGGGACCGTGATCGTCGACCCGGAGAAATCATTGCCGATCGGCTCGGATCGACCGCCGAGACATTTGTTGGCGAGGAAATCCTCGGCCACGGCGTTGAACGACGTGTTGTTTTCCGGGCGGCGGAAGCCGTGGCCTTCGTCCGGATACAGCACGTAGGTTACCGGGATATTTTTCGCCTGCATCGCCTTGACGATCTGCTCGGATTCGTTGACGTTGACGCGCGGATCGTTCTTGCCCTGGCCGATCAGCAGCGGTTTGACGATCTTGTCGGCGTACGTCAGCGGCGAACGTTCCTTGAGCAACGCACGGCCGTCTTCGGTATCGGGGTTGCCCATGCGGGTATAGAACTGCGCGCGAAATGCGGTCCAGTACGGTGGGATGCTTTGCAGCAGAGTGAACAGGTTCGACGGACCGACGATATCGACGCCGCAGGCGAATTCGTCCGGTGTCATCGTCACGCCGGCCAGCGTCGCGTAACCGCCGTAGCTACCACCCATGATCGCAACCTTGTCCTTCGAGGTAATTCCCTGCTTGATCGCCCAGTCGACCGCGTCGATCAGGTCGTCGTGCATCTTGCGGCCCCACTGCAGGTCGCCGGCGTTGACGAAGGCCTTGCCGAAGCCGGTCGAGGCGCGATAGTTGACGCTCAGCACGGCGTAGCCGCGATTGGCGAGCCACTGGTGATAGGCGTTGTAGCCGTAGCCGTCGCGACCCCACGGGCCGCCGTGCACGAACAGCACCATCGGCACGGGACGCGTCGCCTTGCCGCTGCCGCTCGGGTCGGCTTCGGTTGGCAGCGTGTAGTAGCTGACGAGCTTCAGGCCGTCGCGTGCCGGGATCTCGACCGGATGCATGACCGCGAGCCTGGTTTGCGCCAACGCCGGGCGTGTGTCGAACCAGAACGCCGCGTTGCCGGCCGCGCGATCGTAGAGATAATACTTCGGCGATGCGTCAGAGCGCGTCAGCACGACGACCCAGAACTTGTCGTCGTCACTCTGGCTGACGACGTTGACCTCGCCGTCGCCAAGTGTCTTCAGATAGTCGAAGTCCTTCTGGATCGCCGGATCGAGCACGGTCCATTCATTGCGCAGATAATCCACTGCCACCGCGCGCACCGCGCCGGTTTTCGGATCGGCGAAAATGCCGCCGACATCGGCATGCGCATCCTCGTGGACGACGCTGCGCTTGCCGCTGGTCCAGTCGACCGCGAACAGCGCCGCCGTGTCGCGCTCGCGGCTGTCGAGCAGGTACAACGTCTTGCCGTCGCGTGTGAAGCCCAGAGCATTGGTCGACAGCGAATCGGCCTGCGGCACCTTGCCGTATGGTTTCCAGGCCTTGCCGCTGCGCCTGAACCAGTCGCTGCTGCCGTCGGCAAGCGACTTGCTTGCCAGGCGCAGGTTGAAATCATCGTCGGTCGTGAAGCCGGCATAGCTGTCGTTCTTGATCAGGCGCTCGCGCTTGCCGCTGCGCAGGTCGATGCGGATCGGGTCGAAATACTTCGCGTTGCGGTCGTTGGCGTTGACCAACACGTCGTGCGGATGCTTCGGCGTCAATCCGGCCAGATCGGCGCGCGCCTTCTTGAACGGCGTCAGGTCGGTCTGCTTGCCGCTGTCGAGGTCGACGCTGTAAATGTGGAAATTCTCGTTGCCGCCCTCGTCCTGCGGGTAAAGCAGGTGCTTGCCGTCGTAAGCGAAGTTGAAACTGCGCACGCCGCGCTTGCGGTCGTGGGTAATGACCTTGGCCTGGTCCGGATGCCCGCGCGGGGCGACGAACACATTGAGTACGCCGTCGTCCGGCGCAACGTAGCCGAGCCAGCGCCCGTCAGGGCTGATCTCTCCGGCAGCACGCTCGGGATTGCCGAACAGCAGCTTGCGCGGAATCAGCGCGGGCGGCGCGACGGTGGTCGCGGCCGCAGCCTTGGCGCCGGGCGCGGATGCCGGGGACTTCGAAGACTGTTGCGCGGCGCATGCGGCGAGCAACAGCGCGGATGCGGTGGCGGACAGGAGCAGACGAGCGTGCGACGACATGGCGAATCCCTGGGCGACGGTGAAACCGGTCGGCGGATTCTACACGGCGCGTGCCCTGAGCCAAGCCTCGTGGAACGAGCGGCGGAACTTCAGCGGCACGGTATCGCGCGGCTAGTCGCCGAGCGCGGCCTTCAGGAATTCGGGTTCCGCGAGCGCCGCCTTGTGGATCTCGGCGTTGTAATACTGCGTGGCGAACGGTTTGGTCGCGGCGCCGCGCTCGCGAAACGTCGACAAGTCCGCACCCTTGCGCGCCATCGTCGCGCTCCACCAGCCGGTTGGGTAGCACGGTTGCGGAAATGTCAGGGTGCGCATCGCTGCGAACCCGGCGATCTTCATCGCATCGCGGATCGACTTGAGCAGCGGCAGGTGGCCGAGCGGGGATTCGCTCTGCTGCACGAGGATGCCGCCATGGCGCAGCGCCTTCAGGCACGAGGCGTAGAACGCCGTGTTGAACAGGCCTTCGGCCGGGCCGATCGGATCGGTGGAATCGACGATGACGATATCGAGCGATTCGGGTTCGCACTCGGCCATCCACTGGATGCCGTCGATGAACAGCAACTGGGCGCGCGGGTCGCTGTTCGATTCGCACAGTTCCGGAAAATAGCGTTCGGCCAGGCGCGTCACGCGCTGGTCTATCTCGACCTGGATCGCGCTTTCGACTTCGTCGTGCCTGAGTACCTCGCGCAGCGTGCCGCAATCGCCGCCGCCGATGATGACGACGCGCTTGGCGCGCGGATGCGTGTACAGCGCCGGGTGCGACATCATCTCGTGGTAGAAGAAATTGTCGCGCGTCGTGACCATCATGCAGCCGTCGATGACCATGAGCTTGCCCCAGTCGGTACTGTCGTAGATCTCGATCGACTGGAACGGGGTCTGCTCGGCGTGCAGCCGCTGCCTGACGCGAAAGCCGATCGACGAACCGGTGTAGTCGTGCTGCTCCGTGAACCAGTTCGGGTCCTGATCCGGTTTGACTGGGTCCGACATGTTGCCGCCCGCGCTGGCAGTTTGGAGGGGCGCGATTGTAGCCGGTCCGTGTGTGTTAAACACGGCGCAAGCGGCGACGCTACAATAGCGCCGTGACGGCCACGTGGTCGAAGGCGCGGCGCCCACGCGATGCCTGGAACGGCATTGCGTCCGCGGCCAAGGGTGAGGCAGGGATGCCGATCGGAAGACGCACCAAGGATGGTTCTGCTCGTGACATCAACAGAAACGGACACTCGATGACGAAGCTTTGGAACGTCGAGGCCGCGCGCGGCCAGTATGCAATCAATCACTGGGGTGAAGGTTACTTCGACGTCGACGCGCAGGGCCGCCTGATCGTGCGACCGCGCGGCGCCGACGGTCCAGCGGTTGCGTTGCCCGAAATCGTCGAGGCGGCACGCGCGAAGGGTTCGCGTCTGCCGCTGCTGGTGCGTTTTGCCGACATCCTGCGTCATCGTCTCGAGCGCCTGCAGGGTGCGTTTTCGGCGGCGATGCGCGAGTGGGACTACGCCGGCGGTTACAGCGCGGTGTATCCGGTCAAGGTCAATCAGCAGAAGGGCGTTGCCGGCGAACTCGCCGCGGTCGGCCGCTCCGGTTTTGGCTTGGAGGCCGGCTCGAAACCCGAATTGATGGCCGTGCTCGCGCTGGCGCAGCCGAACAGCATCGTCATCTGCAACGGCTACAAGGATCGCGAATACCTGCGCCTGGCGCTGATCGGGCGCAAGCTCGGCCTGCGCGTGTTCATCGTCATTGAAAAACCGTCCGAACTTGCGCCGGCGATCGAGGAGGCGCGCGCACTCGGTGTCGAGCCGCTGTTCGGCGTGCGCATGCGCCTGACCAGCCTCGGTGCCGGCAAATGGCAGAACACCGGCGGCGAGAAGTCGAAGTTCGGTCTCACGCCACGCCAGCTGCTGACGCTGATCGATCAGCTGAAGGCGGCGAACCTGATTTCTTCGCTGCAGTTGCTGCACGTATTCATGGGCTCGCAGATCTCGAACGTGCGCGACATCGCCGCCGGCATGCGCGAGGCAACACGCTACTTTGTGGAATTGTGCAAACTCGGCATCCCGATCGGTTACGTGGATGTCGGTGGCGGTCTCGGCATCGACTACGAGGGCACGCGCTCGCGTTCGGCCTGCTCGGTCAACTATGGCCTCGACCAGTACGCTTCGACCGTCGTGCAGCCGCTGGCCGAGGTCTGCGCCGAGCACGGTTTTGCGCGCCCGCACGTGATCAGCGAAACCGGCCGCGCGATGGTGGCGCATCACGCCGTGCTCGTGACCAACGTCAGCGACATCGAGCGTGCGCCGGAAGGCCGCATCCCGCCGTCCGATGTCGACGAGCCGGCCGTGCTGCGGCGACTGCGCGAGATCCACGGCGAGATCGGCCAGCGCGCGGTTGTCGAGCTGTACCACGAGGCACAGCATCACTGGAACGAAGGTCACGCGTTGTTCGCACTCGGGCAGATCACGCTGCGCGCGCGCGCGCGTCTCGACGATCTGTACTACGCGATCGTCACCGCGCTTCGGCCGCGCTTGTTGCCGGCGGAGCGTGCACACCGCCAGGCGCTCGACGAACTGAATGAGAAGCTGGTCGACAAGTACTTCGTCAACTTCTCGATCTTCGAATCGATTCCCGATTCGTGGGCGATCGACCAGATCTTCCCGATCGTACCGATCGACGGCCTCGACTGCGCGCCGGACCGGCGCGGCGTGATCGCCGACCTGACCTGCGACTCCGACGGACGCATCGACCAATACGTCGATGCCGAAGGCGTGGACGTGAGCCTGCCGCTGCATGCGCCGGTCGACGGCCAGCCGTACCGTCTCGGCATCTTCCTCGTCGGCGCTTACCAGGAGGCGCTCGGCGACATCCACAACCTGTTCGGCGATACCGATGCGGTCAACGTGCGCCTGACCGCGGGTGGCGGCTTCGAGTTTTCGCATATCCGCCGCGGCGACACGACCGATGTCATGCTCGACTACGTCGGCTACGACTTGGCCGCGTTGCGCGCGTCGTATCGCGACAAGATCGCCGCGGCCGGCATCGATGCTGCGATGGCCGAACGACTGCAGGCCGCGCTCGAAGCGGGTCTCACCGGCTACACGTATCTGGCAGAAACCGATGATGCCTGATGTCGTCATTGCGGCGAAAGCGGCCTGCGAATGCAGGATGCCGAGGCTAACATCGGCTACCGGTTTTCAACAGCGGCGCTGATCATGGCCGAAGGGCGAGCTGCGGATGCAGCGAGTAATGACGGCAATTTCTAACAACCTTCACGCAGGAGATCGACGTGAGTGACTTGAAAGTGGGATTCGTCGGCCTGGGCGCGATGGGCTGGCCGATGGCCGGCCATCTCAAGCGCGCGGGGTTGCTCGCGGCGGTCAGCAATCGCACCGCGGCCAAGGCGCAGGCGTTCGCGGCCGAGCACGGGGTTGCCGCGCCGGCGACGCTGGCTCAACTCGCGGCGCTGTGCAACGTCGTGGTGTTGTGCGTCAGCGCCGATGCCGACGTGCTCGGCGTGGTACGCGAGATCGCCGCAGTTGCGAAGTCCGGCATGATCGTCGTCGATCATTCGACCGTGTCGCCGGAAACCGCAAAGCAGGCACATGCGTTGATGCGGGCCGCCGGCGGCGATTTCGTCGACGCGCCGGTATCGGGCGGCGTCGAAGGCGCGAAGAACGGCAAGCTCTCGGTCATGGCCGGCGGCGACGCCGCGACGCTCGAACGCGTGCGACCGGTTGTCGATGCCTACGCGGGACGCGTCGGCCACATGGGTCCGGTCGGCGCCGGACAGAGCACCAAGTCCGTCAACCAGGTACTCGTCGCCGGCATCGCGCAGGGCGTGTGCGAGGGTCTCGCCCTCGGCGAGGCGCTGGGCCTGAATCCCGACGTGTTGCTGCCGACGCTGGCCAGCGGCGCTGCCGGTTGCTGGTTCCTCGACAAGCGCGGCGCGACCATGCTGCGCAACGAGTTCGCTGGCGGCTTCAAGACGTCGCTGCTGCACAAGGACCTCGGCATCGTGCGCGAGATTGCTCAGCGCGTCGGCACCGACCACAGCATCGTCGACAAGTCATATGCCGATCTCGCCGAGCTGATGGCGCAGGGTCGCGGCGACGAGGAACATTCGGCGGTGATCCGCCTCAAGCGCGTGCGCAAACGCTAGGGCAGCGCAAACGCCCAGAGGTGGGCGCTGTTGTCCGGCATGTATACGCGGCCGTTGACGACGATCATGCTCTGCCAGTGAAAGCCGCCGTTGATGACGACGCTGGTCCAAAGCGTTGTGCCGGTCTTTGGGTCGACCGCGATCACGCGCGTGCCGTTGGCTGCGTACAGCAGGTCGTTCGCGATCACCGGGGAGGTCGTATTGCCGGCCAGCACCGCCGGCCATTGTGCGGACAGCGAAGGCTTGCCGGTGCCGTCCACGACGAGCTTGAGCGCCGAGAGGCCATTGCCGGTCGCGACGAACGTCCACGTCGCGCCATCGCCGCGTGAATCCACCCAGACTGCCGGCTGGGGTTTCACCTGTCCGGCCTGCGGCACGGCGAGTGTCTGGATCTCGCTGGTCGGACACGACAGTCCGGGGTTGCAGCTGATGAATCCCGGAGCGCCGTTGCCGCTGAGGTCGTCGAGATTGAGCAGGCGCAAGTTCGCATCCTTGCCACCCTGCACGGCCAGGTGGGCGAAGCGGCTCGCGGCTGGCGCAGGCAGCAGCGCCGGCGAGGTCGAGCCGAGATCTTCATCATTGCCTTGCAGCGTCTGATAGTTGCTCGGTGTGTAGCTGTCGAGCGGCCCCTGGCCGACGCCGGTTCCGTCCGCACTCAGCGCGAGCACACTGTCGGCCCAGTTGAAGCCGTTCGTCATCGGCTCGAACGCGGCGCGGAGCAGCGTGTCCTTCGCGTCGAACAGTCCGTTGCCCGTGGCGATGAAGACCCGGTTGGTCGCGGCGTCATAGACCGCGCCGGGTCGTCCCCAGATGCCGCTGTTGCCGGGAAACGGAAATTTGATCTGCGGGCAGTCACTGACGCCGAGGGCAGCGGCGCTCTGGTCATCGACCAGGTGGACCGGCAGGTTGCTGCACTGCGCGTTGAACGTGGTCTGTGCGCCGCTGGCCAGATCGATTGTGACGACGTGGCCCTGGTAGTCGCCGCCGTCGCCGCTGATGCCGCCGTCGGTGACGACGTAGAGGTAAGTCGCTCCTGCCGACACTGTCGCGATCGAAAGACCCGCCGCGCACTTTTCGACGTTTGGTTTGTTCGTTATGAGTTGCGGCCAGCCGCCCGCGACGATCTCGGTGCCGTCGCCGACCTGGTATTTGTGTACGTAACCGTCGAGGCCGTAAGCGTAGATGACCTGGCGGCCCGGATCGATCGCCGGCGTCGACGTCGTGACCGCGAGGCCCTGGATGGCCGGCTGGCGCGACCACACGATCTTGCCGTCGCCGGCATCGAGCGCGAGGAGTTCGCCGATTCGGGTTTCGACGAAGAGCAGGTCCTTGCTTCCGTCCTCGGTCGTCACTGCGCTGAGGAAGACCGGTGCGCTGTCAACCGAAACCGCCAGCGGAATTTCGTAGAGTGTTGCAAGGCCCGACACATTGTCCGCGTCGAGTATCGTCTCGGCCGTATTGTTGCCGCTGTGCGCCTGGTCGTAGCCGAACTGCAGCCAGTCCGCCGTTGCGCCGGACAAGGGTGCTGCCATCGCCAGGGTCGCTCCAAGCGTGCGCAGACGTTTGGCCGATCGCCTCACAGATTCCCCGGCGCTGTTGCTGAACCATGCAAGGATACCGCCGTGCGCCGCGTCGCGCTCGACCAGTCGCATCGCCAGCCGCCGAGTCGATCGATCCTTTTGCAATCGTTCATTTTTTCGTGAACGCGTTGGCGTGGCGCAAGCACTCACGAAAGCTGCGACGCGGACGACGCAAATGCAAACCCTGCGCGCCTTCACACAAATGCAGCAGTTGCGATGCTAGCTTTGCCCCGCGGGGGCGGCTGAGCATTTTTTTCAGGAGCAAGCCATGATGCGCCAGAAGCCTCTGTTCGTCGCCGCCGTCATCGCCGGTCTCCATCAAGCCGACGCGCGCGCGACCGACTGGCTGCAATTTGGCTACGACACCGCCCACAGCGGGTTCAACCGCGCCGAGACGGGCTATTCGACAGCGGGCAACAAGATCCTCTATCACTACGCGCTTCCGGCGGGATCGGACAAGGCCGACAGCGCGCCGATTTACCTCGGCAACGTCGCGACGGGTTCGGGCACGAAGAATGTGCTGTTCATCCTGACCAACAACGGCACATTCTTTGCGCTCGACGCGGACTCCACGATCCTCAATATATTGTGGTCGCACCAGCCGACCGGCGGCGGAACGACGACGCGCGGCTTTGGCTCCGGCGCGATCGATCCGGATCTGCTGAGCGTCTACGCATACGGCTTCGACGGA
>DASXKR010000064.1:0-5065 GCA_036496665.1 Rudaea sp. | reverse complement strand
TGCAGCGGCGAGTTCGTCGGTGCTCTCGCCATGAGCGAGCCCGGCGCCGGCTCCGACGTCGTCGGCTCGATGACGTGCCGCGCCGAGCAGAAAGGTGATCGCTGGATCGCCAACGGCAGCAAGATGTGGATCACCAACGGTCCCGACGCTAACGTTGCGCTGGTCTACATGCGCACCGCGCATCGCCCGGCCGGCTCGCGCTGCATGACCGCCTTCATCGTCGAAAAAGGCATGAAGGGTTTTTCCACCGCGCAAAAGCTCGACAAGCTCGGCATGCGCGGCTCGAACACCTGCGAGCTGGTGTTCGACAACTGCGAGATTCCGGACGAAAACCGCGTCGGCGAAATCAACGAAGGCGTGCGCGTGCTGATGAGCGGGCTCGACACCGAGCGGCTGGTGCTGTCCGGCGGTCCGCTCGGCCTGATGCAGGCCGCGCTCGACGCCGCCCTGCCGTATGTGCGCGAACGCAAGCAGTTCAACGCGCCGATCGGCACGTTCGGCATCATGCAGGCGAAGATTGCGGACATGTATACATCGCTGCAAAGTTCGCGCGCCTTCGCCTACCTTGTCGCGCAGGACTACGACCGCGGCCACAAGTCGCGCATCGATCCGGCCTCGTGCCTGCTGCACGCGTCGACCAGCGCCGTGCAGGTCGCGCTCGAGGCGATCCAGTGCCTCGGCGGCAACGGCTACATCAACGAATATCCGACCGGCCGCATCATGCGCGACGCCAAGCTGTACGAGATCGGCGCCGGCACGAACGAAATCCGCCGCATGCTGATCGGCCGCGAGCTGTTCCACGGCAAGTGGTGAATGCGTGGCATCGGAAAGGGAAGAATCTCGACTCTTCGCCCAATTGCGCGAGCTTGCGACCGCACTCGGAAAAGCGGAAATCCCGTTTGCACTGATCGGTGGTTTCGCCGTCAACGCTTACGGGTTTATGCGTGCCACACATGATCTCGACGTCATGGTGGGCGAAGAACAGGGAGATGCATTACAGGGCGTTCTCATGAAATTGGGCTATCAAACCCTCGACCGCCGCTCCGACATCGCAAGCTACGTGCGCGCACCGCTGCGTCTGGACGTGCTGTATGCGCGTCGGGACATTTCGCGTGGCTTGCTGGCGCGGTCCACACGCATTACCCACGGCGATACGCAGGTTCACGTCATACCACTCGAAGGGTTGATTGGATTGAAGGTCCAGGCTTTCCATGACGACCCGCGCCGCATTCGCGACCTGGACGACATTATCCAGTTGCTCAAGATCAACCGCGGCAACTTGAATCTCGACGAAGTACGCTCATACTTTCGTTTGTTCGACAGCGAATCGGTGCTCGATGACATACTTCGCGCCCTTGACTGAACGAATTCTTGCTGCGCTGCGCACCGCGGCCCCGGGCAGTTATGCACCCCATGGACCGGCGGAACGCTATGACTTCGAAGTAGCGCGAGCCATGTCGGTTGAAGAGCGTCTGGATCGGCTCGACGAAATTCTTCGGTTCGCCGAAAGGCAAGGTGCGGTAGTGGGCTCCACGCAACCCATTCGCCACGGCGCGCTTCGCATCTAGCCGGAAAAGGCGATGCCGGCGCGGTGCCGACCGGCGACGAGTGCAGTAACGTTTGGCACCACGAATTGCGCCCGCGGCGGCTCATGTAAAGTATCGCGATGACTTCCTCGATTCTCGTCACCGGCAGCTCCGGCCATCTCGGCGAAGCATTGATGCGCACGCTGCGCGCGGCGGGTCGGCCGGCGGTCGGGCTCGACGTGCAGGCGTCGCCGTTCACCGATATCGTCGGTTCGATCGTCGACCGTGATGTCGTGAAACGCGCGATGTCGGGCTGCGACGTCGTGCTGCACACCGCGACGCTGCACAAGCCGCATGTCGCGACGCATATGCGCCAGGATTTCGTCGACACCAACATCACCGGTACGCTGAACCTGCTCGAGGAATCGGTCGCGGCCGACGTCGGCACGTTCGTCTTCACCAGCACGACCAGCGTGTACGGCCGCGCGATGAATCCGCCGACCGGCGCGCCCGCGGTGTGGGTGACCGAAGACCTGGTGCCGCAGCCGAAAAACATCTATGGCGTGACCAAGCTCGCGGCCGAGAACCTGTGCGAGCTGTTCCATCTCAGGTTCAAGCTGCCGTGCCTCGTGCTGCGCACGTCGCGCTTCTTCCCGGAGGCAGACGACGATGCCGATCGGCGCGCGCGCCATGCCGACGCCAACATCAAGGCCAACGAATTCCTGTACCGCCGCGCCGACGTCGAGGACATCGTCAGCGCGCATCAGCGCGCGATCGAAAACGCCGCAGAAATCGGCTTCGGCCGCTACATCATCAGCGCGACGACACCGTTCCTGCGCTCGGATTGCGCGAAGCTGCGCCACGATGCGCCGGCGCTCGTGCGCCACTACGTGCGCGACCATGTCAACGAGTATGCGCGGCGCCGCTGGACCATCCCGGACGGCCTCGAGCGCGTCTACGACAATGCGAAAGCGCGCGAGGCACTCGGCTGGGAGCCTTGCTACGATTTCGCGCATATCGTCGGGATCCTGAAGTCGCGCGACGATTTTCGCAGCCCGCTCGCGCAGGCGATCGGATCGAAGGGTTATCACGACGAAGTGTTCGCCGACGGGCCGTATCCCGTCGACTGACGCCGCGCCACTGGCACGGAAAGCCGTGCAGCGCTTGGTCGATCCGCTGGAGGCCTGCGCCAGCCAGGAGGTCGATCCGCAGGAGGTCTGCGTCAGCAAGGAGGTCGATCCGCAGGAGTTCTGCACCAGCCAGGAGACGGTCCGGCACTCCTCCAAGGCGCTGCGGTCTGGAAACGCGGCGCAATCGCCACCAGATAAGGCCGGAGTCGCGTTTGCTGCGCCGCACTATCGGCGCGATAATGCACCGTTTCCCTTCTCCCGCCAGCGGGAGAGGCGATTGTGCCGAATCGCATCTACTTCCTTTTAGCGGAGATTTGTCCATGTCCAGTTCCATCGTCATCGCCGGCGCCAAGCGCACTGCCATCGGTTCCATGCTCGGCCAGTTCACCGGCGTGCCGACCACCACGCTCGGCGCGACGGCGATCAAGGCTGCGCTCGAACAGTCGGGTGTGCCCGCGGCCGACGTCTCCGAGGTGATCATGGGCTGCGTGCTGCCGGCCAATCTCGGCCAGGCACCCGCGCGCCAGGCTTCGATCGCGGCCGGCGTTCCCAAGTCGGTGGGCTGCACGACGATCAACAAGGTCTGCGGCTCCGGCATGAAGGCGATCATGCTCGGCCACGACCTGATCAAGGCCGGGTCGGCCAGCGTCGTCGTTGCCGGCGGCATGGAGTCGATGACGAACGCGCCGCACATGCTCGCGGCGCGCACCGGGCTGCGCTACGGCGATGCGAAGATGGTCGACCACATGGCGTGGGACGGCCTGACCAATCCGTACGACGGCCAGTCGATGGGCGTGTTCGCCGAAGCCACCGCCGACAAGCACGGCTTCACGCGCGAAGCGCAGGACGCCTACTCGATCGAGTCGGTCAAGCGCGCGCAGGCGGCGATCACCTCGGGCGCATTCGCCGATGAAATCGTCGCGGTCAAGGTCGCCGGCAGGAAGGGCGACGTCGAATACGCCACCGACGAGCAGCCCGGCAAGTCGGACGTTGCCAAGATCCCGACGCTCAAGCCCGCGTTCCGCAAGGACGGAACCGTTACCGCCGCGGGCTCGTCGAGCATCTCCGACGGCGCCGCGGCAACAATCCTGCTGAGCGAGGACGAAGCGAACAAGCGCGGCATCAAGCCGCTCGCGCGCATCGTCGCCCATGCCACGCAGGCACAGGAACCGGAATGGTTCACGACCGCGCCGGTCGGCGCGATCGAGCAGGTGCTCAAGAAGGCCGGCTGGAAGGTCGAAGACGTCGATCTGTTCGAGATCAATGAAGCGTTTGCCGTCGTCGCCATGACGCCGATCAAGGTGCTCGGCATTCCGCACGCGAAGGTCAACGTCAACGGCGGCGCCTGCGCGCTCGGCCATCCGATCGGCGCCTCGGGCGCGCGCCTCGTCGTCACGCTGATCAACGCGCTGCGCAAGCGCGGCGGCAAGCGCGGCATCGCCTCGCTGTGCATCGGCGGCGGCGAAGCGACCGCGATCGCCGTGGAAATCGTATAGGCCGGCACGCAACGCAGCGGCCCGCCCCGGTGCCGCTGCGCAATCTCCCGCACGCGTTGGATCCGATCGCATCAATCGCGCTCGGCGATTGCGTGTAATCATTTTGTTAATCCTGCCGCTGCCAATCGTCGCGGTGCGGCGGCAGAGTCTGCGCACGGTCGATCATTGCGGTAAGCTCCCCGCACGCCGAATGGCGTCCATTCCAGGGAGGCTTTATGCAGTTCAAGCAAGTCATCATCGCAATGTCATTGGCGACGGCGCTGGCCGCGTGCAGCGACAACGCACAGCAAGCGGCTGCCGATGCAGCCGCCAAAGCCAAGGCCACGGCAGAAGCTACCAAGGCGGCAGCGGCACAGACCGTGCAGCAGACGCAGGATGCCGCCACGCAGGCCAAGCAGGCCGCGGAACAGGCGAAGACCGGCGACATGAGCGGCGCTTCGGCGACCGCGCAGCAAGCAGCGCAAACCGGACAAGCCGCGGCATCCACCGCACAGCAGACCGCCGACACGGCCAAGCAAGGCGCGGCGGAAGTCAAGGAAGCCGCAGAGAAAGCCGCCGACGCAGCAAAGGCCGACGCAGCAAAGAAGGATGCCGGCGGGCATTGAAGCAGCTTCGATTTTCCGAAAATCGAGATCGGCCGCCTCCGGGCGGCCGATTTTTTTCCCATGACGCGGCGCGCTGGACCAACCGAGCGCACTGCCCTGATGCACCCCTCACCCCTGCCCTCTCCCCGCGCGCGGGGAGAGGGAGACAAGCAACTGCGCCGTACCTTCTTGTGCAGCTGTAGGCGGCCTTCTGCAATCGAGATCGGCCGCCTCCGGGCGGCCGATTTTTTTCCCATGACGCGGCGCGCTGGACCAACCGAGCGCACTGCCCTGATGCACCCCTCACCCCTGCCCTCTCCCCGCGCGCG
>DASXKR010000063.1:0-48721 GCA_036496665.1 Rudaea sp. | reverse complement strand
CCGTTCGTACGAATCCTCGCTCCATTCCGGCAGGATCGCGTAGGTCAGCGCCTGCCCGGCCCACGCCTTGGCGTACTTCGGATCGCGCTTCGTGGCGGCCTCGAACAGCGCCAGCGCCTGGTGCAGGTTCTTGTCGCCACGAGCGGCCCAGAGCGCGATCGCCTTGAGGTAGAGCTGGTAAGCGGGCAGGTCAGTCGTGTCGGCGACCGGCGCGCCGCCACCAGGCGCCGCATCGAGCTTGACCCTCAACTCCTGCGCGATCGCGCCGGCGATCTCGTCCTGGATCGCGAAAATGTCCTTGAGATCCCGATCGTAGGTCTGCGACCAGACGTGATAGCCGTTGCTGGCATCGATCAGCTGCGCCGTCACGCGCACGCGCTCGCCCTGCTTGCGCACGCTGCCCTCGAGCACCATGCGCACTTTCAATTCGCGCGCGATGGTTGGAATCTCCTGCTCCTGCTTGCGGAACGAGAACGACGACGTGCGCGCCGCCACGTGCAGGCCGGACATGCGCGCGAGCACGTTGAGGATCTCCTCACTGATACCGTCGGAGAAATACTCGTTGCTCTTGTCCTCCGACATGTTCACGAACGGCAGCACGGCGATCGAATGCGCGTCCGCACCGCCTTCGCCGGCGACCGGGACCGGGCGCGTCTTCCAGTACCAGCCGACGGCCAGCGCGGCGAGCATGACGGCCACGGCGATCACGCGCTTGTTGCCGGCCGATGCGCCGTCGACCTTGATGCCGTCCGGCGTCACGTCGAAGATCCAGGCAAGCACCAGCGCGATCGGGAAACCGAGCAGGATGACGAACGTGATCAGGCGCGGCGCCCACTCCGGCAGGCTGAGCTGAGGCGCGACGGTCGACGAGACCTGGATCAGCAGCCAGCCGACCACCAGGTAGGCGACACCGACCCGGAACACCTTGCGGCGCTTGAGTTCATCGAACAGCGACATTCATACCCCTGTTGCGCCCGGCATGACCGCGGCAATGTACCTTCTAGAGCATGCCATAGTCTCGCAGCGTGTTCCTGCAGTGATGTAACCGTCGCGGCTGCGCTGATCGCAAGTTCGCGACGAGGGCCCCTGCAAGGCGGAGACCTGTCCGGCCCCGCACGCGCGGAGTCGCCCGACCCGCGTCTGCAGTCATTGGGTACCGCCGACAGCCGGGGAAAAGTAGCGTGCCGGAACGATCTTCTCCGCGAGCGCCTCGAAACGCGGCTCGCCGTGCAGCGAGTCGAGATACGGATCGGTACGGATCACGGCCATGTCGAATCCGTCGCGATCCTCGAAACCACGTTCGAGCCAGTCCAGCGCGCCATCACGATCGCCCAGGCCCAGCTTGACGATGGCCAGACCGTACGCTTCGACATAGCGCTGTTCCCGAGCCTTGCGCAGCTGCTCGAAGAGCTGCCCGGCTTCATCGTGCTGTCCGGCAAGCGCCAGAGCATGGCCCAGCAATGCCTTCGCGAACGGATCGTCGTTCTGTGCGATCACCTTGCGGTACTCGATGATGGCATCGTCCCGATGACCGCCGAGTTCGAGTGCCTGGCCAAGCATTATGCGGGCGAAATAAAACCCGTTATCCATCTCGACGACCTTGCGCAGTTGTGCGACCGCGTCGTCGTAGCGGCGCGCATAGATGTAGGCCTGCGCCAGATTGGCATTGAAGATCAGCGCCAGCGGATCGAGTTCGAGCGCGCGCTTCATTTCCGTGATCTCGCGTTCGATCTGTCCGGTGGCAGCCAGTGAATGGTTTGCGAGCCAGTGATGTGCGGTCCCGTCGTTCGGGTTCAGCGCGATGGCGCGCTCGAACTCCGCGATGGCGCCCGGTGAATCGAAATCGTACAGCTGCTTGACCATGCCGAGCGCCGCGTGCGCGTCCGACGACGTTTCATCAAGTGCCAGCGCCTTCTTCGCTGCAGTCTCGGCTTGTGGAAACCACTCCCTCGGCGAGCCGCCATTGTATCCCGGCATAAGCAATTGAGCCTGTGCCAGCGCGGCATAGGCCAGCGCGTAGTTCGGATCCTTGGCGATTGCCTGCTCGAAATACCCGATCGACCTGCGCAGGTCGTCGCCGGTACGCTTGTTCCAGAAGAAGCGCCCGCGCAGGTACAGTTGATAGGCTTCCGTGTTCTCGGTCGGACGCGCGGACAGCGCGCGCTGCTCGGAACCGCTCAGCTTCGCCTGCAAGGTGCCTGCAATGCTCGTGGCGACATCGCTTTCGACGGCAAAGATATCGGTCAGCTTGCGATCGTAGATGTCGGCCCAAAGGTGGGCGTCGTTGAGCGCGCTGATCAGCTGCACGTTGACGCGCACCTGATCGTTGGCTCTTTGCACGCTGCCTTCGAGAATATTGGCGACGCCGAGTTCCGCGGCGATCTGGCGCAGGTTGTCGGGCGCGCTCTTGTATTTTTCCGTCGACGTGCGCGAGATGACTTTCAGGTCGCCGATCTTCGCCAGACGCGTGAGGATTTCGTCCTGGATACCCTGCGCGAAATAGGCGTTGTCCGGATCGTGGCTCAGGTTCTCGAACGGCAGCACCGCGATCGATTTCAGAGAGCCCTGCGCCGCCACCGAAGCGACATCGCCGCGCCGAAACGCCGGCTGGCCGGTGAAATACCAGGCCAGGGCCAGCAGCACGAGTGCCGCGGCGATCGCGAGCATGCGTTTGCTGCCCTGCGCCGACGCGTCGACCTTGACGCCGGCCGGGGTGAGGTCGAACGACCACGCCAGGACCAGTGCAACCGGAAATCCGAGCAGCGCAACGAGGATGAATACGCGCAATACCCACGGCGGCGCATCGAACGCCGGAAAGCCGATCGAGGCGGCCTGCACCACAAGCCACGCCGCCACCAGATAGGCAGCGCCGACCTTGAAGACCTTGCGCCGCTTGAGTTCCGCGATCAGGCTCATTGGATACCCCTGCGTACAGTGTACGCGAGCGGACGACTCGAGGACCGTTTGTACCTGCTGATGCCGTGGCGGCGGGGAGCCCGGAGCGGGGGTCGTCAGCGTTACTTCGTCAGTGCCTCGAAGCGCGGGTTCTTGCGCAGCGGATCCCAGAGCGGATCGAGCCGCAGCAGGGCCGCGGTCGTGTTGCCCGGCGCCTTGAGGATGGATTCCAGTTGCGCAATGGCCGCATCCTGATCGCCCGCCACCATCAGGGCTTCGGCCAAACCGTATTGCGCAACCGGTCGCATGTTTGCGTCGTTCGCGTACAGCTGCAAGGCGAGTTGGCCTTGCTCGACGGCCTTCTTCCCCTCTCCCACTTCCGCATAGGCTTGCGCCAACGTTACCGGAATCAGGGCATCATCGACCTGTCTTGCCCCTGGCTCGATGCGCGCGATCAATCGCCCGATGGTGACCTTCGCACCGTCGGAATTACCGGCGTAACGCTGGGCCTGGCCAAGATTCAGACTCAAAAACGGCCGAAATCCGTTGAGGGAATCGTCGGGCTGCGCCAGCACCGGTTCGAGCTCGCTCACGGCCAGCGCATAGTTGCGCTCGAGCAGGCGCTGATAGGCGCGGTAGCTCGCCAGGCCCGGATCGATGCCGGTCGATGCAACCGCGCCGAGTACGCGCGCCGCGTCGTCCAGACGGCCCTCGCTCTGGTAGGCGCTGACCTTGTAAGTCAGCGCAAGCGCGTCGTTCGGCGCGAGCGCGAGCGCCCGGTCGAGCCATTGCCGGGCCTCCGCGAAGCGCCGCATGTTGAGCAGCGTTTCACCGCCGATCGTCGTCAGCAATCCGGCGTTGCGCGGATCGAGTACTGCTGCCTGCTGAAAATGCGCCAGCGCCTGATCCCAGTGGCCCTGGCGGCGCTCGACGAGAGCCAGGAACTGCAGGGTCTGGGCGTTGTTCGGAGTTTGCCGCAACGCGGCTTCGACTGCCGCCTGGGCTCCGGCAAAATCGCGTTTCACGCGGTACAGGTAACTGCCTTTGGCCAGCTGCGATTCGCCCAACTCCGGCTGCAGGCGCACGGCCGTGTCGGTTTCCCGCTTCAGCGATTCGGCCGTAATCGTATCGGTATCGACATTGTTGAAGTACAGGTAGCCGTTGTTGAGCGCCAGTTGCGCCCAGGCCAGCGCGAAATCCGGATCGAGACGAACGGCTTCGGCATATGCCGCGCTGACCTTGCGCGTCGTTGCAAAATCGTAACCGGCGCTGCTCAGCGCGAGCGCACGCAGGTAGGCATCGTAGGCGGCGATGTTTTCGGTCGGGCGCTTCTCGACCGCCGCCTTTTCGGCGCCACTGAGCTTGGCATTGAGCGTGTCGGCGATCGCACCGGCGACTTCAGCCTCGACACCAAAGATATCGTCGAGCTTGCGGTTGTAGACCTCGGCCCACAAGTGGTCGTCGGTCGCCGCACGGATCAGCTGCACATTGATGTGCACCGCGTCGCCAGCCTTCTGCACGCTGCCTTCGAGGATATTGGCGACGCCGAGCTGCCGGGCAATCTCCGGCAGGTTTTCCGGGCTGCTCGCGAAGTGCTGCGTCGAGGTGCGCGAGATGACCTTCAGCGCGCCGATCTTGGCCAGGCGCGTGAGGATTTCGTCCTGGATGCCGGACGCGAAATAGGCGCTGGATTTTTCATCGGACAGATTCTCGAACGGCAGCACGGCTACCGATTTGTCCGTTATTTGCGCCGCAGCGTCTGCGGCCTTGCGCGGCAGGACGTAGTGCTGCACGAACAGGAAGACCACCGCCAGCACGAGCACGCCGATGATGACGTAGTTGAGCTTCTGGCCCGTGTGCTGGGCGATCGACTCATCCGGCGCCACGTCGGCGGTGCGCGCGATGCCCTGCGGCGTCACTTCGTACACCCATGAGATCACCAGCGCGATCGGAAATCCTGCAACGATCGCCAGCACGATGACCCGTAGCGCCAACGCGGAGACGTCGAACAACGGCAGCACCTGCGTCGCCACCTGCACGATCAGCCAGCCGCCGACGGCGTACATCGCACCGACCTTGTATACATTGCGGCGCTGCAGTTCGCGCAGGAACGATTGCACGCTTGCCCCCTGTCTTGTCGGCGTCGCCGCCCAGAGGCAACAACGCGCCAGCATGATAAACGATTCAGCAGGCTCGACGCGTGCGCATCGGCCAACTGCCTTCGGGACCATCGTGGCCGTCTTTCGATCCATCCGGCGAATCGGTGGCCGGACGAACGGACAGATGACAGCCGGCTTCTATGGCTGTGCTGCCCCTATGCCTTGCGAATTCAGCAGTGCCTGGAAGCGCGCGTCGCCGCGCAACGCGTCCCAGTCCGGATCCAGGCGCATCTGCGCAACCGTTATCGAGTTCGCGTAGGCGATCTTGAGCAGACGTTCCAGCGCGGCGATCGGCGCGTCGGTCTCGCCGAAGTGTGCCTGGATGCGTGCGCGCCGGTCCTCGAGCAATGGTCCATACAGCGCATCGGCCGATGCCGGCGTCTGCTCGATGGCCCGATTGATTGTCTTGAGTGCCGCATCGCGGTCGCCGAGTTCGGAAAGCGCCCACGACAGATAGAAATGGCCGATGAAATTCCCGGGTTCATTGCGCAGTTCGGTATCGAGGCGACCGCGCGCGGACTCGAGATTTTTCCGCCCTGCATCCGAGTCGCCTGCGCGCAGTTGCAGGGTGCCGACGATCGTCTCGTAGCCTCCGCGCGTGACCGGGTCGACCCTTGCCGCTGGTGCCGCGGCAATCTGGTCGAGCATCGCCTGCAGGCTGGCGGCAGCGGGTGCGAACTGGCGCGTCAGGTTCGCTTGCGTGTTGATTGCGATGACTACCTGCGGCAGGCTGCCGTCCGGCCGCAGGGCGTCGACCAGCGAAGCAGCCTCGTCGAGGCGTCCGAGCTTCTGATAGATAAAGGTCTTCGCCGCGATCAGGTTTCCGTCGTCCGGCTTCACGTTCAATGCCCGGTCGACCACACGCATCGCGCCGGCAAACTCGCGCGCCTGCATGTGCGTCCAGGCGGCTTCGGTCAGCAACTGGATATTGCGCGGATCGAGCTCGATGGCCTGGTCGAGGCGTCGCAGAGCCTCTTCCTGGCGACCTTGACGGCGCGCGATGTAGCCCAAAGCCGGGAGCGCGTCGATGTTGTTCGGCTCGTTGGCTTCGATCGCGCTGAACGTTCGGATCGCAGCCGGAAAGTCACGTTCGACCCAGTACTGGTAATAGCCGACCGCGGTGCGCGTCTCCGTCGTATCCGGCGCCAGCTGCACGGCGTGATCGAGCGCGTTCTTGGCCTGCGCCTTGCGCGCGTCGGAATGATCGTACTGCTGGAAGTACTGCGAGCCGTGACTGCGCGACAGCAGCGCCCATGCCGCTGCGAAACCTGGATCGATGCGCGTCGCTTCGGTCAGCTGCCGGATCGCCAGTTCATCACCCTGCGGATCCTCGCCGCCGCGATTGAAGTAGGCAACGGCGCGCAGCCAGGCATCGTGCGCCTGCACGTTGGTGGTCAGCGGCGCCGCCAGCGCTTTCTTTTCGTCGCCGCTCAGCGTGGCCTGCAACTGCGCAGCGATCGCGCTGGCAACTTCGCTCTGCACCGTGAACAGGTTGTCGAGCTTGCGGTCGTAGATTTCGGCCCACAGGTGCACATCGGACGCGGCACGGATCAACTGGACATTGACGCGCACAGCATCGCCGGCCTTCTGCACGCTGCCCTCGACAATGTTCGCCACGCCGAGCTGGCGCGCGATCTCCGACAGATTACCCGGCTTGCTCGCATACTGCTGCGTCGAGGTGCGCGAGATCACGCGGAGCGCGCCGATCTTCGACAGGCGCGTCAGGATCTCGTCCTGGATGCCTTCGGCAAAGTAGGCGTTCGATTTTTCGTCCGATAGACTGTCGAACGGCAGTACCGCGATCGACTTGTCGCCAGCCTGGGCCGCCGGCTGTCCGGCCGACTGGACGGCTGCGGCGACCTGCTCGGCCGCGCGTCGCGGTGCGACAACGAACTTGTCGACGCCGAAGTAGACGAGCGCGCAGATCAGAATTCCCATGATCATGCGGTCGATGCGCCGCCCGGTCTGCGGCGCGATCGATTCGTCGCGTTTGACCTCGGCATCGCGTTTGATGCCCTGAGGCGTCAGTTCGAAAGCCCAGGCGAACACCAGCGCCGGGACGAAGCCGATTGCTAGGACGATAACGATGCTGCGTGGCAGCCAGTCCGGCGCACCGAACATCGGCAGGACAGTGCCGGCGACCTGCGTCATCAGCCACGCACCGACCAGGTACAAGCCTGCAACGCGAATGACGTTGCGGCGCCTGAGCTCTTGTATCAGCGACATGCACGCCCCCTGATTCCGCAGATAGTGTACGCGAGGCGGCCGTTGTCGCGGCAGTCTGTTACCGCCGGTAGTGCCTATGTTTGAATTCCGTTCGCCCTGAGCCCTTCGACAGGTTCAGGACAGGCGCAGGCCCGCAGGGCCGAAGTCGAAGGGTCCCAGCGTCGTTTCGACTTCGCTTGCTACGCTCAACGCGAACGGATTCAGGTCCCCCAATCAAACTGAAGCATTACCTGTCCTCCCGCGCCGATGGCCCCGCGCGCGGTACTGGCCTTGTTGAAACCCATGTTCCTTCCGAGCCCTTCGACTGCGCTCAGGACAGGCTACGCGAAGAGCCGAAGTCGAATGTGTGTGCTGGCCGAACGCAATCAGCAGCTGCGGTCGCAGGCGATCAACTTCCGACAACAATCGGACCGGAGTCGACCCTAACCCGTCTCCGGCGAGAGTCCGGTATCAGGCAGACGATCGTGCCGACTGGTGGAGTAAGTTCCGGTCAAGTCCAAGCGGCAGTGCCGATTAACCACGCGCCGGCGAGATCCAACCCCGCCATGCAGATCACGTTGCGGCGTTTGAGCTCGGCGATGAAGGAAGGTCCGCCGCTCACGATTTCGCCTCGGCATGAGATTTTGAGTTCGCGGCCGCTTCGGCATGCGCTATCAACTTGTCGAAGCGCGGATCCTTGCGCAGCCGGTCCCAGGTGGGATCGGATCGCAGTGAGGCCGCGGAGACCACGTGACCCGCTGGTAATGCGAGCAGCTGTTCGATGTGCTTGAGCGCGGAATCGATATCGCCAACCTGTGCTTCGACCTGTGCGAGGCGGGCCAGGTGCGCTGTGCCGACGACGGCATCCTGCTCTGGCGTCAACAAGGCAGCTGCTCGGCGTGCCAATTTCAATGCGCCCTCGTGCTGCCCGAGTGCCGCAAGCACGACCGCGAGATTCGCTTGGACATGCGCCTGATCCGGCTGCTCGCGCGCCCGCGCTTCCAGTTCCTGCTGCGCCTCGGCAAATGCTGCGCGTGCGCCTGCCGTTTCGCCTTTCAACGCGAGCGCTTGGCCACGCAACATGGCCACAGGAAACGGGTCGAGGTACAGACCGTCAAGGAGCCAGGCAGGCGCTTGGGCGATCGCAGCGAGCGCAGCATCGGCATCACGCGCCAGCATCGACCGGTTGAAGCGCTGCAGCGTCGTGCTACCAGTCGGATCGTAGCCTGCGGGGATTGCGGCCAGTACCCGGTCCGCACCGGCAAGATCGCCGCTCATCTGCAGCGCCGCAGCCTGGTAAATGCTCGCATAAGGATTGTCCGGAGCCAGCGCCAGCCCCCGCTTGCATGCTGCCACGGCTTCGGCGTAGCGGCGCAACAGTATGAGACTTAGTCCCAACTCGCCCGGCGGACCCGGATCGCGGGGGTCGAGCACTTCCATGCGCTCGAATTCCGTCGCGGAAAGTTCGAGCTTTCCCTGGCGGCGATGGACAGCGGCCAGTCCTTCCTTCAGCTTCGCGTCGTTGGGCAGGCTCGATCCGGCGATGGCGAATTCCGAGAGGGCCGCGGCGTAGTCCCTCTGCCCCCAGTAGTGGAAGAATCCCATCGCCACATGCGCTTCGGGCAAGTCCGGCTGCAACGCCAGAGCGCGAACCGCGTCCGTCCGCGCGCCATCGATCGTCTGTGCCCTCGTGTCGACGGCATACCAATATATGTTGGCCTTCAGTATCGAGCGTTTCGCATAGGCCAGCGCGAACACGGGATCGGCAGCGATCGCTGCGTCATAGGATTCCTCGGCCCTGCGGGCCGCGTCTGCCGGATCCTTCGCCAGCCCGATACTGAATTGATTGGCGTAGTAGTCGCCCTTGAGCAGGTAATCGTGCGCTTCGGAACTCTGCGTCGGCACGTCGGAGATGCGCGCCGCCTCCGCCGGCAGCAACGTGGCTTTGAGCACGTCGGCGACTTTCTCGGCGACATCGCGCTCGACGCCGAACAGGTCTTTCATGTCGCGGTCGTAACTTTCCGCCCAAAGGTGCGAGTCGCTCTGCGCGTCGATCAGCTGCACGTTGATATGCGCCGACTCGCCGGCCTTCTGCACGCTGCCCTCGAGCACCGTAGCCACGCCGAGTTGCTGTCCGACCGTCCTCAGGTCCTCCGGATGACTGGCGTACTTGGTCGTCGAGGTGCGCGAGATCACCTTGAGGTCGTGGATGCCGGCCAGACGCGTGAGAATCTCGTCCTGCATGCCGCTGGCGAAATAGGCGTTGGCCTTGTCGTCGCTGAGGTTTTCGAACGGCAGCACCGCGATCGATTTGCCGTTCGGCCCCGGCGCGGTCTGCGCCGGAGCCCGCTGCTGAGTCGACGACACCGCGGTGGCGATCTCCACGGCCGCGCGCCGCGGCGCGAGCACGAATTTGTCGACACTGAAGTACACAAGTGCACAAATCAGGACGGCGATGATCGTGCGATCCATGCGCCGCGCGGTCTGCGGCGCTATCGATTCTTCCGGCTTCACCTTGGCATCGCGCTTCAAACCTTGCGGCGTCAGCTCGAACACCCAGGCGAAGATCAGCGCCGGCACGAATCCGAGCACCAGCACGATGATCAAGCCGCGCAACGCCCAGGCCGGCACTTCAAACGCCGGCAACACCGTGCTGGCAACCTGCGTCAGCAGCCACGCACCGACGAGGTACAGACCGGCCATGCGGATGACGTTGCGGCGCTTGAGTTCGGCAAAGAGCGACATCGGCTGGCGGGCTCCCCTGATCGCTTCATGATCGCAGATTCGGGCGGCCGCAGTCACGGCAGCTCTTTAATCGCCACCCATCAGTCAATCTCAACTCGAGCGTCCGCTTCCCGGCAATGAGTCGCGGAAGTCGGTGTCCGGATCGGGCTGCTCGCTGGCTTTGGCAACCGACTGCTCTCGGCAAACCCGACGGTCGCGACCGGCACGTATCGCAGTCGGGTATTCCGCAGACCGGCACTCGCCCGCCTGCCGCCGAGCCAGGTGCGGTAGCCCATCGGCGAACAGACTCCATCCGTCGCAGTCCGCTGAAGGCGCGACGGTCGATACCTGAAACGCGTCCTTGAACGTGAACCAGGAATTCCCAGGGGGAGCCGACTATGAAAACGTCCGATTTTCTGTTCTGTACCTTGCCCTTTTTTCTGGCATTTGCGGCGCAGGCGCAGGACAACAAAGCTGCCGCGTACCCCGCAATGGCACCGATAGCACAGTACCGCACTTCTGCTCGTGACGACGAGATTGCGCTGGCGCGAAGCGCCGCGCCGCCTTCGATTTCGGCGGATGCGGAAGTGCTGGTACTCGGCGACCGCGGATACGTCACTGCGGTCAAGGGCAAGAACGGTTTTGTTTGCTTCGTCGAGCGCTCCTGGGATGCTGGCTTCGACGAGCCGGAGTTCTGGAATCCGAAGATTCGCGGACCGAGCTGCCTCAATCCTCCGGCCGCGCGCACGGTACTGCCGCAATTCCTCAAGCGCACCGAGTGGGTGCTGGCAGGTGTCAGCAGGAAGGAGATGAAAGCGAAAACCCGCTCTGCCATTGCCGGCCACGAATTCAAGTCCCCGGAGCCGGGTGCATTTTCCTTCATGCTGTCGAAGAACGGCTACCTGAGCGATGACGGCGCCGGACCGTGGCTCCCGCACATCATGTTCTTAGTTCCGCACGGTCAGGCGCCGGCTTGGGGTGCGGGCCTGGAGGGCTCGCCGGTATTGGGCAAAGAGGGCAGCGACATCGAGTCAACGGTTCTCTTCGTTCCCGTCGGACGCTGGTCCGATGGCTCACCCGCGCCCACGCCCGCCGCGCAGCACCGAATGTAGTTTCCGGACCACAACACCGCAAGAAAGCCTTGGCAGTGATCGCGAAGTGATAGAGCCGATGTCGCGAAGGCGAAGAGTGCTTGGCTGAACGCTTGTCCTTGTTCCAGGGTTGACGTGCCTGCTCGCCATGATCGGCTCCTTTGCTGAAAAAGGAATGGGCAAGATGCGCCAGCAAGTACATCGATTCGCCAGGGCCCTACAAGCTGCCTGCCTCTGCCTGATCTTCGCGGCATTGGCCGCTTACGCAGACGGCACCAAACCTCAGAAAGCCACGGAAGACACGACTGTCAGCGTGACTTTGGCGACCATCAGCTCAGTGCAAACCGGCGCTGTTTACAAGCTCTATATCTACTTGCCTGCGTCGTATGAAACGGGAACCGCAACTTACCCTGCGATTTACGCCACGGATGGCGATGCAGGGTTTCCGCCAGAAGGACGATTCGTAAATTTCACGAGGATCCTGCAGCGCCGGGGCATCGACGCCATACTCGTTGGCATCGGCGGAACAGAGCGGCGCAACAAAGATTTTTTGCTGCCGGGTGCAAAGGCATATCACGAGTTCATAACACAGGAATTGATTCCGTTTATCGAGTCGCATTTCCGCGCAGATCCAAAGCGGCGGATTCTCTCCGGTATCTCATTTGGCGGCTCGTTCGTTGTAACGTCGTTGTTCCTGGAGGCGCCGAATACATTGTTCTTTTCTCACTATATCTCCGCCGAAGGCTCTTTTTTCCAGCCCTCCTTTGTCGCGCAAGAGCAGAAGTTCTCGCGCGCGATCGGAACCAGAAGCATCCCCGCTACATTAATTCTTGCACGTGGTTCCGTGAGCAACAAAGTGCAGCAGCAGCAGTTCTCCACCGCTATCGGAAGCAGAAGCAACCCCGCCATGGCAAATCTCGCGCGCGATTTCAGCGAGGCCACAAACAGTGCCGAGGTGGACGCTCTTTACCGACGCATGGTGGATCGCCACTATGCTGATCTGATTTTGATCGAGACTCATTTTGCGACCGATCATATTGGCACCGACAATCCGTCTTTCGAGGATGCGGTGGCCAGAATCTTCAAATAGAGATAACGCCGCATTGGCTTCCACGCTGTCCCCCGAGCGGCCTGACCCGGCTTTGCGCCGAGTTCAAAGTCCGCAGTGCCTCCCCATCGCTCGGACATCACAAACCCAAGTTCCGAGTAGAAACGCTTCGATTGTTCGAAGTCTTTTGCGGGCATGTAGACCTTTGAGAACCCTGATGCTCGGTGACATGTTTCCACTCGCGTCTGGCTTGGCCAGCAAGATCGATTTCACGATGCAATCTGGCGGATTGCCGGACAAGGCGCGTGCTTTGGGTTGTGATCACACAAGTCGATCCATTGCTTGAGCTCGAGCCGAAGGCGCCGCAAGTCGCGCAGGCGTTCCTCCACCATCGCCAATTTTCGTGTCGCGAGCGCGTGAGTGTCGGCGCACGACCGGCTCTGACGCAGCGTCAACAGCACTTCGATCTCGGCCAAGGTAAAACCGGTGCTTTGCGCTCGTTTGATAAAGCGCAAGCGGTCGACATCGGCGTCGGTGTAGTGGCGGAAAGTGCCGTTCGTTCGCACGGGCAAGGTCACGAGGCCGCGACGTTGGTAGTAACGCACAGTCTCGACATGTACGCCGGCGGTCTCAGCAAGCCGGCCAATGGTGTAGCGCATGGGGTACTTGACTCCGTACCTAGATACGGGGTGTAGGGTAACACGCTGCGAACGTATCCACTGACCCATGAATGCCCCTCGCCAACGATTTCGGACATTTGCCGCACCAGCCAGTGCTCTGAGCGCAGGCGGTCTGGCTGCCCTGCTTGGCGCGTGCTGTGGTGCACCGTGGCTGGTCGCGGTGATCGGCGTCAGCGGGGCGATCGCTGTCGCAAGGCTTGCGTTTCTGGCGCCCTATCTCTGGCTGACGGCGTTCGGCTTCGCGACTGCTGCGCTCGTGTGGGTCTACCGGGCCGAACCGAGTTGCGCTGTTGCCTGCGTGCCGACGCAGCGGCGCCGACAGCGGATCGCAGCCTTGCTCGCCCTGATGATGATGCTCGTACTATTCGTTGCCGCGCGCGGTTGGCAATCGCTCGTATTCTGATCAAGGAGACGTCACCATGCCACGCATCACAACTCTGCACGGCATTGGCGCGATGCTGCTGACGGTCGCCACGGCCTCTGGAGCCGCACAATCATTGGTTTCGCCTGCGGGATCCTGCGATCATCCTATGTCGATCTCCGCAAAAAACGATGCTGCGCTGCGCGACGCATTCAATCGAGCACGCGGCTCCGTGCGACTGGTCTTCCTCATCGACCCGATTTGTCCGACCTGCCTGCGCGGGCTCAAAGACCTCGATACCGCTGTACTCGCTCCCCATGCGGCCGACGCGGCGCTCCAGACCTTTGTGATCAACACGCCGGTGCTGGGCGCAATCGAAAAAGACACCGCGAACACGTGTTCCCTTGTACACAATCGGCATGTGACTCAGTACTGGGACCCGAATCAAGAACTGGGCACGCTGTTCGGGAACGCGTTGGGTATGAAGAACGGCGGTAAAGAGATTTATGCCTGGGACGTTTGGCTCGTCTACGGGCCGAATGCGCGATGGACGGATACCGTTCCGCCCAAGGCGGATTTTCTCATGCACCAGTTGCCTGACCTCATGGGCCGGGAAGGGTTTCCATTCTTGCGCGCGACCGTATTCGCCGCGGAGGTCGAAAAGCAGTTGAAAAGCCTCGGACCCGCGTCCACACCCGGCAAGTCATCGCCATGAATCGAGGCGAAGGTTTGCTATGACGACAACGGTTTTGGTATCGACATTGACCTGTCCCCTTTGTGGACATCCGTCAACAGAAACGATGCCGACGAATGCCTGCATTTTCTTCCACGACTGTGCAGGCTGTGGTGCGCTGCTACGCCCCAAGCCAGGCGATTGCTGCGTGTTCTGCTCCTATGGGAGTGTGGCGTGTCCTCCCATCCAACTTGAGAAATCGTGCTGCAGCCCTCCTATGGTCCAAGCATCTGACAAACGAAGGCGCTTGGGCATGAACGATACCTCGCGTGACATCCTGTCGAATCGGTGGCTGGCGGTGTTGGTGTTTTGCCTTCCCGTCGCGGTGATCGTGTCGGGTGGCAACTTCGACATGGGGAGCCATGGGCGAGCCGCTCTCTGGACCGCATGCCTGAGCGTCATGGCAGCTGGATGTTTGATCAATGCGCGCCGTTGCGGGCGCATCCACTGTTATTTCACCGGGCCGTTCCTGAGCCTGATGGCCCTCGCCAGTTTGTCCTACGGCTTTGGATGGCTGCCGCTCGGAAGCGGCGGATGGAACTGGATTGCTGGAGTGACCCTCGCCGGCGCAGTCATCCTCGGCTGCGTTCCGGAACTTCTCTTCGGGAAGTATCGGAGACATTGACGAGGCGAGCGGCGCAGTTCCCCAACACCTTCAACTTGACGAGACCCTCGATTTGAATGTCTCCTTTCCGGCGGCCAATTCTCGACACTAGCGCCTGGTATGGGCCGACAGCAGGCCGCGGCTTGTTTACTCCGACGCGGGTTTTCGGGAGAACAGGTTCATGCGCCATGGCTCCTGGGCCGCCGAGAAAAATCGTCTTCGGCTGTGCCCCACGCATCCTCCCCACCCGCATGAGCGGCGAAGGCAGCGGAAGTCCTTCATTCGCAGACGAACGCGTCGGGCGCTGTTACCGGCTGTGGTTTGCACAGGTCCGGCCAGCCGTATTTCTTCCAGTAGTCGAGGAGGCCGATGCGCGCGGCAAAGCCCGCAAACGCCGGATCCGTGCGCGCCTTGCGCGACCAATCCTCGGGCTGCCACAGCCAGTTCAGGTAGGCGTCGGAGAGGCCGACATGGCCGTGCTCGAACATGCCGAACGCACGTTCCGGTTCGCCCATCTCGATCCACAGCACCGGCACCCATTGATCATCCGCGTGGGCAACCAGGATCGCCTTCGCCGGCTCGCGCGCCGCACCACCGGCGCAGATGCCGCAATAAATGATCTCGGAATCGGCACCCGAAATCGCCGAACCGAAGATGCTCTGGCGCGTCGCGAACGGCTTGACGCCGCTGTCGCAGTCCCCGGTGCTGGCGTAGTAGGTTGACATGGTGACATCGCCCCAAGGCGAGCCGAGCGCCTGCAGCCGGCGCCCGAGCGCAAGCAGCGTATCGCGGTCATTCGCGCGCCAGCTCATGAAGGCCTTGTAGAAAATGACCCGGCTGTTCTCCGGATCGTTGGCCATCATCGCATCGAGCCTTGGCACGGCGTCACGCGTGTGTCCCATCGAGGACAGCTCGTTGATCTCCCAGTAGCGTGCCGTCTCGTTGTCGGGATCGAGCTCCAGCGCACGCCGCATCGGCTCGACCATGTCGACATAGTGACGCTGCGAAAACAGGTTGTAGCTGCGCGCGGCATACGCCTCGGCATCGTTGGGATCGAGCGCCAGCGCGCGGCGGGCCGATTCCTCCGATGCGTCCCAGTTCTTCTGCCAGTCGCCGGCGACATATTGCGCCAGCACCGCGTAGGCGACGGCGCGCTTCGACCACGCGCGCGCAAACGAAGGGTCGAGCTTGACCGCCGCGTCGAGCTTCGCTATCGCCCGCGGCAGGCTGTCGCCGAACCGCTCCCTGACCAGCGTCTGTGCCTCGACGTACAGCGCGTAGGCTTCCGGATTCGCGGTGACTTTGTCGACCAGCGGCCGCTGGCCGCCGGTCAGCACGATTTTCAGCTCCGACGCAATGTCGTGTGCGCAGTTGTCCTGCAGGTCGAACAGGTCGGCAAGCTTGCCGTTGTATTCCTTGGTCCACTGCGCGGCGCCGTCCGCGGTCGAAATCAGCGACGCGGCGATGCGCACGAGATCGCCCTGCCGGCGCACCGAGCCGTCGAGGATGTGCGCAACGCCGAGCTCGGCGCCGATCCTGCGCGGGTCGATATCCTTGCCTTTGTACTGGAACGACGAACTGCGGCCGAGCACGCGCAGTTCCTTGATGCGGGAGAGCGCGTTGAGAATCTCCTCGGCCATCCCGTCGGAGAAATAGCCCTGGTCGTGCGCGGGACTCAGGTCCTCGAATGCCATGACGGCGATCGCATTTGCCGAAGCGGGGTCAGAGTCATTTTCCTTGTGCGATGTCGTGGATCGAGCCTGCGCGCGGTTCCCGGAAAATGACTCTGACCCCATTTCCGACGTGCGCGCCGCGAACCAGACGCGCTCGATTCCCATCAGCACGATGATCAGCGCGAGTCCTGCCAGGATCATGCGGTCGATGCTTCGGCCGGTCCGCGGCGTGATCGACTGCGTGCGGTCGATCTCGCTTTCGCGCTTCACGCCCTGCGGCGTCAATTCGAACACCCAGGCAAACACCATCGCCGGCACGAAGCCGATCATGAGCAGGATCACGATCGCGCGCGGCACCCAGGCCGGCGCATCGAACATCGGCAGCACCGTGCTTGATACCTGCACCGCCAGCCACGCGGCGACGAGGTACAACCCCGCCATGCGGATGACGTTGCGACGCTTGAGTTCTTCGATCAGCGACATGCGGTGCCCGGATAGCCCTGGCACAGTGTACGCGAGACGACCCGCGCCGCGGCACTCTCCGGCCGCAGCGATCACCTGCCGACAATGATCAGACCGGAGCAACGCAGCCCGTATATGGAAGCCGTATTAGCGGCGAAATCCGAGGACTGTCGAATCGAAGCAATAACCCGGGATTTCGCTGTGCTCCATCCGGGCTACGGTACTTTTGCATTCTCACGACGAGTTCTTTTGCTCACGCGTCCAGTCCTTCCGTTCACGCGAACGGCCATGCGTGGAGCGCATCAGAACTGCGCTGCTGCCGAAGATCGTGTGAGGCTGGTGCATTCGACCAGCCGTGTCTCATGCAACGTGCTCTCGTTGCACTGACCGGAACCTCGATAGGGCCGCCCGGCTTTAACGACTGATGATCCGGCCCCGCGCTTCGCACAAGGTACGTTGCCTTTCAGGAAAGTCCACTCTGACCTACTCTGACACGGTAAATTCCGAGTTATTACTACTGTGTAAACGCGATTTTTACCTCGCATGCACCAAGCTTTTTGTAGTCTGCAGTTCCAGCGCGAACATCAGAGGTGTTCCATGCCTAGAGTGTATTACGAGACTGCGTCCGTGCCAGTCGTGGACGATTACGGTGACTACGCAATGCTTGTCATTTCCACTCCCGTCGTGGTTTGCGGACCGCCAGGCAGCCCGGAAGAGCGCCGGACACCGACTTACTGCGTCGAGGGTGCCGAGACTACGGAATTGTCTGCAACGGAGTTCGAAACCAAAGCCGGACGGCATTGGCGAACCACCCAAAGTCACGAGGCGGCGTCGCACTGACGCCATGCACGCGGTAGCCTGTGCTATCACACGATCGACGAGCCTGTAGGAAATTTGCGACTGCTTAAGCCTGAAAGTGCACTCTGACCGACTCTGACCCGGGTTTCCGCATCGGCCACCGGCCCGGCGATCTCGCGTTCAAGGCTGAACACGCTCTCGATCTTGCGATCGAAGCTGTCGGCCCAGACGTGCGTATCGTTGCGCGCATCGATCAACTGCAGGTTGATCAACACCTGCGCGCCGTAGCGCTGCACGCTGCCTTCGAGGACATGTGCGACGCCAACATCAATGCGGCGCGATGCACCGCTTCGCAGCTCCTCTCGCCCTCTGCGGCTTCATGCAGGCAAAGGGTCAGCGCTGCGCGAACAGGTGCTCCACGCCGGCGCGCTCTTCGCGCAGTTCCTTGTCCGTCGCATCCATGCGCTCGCGCGAGAACGCATTGATCTCGAGTCCCTGCACGATACTGAATTTTCCGCTTTTACAGATGACCGGATAGCCGTAGATCACGCCCGGTTCAATGCCGTAGCTGCCGTTGGACGGGATTCCCATCGACGCCCAGTCGCCGTCGGCCGTGCCCAGAGCCCAGGTACGTACGTGATCGATCGCTGCGGAAGCTGCGGAAGCTGCGCTCGACGCGCCGCGCGCCTTGATGATCGCCGCGCCGCGCTGCTGCACGGTCGGAATGAACGTGGTCTTGTACCAGGCGTCGTCGACCAGGCTCAGCGCAGCTTTGCCGCCGACCGTCGCGTGATGCAGGTCGGGATACTGGGTCGACGAGTGGTTGCCCCAGATCGTGACCTTGCGGATCTGCGTCGTGTGCTGGCCGGTCTTTTCGGCAAGCTGCGACAGCGCGCGGTTGTGGTCGAGGCGGACCATCGCGGTGAAGCAGTTCGGGTCGAGGTCCGGCGCGTTCTGCTGCGCGATCAGTGCGTTCGTGTTGGCCGGATTGCCGACGACGAGCACCTTGACGTCGCGCTTCGCATGGGCGTTCAGCGCCTTGCCCTGCGGCGCGAAAATCGCACCGTTGGCTTCGAGCAGATCCTTGCGCTCCATGCCCGGGCCGCGTGGCCGCGCACCGACCAGCAGCGCGTAGTCGACGTCCTTCGCAGCGACGTTGGCGTCATCGGTCGCGACGACGCCGGCAAGCGTGGGGAATGCGCAGTCGTTCAATTCCATCACCACGCCTTGCAGCGCGGGCAGCGCCGGCGTGATCTCGAGCAGGTGCAGTATCACCGGCTGATCCTTGCCGAGCATGTCGCCGGCGGCGATGCGGAACAGCAGCGCATAGCCGATCTGGCCGGCGGCGCCGGTGACCATGACGCGAACAGGGGATTTCATAGTGCGACTCCTTGGATTTTCCCCCTCTCCCGCTGGCGGGAGGGGGCCGGGGTGAGGGTGGCGCCGAGGCTGGCGTCGTCGCTACGAACACGCCACCCTGATCCGCCCTTCGGGCACCTTCTCCCGCCGGCGGGAGAAGGGATCGCTTTGATTATTTCATGTCAGTTCGGCAAAGAAGGCTTGCAGCCGCTTCAACCCGTCGGTCAGCTCACTCGGCTTGCACGTATACGAAATGCGGATCGCGCGCGGTTCGCCGAAAGCCGAGCCCGGCACGCAGGCGACGCCTTTCGCATCGAGCAGCGCATTGCAGAAGTCGACATCGTTGTTGATTGCAGTCGCGCCATGCTTCTTTCCGAACGCAACGGAGATGTCCGGAAATGCGTAGAACGCGCCCTGCGGGCGCGGACAGCCCACGCCGGAAATCGACGCGAGCGCCGCCATGACTTCATCGCGACGACGGGCGAAGTCGGCGCACTTGGCCACCGTCACGTCCTGCGGTCCGTCGAATGCCGCGGTCGCCGCGGCCGTGACGACTTCCGGCAGGTTGGTGATGTGATTCGAATTGAGCGTGACCATCGCCAGGGCGACCGACTCAGGCGCGGCGATCATGCCGACGCGCCAGCCCGGCATGCCGTACGATTTCGAAATCGAATCGATCAGCACCACGCGATCGCGCAGCTCGGGCCGCGCCTTGACCAGATGCGCGTACGGCAGCCCATCGAAAATCATGCGGTTGTAGATGTCGTCGGACAGCACCCACAAGTGCGGGTGCCTGACCAGCACATCGGCCAGTGCCTCGACCTCGCCCGGCGTGTAGACCATGCCGGTCGGGTTCGACGGGTTGTTGAACAGCAGCACCTTGGTGGCCGGCTTGATCGTCGTGTCGAGCTGCGCCGGCGTCAGCTTGTAGTCCTGGGCGGCAGGACACGGCAACAGCGTGATCTTCGCACCGAGGATCTCGGCGATGTCGACGTAGCTGGTCCAGTACGGCGTCGGGATCAGGATCTCGTCGCCTTCGTTGAGCAGCGCGTACATGACGTTGAACAGCACCTGCTTGGCGCCGACGCCGCTGGCCAGGTGCTGGCGTTCGTAGCCGTCGAAGCCACCTTCACGCAGATGCTTGAGGAACGCGTCGAGCAGCGCGTCGGAGCCACGATTGGAGCCGTACTGGCCGCTGTCATGTTCCAGCGCGTCGTGCGCCGCAGCGTAAACGTGCCCGCCGGGAAGGAAATTCGGGACGCCGATCGAGAAACTGATGATGTCGCGGCCGGCCGTCTTGAGTTTCTTCGCCTTGTCGGCAACCAGCATGATCGCGCTGGGTTTTGCGCGACCTATGCGCTCGGCAAGCATCGGCATCGGCTTTCCTCGGATGATCGAATCGGAGCGCGGAATTCTAGCATAGCGCCGCGTTGCGCAGCGCATCAAAATGACGCCGGAGCAGCATTGGCGCCAATCAGCTGCATGCGGCTCGGCCCTTGGCGGCCAGCATGCCGGCGCTGCGGAAATTTGCTAGGCTCGCGCCGGGGAAGCGGGGATTGGTTCTCAACCAACGGAGACAAGCATGTTGCATATCATTTGGTCGATCATCATCGGTTTTATCGTCGGCCTGATCGCGCGCGCCATCATGCCCGGCGTTGACCACATGGGTTTCTGGATGACCTCGCTGATCGGTATTGGAGGTTCGCTGGTCGGCGGCTTCATCGGTTCGATGATCCGCAAGCCGGTCGACGGGGCCATGTTCCACCCGGCCGGCTTCGTCATGTCGATTATCGGTGCGCTGATTCTGTTGTGGCTCATCGAGCACTTCCACGTCTTCGCGTGACAGCGCCAGGACACGGATGACCCAGGAATAAAGACCGCCGTCGGGCGGTCTTTTTTTCTGACACTCACAACGACAGCGCGCAGATCGCGAGGCGGCGACCTGCGACTGCGCTTACTGCATCACTTGGCCGCGTCGAGTGTCTGGTTCCAGCGTTCGAGCCGATCCTTCATCTTTTCGAACAGCGGCGCGTAGTCGCCCTTGATCGTGATCGAGCCGATCTTTTCGCCCTGACGGACCGCGTCGACGATCGCGCGATCTTCGCCGCCCAGGATCTGGCCGAAAACCGTGTGCTTGCCATCGAGCCACGGCGTCGGTACGTGCGTGATGAAAAACTGGCTGCCATTCGTCGCCGGCCCGGCATTGGCCATCGACAGTACGCCGGCCTTGTCGTGCTTCAGCGTCGGCACGATCTCGTCTTCGAAACGATAGCCCGGACCGCCGCGGCCGGAGCCTTCCGGGCACCCTCCCTGGATCATGAATTCCGGAATTACGCGATGAAAGGCCAGCCCATCGTAATAGCCGCGCGCTGCGAGATTGACGAAATTCGCCACGGTTATCGGCGCCTGGTCCGGGAACAGACGCAGATGAATCGTGCCGCGGCCGGTCACGATGTGGGCTTGCAGGTCATTGGTTGCGCTCATGCGCGGGGGCTCCTGGGTCGATGTTTCAGACGTCCATCATAACGGAATGCACCGCGCGGGTTTACCCAACTGAAGGCATGTGCGGAGGTGCCGAACAAGCGGCGGTCGGATCTCCTTCCGGAACTCGTGCACTTCGCGTCCACGATCCCGCCCGCCGAAGGCATTCCTTGCAGGCCTCCTAGTCCCCGGATTGCTCCACGCCGCAATCACCAGCCGACCGAAATGCAGGCTGCTGTATCACCTTGACGCCGCGTCTCGCACCCCGAATTTCCACCGCCAGACCGGGCGTAGACGCTTTTCGGACTGCGCCATGCTGCAACGCAGAAATTCGCGCAAAATCAGGGTATAATCCGCCGATTCCCACTGGACCCAGCCCGCCTGTTGCGGGCCTTTCGCCATGTCTATCGAAAACCTGCGCAACATCGCCATCGTCGCCCACGTCGACCACGGCAAGACGACCCTGGTCGATTGCCTCCTCAAGCAGTCGGGGACGTTCAGCGAACGTACCGTGCTCGCCGAGCGCGTGATGGATTCGAACGACCAGGAAAAGGAACGTGGCATCACGATCCTGGCCAAGAACACCGCGATCACCTGGCGCGAAAACCGCATCAACATCGTCGACACACCGGGACACGCCGATTTCGGCGGCGAAGTCGAGCGCGTGCTGTCGATGGTCGATTCGGTGCTGCTGCTGGTCGACGCGATGGACGGCCCGATGCCGCAGACGCGCTTCGTCACGCAGAAAGCGTTCCAGATGGGTTTCCGCCCGATCGTCGTGATCAACAAGGTCGATCGTCCCGGTGCGCGTCCCGACTGGGTACTCAATCAGACCTTCGACCTGTTCGACCGCCTCGGTGCGACCAACGAACAGCTCGACTTTCCGGTCGTCTACGCGTCCGCGCTGCACGGCTACGCCGGACTCGATCCGGATGTACGTTCCGGCGACATGGTGCCGCTGTACGAAGCGATCATGAAGCACGTTCCCGGACCGAAGGTCGATCCGGATGGTCCATTCCAGATGCGCATCAGCCAGCTCGACTACAACTCGTACGTCGGCCTGATCGGCATCGGCCGCATCCAGCGCGGCAAGGTGCGCACGAACCAATCCGTTTCGATCGTCGATCGTGAAGGCAAGAAGCGCCAGGGCCGCGTGCTGCAGGTGCTCGGCTTCATGGGCCTGGAGCGCCGCGAAGTTCCGGAAGCGCAGGCCGGCGATATCGTCGCGATTTCCGGCGTCGAAGCGTTGGGTATTTCCGACACGGTCTGCGCGGTCGATGCGCCCGAAGGCCTGCCGGTACTGACCGTCGACGAACCGACCATCAGCATGACTTTCCAGGTCAACAATTCGCCGTTCGCCGGCAACAAGGATTCCAGCGGCGGCAAGTTCCTGACGAGCCGCCAGATTCGCGAACGCCTGCTGCGCGAGGCGTTGCACAATGTTGCGTTGCGTGTCGAGGAGACCGAGGACGCCGACAAGTTCAAGGTATCCGGCCGCGGCGAACTGCACCTGTCGGTGCTGATCGAGACGATGCGCCGCGAAGGCTACGAATTGGCCGTGTCGCGTCCCGAAGTCATCATCAAGGAAGTCGATGGCGTCACGCACGAACCGTGGGAACAGCTCGTCGTCGACATGGAAGAGCAGTTCCAGGGCGCGGTCATGGAACGCCTCGGCTCACGCAAGGGCCAGCTCAGGAACATGGAGCCGGATGGCAAAGGCCGCGTGCGCCTCGAGTACCTGATTCCGGCGCGCGGACTGATCGGCTTCCAGACCGAATTCCGCACCGTCACCGCCGGCACCGGCCTGTTGTTCCACGTGTTCGACCATTACGGCCCGGTCGCCGAAGGCGCGATCGCCAAGCGCCAGAACGGCGTGATGATCTCCAACGGCATGGGCACGGCGCCGGCCTACGCGCTGGTCAGCCTGCAGGAACGCGGCCGCCTGCTGATCGGTGAAGGCGTCGAGATCTACGAAGGCCAGCTCGTCGGCATCCACGCCAAGGACAACGACCTGACCGTCAACGCGCTGCGCGCCAAACAGCTGACCAACATCCGCGCCGCCGGCAAGGACGACAACGTCCAGCTCACGCCGCCGATCCGGATGTCGCTCGAACAGGCACTCGAATTCATCGAAGACGATGAACTGGTCGAAGTCACGCCAAAGGGCATCCGCTTGCGCAAGAAACATCTGACCGAGAACGATCGCAAGAAGGCGTCGCGGCAAGCCGCTTGATCGCCAGGCAATAGAGGGTGCCGCCGCTCGAATCTTGCCGGCGAAAATGCTGATCGCAGCGGCCTGTTTTCGCCGTGAATCCCAAGAAAGAGGAATCCATCCATGCCGCAAAAGCCTGGCAGGTAGGATGCGGTAAGCCCAGGCGCACCGCATCGATCGCGAACGATGCGACCTCTGCGTTCACCGCATCTCTGCGTTCCTCATGCTGCGGCCGCGTTTTCGCGATGAGCGAGGCGCCGCAGACGACGTCGCCGACTTGATTGCTGCAGGCGGGGTTCGGTTATCGCTCTGCGGGCGGAGCGTGTAGGATGCGGTAGCCGAAGCCGCGCCGCATCGATCGCGAACGATACGGTTCTCCGCGTTGACTGCATCCAAATATCGCTCTTCGCGACACGAACGGGGAGATCACGTGAACCATTCGTTCAAGTCCATCATCTGCACTCTGTGCCTGCCGCTTGGTTTCGCCGCGGGCAACGTCTTTGCGCAATCGCTGCAGGATATTGCCGGTGCGTGGCAGCTTGTCTCGGCAAAGAGCATCCATGCAGGTGAAAAGACCGACATGTACGGCGCCCACCCGCGCGGCATTTTCACGATCGAGACGAACGGCCGCTATGTGCTGGTCGTGCGGCGCGCCAACCTGCCGAAGATCGCGTCGAACAACCGGACAACGGCGACGGCCGAGGAGAACAACGCGATCGTCGACGGCAGCATGGCGCATTACGGAACGCTCGGCGTCGATGCGGCAAGCCACACGCTCGATTTCCACATCGAAACCTCGATCTACCCAAACTGGGACGGCGTCGAGCAGAAGCGCGCGTTCACGCTCGATGGCAATGAACTCCACTATGCCAACAAGATGGGCTCCACGGGCAGCGCTACGGAGCTGGTCTGGAAGCGCATCAAGTAACGTGATCGCGGACTGCGCACAGGTGTGGTAAGCCCAAGGCGCACTGCATCGATCGCGAACGATGCGATTCTCTGCGTTCACCACATCCTGCGTGACTGGCGGTTCGCCGAATCAGCTATGAACTTGTTTCTCACCAATCCAGTCGATGGCCACGGCGGCAATTGCGCCGTTGTCCGGCAAGCGAACAAGCAAGTTTGTGATTGGCGATGTTGCGCATCGGCCTGATCTGCGACACCCACGGTCTGCTGCGGCCGGAAGCCGAAGCGTTTCTTGACGGCTGTGATCACGTCATCCACGGCGGCGATATCGGCGGTCCCAGCATTCTTGAGCGACTCGCGGCGATCGCGCCTGTAACTGCCGTCCGCGGCAACAACGACAAGGGCGACTGGGCGAGGTCCATCGCCGAAACCCGGATGGTGAAGTTCGGCAACGTGGGCGTTTACACGATCCATGACCTCGCGCGCACGGACATCGATCCAAGGTCAGCCGGAGCATCCGTCGTCGTGTCCGGCCACTCGCACCGGCCTCGCATCCTCGAAAAAGACGGTGTGCTCTACGTCAATCCCGGCAGCGCAGGCCGTCGTCGCTTCAAGTTGCCGATTTCGATCGGCGAACTGCTGATCGATGGCACCGCTATCGTTGCGCGCCTGGCGAAACTGGCACCGATTGGCGATATGGCAGCCTTTGTCAGGGATGCCTGACGGCAGGTTGCGGACCGAGTCTGGAACAGCGGATACTCGGACCGACCTCTGGGGAAAGCCATGGCGAACAGACTTGCATTGCAACGGGTCATAGACTTCGCCGATACGCATTCGGACTCGTGCCCCGCCTGATCGGAACTTGTGCCTGAGGATCCAACCGTCATGGGTGCCGATCGAAACGCGTTCCTGATCGCCGGCGCGGCACTCAGCGCTATTGCGGCCGCACTACATATCGGCTGCATCTTCTTCGGCGCGCCGTGGTATCGCTTCTTCGGCGCCGGTGAACGCATGGCACGGCTGGCCGAATCGGGAAGTTGGTATCCGGCGATAGTCACGTCAGTGATCGTGGCGGTGTTGTTTGCCTGGTCGCTCTACGCGCTCTCCGGCGCCGGCGTGGTGCCGCGCCTTCCGCTGCTGCGTCCGGCACTGTGCGCGATCACGGCAATCTACCTGTTGCGCGGTCTCGTCGTCGTCCCTCTGTTCCTGCTGGCGCCGGAAAAGACTACCGCGTTCTGGGTCTGGAGTTCGGCAATTTGCCTGGTGTTCGGCATCGTCCATCTGGTCGGCACGAGTCAGGCGTGGGCGCGGCTGTAAGGGCCGGATAGTCAGCTCTGGCCGTCTCGCCACCGCTCGCACATGCAGCTGGCTGTTGCCCCACGAGCCCTTCTTTGTCGATAGGCAAAGGCGTAGCATCTGGTTCGGTCCCACTCTGGAAATATCGCCATGGCCGACAATGTATACAAATCGCTGGAAATCACCGGCACGTCGTCGAAGGGCAGCGACGATGCGATCCGCACGGCAATTTCGCGCGCGTCGAAATCAATCCGCAACATCAAATGGTTTCAGGTGCTCGAAGTGCGAGGCGGCATTGAGGCCGCAAAGGTTGCGCGTTGGCAGGTAACAATCAAGATCGGCTTCACGCTGGACAAGTAGGTCCAGCAGTTGCCGCGCCTGCGCTACGTGCAAGACCAGGCGATGTCCAATCCGATCGATGTGCAGGAGGATCGCATGACCACCGCACTGACCTACGTCATCAAGTACGTCGCCGACATGGATCGCGCAGCGCGCTTTCATCGCGACAATCTCGGACTTGTGGTGCGCCTCCAGTCGCCGCACTGGACCGAGTTCGACACGGGTGCAACGACGCTGGCACTGCACCCGGCGACGGCCGATCATCCGGTCGGTTCGTGCCAGGTCGGGTTTGGCGTTCCGACTATTGCCGACTTCTACGCCGATCAGCAAGCCAGAGGCGTGCAGTTCACTTCGCCGCCAACCGACATGCACGGTCAAAAGATTGCCCGCTTCAAGGACTCCGAAGGCGCGGAATGCAGCGCGAGCGGACAATAAAGCGCGTCGTGAACCTCGGCCGAAAAAATACGAGGTGCCATCGATCATGACGACCGCATCTGTCGAAAAACAGATTGCCTCGTTCCTGGGCAAGTACACACCGCAACTCGCTGCCGCGCTCGAGGCGTCGCGCGCGCGCCTTCGGGGGGCGTTCCCGCGCGGCTTTGAACTCGTCTACGACAACTACAACGCGCTCGTATTCGGCTTCTCGCCCACCGATCGGGCGTCCGGCGCCATCGTGTCGATTGCCGGCTATCCACGCTGGGTCACGCTGTTCTTCCTCGATGGCGCACGCCTTCCTGACCCTCGTTCGCTGCTCGAAGGCAACGGCAAGCAGGTCCGCGGCATAACGCTCGATGCGCCGGATGAACTGGATACCGCGGCAGTGAAGGCGTTGCTCAGGCATGCGCTCGCGCCGCATGCGGCAGCGTTTGCCGCAGCGCCACCGCTTACGACGGTCGTCAAATCAGTTTCAGAGAAGCAGCGACCGCGCCGACCAGCGGACAAACCGACGACGAGCGCACCGAACCGGTCGCCCGGGTTGCCGGAGCGCAAACGAAACGTATCTGCAGTCAAGCAGGCTTGATCCTGAGCGGCCTGCCGTTGAACCTCGGGGGAAGGCGATGACGCGATACGCGATCGATGGCGGCAGGCAGGGCAAGGAGCGCCTGAAGGTCCTTGCCGAGGTCATGTTTCCGACGACATCACGCCTGCTGGGCGACGCGGGCCTGCGCGCGGGGATGAGTTGCCTCGACGTCGCGTGCGGCGGCGGCGATGTGACGTTGTACTTGGCACGCCAGGTCGGGCCGCACGGCAAGGTCGTCGGCACCGATGCCGATGCCGAGATCATCGCGCTCGCGCGTCAGGATGCTGCCGCCGGAAAGCTCGACAACGTCGAGTTCCGCGTCGCCGACGCGCTGGTGTGTCCCGGCGCCGGGGAGCAGGATCTGGTCTATGCGCGCTTCATACTGACGCACCTGTCCGTTCCGTCACGATGCGTCGACTCGATGGTCGAGGCGAGCCGGCACGGCGGCATGGTCGTCGTCGAGGACATCGACTTCACCGGAGGTTTCTGCCATCCGCACTGCGCGGCCTACCAGCGCTACACAGACCTGTATCGGCAGGTCGTCAAGCGTCGCGGCGGCGATCCCGACATCGGCCCGAAGTTGCCCGGCATGCTGCGCCGCGCGGGATTGCAGAGCGTACGGGTCAACGTCGTTCAGCCGACGCATATCGAGGGCGACGGCAAGTACGTCGCCGCGATTACTATGGCGCGCATCGCCGACTCGGTTGTCGCCGAAGGGCTGGCCGGCGAAGATGAGATCGAGGACGTCGTCGCGGGCTTGAGTGCGGCCGCCAAAGATCCTGAGACGGTAATGGGGCTGCCCCGGATTTTCCAGAGTTGGGGAAAGCGTAGTTGAGACGAGGATGGCCTCGAATTGTCAGTGTGATAGGCTGACGCGATCCGCCAGGAAATTGCCGAATGACGGACGGGACGACGTGAAGAAGCCACTCGCGACCCGATCGGTCGGCAAGCCGGTTACGCCCGGGTATTCCGGAACCCCGCTGGCGAAGAAACTCGGCATCAAGGAGCACAGCCGGGTGCTGCCGATCGCGGCACCGGACGATTACGTCGACCTGCTCGAGCCTTTGCCCGGCGACGTCCGTTTCGAGAAGCAGATCGGTCCGGGCATCGATCTGGCTCATGTTTTCGCCGATCGCCGCAGCGAACTGCAGAAACACCTCGTCGCGTTGCGCGGAAGGCTCCGCGCCGACGCCGCGATCTGGGTTTCTTGGCCGAAGAAAACCGCGAAAATTCCGACCGACATCACCGAGGATACGATTCGCGAAGTCGCTCTGCCGCTCGGCTTCGTCGACATCAAGGTCTGCGCGCTCAGCGACGTGTGGTCCGCGCTGAAGCTGGTGGTGCGCAGGGAACTGCGCTGATCCAGCGCCTCGTCGCGGATGCGGAAAGCTGAACGGAACGACCACGCGCTACGACACGCAGCATGGTCGAAAACCTCGACGACGGGTTAGACTTCGGCACGAACACCCGCTCCGGACCATCGGCTTTCGCCCATGCCCAATGCCCTGATCGCGATCGTGCCCTGCAGCAATCTCGATGTCAGCGAGGCATTCTACGAACGCCTCGGATTCAGACGGCATGACAGCGACAGCGGCAGCTACCGGATCCTTGCCAATGACGGCGGCGGCGAACTGCACCTGACGGCTGCGCCCGATCGCTGGCTCGTTGCGGGGCGCAATCCGTTCGGTCTGTACTTTTATACCGAGGGCGTCGACGAACTGGCGTCGCGCCTCGGGCGGACGCCCGAAGACAAGCCATGGGGCATGTACGAGTTCGCGCTGTCCGATCCGGACCAGACGCTGGTGCGGGTCGGCTGGCCCAGTCGCCTGCGCATGCCGCAGTCGCGCTGAGCGCGCGCCTGCGACAAATCGAAAATCCGCCGGAGTCGGCGCCGCAAGTTTGACGGGGGATCTGCATGAATCGTGTCGCATTGGGTCTCTTCGTTGGCGTCCTGGCGCTTTCCAGCCAAGGCCACGCGTCGGCAGCGGAGGAACCGGCGACGTTCGCGCTGGAAGAAGCCAGTATCGGCAATCTGCAACGACGCATGACTGCCGGTGAACTGACCGCGCACGCGATCGTGCAGCAATACCTCGATCGCATCGCCGCGATCGACACGGCGGGGCCGTCGCTGCGCGCCGTCATCGAACTCAATCCCGATGCGCTGAAGATTGCCGACCAGCTCGATGCGGAACGCAAGAACGGAAAGGTGCGCGGACCACTGCACGGCATTCCCGTCCTGATCAAGGACAACATCGAGACGGCCGACGCCATGCATACATCGGCAGGTTCGCTTGCGCTGGCCGGTTCGATTGCGGCGCAGGATTCGACCGTCGCCGCAAACCTGCGCGCAGCCGGTGCGGTGATTCTCGGCAAGACCAACCTGAGCGAGTGGGCGAATTTCCGTTCGTCGCACTCGTCCAGCGGCTGGAGCGGCCGCGGCGGACAGACGCGCAATCCGTACGCGCTCAATCGCAATCCGTGCGGATCAAGCTCGGGGACCGGCGCCGCCGTCTCGGCGAATCTCGCCGCCGCCGGCATCGGCAGCGAAACCGACGGATCGATCGTTTGCCCGGCGGCGACGAATGGGATCGTCGGCATCAAGCCGACCCTGGGTCTGGTCAGCCGCGCCGGGATAATTCCGATCGCGCACAGTCAGGACACGGCCGGAACGATGGCCCGCAGCGTGGCGGATGCGGCAGTGCTGTTGAGCGCTATCGCCGGAGCCGATGCGCGCGACGCAACGAGCGCCATGGGCGAAACGCATCGCAGCGACTACACACGCTACCTCGACGCGAATGCATTGCACGGCGCGCGCATCGGTGTCGTGCGCAAGCTGGCCGGATTCAGTCCCGACGTCGATGCGCTGCTGGCGAAGAACATCGAGGCCCTGAAAGGCGCCGGTGCGATCGTTGTCGATCCGGTCGAGCTGCCGAATCTCGGCAAGTACGATGACGCCGAATTGATCGTGCTGGAGTACGAATTCAAGCATGATCTCGACATCTATCTTTCCGGCTTGCCATCCGCTGCGGGCGCACCGCGCTCGCTGGCCGAGATGATCAGGTACAACGAGCGCGAACGCGTGCGCGAAATGCCCTGGTTCGACCAGGACCTGTTCGAAAAGTCACAGGCGCGCGGGCCGCTGAGCGACAAGGTCTATCGCGATGCGCTGGCAAGGGAGAAATTGCTCGCCGGCAGGCAAGGTATCGACGCCGCCCTGAAAAGGCACAAATTGGATGGCTTGATCGCACCGACCGGTGGCCCTTCCTGGGTCACCGACTGGATCAATGGCGATCACACCGCGGGCGGCAGCTCGACGCCGGCAGCAGTTGCCGGCTATCCGGATATCACCGTGCCGGCCGGCTTCGTGCACGGTCTGCCGATCGGACTGAGTTTCTTTGCCGGCGCATGGAGCGAGCCGAAGTTGATCGGCCTGGCCTATGCGTTCGAGCAATCGGCGCGTGCGCGTCAGCCGCCGAAGTTTCTGCCCGTCATCGATACGCCGTGACGCCCGCTGGCTCAGCCACGCAACAGAATAATCACGCCCAGCACGGCGAACAGCACACAGGCGATCAGGCGAGTCGCGTGCAGCGGCAATCGGTGCGCGAACCGCGCACCGAGAAACACGACCGGGACGTTCGCCGCGAGCATGCCCAGCGTCGTGCCGGCGATGACCTGCCACAACGGCTGGTAGTGTGCGGCGAGCATCGCCGTTGCGATCTGCGTGCGGTCTCCCATTTCGGCCAGGAAAAAACCGACCGCCGACGCAACGAATACGCCATGGTGCGTTGCGTGCTGCGTTTCCTTTTCGTCGATGCGGTCCGGGAATAAGGCCCAGACCGCAACCGACAAGAAGCTCAGTCCGATGATCCAGTGCAGCATCTCGGGCGACAGCCATCGCGTCAAGAGCACACCCGCCTCACCGGCGAGAACATGGTTGAGCAAGGTCGCCACGAAGATGCCGAGACAGATCGGCCAGGGTTTGCGATAGCGCGCGGCGAGAATCAGTGCGAGCAGCTGGGTCTTGTCGCCCATTTCCGCGATCGCAACTGCGACCAGGGAAACTAGCAGTGCCTGCATAGGTACTTCGGCCGCGGATATCCCGGCATTGTCGGATCGTTCACCGTGGCCGGCATCATGCCGGGCTGGACACCGCCGCGCTCCGGCCGCGCTTGCGGACGATCAGCATTGCCATTTCGAGCGACTGCTCGTAGTTCAGGCGTGGATCGACGGTTGATTTGTAGGCACGCGTCAGATCGGTTTCGGTCAGGTCGCGCGCGCCGCCGAGGCACTCGGTGACGTTCTCGCCGGTCAGTTCCAGATGCACACCACCGAGGCGCGTACCGCGTGCGGCGTGGATGTCGAAGGCAAGGTCGAGTTCGCCGCGGATATTTTCGAAGCGGCGTGTCTTGACGCCGTTGCCGAGCGTTTCGCCATTGCCGTGCATCGGATCACAACACCACAGCACTTTCGCACCTTCGGCCTTGACCGCGTCGAGCAGGCGCGGCAGTTCGGACTCGATCTTCGCTGCGCCCATGCGATGGATCAGGGTCAAACGGCCGGCCTCGTTGTCCGGATTCAGCGCGGCAATCGTGCGCAGCAGCAGGTCGGGCGTCACGCCCGGCCCGACCTTGAGTCCGACCGGATTGCGGATGCCGCGGCAGTACTCGACATGCGCGCCGTCGAGTGCCGCCGTGCGCATGCCGATCCACGGGAAGTGCGTCGACAGATTGAACCAGCCCCAGTGACGCGGCACCTGACGCGTCTGCGCCTGCTCGTAGTGCAGCAGCAGTGCTTCGTGGGAAGTATAGAAATCCACTCGGCTGAAATTGCCGATCGCTTCGCCGGCGAGTGTTTCCATGAAGCGTACCGAGTCACCGATCGACTCGACCATCTGCCGGTATTCGTCCTGCAGCGGCGAGTGCTCGACCCAGGCCAGATCCCAGTATTCGGGGTGATGCAAGTCGGCGAACCCGCCGTCGATCAGCGAGCGCACGAAATTCATGGTCAGCGCCGATTTCGAATGACCTTCGATCAGGCGTTGCGGGTCCGCCGCGCGCGCCGCGGCCGTGAACTCTGGCGCATTGACCAGGTCACCGCGATAGCACGGCAGGGTCACGCCGTCGCGTGTCTCCGTGTCGGCGGAACGCGGCTTCGCGTACTGGCCGGCGAAACGGCCGAGGCGCACAACCGGCAACTTGAGGCCGTGCACGAGCACGATGCTCATCTGCAGCAGAACCTTCAAACGATTCGTGATCACCGATGAGTTGCAGTCGGCGAAACTTTCCGCGCAATCACCGCCCTGCAGCAGAAAACAGCGGCCTTCAGCCGCGTCGGCGAGCTTGCGCTTCAGCGAGAGCACCTCCCACGACGTCACCAGGGGTGGCAATTCACCCAGCTCGCCCAGCGCTCGTGCGAGCGCCATGTCGTCCGGATAAGTCGGCTGTTGGACGGCCGGCCTGTTCTTCCAGGAGCCCGGCGACCATTCCGGTGCTTCGCGGACGGGAGTCAGGGTGCGCGGGTCGGCTTTCATCGTGACGGTCTTTGCTGCACTGCGGAAAGGCATGATGCCACAGTGGACGTCCGGTGCAAGTCAGGTGACCGTGATCATGGCGCTCGGCAGATTGGTCAGGCCTGGTTGCGCGGGCGAAAGCCGGCCCATACGGCGCCAGCGCCGATCAGGACATAGCTGACCAGCGTCCAGAACGGCATGGACAAGCCAAGGAACGTCCAGTTCACCTCCGCGCAGTCGGCATGGCCGGTGAAAGCCTTCTTGATCGCCTCGCCGATCGGGAAATTCTCGAACATGTAGCTCCAGCCGGGCGCACAACCGGCCATCGGGTCAGGTGGAAGATGTTGCACCCACAGGTGGCGCGCGGCGATTCCGACGCCGGCACAGGCGCCGAGCAGCACCAGCAGCGAATAGATGCGCCGACCGCGCGCGCCGGGATTGTGGACAGCGCCTGCCAGAAAAAATATCCCCATCGCAATGAAGGCGAGGCGCTGGAAGATGCATAGCGGGCAGGGTTCGACGCCGAGCTGGAACTGGGAATAGTAGGCGTACGCGAGCAGCATGACGCATCCGGCGAAGCCGAGCACATATTGCGCGCGGAACGACCAGCGAAACGGATTGAACATCTCAGATCCCCAAGTTGCCGACGGTGCGTTCCGTCAAAGACAACAACCGGCTCACCGGCGTTCCCTGCGCAGGGCAAGATTTTGGCACTTCTGCACCCCAAGTCTGGCACCGTGCCGATCGAGTTCTGCAAACCGACCGCAGGTGGCGCAAGCGATGACTCGCGACACGCCGGAATGCAAACGGCCCCGGCAGTCTCCCGCCAGGGCCGCTGAAATCTTCAGGGCTTCAACTATTCCGCCGTGTCGGCGCTGTCGGCGCGGGGCCGGTCGACCAATTCGACGTAGGCCATCGGCGCGTTGTCGCCGGCACGCATGCCGCACTTGAGGATGCGCAGGTAACCGCCCTTGCGCTCGCGGTAGCGCGGGCCGAGTTCGACGAACAGCTTGCCGACGGCAATTTTGTCGCGCAAGCGCGCAAACGCAAGACGGCGGTTGGCGACGCCATCAGTCTTGGCGAGCGTGATCAGCGGCTCCGCGACGCGGCGCAGTTCTTTCGCCTTCGGCAGCGTGGTGCGGATCAATTCGTGCTTGAACAGCGAGGCCGCCATGTTCTTGAACATCGCTTCGCGATGACTCGAAGTACGGCTGAATTTGCGACCTGACTTAAGGTGACGCATGACAAAATCCTCTGATCTATTGTTATGAAGAACCGGCGGCTTTGTCCGGTACCCCGCGGAAACATCCCGCTATTGTTCGGCATTGCTGCCGTCGATCCCGCAACTCCGGGATCATTTCTCACTGCTTCGCGATGCGGTACAACCGCAATCGACCGCTTGCGTCATCCCGACTCGCACCGGGACGACGACTACATCAACTCAACTGCATTCCATGCTGCAGACCGGCCGGCGGCCAGTTCTCCAGCTTCATGCCGAGCGAGAGGCCGCGTGAAAACAGCACGTCCTTGATCTCGGTCAGTGACTTCTTGCCGAGGTTCGGCGTCTTCAACAGCTCGACTTCAGTGCGTTGGACCAGATCGCCGATGTAATAGATGCTTTCGGCCTTCAGGCAGTTCGCCGAACGGACGGTCAGTTCCAGATCGTCGATCGGACGCAGCAGGACCGGATCGACGCCGGCCTTGTCGGCCTTGGTCGCTTCGCTCTCGCGGCGCGTGAAATCGCCGAACACGGTCAGCTGGTCCTGCAGGATCTCGGCTGCCTTGCGCACGGCTTCCTCGGCGTCGATCGTGCCGTTGGTTTCGATGTCGAGCACGAGCTTGTCGAGGTCGGTACGCTGTTCAACGCGCGCGCTGTCGACTTCGTAGGCCACGCGGCGAACCGGGCAAAACGATGCGTCGAGCTGCAGGCGGCCGATCGGGCGCGACTCTTCATCCGGACGACGGCGCGATGTCGCCGGCTGATAGCCGACGCCACGAGCGACCTTCAGGCGCATGTTCAGCGCGATGTCCTTGGTCAAGTGACAGATGACGTGTTCGGGATTGATGATCTCGACGTTGTGATCGACCTTGATATCACCCGCCGTGACGACGCCCTTGCCCTTCTTGGAAAGAGTCAGGGTCGTCTCGTCGAGGTTGTGCAGCCGGATTGCGACGTCCTTGAAGTTCAGCAGGACTTCGATGACGTCCTCCTGCAGCCCTTCGAGCGTCGTGTACTCGTGCAGCACGCCGTCGATTTCGACTTCCGTGATGGCGGCGCCGGGGATCGATGACAGCAGAACTCTGCGCAACGCGTTGCCCAGGGTGTGACCGAAGCCGCGCTCGAGCGGCTCGACCACGACCTTCGCCCGGTTGTTGCCGGTGCGCTCTACCTGGATGCCACGTGGGCGCAGTATGGTAGTTGGCGAAGAAGCCATGCACTACTCCGATAAGAATGTGTAATTTCAGGGAATCCGCGGCAAGCAGCCTAGAATCCGCTGCGGCCGCTGCGCCGGATTGAGGTCAGCGCGGCAGCCGCAGATATATGACCGATTACTTCGAATACAACTCGACGATCAGGCTTTCGTTGATGTCGCTCGGCAGATCCGAGCGCTCCGGCAAGGCCTTCAGCGAACCGGTGAACTTCTTCGCGTCGATCTCGACCCAGCCCGGCGCCAGATCCATCTCCTGCGAGAGGGTCAGGGCTTCCTGGATGCGCAGCTGATTGCGCGACTTCTCGACAATGGCAACCTGGTCACCCGGCTTGACCGCGTACGACGGCAGATTGACCTTCTTGCCATTGACCTCGATCGCCTTGTGCGCGACCAGCTGGCGCGCCTGCGCGCGCGTCACCGCAAAACCCATGCGGTAGACGATGTTGTCCAGGCGGCTCTCGAGCATGCGCAACAGGTTTTCACCGGTGTTGCCCTTCACCTGCGACGCCTTGGTGTAGTAGTTGCTGAACTGGCGCTCGAGCAAGCCATAAATGCGCTTGACCTTCTGCTTTTCGCGCAGCTGGACGGCGTAGTCGGACAGACGCGCCTTCTTGCCGCCGGCGCCGTGCTGGCCGGGCTTCTGCTCCAGCTTGCACTTCGAGTCGACCGCGCGCGCGGGACTCTTGAGGCTGAGATCAGCGCCCTCGCGACGAGCGAGCTTGCAGGTGGGACCCAGATAACGTGCCATTAATCAATCTCTCTCTTTTTCAAAGAACCTGACCATGGATGGCCGGTTCCTGATCCTGCGTTCAGGAATGACCGCAATTACACCCTGCGGCGCTTCGGGGGACGGCAGCCGTTGTGCGGAATCGGCGTCACGTCGACGATGTTGGTGACCTTGTAGCCCAGCGCGTTGAGCGAACGCACGGCGGACTCGCGTCCCGGGCCGGGGCCCTTGATGCGAACCTCAACCGACTTCACGCCATACTCCTGCGCAGCACGGCCGGCTTTTTCAGCGGCGACCTGGGCTGCAAACGGGGTCGACTTGCGTGAACCGCGGAAGCCGGCGCCACCGGACGTGGCCCACGACAGCGCATTGCCCTGACGATCGGTGATCGTCACGACCGTGTTGTTGAACGACGCCTGCACGTGCACGATGGCATCGGTGACGACGCGCTTGGCTTTCTTCTTGGTCTTGGCAGCGACCGGCTTGTTCATGAGTCGACGGTTTCCTTAGTTCTTCTTGATGGCGCGACGCGGGCCCTTGCGGGTGCGCGCATTGGTGCGCGTACGCTGGCCGCGCACCGGCAGGCCGCGGCGATGACGCAGGCCGCGATAGGTGCCCAGATCGATCAGGCGCTTGATACTCATGCCCACCTCGCGGCGCAGATCGCCCTCGACCGTGAACTTCGCGATTTCAGCGCGCAGCTTCTCCACCTCCGACTCGGTCAATGACTTGATCTTGGTCGTCGGATTGACGCCGGCGGAGACGCAAACCTGCTTCGACCGTGCACGGCCGATACCGAAAATACTTTGCAGACCGATACTGACGTGCTTCTGTACCGGAAGGTTGACGCCTGCAATGCGGGCCATGCCCTACTCTCCAATCACATTATGCGCAGTGAACTGCGGATTATACCCGGATTTTTGCCTGGAAAAAAGGCCGAAATCCCGTTATTGTTGGCTTTTCATGCTTTCGGACGCCGCTCAGCGCGCGCCGCCTCGGCCATACCCCTTGAGGTTGGCCTTCTTCAGAAGACTCTCGTATTGGTGCGATACCAGGTGGGCCTGGATCTGGGCGGTGAAATCCATGACCACGACGACCACGATCAGCAATGACGTGCCGCCAAAGTAAAACGGCACGTGCCAGGTCTGATTCAGGAACGTCGGCACCAGGCACACCAGCACCAGGTACAGTGAACCGGCGCCAGTCAACCGCGTCAGCACACCATCGATGTATTCGGTTGTGGCACGACCCGGACGGATGCCCGGAATCAGCGCACCGGACTTCTTCAGGTTCTCGGCTGTCTCGTTCGAATTGAACACCAGGGCCGTATAGAAGAAGGCGAACACGATGATCAGCACCGCGTAGAGCATCTCGTAAAGCGGTTCGCCGGGACTCAGCGCCGCGGTGACCGTCTGCAGCCAGCGGATGTCCGCACCGTTGCTGAACCAGGACGAAGCCGTGGCCGGGAACATGATCAGTGACGACGCAAAGATCGCCGGAATCACGCCCGACATGTTCAGCTTGAGCGGCAGGTGCGAGCTCTGGTTCATGTACGCCTGGCTGCCGCCCTGACGCCGCGCGTAGTTGACCGTGATCCGACGCTGGCCGCGCTCGACGAACACGACGAATGCCGTCACGCCGAGCACGACTGCCAGAACCAGCAGCACCTTGATGAAGTTCAATTCGCCGTTCTGCGCCATCTGCAGCGTCGCGACCGTCGCCTTCGGCAGACCAGCCACGATACCGGCGAAAATCAGCAGCGATATGCCGTTGCCGACGCCGCGTTCTGTGATCTGTTCGCCGAGCCACATCAGGAACAGCGTGCCGGCCGTCAGGCTGATCACGGCGGTGAAGACGAAACCGGGACCGGGCGCGTAGACCACGCCGGCCTGGTGCATCAGCATCGTCGCGATGCTGAACGACTGGAAGCCGGCGAGGGCGACCGTGCCGAAACGCGTGTACTGGGTCAGCTTGCGCCGGCCGGACTCGCCTTCCTTGCGCAGCGCCTGCCAGGCAGGAATCACCGACGCGAACATCTGCACGATGATCGATGCCGAGATATACGGAACCACGCCAAGCGCAAACAGCGAGAAGCGCGACAGCGCACCGCCGGAAAACATGTTGAACATGTCGATGATGCCGCCGCCCTGGCGCTCGATCAGCCGGGTCATCTCGTCAGAGTTGACCCCGGGGACAGGAATGAACGAGCCGAGCCGGTACACGACCAGCGCGCCGATCACGAACAGGATGCGCTGCTTCAGCTCGGTCAGCTTGCCGAGTCCTGCGAGCATGTTGGCCTGTGATGCCGCCATTTATTGCTCCGCTTTGCCGGAGCAATAAACGGCCCACGGACGGGCCGCCCGCGCGCAACGTGGAGCGTTGCGCGTCGGCACTTGAGTCCGGACCGGCGCCGGACTCAAGTGCGCGAATGTTTGGACAGGAAGTTCAAACATTTGCATTCGAAAAATCACTCCACGCTGCCGCCGGCCGCTTCGATCGCGGCCTTGGCGCCCGCCGTTACGGCTACACCCTTCAGCTTGATCGCGCGTTTGATCTCGCCACGCTTGACGATCTTCACCCGGACAGCACGCGTCCCGACGAGGCCCGCCGCCTTCAGTGCGTTGAAGTCGACAACGTCACCCTTCACGGCACCGAGCTGGTACAGCAGCACTTCGGAAACGTCACGCGACATCTTCGAGCGGAAGCCAACCTTAGGCAGACGGCGCTGCATCGGCATCTGACCGCCTTCGAAGCCCGGCTTGACCTTGCCCTTGCCGGTACGTGCGTACTGACCCTTGTGGCCACGGCCGGCAGTCTTGCCGAGGCCGGAGCCGATACCACGACCGACACGCGTGCGCTTCTTGCGCGAGCCCTTGGCCGGTTTCAGTGTATTGAGATGCATTGTGTGTTTGCTCCGTATTCGCTTTGAACGTGAGGTCGCTCGCTACGCGATCTCGTCAGGTCGGCCACTTCGCGGCCTCGTTAGGTGGTCAGTAGAGCTACCGCGTTTTCTCACTCCTCACGAGCGCGCCGGAGGCGCGCGACCTCACACCTCACTCTTCTACTCGCACCAGATAGCCGACCTTGTTGATCAGACCCCGTACCTGCGGCGAGTCTTTCAGCTCGCGCACGTCGTTGAGCTTGTTCAGGCCAAGCGCCTTGACGCTCAGACGATGCTTCCACTGGCAGCTGTTCGGGCTCTTGAACAGACGTACCCGGATCGTGCCAGCAGGCTTGGTGCCTACCTTGCCTGGCTTAGTTCTGGCCATAACCGCCCACCTCGCTCACTTTCTTGCCGCGCTTGGCCGCAATGCGCTCCGGCGTCGCCATCGCCTGCAGACCCTTGATCGTCGCACGCACCAAGTTGATCGGATTACGCGAACCGACCGCCTTGGCCAGCACGTTCTTGACGCCCACGACTTCGAGGACGGCGCGCATCGCGCCACCGGCGATGACGCCGGTACCCTCGGAAGCCGGCTGCATGTAGACCCGCGCGGCGCCGTGGTTCGCCTTGACTGCATGCCAGAGCGTGCCGTTGTTGAGCTTGACCGAGGTCATGCCGCGGCGCGCGCGCTCCATCGCCTTCGAAATCGCGACAGGCACTTCACGCGCCTTGCCGTAACCGAAACCGACCTTGCCGTCGCCGTCACCGACTACCGTCAGCGCCGTGAAGCTCATCTGCCGACCACCCTTGACCGTCTTGGCCACGCGGTTGACGGCGATGAGTTTCTCCAGCATGCCGTCGCTGTTTTCACGATCATTTGTTGACATCTGTATTCACCTTTCGTTGCCGCTCGCGGTTGCGAAGCGGGCTTTTGCTTGCGGCTCGAGCCGCTTGGAGTTGTGTTAAATCTCGTGAGACGTGAGACGTACGCTCGCTTCGCTGGCTCAGACGTGAGACGAAGAGCACTGCTTTTCGTCTCACCTCTCACGTCTAACGTCTCACTTTCTTCAGAACTTCAATCCCGCTTCACGCGCCGCGTCGGCCAGCGCCGCTATACGGCCGTGGTAACGGAAGCCGGAGCGGTCGAAAGCGACGCTCTCGACGCCCGCGGCTTTGGCCTTTTCGGCGACCGCCTTGCCGACCGCAGCCGCAGCTGCCTTGTTCTTCGTGCCCTTCAGATCCTTGGCCAGATCCTTCTGCACCGTCGACGCTGCCGCCAGCACCTTGGTGCCATCGGCCGAAATGACCTGGGCATAGATGTGCTGATCGCTGCGATGCACCGTCAGACGCGGCACTTCGAGTTTGCGGATATGGACGCGCGTGGTTTTCGCGCGACGCAGTCTTGCCAGATTCTTGTCCATCGTCTTGTCTCCAATGGCGGCCGTCCCGTGCCGCGTTTTTTAGTAGTTTGGGAAGCCTCCGATCCTTTGCAAGACCGAATGGCTGCAGGCGATCAGGCCTTCTTGGCTTCCTTCAACGTGATCTTCTCACCGGCATAGCGCACGCCCTTGCCCTTGTACGGCTCGGGCGGACGGAACGCGCGGATCTTCGCGGCGACTTCGCCGACGCGCTGCTTGTCGGCACCGGCGATCAGAACTTCGGTCTGCGTCGGCACGGTGATCGTGATGCCTTCCGGCGCCGTGAACACGACCGGATGCGAAAAGCCGAGCGTCAGATTGAGGTCTTTGCCCGAAAGTGCGGCGCGGTAACCAACGCCGACCAACTCGAGCTTGCGCTGATACCCTTCGCTGACACCCTTGACCATGTTGGCCAGCAGCGCACGCGCCGTTCCGGTCATCTTGGTTTCGCCGCCGTCCTTGGTCGTCAACTGGACTTCGGAACCCTGCACGCCGACTTCCACGCCTGTCGGCGTCGTGAAGCTGAGCGTACCCTTCGGGCCCTTCACAGTGACCGCATCTTTGCCGACCGCGAACTCAACGCCCTTGGGCAGCGCGATCGGTTTCTTGGCTACACGAGACATGTCTTTGTTCTCCAATTGATCATCCGTGATCAACAACCCGGGCGTCCTGCCCGGACTCTTCAATTTTTGTCAGGCGACAGTGCCGAGGACTTCGCCACCGACGCCTTTCTCGCGCGCCTGGGCATCGGTCATGATGCCGGCCGGCGTCGAGATGATCGCGATACCGAGCCCGCCCATGACCTTGGGCAGCTCGCCCTTGCCGCGATACACGCGCAGCCCGGAGCGGCTGACACGATCGAGACGATCGATCGCAGGCCGGCCCTCGAAATACTTCAGGGCGATCTCCAGTACGCTCTTGTTGTTATCGCCGCGCACCAGCTGCACGTCGCGGATGTAACCTTCGTCCTTCAGGACTTTGGCAATCGCGGCCTTTACCTTGGAACCCGGCATGCGCACCGTCGGCTTGGCCGTCGCCTGCGCATTGCGGATGCGGGTAAACATGTCGGCGATGGGATCAGTCATACTCATTTCATTGCTTCCTGTAACTTGTCATGCGTTCGCTTCGTCAGTTGGTCCGGCAATGCCTCCACAACCCTGGCTTGCGCCGCCCCCTTAACTTAAGGGGGCTCAAAGAGCCGCGTTACCTGCCGGGACCTTTCGTCGCGAACTATCGTTGAGCATCGATATCCGAAACGGATCTTCTTTTCTGCGCCGGAGGAAATCCGGTGACGGCTTCCTCCGATTTGAAACTCTTACCAGCTGGCCTTGCGCAGGCCGGGCACGTCGCCGCGCATGGTCGCTTCGCGCAGCTTGTGACGGCCGAGCGCAAACTTGCGATAAACGCCGCGCGAACGACCGGTCAGTTCGCAGCGGTTGCGCTGGCGCGTCGGACTCGCGTCGCGCGGCAACTTCTGCAGCTTGGCCTGCGCCGCCATCTTTTCGTCATACGACGACTTCGGGCTGAGCACGATGGCTTTCAGCTCCTTGCGCCGCGCCGCGTACTTCTTGACGGTCTTTGCGCGCTTCTTCTCGCGCATGATCATGTTGGTCTTTGCCATGAGTGTCTCTCAGAACCCTAGTTGCGGAACGGGAAGCTGAAGGCTTCCAGCAGTGCTTTCGCTTCCTCATCCGTGCGCGCGGTCGTCGTGATCGCGATATCCATGCCGCGCATTGCGTCGACCTGGTCGAAATCGATTTCCGGGAAGATGATCTGTTCCTTGACGCCCATGTTGTAGTTGCCGCGGCCGTCAAACGCACGCCCGCTGATGCCGCGGAAGTCGCGCACGCGCGGCAGCGAAATGTTGACCAGGCGATCGATGAACTCGTACATCTTCGTGCGACGCAGCGTGACCTTGCAGCCGATCGGCCAGCCGTCGCGAATCTTGAACGTCGCGATCGACTTGCGCGCCAGCGTCGAGATCGGCTTCTGGCCTGCGATCTTCGCCATGTCGGCCATCGCGTTCTCGAGAATCTTCTTGTTGCCGGTCGCTTCGCCAACGCCCATGTTGAGCGTGACCTTGGTGATGCGCGGCACCTGCATGACGCTCTTGTAGCCGAACCGCTCCATGAGCTTCGGCACGATCTGTTCTTTGTAGACTTTTTCCAAACGGGTAGTCATGTCGGGCTCCTTATGCGTCCACCACTTCGCCGCTGCGGCGGAACACGCGCACCTTGCGACCGTCCTCGAGCGACTTGAAGCCGACACGCTCGCCCTTGCCGGACGCGCTGTTCAGCAGCATCACGTTGGACGCGTGAATCGATGCCTCGCGCTCGACGATTCCGCCCGGCTGGTTCGCCTGCGGATTCGGTTTGGTGTGACGCTTGACGAGGTTGATGTTCTGCACGATGACGCGATCTTCCGCGACGCGCAGCACCTCGCCCTTCTGGCCCTTGTATTTGCCGGTGATCACGATGACTTGATCACCTTTGCGAATTCGGTTCATGACGTTTTCTCGGTAGTAATGCGTTTCAACCTTCTAGTTAGGTCGCCCGCTTCGCGGGCTCGTCAGGTCGGTCGCTTCGCGACCTCGTTAGGAGTCAGGCGAACGCTCCTGCACTTCTAACTCCTCACCAGCGCCGAAGGCGCGACCTCACTTCCTCACTTTCCTCAAAGCACTTCCGGCGCCAGCGACACGATCTTCATGAACCGTTCGCTGCGCAGTTCGCGCGTGACCGGCCCGAAGATGCGCGTGCCGATCGGCTCGAGCTTGTTGTTCAACAGTACCGCGGCATTGCCGTCGAAGCGGATCAGCGAGCCGTCCGCACGACGCACGCCCTTGCGGGTGCGCACGACGACGGCGTCATAGACTTCGCCCTTCTTGACCTTGCCGCGCGGAATCGCATCGCGGATCGACACCTTGATGATGTCGCCGATGCCGGCGTAACGGCGCTTCGAACCGCCGAGCACCTTGATGCACATCAGTTCCTTGGCGCCGCTGTTATCCGCCGCGGCCAACGTGGTCTGCATCTGGATCATGTTGCTTTCCTCCTCGCTACCACGTTACTGCGCAGCGCGCGTGACGACTGCGACGACGCGCCAGTTCTTGGTCTTCGACATCGGCCGGCACTCGGCGATGCGTACCAGGTCGCCTTCCTTGCACTGGCCGTCTTCGTCATGCGCATGCACCTTGGTCGACCGACGCACGATCTTGCCGTACAGCGGATGCGGCACCTGGCGCTCGAGCAATACCGTGACCGTCTTGTGCATCTTGTTGCTGACGACACGACCTTCGATCGTGCGCGGCGTCTTTTGTCCAGCGTTACTCGTCTGTTCGCTCATCACTGTCCGCCTTTACTTTGCCGCGCCCGGCGTTTTCGCGCCGAGCAGCATCTTGACCTGCGCAATCTCGCGCTTGACGCGTTTGAAGTGGTGCGTCTGCTTCTGCTGGCCGGACCCTTTCTGCATGCGCAGGTTGAACTGTTCGCGGCGCAGCTCGAGCAGCTGTTCCTGCAGGTCCTGTGCGGACTGGGTACGAAGTTCTTTGAGTTCCATCACAGCACCGTGCGATTCACGAATTGGGTCTGCACCGACAGCTTGGCCGCGGCCAGGCGGAACGCCTCGCGTGCGGTTGCCTCGTCGACGCCTTCGATTTCATACAACATGCGGCCAGGCTGCACGACGGCAACCCAGAACTCGACGTTGCCCTTGCCGTTGCCCATGCGGACTTCGATCGGCTTCTTGCTGATCGGCTTGTCCGGGAACACGCGGATCCACAGCTTGCCGCCACGCTTGACGAAGCGCGTCACGCAACGGCGCGCAGCCTCGATCTGGCGCGCAGTCAGGTGCCCGTGCGTGGTCGCCTTCAGGCCGTATTCGCCGAAGCTGACCTTGGCGCCGACGTAGCTGAGGCCGCGGTTACGGCTCTTCTGTACTTTGCGGTACTTGGTGCGTTTGGGCTGCAGCATATCCGTTCCTTACTTCTGGCGCGCTTCGCGCGGTTCGCGATGCTCGCGCGGTTCGCGCTCGCCACGTTCACGACGCTCGCCACGCGGCGCCGAATCACGGCCTTCTTCTTTCGTTTCCTGGTTCGCGGCGTGCAGGTCGAATACTTCGCCCTTGTAAATCCACACCTTGATGCCGATGATTCCGTAGGTCGTCCTGGCTTCGGCGAAGCCGTAGTCGATGTCGGCGCGCAGCGTATGCAGCGGCACGCGGCCCTCGCGGTACCACTCCGAACGCGCGATCTCCGCGCCGTTCAGGCGGCCGGCGACGTTGACCTTGATACCGAGCGCACCGAGGCGCATCGCATTGCCGACCGAACGCTTCATCGCACGGCGGAACATGATGCGACGCTCGAGCTGCTGGGCGATCGACTCGGCCACGAGCTGCGCGTCGATCTCCGGCTTGCGCACTTCGGCGACGTTGATGTGCGCAGGAACGCCCATCATCTTGCTGACGTCCTTGCGCAGCTTCTCGATGTCCTCGCCCTTCTTGCCGATCACCACGCCAGGACGGGCCGTGTGGATCGTGATGCGCGCCGACTTGGCCGGACGCTCGATCTGGATCTTGGACACGCCGGCCTGCGCGAGCTTCTTGCGCAGCATGTCGCGTACCTTGAGGTCCGCGGTCAGATACTCGGCGTACTCGCGCTTGTTCGCGTACCACTTGGAATTCCAGTCCTTGGAGATGCCAAGGCGAATTCCGGTTGGATGAACTTTATGACCCATCGTGATTATCCTTAGCTGCCCACGACCACGGTGATATGGCTGGTGCGCTTGATGATGCGCGAGCCGCGACCCTTGGCGCGTGCATGCATGCGCTTGAGCTGCGGACCTTCATCCACGGTAATCGTGGCGACCTTCAAATCATCCACGTCGGCGCCGAGATTGTTCTCGGCGTTCGCTACCGCGGACAGCAGTACCTTCTTGACCAGCGCAGCCGCCTTCTTGTCGCTGAACGCGAGCAGGTTCGTGGCGCGGCCGACCGCCAGACCGCGCACCTGGTCTGCGACCAGACGCACCTTCTGTGCCGAAATACGCGCGCTGCGCAGGATCGCTTTGGCTTCCATTTTCGTGACCTCTTATGCCGACGTCGGCTTGGCTTCGGCGGCTTTCTTGTCGCCGGAGTGGCCCTTGAACGTGCGCGTCGCGGCGAACTCGCCGAGCTTGTGCCCGACCATGTTCTCGTTGACCAGCACCGGCACATGGGCCTTGCCGTTGTGGACCGCGATTGTCAGGCCGACCATCTCGGGAAGAATCATCGAACGCCGCGACCAGGTCTTGATTGGACGCTTGGTATTCGTTGCCGACGCCACCTCCACCTTCTTCAGCAGGTGCAGATCGACGAACGGGCCTTTCTTGAGTGAACGTGCCATATGTATTAGCTCCTGCGATCGCGCACGATGAACTGGTCGGTCCGCTTGTTCTTGCGCGTTTTGTAGCCCTTGGACGGCTGGCCCCACGGTGACACCGGGTGCGGGTTGCCCTGTCCGGCACGACCTTCGCCGCCGCCGTGCGGGTGATCGACCGGATTCATCGCCGCGCCGCGAACGGTCGGGCGGATGCCGCGCCAGCGCTTCGCGCCGGCCTTGCCGAGCTTGCGCAGGTTGTGTTCGGAGTTGCCGACCTCGCCGATCGTCGCGCGGCAGTCGGCGGGCACCTTGCGCATCTCGCCGGAGCGCAGACGCAGCGTGGCATAGCCCTGCTCACGTGCAATCAGCTGCACCGAAGCGCCGGCGCTGCGCGCAAGCTGCGCGCCCTTGCCGGGCTTCATCTCGACGCAGTGCACGGTGGCACCGATCGGCACATTGCGCAGCGGCAGCGAATTGCCGGTCTTGATCGGTGCATCGCGGCCCGCCATCAGCTGGTCGCCGACGTTGATGCCCTTCGGCGCGATGATATAGCGGCGTTCGCCATCGACGTAGCACAGCAACGCAATATGCGCCGTGCGGTTCGGATCGTATTCGATGCGCTCGACGCGGCAGGCAATGCCTTCCTTGTCACGCTTGAAATCGACCACGCGATAATGCTGCTTCGAACCGCCACCCTTGTGCCGCGTCGTGATGCGGCCGTAATGGTTGCGACCGCCGGTCTTGCCCTGCGGCTCCACCAACGCTCCGTACGGATCGCCCTTGTGCAACCCCGGCGTCGACACGCGCACCATCGCGCGGCGTCCCGGAGAAGTTGGCTTCAATGTAATCAGTGCCATGTCTATTCCCAATCTTTATGGGTGCGTCGCTTACGGCTTTGCCGTCATGTCGATGCTCTGTCCTTCGTGCAGGCGCACGTAGGCCTTGCGCCAGCCGTTGCGGCTGCCAGCCCGCTGCCGGAACGCCTTGGCCTTGCCCTTCACGTTCGCCAGGTTCACCGAGTAAACCTTGACGTTGAACATCGCTTCGACCGCCGCTTTTACCAGAGCCTTGTTGGCCTCCGGTGCAACTTCGAATACGTACTGGTTGACTTCCTGCAGACGCACGCTCTTTTCCGAAAGGTGCGGCGCGCGCAGCACAGTGAACAACCGTTCGTTCTTGATCTGCTCGCTCATGCCAGCCACTCCTCGATCTTCTTGACGGAGTCGACCGTCATCAACACGTTGGCTGCGTCGACCAGGCTGACCGGATCCATCGCTGCCACATCAACCACCGCAACGTGCGGCAGGTTGCGCGCCGACAGGTACAGGTTCGGATCGACATTCTCGGTAACGATCAGCGTACGGCCGTTGAAATCCTTGAGCTTGGCGACCAGCGCCTTGGTGCTGGCCTTTTCGACCGAAAACGTCTCGACGATCTTCAGGCGGCCCTGCCGATTGAGCTCGGACAGGATCGTCTGGATCGCACCGCGATACATCTTCTTGTTGACCTTCTGCGCAAAACTGCGCGGGCGTGCGGCAAACGTGCGGCCGCCACCGACGAAGATCGGAGCGCGGTAGTCGCCGTGACGAGCACCGCCGCCCTTCTGCTTCTTGAACTTCTTGGTCGTTCCGGACATGTCCGAACGCGACTTCTGCGCCTTCGTGCCGGCCCGGCCTGCGTTGCGATACGCGACCACGACCTGATGCACGAGGCCTTCGGAAAATTCGCGACCGAACACCGTGTCGGAGACCGACAATGGTTTCTTCGCGCCGATTACCTGGAGTTCCATAATCATATCCTCATGATCATCCCTGATCGGAAACCCGGTCATCCTGACCGGAAACGTTAATCTTCACGATCATCCTGATCGAAGAGCCCGGCCATCCTGGCCGGACTTTTCAAGAAAGCGTTAGCCCTTGGACGCCGGACGGATGACGACATCGCCGCCCGGAGCACCGGGAACCGAACCGCGTACCGCGATCAGATGGCGCTCGGCGTCGATCTGCACGACTTCGAGATTCATCATCGACTGCTGCGCCGCGCCCATGTGGCCGGACATCTTCTTGCCCGGGAATACGCGACCTGGCGTCTGGCGCTGGCCGATCGATCCCGGCGAACGGTGCGACAGCGAGTTGCCGTGCGTCGCGTCGCCCATCGTGAAATGGTGGCGCTTGATCGTGCCCTGGAAGCCCTTGCCCTTGGTCACGCCGGCAACGTCGACGATCTGGCCAGCCTTGAACACCTCTTCGGCCTTCAGTTCACCGCCGACCTGGTACTTGCCAAGGTCCTTCTCTTCGACGCGGAATTCCCACAGCCCGCGACCGGCCTCGACCTTCGCCTTGGCGAAGTGTCCTGCGCGCGGCTTGGTCACCAGCGCTGCGCGCTTGAGTCCCGCGGTCACCTGGATGGCGTTGTAGCCGTCGTTCTCGACGGTCTTCACCTGGGTGATGCGGTTCGGCGTCGCCTCGATCAGCGTGACCGGAATCGATTCGCCCGCGGGGGTGAAGATCCGTGTCATGCCGCATTTTTTTCCAACCAATCCGATGCTCATGTTCGTAGCTCTCGTTTTCCGGACTGGGGACTGGGGGCTCGGGAAAAAGCAAAAGCGCCTGTCGTCGCTGCTCTTTCCCGAGTCCCGAGTCCCGCCTCAATCAATACAACTTGATCTGCACATCCACGCCGGCGGCGAGGTCGAGCTTCATCAGTGCGTCCACGGTCTTGTCGTTCGGGTCGACAATGTCGAGGACGCGCTTGTGCGTGCGCGTTTCGTACTGGTCGCGCGCGTCCTTGTCGGCATGCGGCGAAGTCAGGATCGTGTAGCGCTCGATCTTGGTCGGCAGCGGAATCGGACCACGCACCTGCGCACCCGTGCGCTTGGCCGTCTCGACGATCTCGCTGGCCGAGCGATCGATCAATCGATGGTCGAAGGCCTTCAATCGAATTCGAATCTTCTGGTCCGCCATTGCCTTTCCTCAATCTGAAAGAACGTTGCTTTTGCTTGGTTACACCGAGGCGATTTTTCATCGCCCCGCATTTTTGGTGAGGTCGCGCGCTGCGCGCGCTCGTTAGGAGTTAGGTGTCAGCAAAGCGATCCCGCCGCTTTTCTCACAAGGTCCGCGTCAGCGGACCGACCTCACTCCTCACCAGGCCGTGCAAGCGGCCGACCTCACACCTCACTTGATAATCTTCGCCACCACGCCCGCACCCACCGTACGACCGCCTTCGCGAATCGCAAAGCGCAGGCCCTCTTCCATCGCGATCGGGTGGATCAGGCTCACCACCATCTTGATGTTGTCGCCCGGCATGACCATTTCCACGCCCGCCGGCAGTTCCACCGCGCCCGTCACGTCC
>DASXKR010000062.1:0-11018 GCA_036496665.1 Rudaea sp. | reverse complement strand
CCACGCCCGGTTCATGGTTTTGCAAATGCGGGGTGCGCCGTTCGCCACGGAGTTGATCATGGAAAAAGCGCTCAAGCCAATAGCAGACCAGGTCATGGTCATCACCGGCGCAAGCAGCGGCATTGGGTTGGCTACCGCACTGGCGGCCGCCGAACGAGGCGCCAAACTCGTCCTGGTCGCGCGCAGCGGCGAAACCCTTCAGGACGTCGTCACCGAGATCAACGAGATCGGCGGACGCGCCATAGCGATCACGGCCGATGTTGGCAACCGGACGGCGATGCTGGACGTGGCGGCCGCGGCACTTGCCGCGTTCGGCCGCATCGATACCTGGATCAACAATGCAGGTGTGTCGATCTACGGAAGGCTCGACCAAGTCAGTGACGAGGACAACCGTCGCCTATTCGAGACCAACTTCTGGGGCGTGGTCAATGGCAGTCTTATCGCCTTGCCCCATCTGCGCAGTCAGGGCGGCGCGCTGATCAACGTCGGCAGCGAAGTGTCCGACGCGGTTGCCCCGCTGCAGGGCATGTATTCGACCAGCAAACATGCGGTCAAGGGTTTCACGGATGCATTGCGCGTCGAAGTCGAACACGTCGACAACGCACCGGTTTCGGTGACGCTCATCCAGCCCACGGCCGTCAACACGCCTTACCCTCGTCACGCGCGCAACTACCTGGCCGCCGAACCAAAACTACCGGATCAGCAGATCCAGCCCACCCAGGTTGCCGAAGCAATTCTCAAGGCCGCCTGCGAAGGCGGACGCGATGTCACCGTGGGGACAATGTCGACCTTCAATACCGTCATCTCCAAGCTTCTTCCCCGGCTTGCCGACAAGATCGCGTCCAAGCAGATCGAAAACCAGAAGGAGCCTTTTGCCGCGCGTAATCGCCAAGGCGCTCTCCACAAGCCCGGCGGTCACGGTAACGTCTACGGCCAACCACCCCGATAGTTCATTCATTCGCATCTCTCAAAAGGGCTCATAGTCGGGCGAGTACGCGACCGTACACCCCGCGCTGATGGCGCGGGACGGCGACCGTTGCCGCTGACACGTCTCCCTACGCGCGACCCTTTCTGATGTTTGCAAGTGTGCGCGGCGTGAAGTGAAGGTCGAGCTCGGCGCCGCAGCGCAAGAGATCGACGATACTGATATAGCCCAGCTCGGTCTCGTGGATACAAGCCAGTCCGAAGGCCTGATGTTGCATGTCTTCGCAGTCTTTCTCGGTGATGTACCAATCGCAGCCGCCGGTGAAGTAGTGCAGGTGCGCAATCGCTTCGTCGCCTGTGCCTTCGGTCTCGTACGTTTTCGGCATTGATGCGATGCGGTCGCGGAACTCGATCATCTTGCCGACGAAAAAAGCTCCGTCTTCGCCGCGTACAGCGGACTGGATCACGGCCCTCTGTGCCTGACTCACGAATCTGCGCAGGTCGGCAAGTGTCGCGCCGTCAAGAGTGGCTGCATCGGTCGAACGGCAAAGTTTCTGCATGGCGATTCTTTCCTGTGGTTTGGCCCGGTCGGGGCCGGTTGTGACGCCTGCGTTTCGGTACGAAACGAGGGGTCGCGAACGCCCCCGATGGGAGCCCAGCGGCCACGACGCCGGGTGCCGTCAAGGGAAGCGAGACAGCGAGCAGGGCAGAGGCTGGCGCGGGCTGGAGTGCGCGCAGCGCATGACGACTCGGGCCGCTGCCCGGCCCTTGACGGTTCAAGCGCGGAGTTGTGGCTCGGCAAGCCGCTGCGATCGCGTGAATCCGCATATGCGGATCGACGCGAGCGACAACGGCGCGCAGGCGGGGAAAACCCCCTTGAGGGGTGGCCCGCCAGAGTGCTGTCGGGCTGCGCGGCGGCAGCAATGGGCTAAGCGCAGTGCGTTCGTCTCTTCGAGGAAGCCAGCGCGTTCCCGGGCATGCCACCACTCTCGTTACGACACTGTGTCATCGACTGCGACACCGCTACGCTATTGATGGACCATGCGTTCCCGTCTGTGATTGATCGCTCCATGACCAAACTCACGGTGGTTGAGCAAGCCGGCGTCCTGCACAAGCCTGGCAGTCGCAGGAGCTGCATCATCCAGGTGCCGGATGGGATGGTGGACGAACAGGTGCAGGCCTATGTACCAGGGCTCTACATCCTCTCAAGCCGTTCCTATGCGGTGGACCGGTTCGGACACCTTGCGCTTCGCTTCAAGCTCTACCTGGACGAAATCGAGATGGATCCTGACACCGCGAATGGCCCGGAGCAGCCGACGCTGTTTGCCGATCGCGAGATCATCTTCGGACCGACGTTCCGGGTGCGATCGCGTCGATGGATCGGGCACTAGCCGCCCATTCGGAATCGGGTGTTGTCGCGGTCAACGCGCCAACGCGGTGGCGGACTCATCACACGAGCCTTCGCGCGGCCCTGGAGCAGCCAATGCGCCGAGCAACAGCATCAAACTCACCACATCCTGATGGTTGTGTGCGAGCACCCGGCGCAGATTGATCGCATCGCCTCCGCGCAGATAGCGCAACCATGCAGCGGGCGCCTCGCTGCCCGGCAAGTCATCCTCGCGAACCACCTGCAGGAGCCGACGTTCGACCGTGCCGAGCCTGCAATTTTCCCACACGCCGCGATAGCGCCTGCGAACGGCAAACAGCAGGTCCGCATGCGGCAGATTGGCCAGTGGATTGGTCATGCGCGCCAGTCGATAGCGCGTTGCCAGCAACGGACTGTCGTAGCACCGGCCGTTGTAACTCACCAGCACGTGCCGCGGCTCGATCCAGTCCGCCAAGGTGCGAAGCATCGCCGCCTCCGCACCCAGCGTTGCCGTGAGCAGCTGGCGCACGCGCAATCCGTCGGCTGTCCATTCGCTGATGCCGACCATGAAGGCACGCGTGCCCGCACCGCCGGCGAGCCCGGTTGTTTCGGTGTCGAAACACAAGGCGTTGCTTGGCTCGATCGGGCCGTATGTCTTGGCATCCACCACGATCGCATCACATGGCTTTGGCCACGGAAGCAGCCGGTCGACCAAAAACAGTCCGGGCAGAATCTGCTCACCCGACAACGTTCGATCCGGTGAGTGCATGCCGGCGGCCGGCTCGATGGCGGTTTGCAGTCGGCCCCGCGTCCCGAGCAGACGTCGCAACACGTCGATCGTGACGCCGGCAGGCTGTGGCTTGGCAGCGTTCGGGGCGATCCGTGCAGGCATGCCTACGCCGAGTCCGGCCTGCTGCCGGAGCCGCAGCAGCCGCTCCAGGGAGACGCTCATGGGACAGCCAGACGTTCCAGCACGCGCAAGGCCAATTGCTTGGGCGATGCGCCGCGGCTGGTTTCGTCACTGGCAAGCACGGGACCCACGCAGGCAGGACAGCCGACAAGGCAGTCGCACGCGCCCACCAGAGCGGTCGCGCGCGCGATCAGTTCGGCTTGCCGACGCCACAGTGGTTCACTCAATCCGATCCCGCCAGGAAAGTTGTCGTACAGGAAAACCGTCGGGACGAAGATCGCGAGTTGTGCGGGCAGAATCGGCTTGCCATCCGCGTCGCTGGCACGCGCGTGGCCGCTCGAATCGCCACGTGCGAACCACGATCCGTCGCCACTGCCCACCGACTTCTGCAGGTCGTGCCCATCGGCCATCACCGCCAACGCCGCGACCGTGTGCAACGCGTAAGCAGCACCGATGAATCCATCGAGCGCTTCCTGCTTCGACGCGAACGCATCGAGCAGCACCTGTTGCGAGAGTTGCCACCACACTGCCGTCGTGTGCAATTCCGAATCCGGAAGAGTGACCGGCCCGTAGCCGATGTTCTCGTGCGTGTAGTAGCGAATCTTCTTGTAGCCCGACACGCGCCGGGCGACATGGACCTCACCATGGTGGCAATCGCCTTGTCCTGCCACACAGCCGTCGAAACGCTCGAGTACCTTGAGCTTGGTGTAGTCAATCGCATCGGTGTAATAGTCGACGTGCGTGCGGGTCACATAGGCCTTGCGGCCTTCCCAGTCCAGGCGTTCGACCTGGTACGGCGCGGACTGCACCATGTGGATAGCGCCCTCGTAGAGGGTGAGGGCAGCGGCCGAGTAGTCCACTTCGGCCACGATCGTTTGTCGACCATCGGTGCGGTCGACCACCACGAAATTTCCATCCGCGACCGAACGCAGCGAAACCGCCTGTGCCGGATAGCTGTCGGCGATCCATTCCCAGCGCTCGCCCTCGCGATGGACCACGGCAGACTCGGCGAGCGCTTCCAGATACACGGCCGGATCGACCGGCCCGAACAGCTCGCCGACTGCGAACGGCAGTTCGAACGCCGCGCAACGGATATGATCGAACAGGATCAGCGGCTGGTCCGCGTGCAGCCGTGCGTGTTCGGGCGATGCCTGCAGGAAGAATTCCGGATGGCGCACCACGTACTGGTCGAGCGCATGGCTGCTCGCGACCATCACGCCGAGCGACGGCTGCTGGCGCCGACCAGCGCGACCGAAGCGCTGCCACGTGGCCGCGATCGAGCCGGGATAGCCATTGAGAATCACCACATCCAAACTGCCGATATCCACGCCCAGTTCGAGCGCCGACGTCGACACGATGCCGTCGATGAATCCCTGGCGCATCGCCTTTTCGGTTGTCCGGCGTTCGGTCGGAAGATAGCCACCGCGGTACGCGCGAATGCGCGCAGGCTTGCGCGGGTCGTTGTCGAAAACATCCTTGAGGTATTTGGTCAGGACTTCGACCATCGTGCGCGACTGCGCGAACACGAGCGTCTTGAGTTTGGCCTTGATGGCCAGGCGGGCGATGCGGTTGCTCTGCGATCGCGCCGATGCGCGCAGTCCCAGGTCCACGTTCACGACCGGCGGATTCCAGAGCAGCACATGTTTCTCGCCGGTCGGCGCGCCGCTCTGGGTGATCGCGGTGACATCGTTCTCGATCAGCGCTTCGGCATGCTGCTTCGGGTTGCCGATCGTTGCCGAGCACAGGATGAATTGCGGTGTGGATCCATAGAACGCGCAGATGCGCTTGAGCCGGCGCAGCACGTTGGCCACGTGCGAGCCGAACACGCCGCGGTAGGTGTGGATCTCGTCGATGACCACGAACTGCAGGTTCTCGAAGAACTGCGCCCATTTGGTGTGGTGCGGCAGGATCGCCTGATGAAGCATGTCCGGGTTGCTGACCACGATGTCGCCGCGAAGACGAATGGCCTGCCGCGCATCGCCTGGCGTGTCTCCGTCGAAGGTCGAGGCCTTGATCCCGAGCTCGCCCGCGCGATTGAGTTCGAGCAATTCGGCGACCTGGTCCTGCGCGAGCGCCTTGGTCGGAAATAAATACAGCGCCTTGGCTTGGCGCTGCATCGCAGCGGCGACGACCGGGAGCGTGTAGCACAACGTCTTTCCCGATGCCGTGGGGGTGACAACCACGAGATGCTCGCCGCGTTGCGCGGCGTCCCAAGCTTCGGCCTGGTGGGTGTACAACTGTCCGATGCCGCGTGCTCGCAAGGCAGCGACCATGGCCGGCGGCAGGTCGGCGGGCAAGGGCGCGTAACGTCCTTCGCTGCCCGGAATCAGAAACGTGCCGGTGATGCGGTCGCCGTACTTGCGCTGGAGGCGGGTGGCCAAAGCCTGCCCATCGAGCCGAGGATCGACCGGGACCAGCGAGGAGCTTTCGAACGAGGCATGGACGGGAATGGACATGGGTCCGCCGGGAATTCCTGGGAGAGGCAATCGGAAGGCAAATGCATAATACTAGGTAAATGCTGCCCACCGCCCAACAGCGCGCCATCCTTGCGTTCATCCGGGAACGGATCGACACCGACGGCATGCCGCCCAGTCAGCTCGAGATCGCGGCCGAGTTCGGTTTCAAGCACAACTCCACTGCCAGATACCATCTGCGCGCACTCGAACAAGCCGGTGCATTGACGCTCGCGCCCGCGCACCCACGCGGCATCCGGCTCGGGCCCCCGGGACAACGGCGCCAGCGCCCGGAGTACCTGCGCCTGCCCGTGCTCGGACGCGTAGCGGGTGGCGCGCCCATCGGCAACGACGGCGGGGATGACGCGCAGATGCTCGTCGACAGCAGTTGCTTCGCACAGACGCCGGACTATTTCCTGCGCGTGCAGGGCGATTCGATGCGCGACGACGGCATCTTCGATGGCGATCTGGTTGCGGTGAAGCAAACGCCAACCGCGCGCATTGGACAAATCGTGGTCGCCCGTATCGACGGCGAACTCACGATCAAGCGGCTCAAGCTCATCGGCGCACGGATCGCGCTGCTGCCGCGCAACCCGGACTACGCACCCATCGATGTCCCGGACGATGCGGACTTTGCCATCGAGGGAATCTACTGCGGTCTGGTCAGACGCAGCTGACGCGCGAGTGCGTCCATGGTGGCGACCGACTGCGGTGGGGTAGGTTGACCAAGCGGAGGCATGCCAGCGCGTGCGGAATCGTCGGTATCATGCCGCCGACTCAGGACGTGGCGATACCCATCAACGAAGAGGAACGATGCGCGTGACCCAGCACGACTACACGGCGACATTTTCCGACGAGCACCAGACCGTCGAGATCACCGGCCCGGACGGCATGGCGACACCGCTCGAGCCAAGTCAGGTGTCGCACTTGGTGAACGAATTGCTCCTCGCCTCGTACTACCACGGATGGACACACCGGATCGCGCCGCCCAATTCCATGATCACCGGCGCTGTTGTAACACCCTCTGGCATGGCTTTTACCAGCGGAGACGTCCCGGAATCCGGCTGTCTGCTGATCGCATTTGGGGAAGTCAACTTGTTGGTACGAATCCCACTGGAACAGATGCGTTCGTTGGGTGACGCGCTCATTCTGATGTCGGAAACTGGAGAGCCCAGGCATTAAGCAACCGGCGAATGGAGCGAGCGCATGACAAACAAGGCACCAACGGTGCGGTGGAGCGCGGCGGGAAAATGCGTGCACTTGGTGTTGCCAAGTGGAGAGACAATTCCAATGGAGGCGGCCGATATCACGCGATTGGTAGGAGGCCTTATCGAGTCCGCGTATCACGTCGGCGTACTCAGAGAGATGACAGTACCGACGCTTGATGGTTCCCAGCCGGTGCACGTGACGACTGTAACGCCAACGCAGATTCTGTTCTCGTATTCGGATGATCCGAAAGTCGAAAAGATGGTGTTATGTTTTGGAATGACGAATCTCGTCGTGCGCTTGGAGCATGCATCACTCAGACGCTTCGGCGAAGAGATGATCCGTCTGTCTGAGCACCCCAGCGCGCACTCGCTCCAGTAGAGCCTCGGCGTCTCTCGCGGGAATATCCCAGTGACCAGTGGCTGTACCCATTGCGCGAGCCGGATTACCGGCCCGCGCAGTCGATCGATCAGGCGACGCCGCGCAGGGTGGGTGGCAGCCAGCGCGATCCTGCGAGGCGCTTTGCGGCTTCGTCGGCCAGCTGGTCGCGTTTGAGCTTGGTCAGTTCGGCGGGAGCCTTGCCGTCATTGCCTGCAAGGGCAGCGAGGGTGTCGGATTTCTTTACCTTCGCGAAATACTCTGCCGTCGGCTGCCAGTGATCCGCCATGTCGATGTCCAGCGCGAGCGCGACCGGCCCGAGCTCGTCACGGCTGGCCGGAAACCGCTGCACGCCGTCGAGCGTGCGCGCAGTGCAGTACGCCAGCAGCGAGCGGATGGTGTGATCGTCAGCGCCAAGGCACCACGCCCACAGCGCCGCATCGTCGTCGGGAAGATCGGACGCCCACGCTGCGGCCCGCTCGGCATTGCGCTGCCCGATGGCCGTCGCCGCCAGCCCTTCGCACGCCCCGTTCAAGTCGGTCTTGTCGGCACCGCGCACGTTCAGCCCGTAGCTGCCACCGCAGCGGGTCATCCGGATCGTGGACTGCACCAGCGCGAACGCCAGCATGCGCAACGCCGCGTCGATGTTCTCGGCGAGCGCTTCCTGTGCGACTGCCGTGCGCAGCGCGGACAGCCCCATGCGCACCGGCAGCGGATCGGTTGCGCCGGTGTCGGCGGTGGACGATGCCGACCGGCCTCCAGCGTGCCTGATGCCCGCGCTGAGCTTGGCCTTGTCCTCGGGGCGCACCAGTCCGGTGTGCATCTGCACGGAACCGGCGTGGTTCAGCGTGACGATCGCGCCCGCATACGCCACTGCGTTGGGATCGGTCTGCTCCAGCGCATCGCGTGCGTCGCTCCATGCGCGCTCGGCTGTATCGGCCGCAGCGTCCAGCGCCTGCCATGTCGCAGAGTCCGCGTCTTCGTCGCCGCTTTCGGGCCGCTCCTCGAATGCATCCAGCGCGGCGCGTGCAGCGATGCGCGTCGCATCCAGCAATGCCAGTTGTGCAGCCTGTTCTGCGGTCGCCTCGCCGGTGACGGTCGGCACGCTGCCGAATTTCGAACGCTCGTCGTAGCCGAGTTCGGTACGGACTTCGACCCATGCCCATGCCTCGCGCAGCGGCTCGGCTTCGACTTCCAGTTTCTCGACAGCCAGACGTTCCAGCAGCGCGGCGTCCTCGAAATAAGTGCCTTCGTCGTTCGCACCAGCGAACAAGTCCTTGCGCACGTTGCCGCCTGCGGCGATGTAGGCTTTCTGGCCGATGAAAACAGCGCGGCCATCCGATCCGCTGACCGCTCCGGCAAGAAGCTGGCGCTAGATGTCCCATGCGGACGGCAGGCGCTTGTTCGCCAGCATTGCGCGGTGCTGGTCGTGATCGGTGCTCACGGTGAACGCCATCACCTGATCGAGCGTGAGGCCGTCCGTGCGGTAGAGGCCAAGGACTTCCGGAGCGACGCGGGCCAGTGCCAGCCGGTCGCGGACCACCGCGCCGGTGACGCCGAAGCGTGCCGCGATTTCGGTCTGGGTCCTGCCATCGTCCACCAGCTGCCGGAACGCATCGAACTGGTCGGCCGGGTGCATCGCCTCGCGGATGACGTTCTCGGCCAGGCTCGTGCCCGTGCCCCTGTCGGCTTCGACGATGCGGCACGCAATCGGATGGTCAGCGGGAATGACTTTCTGTTTCACCAGCTGCTGCAACGCCCGCAACCGACGCCCACCCGCGATCACTTCAAAACACGGCTTCTTGCCCTCGACCGGGATCACGGTCAGGTTGTGGATCAAGCCCTCGGCGGCAATGCTCGCAGCCAGGTCCTCGATCTTCTGCCCTCCGGTCTCGCGCACATTCAACGGCGACGGATGCAACTGATTCAACGCAATGGCCTGCATCTGCCCCGAACAAGGCACCTGCTCGGCCCCCCGTGCTTTGCTAGATTTCTGAGCCAGCTTGTGATCCTGCTTTGGACTACGGTGGTCATGTCGCTACCTCTCTCTTGGTGGGTGGGGTGGTCGTGCTTCGCTGAGTTCCTTCGCCGTGGCATCGCGGTGGTGGGCAGGGCGGACAAGCGGCTGCGCAAGGGGGAACAGCGCAGCGTCCCTTGCGCAGTTGCGCGCCCGGCCTACGTTGCAGCGATGGCGAAGGGACTCAGGCCAGATCCACCACACCGCCAGGTGCGACATCCACCCGGTCGGAAGCGGCGGCCTCGGCCGTCGTGCTCGGCGTCGGCGCAATCGACGCCGACGTGCAGCGCGGGGACCGCGCAAAGGCCCGGATGCACACCGCATGGCCGCGACGCGGAACGCGGCGCGGGGCGCAGCCTGACAGCCGGACAGGCGTGGCCACCGGCCGCGCCGCAGCCGCCAATCATTCAGTCAAGAAGAAATGACCCCACAGACCCAACAACAGGTTGCCCAGGGACTACAGCCTCACCTGCAGCAACAGCAATTCCGCAGCACGAAACCGAACAAACCGGCCTAGCCTGCCGACCAGCAACACGCCCCAAGACAACCCCGCCGATCCTTCCAGCCATCGGTCAGCGAACACCACCCGCATCCGCTCCAGGACAACCCACCACAACGCACCGATCCCACCCAACGGCCCTAACGCATCGACGTCGCCAGACCCATGCACGACCCAACGCAACAGCAAGCGACCGAAGGAAACGACGCACAGGAACAACCCGGAACCCGGCACATGCCGAAGACAACCAACAAGCACGCCAAGAAGCACACCCTACGGATGGATAGCCCGCATCCGATCAACAAAACCATCGTGCTCATGCTCGGTAATCACACCCAGCTTCACGCACGCGTCGACATAGCCAAAGAAATAGCTCGCCTGCGACACCACCAGCGTAAAGCCCGGCGCCGCAATCAACATCGCCTCGATCGCATCAATCGCATAGTCGTGTTGTGGATGCATGCAGCCAGTGTAGCCAAACCCGGTGTGTTCACCCACCGGGTGCAAGGCGGCCGTCAGGCCGCCTGCTCCAGCTCCTCGGCTTCAAGAAACGCCAGCAGGAAATCGCAGGCCTCCGAAGCCTTGCTCGCTGCGGTGACGAAAGCGCGTCGATCGCTGCGCAGCATCCGCGACCAGTGCGCCAGGTACGCAACATGATCCATGCGTGGCTCACTCGAGATGCCCAGCGTCGCGCAAAGAAACGCCGCGCCCAGCTCAGCAACGAGTTCCTCGGCCGCATACGCATCGTCACCGAAGCGCTTGCCGAGATCGCGCTGCAGGCGTGATCCCGTCCAGTGCACCAGTTCGTGGCACGCGGTCGCGTAATACGCCTCGGTCGCAGTCATCGTGGTCGTGCCAGTGAAAGCTTCACGGTGTGGCAACACGATCTGGTCGGTGCCGGGCCGGTAGTAGGCGCTGTCGCCGCCGTGGGTGATGGATGCACCGCTTGCGGTGAGGAGCGCATCGGCCTGCTCCACAGGCGTGACCTGGTTCTCCAGCTGCACCGCATCGGCGGTGTAACCGTCGATCTGGGCGACGTTGAACACCCACGACAACCGGGCACAGGGAAGCTTGCGATCCGACTCGTCAGCACCGTCCTTGCGGTCGAGCATCTGGAACCACAACACCGGCGTGCCTTTCTCGCCCTTGCGGACGCTCGCGCCTTTCTCGGCCCACTGCCTGAAGGTCGCCCAGCGGTTGTCGCTGTAGCCGGCATCCTGGGCGGCCACCCAGAGCATCACGATGTTGCTGCCGCGGTACCGCCG
>DASXKR010000061.1:0-2470 GCA_036496665.1 Rudaea sp. | reverse complement strand
GCTCCGACGAGCGAAACTGCGTGCCGAGATTGCCGCGGACCTGCGACATGCTCAGCACCGTCTCGGCGCTGACATAGCGGTCATAGGGCAGCAGCGACGCGATGATGTCGATCGAACAGGAGCACTGCTCGATCGATTGCCGCGTCTCGCCGTTGGCTTTCATGCAGCCGAACACATACTCGGCGCGCGCCGAGGTCGGATAGTCGTTGACCTCTGCGGCGCGCGCGATCGCGGCACTCGCCACGAGGCCGCACAACGCAGCGACGATCGGTCGTGCCCGCCTAGTGCCCACTTTCCGAAGTTCGCGCTCCATCGCCGCGCTACCGTTCACGAACTTCGGAAAGTCATGGGCACTAGCAAATCTATGATTCTAGTGCCGCTTTCGATCTGAAGTCCCTGAACCCGATTTCGCCGCGAGTGAGTCAGGGACTTCAGATCGGCGGCACTAGTGCGTGTCATTGGCGTTTCTCCCGGAAGCAAAACCTATGCTATCGATCTCGCGCTGGAAAGCCGGCATTCGGCTCACGATGTCATGAAGTCGCGTGCCCCTAGAAGAATGTTTGGGAGGTCATCATGCCGCGAATACCGATTGCGATTTGCCTGGTTGCGATGCTGCCGACTGCGGCGATGGCGCAGGGCAAAGGCATCCGGCTGTGGAACCTGACGACCGCGACCATCTCCGGCTTCCAGCTGTCGCCTGCCGGCAAGAACGAGTGGGGACCGAACCAGACCTTGAACGACCGCGACAAGGAGGTCGATCACGACGAGCGGCTGCGCATCACCGGCGTGGAGCCGGGGCGTTACGACGCCAAGGTCAGCTATCGCGACGCGCGGCAGTGCTTCGTGCGCGACATCGAGATCAAGGCCGACGCGGTGTTTTCGATCGCCGACAAGGATTTGAAGGATTGCAACAAATAGCAACGACGCATTGCCGGCAGCCGTGCCGCGATCAGATCTTCTCGCGGCTGTGCGGATATTCGCAGCGCCACCTCACCCCGGTGTATTGCGGGTGCTGGCCGATCCATTGCGCGATATAAGGCGGCGCCGTCATCAGGCATTGCTGCAGCGAGAAGGTCGAGGCAAACACCAGGTTCTTTTCCTCGCAATTGGCGGGCGCGAGCACGGCGCAAACCGTGATGACCAGGTTTATCGCGTCCATACCGACATCCTCCGGCGCGGGTTCCCTTCTATCGATAACACGTCGAGCTACGGCGCTGGCCGGAATGAGGTTTCACTAGCACGTGAAGGCTCGTGCAGCGGCCCCTAGAAATTAACGCCGAACACGAGCTTCGCCTGGTGGCGTTCGAAGTTAACGAGATCGAGCGTTGCGTTCGATCCTACAGCCCGGCCCCAGGCCTGAACGCTCCAGTCCGCCGTCAGCCTCGCGCGCTCGGAAAGCTGGAAATAGGCGGTCGGTCCGACGAACAGCGCCTGTCCTGCCAGTTCGTCGAGCCCGATCCCGTCATACCTGCGGAAATAGCGCACCTCGCCGCCCAACAGAAAATTCGGGCGGACCTTTGCCATGACGCCGAACGCAACCGCGAGCGTGGAGTCCTGTTCCTCGGCGGGTGCACCCGGAAAACGCGTCCATTCCGGCTGGTAGCCGAGATTGAGGGTGGCGACCACACGGTCCGGAATCAGATCGCGCTCCAGCGCCAATGTCAGCTCGGTGCCGTAATTTTGCGCACGCGCTGCAGTGATCTCGTCGATGCGGTTGCCGTGGCTTTCCAGCGCCAGCGTTAGGCCGAACGGCGCGGTCTCGCGATCGAGGAAGCGGTAGCGCAGATCGAGCGAAGCGCCCTGCCAGTTGACCTGCGTGCGATCGACGAAACTTGGCACGGATTCGATGTTGTGAGCCGCGAGCGTGGTCCCAATCTGGATGCGGAAATTCTTGATCGGCACGAACTCCAGCTCCAGTTGCTGGCCGACGGCCTGATACGTTCCGGCCGACTTCCCGAAGCGTCCGGTGGTCTCACTCTGGAATTCGCGCTCGCCGAGCTCGCCGACATCGGTGCCGATCATGAAGGCGTAGATGTGCTCGCTGTCGATGCCTTCGGCGCGGCCGGCGCCAGGCTGCAGCGCAAGGCACAGCATCGCAGCACAGAGTGATTTCGCAACAATGCTCATTCCCGTTCCGAAAGCCGCCGGGACGACAGGTCCGCTCTTCCCGAGCCTAGCACAGGCCAGGGCGCTGATATCGCCGAGTTTTGACGGGACTACAGGAAAAGCCGGAGCAACGCGCGACAGAAAATTCGTGGACGGGAAGCGACGTCTGCCCGGCGTCGTCTGCCCGGCGTCCGGCAGCGAGTGCCGGAGCCGGACAGAGCGCGGTCACTTGCGCGCAGCGCAGGCGTACATGTTGATTTCCATGCCCACCGGCACTTCGACGATCTTCGGAGTTTTCCAAGACATGTGGGTCTCCCAAGCAGTCTGGTGCGACAGTCGCACCGGCGCGGAACGTAAAACTGTC
>DASXKR010000060.1:0-28432 GCA_036496665.1 Rudaea sp. | reverse complement strand
GACAAGCAGACGCCGCCGCTGTGACCGCTGAACTTGCCACGATCATCGATTTCATCCGCTACGGTGCCAGCCGTTTTTCCGGCGCCGGTCTGACCTTCGGCCACAGCTACGACAATCCGCTCGATGAAGCGACGCACCTGGTGTTGCAGATGCTGCACCTGCCGCATGATCTGTCGCCCGCCTATGGCCAGGCCAGGCTCACGGGAGCGGAAAAAAAAAGCGTGCGGGCGATGATCGAGCGCCGCGTGCGCGAGCGCAAACCGGTGGCCTACCTCACCGGCGAGGCGTGGTTCGCCGGCCTGAAATTCAAGTCGGACGAGCGCGCGCTGGTGCCGCGTTCGCCGATTGCCGAGACCATCCTGGGTGGTTTCTCGCCCTGGCTCGACGGCGTCGCAGTGCGCCGTGCACTCGACCTGTGCACCGGTTCAGGCTGCATCGGCATCGCCATGGCCGTGCACAATCCGCATTGGCGTGTCGACTTGGCCGACATCAGCGACGCCGCACTCGGTCTGGCACGGGAAAATATACAATTCCACAATGTCGAGGGACGCGTGCGCGCGCTGAAATCGGACCTGTTCGGCGGCCTGAAAGGCGAAGCCTATGACCTGATCGTCAGCAATCCGCCGTACGTTACCGAACAGGAATTCGCGGCGCTGCCGCCCGAGTACAGCCACGAACCGGCGCTGGGTTTGAAGGCGGGCGACGATGGACTCGATTTCGCGTTGCGCATTCTCGCGGCGGCGCCGGCGCACCTGACCGCCGACGGCGTGCTGATCGTCGAAGTCGGCGAGAGCGAACACGCTCTGGTCGAACTGCTGCCGCAGCTGCCGTTGAACTGGATCGAGTTCGAAGTCGGCCAGATGGGCGTGTTCGAGATCGAGCGCAGCGATCTGGTCGCGCGCGCGCGGTCAATTCGCGCCGCTCTGGCTGATCGTGCAGCAAGAGCGAAAGATTCAACCACGAAGAACGCGAAGAACACGAAGGAAAACAAGGAAGCAAACAAGAGGAAATTGAAGTAAACAGACAGGTGGCTTAGCGTTTCTGGCTTGCCTTCGTGTTCTTCGTGTCCTTCGTGTTCTTCGTGGTTCATTCTTCTGACTCTTGAGCGCAACCGGAAACCACGCGTGTCGAGCAATTCGTTCGGAAAGATTTTCACCGTCACGACCTTCGGCGAAAGTCACGGGCCGGCGATCGGCTGCGTGATCGACGGCTGTCCGCCGGGCCTTGCGCTGGCGCCGGAGGAATTCCGCCGCGATCTCGAGCGCCGGGCAACCGGCAAGTCGCGTTTCACCTCGCAGCGGCATGAGGCCGACGATGTCGAGATCCTGTCCGGCGTGTTCGAAGGTCGCACGACCGGCACGCCGATCGCACTGCTGATCCGCAATGTCGACGCGAAACCGAAGGACTACGCGGAAATTGCCCAGACGTTCCGGCCGGGACACGCCGACTACACCTACTGGAAGAAATACGGGATCCGCGATCCGCGTGGCGGCGGCCGCTCGTCGGCGCGCGAGACGACGATGCGGGTCGCTGCCGGCGTCGTCGCAAAAAAGTATCTGCAGGAAAAGTTCGGCACCGTCGTGCGCGGCTGGCTGGCCCAACTCGGTCCGCTGACTCCGGCGACGTTCGACTGGGAGACCGTCGACGCCAACCCATTCTTCTGGCCCGACGCGACGATGGTTGCGGAGCTCGAGACCTACATCAATGCGCTGCGCAAGTCGGGTGATTCGGTCGGCGCTCGCGTATCCGTGGTCGCGGAAAATGTGCCGCCCGGTTGGGGCGAGCCGATCTACGGCAAGCTCGACGGCGAGATTGCCGCGGCGCTGATGTCGATCAATGCGGTCAAGGGCGTCGAGATCGGCGCCGGCTTCGCCGCCGTCACCCAGCACGGCAGCGAGCATCGCGACGAAATCACGCCGCAGGGGTTCCTGTCGAATCATGCCGGCGGCATCCTCGGCGGCATCTCGACCGGCCAGTCGATCGTCGCGTCGATGGCTCTGAAGCCGACCTCGAGTATCCTGATCCCGGGCCGCAGCGTGAATCTCGCCGGCGAGCCGGTCGATGTCGTGACCAAGGGTCGCCACGATCCGTGCGTCGGCATCCGCGCAACGCCGATCGCCGAGGCGATGCTGGCGCTCGTGCTGATCGACCAGGCACTGCGCCATCGCGCGCAGTGCGGCGACGTCGGCGCCGTGGCGCCGCACATTCCAGCTGCGACCGATCCGGAAAGGCCGGCATGACCGCGGCCGGTCGGCCGCGCGTATGGGTCTCGCGCCCGCTGTTCGACGACATCATCGACCGGCTGCGCGAATACTTCGACGTCGAAGCCGAAACGCTGGAACGTTCGTGGACCACGCAGGAAACCGGCGAGCGGCTGCGCGACAGCGACGGCGCCGTTCTCGGCGTGGCCGATCCGGTCGACGCCGGATCGATCGCGCAGGCCATGCGCCTGCGCGCGATCGCCAACGTCGGTGTCGGCTACAACAACCTCGACATCGCGGCGCTGACGGCACGCGGCATCGTCGCGACGAACACGCCCGACGTGCTCAACGAGGCCGTCGCCGATTTCGCCTGGGCGCTGCTGCTGGCCACGGCACGCCGGGTCGGCGAGGGCGAACGCTACGTGCGCGCCGGACGTTGGCAGGGATCGTCGTACCGACTGCTGCTCGGCACCGAGGTGCACGGTCGCACGCTCGGGATTCTCGGCATGGGCCGCATCGGCCAGGCGATCGCGCGCCGCGCCGGCGGCTTTCGCATGCCGGTGATCTATCACAACCGTTCGCGCCTGGACGAACGCATCGAACGCGAATGCAATGCCAGCTATGTCAGCCGCGACGACCTGCTGCAGCACGCCGATTTTCTCGTGCTCGTGCTGCCGTTTTCCGCGGAAAACCGACACGCAATCGGCGCGACCGAACTTGCGCGCATGAAGCCGTCGGCGATCCTGGTGAACATCGCGCGCGGCGGCATCGTCGACGATGCGGCACTGGTCGAGGCATTGACCGGCGGGCGCCTCGCCGCGGCCGGACTGGACGTGTTCGAGAACGAGCCGGCGCTGCATCAGCAGCTGGCGACGCTCGACAATGCCGTGCTGACACCGCATATTGCCAGCGCCAGTGTCGATACGCGGCGGGCGATGACGAGCCTGGCCGTCGACAACCTGATCGCGGCGCTGGGCTTCGGACCAAACGCGGGTCGTCCGCCGAATATCGTCAACCCCGAGGCTTTGCGCATCGCGCAAGAGCTTTCGACGCGGATCAACGCGGATATACGCGGATAAAGAAAGGAAATGTAATCGGCTCCATCCGCGAAAATCCGCGTTGATCCGCGTCACGTTTTTTTTCACGAGGACACATGAGCAAGAAGAGCGGTTACAAGGTGGCGATGGTGGGCGCGACGGGAGCGGTTGGCGAAGCGCTGCTTTCGATCCTGAAGGAACGCGAGTTTCCGGTGAGCGAACTGGTGCCGCTGGCCAGCGAGCGCAGCGCCGGCGAACTGGTCGAGTTTGGTGCGCGCCATGCCACGGTGAAAGATCTCGCCGACTACGATTTTGCAGGCGTCGACATCGCATTTTTCTCGGCCGGCGCCAGCGTGTCGAAGCTGCATGCGCCGCGCGCGGTAGCGGCCGGTGCCGTGGTGATCGACAATACGTCCGAGTTCCGCTACCAGGACGACATTCCGCTCGTCGTCAGCGAAGTCAATCCGCATGCGATTGCGCGCTATACGGCGCATGGGATCATCGCCAACCCGAACTGCTCGACGATGCAGATGCTGGTCGCACTGGCGCCGATCCATCGCGCTGCCGGCATCACACGCATCAACGTGGCGACCTATCAGTCGGTGTCCGGCGCGGGACGTTCCGGACTCGAGGAGCTTGGACGGCAGACCGCTGCGCTGCTGAATTTCCAGGACTTCCCGCCGAAGAAATTCAGCAAGCAGATCGCCTTCAACGTGATTCCGCATATCGACGAATTCCAGGCCAACGGTTACACCAAGGAGGAGATGAAAGTGGTCTGGGAGACGCGCAAGATCCTCGAGGATGAATCCATCCAGGTCAACGCGACAGCGGTGCGCGTGCCGGTGTTCCTCGGCCACTCCGAGGCGGTACATGTCGAAACCCGCGACAAGATCACGGCAATGCAGGTGCGCAGCCTGCTAGAAGAGGCCCCGGGCGTGGTCGTGATGGACGAACGAAAGGCCGGCGGCTATCCGACTCCGGTCGGCGACGCGGCCGGAAAGGATCCGGTTTTCGTCGGTCGAATCCGCGAAGACATCTCTCATCCGCGCGGCATCGATTTGTGGATCGTTTCGGACAATATCCGCAAAGGCGCGGCGTTGAATGCGATCCAGATCGGGGAGCTGTTGGCAAAAACTTACTTGTGACCTATAGTTACGATTGTGTTATAAGGCACTTTCGAGCTTAGGGACTATACAGAGGGCTCGACGGATCGCCATGGCAATATATTTTGGGGGGCTAACCTCATGAAAGGACCGGTAAAATTATCGCTTGCCCTTGCCCTTGCGCTTGCGCTGGCGGGCGGCAATGCCTTCGCGCTCGGCCTCGGAGCAATCCAGGTCAAATCCGGCTTGAACCAGCCGCTGGAAGCCGAGATCCCGGTCATCACCGAGTCGGCAGCCGAGGTAAACGCGCTGACCGTCGATCTTGCATCGGCCGAAGATTTCGAACGCATCGGTCTGAGCCGGGCGCGCCTGACGGTGCCGATCGAAATGGCCGTCGCCACCAATGCGCGTGGCCAGACCGTCATCAAGCTGTCGACCAAGGAGGCCGTGCGCGAACCGCTGCTCGACTTCCTGCTCGTCGCGAACTGGTCGAAGGGGAAACTGCTGCGCGAGTACACCGTGCTGCTCGATCCGCCGATCACGGCTCCGGCCAGGTCGGCGGCAACGGTCGCGCCCCTCGCGGAAAAGCCGGTGCCGGTCGCCAGGCCGCTGACCGAGACCAAGCCGGAACCGGCTCCGCCGCCCGCGAAATCGGTGCGTGCCGAGCCCAGGCCACCGGTCGCTGCCGCAGCGCCGAAGCCGGCGCTGAAGCAGCAAGCAAAGACGGCGCCTCCGCCGCCGCCTCCCGCAGCGCCAGCGCCGAAGCCTGCTGCGCATCCGGCCAGCAGCAACGACTATGGTCCGGTCGCCGAAGGCGAGACGTTGTCGGAAATCGCGCGTGCGACGAAACCGGACGACAAGGCCAGCGTCGACCAGATGATGCTGGCGCTGCTCAAGGCCAATCCGAGGGCGTTTTATCAGGACAACATCAACGCGCTGAAGCGTGGAGCGATCCTGCGCATCCCGAACAACGATGAACTGCACGCCAACGCGACGCTGCGCGAAGCAGCCGAGCAGGTGCATAGCCAGAACGAGGCGTGGACCGGACGTGCGCCGGTCAGCAAGCCGACTCTGGTTGCACGCGCGGGCGCGGCGACCAAGCCCGCCCAACCTGCGGCGACGCCGGCCAAGGCCGGGTCGAGGCCGGCAAAGCAGGAACGCCTCGCGCTGGTCCCACCGACCGCAGCAAAGAGCGATTCGTCGACCGATCGCGCCGGATCGGCCGGTGGAACCGGCAAGGACAACGCGGATGTGAGGGCCGAGCTGGCTCGCACCAAGGAAGCGCTGAGCAGCCGCGAGCAGGAGTCGGCCGAGCTCAAGTCGCGCGTCAAGCAACTCGAGGAAATCAGCACCAAGGACCAGCGTCTGATCTCGATGAAGGATTCCGAGATCGCCGATCTGCAGAAGAAACTGCGGGATCTCCAGGCCAGGACTGCGGCGCCGGTTGCCGCCGTCCCGGCAAAACCGGCGGAAGCGCCGCCGGCGAAACCTGCCGACGCCAGCGCGATCAAGCCGACTGACACGGCGACGTCCAAGCCGGGCCAGAAGCTGACGGCCAAGGACATCTGGGGCGACCTCAACGGCGGCGACAAGAACGCGGCGAAGCCTGTCGCCGGCGCCACGACGCCTGCCGCGACGCCACCGACCGCGGCGACCCCGACAGAGCCGGCAGCTGCGGCACTGCCGCCAGCGGCTTCGTCGGCATCGTCCTCCGCGCCAACCACGGCATCGACGCCAGCGACAACGCCAGCGACGACGACGGTCGAGCCGCCTGCCAACACGACAGCGGCGTCCACCACACCTCCGGCAGCCACTGCGGCGGTTGATGCGAACGCAGCGGTCAAGGCAACGCCGGTCAAATCGCCGCCTGCGGCCAAGGTCACACCGCTTGCGCCCGCGGCAGAGCCTTTCTACAAGAGCCAGAACGTCCTGCTCGGCGGTGGCGCCGCGCTGCTGCTGGTCGGATTGCTCGCGTTGATGCGTTTCATGCGCAAGCCGAAACCAGCGTTCGCGCCATCAGACGATGCCTTTGGTCGCGGCGAATCGGCGAGTGCCGACGACGAGGAACTGCGGCTGCGCGACGCGCTGCAGCAGAATCCCGGCAACACGACGGCATCTCTGGACCTGCTGCGTCACTACTATTCGCAGGGCGACGCGGCCAAGTTCGAAGCCGCTGCCGAAACGATGCACGCCCACCTGCTTGATCCGGGTGCGCCGGAATGGGACGAAGTCCTGGCCATGGGTGCGATGCTCGCGCCGAATCACCCGTTGTTCAGCGATGTTGCCGAGGATGATGCGGCACATCACGACGCGGCCCATCACGACGCGGAACAGTACGAGACGATGCACGAATCCGCGGCCGAGCCGGTCGAGGAATTCACCTATCCGGGCCACAAGCACGTTCCGGTGGAGGAAGCGAATACACACTTCGACGCGTTCGAGGTGGAACCGGTCCAACCGGTCGCAGTGGCGAGCGAGCCGCATCCCGCCCAAGACGACAGCTTCGATTTCGATTTGCCGATGCAGACCGAGGAAACCGTGCGCGAGCCGGTCGTGCTCCATCACGAACCAGAACCGCTGTTCACCGAGGCCGCCGCGCCGACTCCGGTCGTCGAACGACAGGACGATATCTATGTCGGCGAGGATGCGATCGGCACCAAGCTCGACCTCGCCAAGGCCTATCTCGACATGGGCGACCCGGAAGGTGCGAAGTCGATGCTCGACGAAGTGATGGCCGAAGGCAACGACTCGCAACGCGACGAGGCGCGCCGGCTGCTGGCCGAGATACACTGACTTCGCATCGTTCCGGCCGCTTCAGCGACGACCGGATCCCAGCACCAGGCATCCCAGGCCGGACTTGTTCCGGCCTGATTCTTTTTGACGGTTACAATCCTCTCCCGCTCCCGGGACTTCCACCTTGCGCATCGCCCTTGGCATCGAATACGACGGCACCGGTTTTTTCGGCTGGCAGCGCCTGGCGCACGGCAACACGGTGCAGGGTGCTGTCGAAGCTGCCTTGTCGTTCGTCGCGAATGCGCAGGTCGAGGTGACCTGCGCCGGGCGCACCGATGCCGGCGTGCATGCCCGCTGCCAGGTCGTGCATTTCAATACGCAGGCACAGCGCAGCGAGCGCAGCTGGGTGCTCGGTGCGAATTCGCGCCTGCCGGATGCCGTCGCCGTGTTGTGGGCGCGACCGGTCGACGACACCTTCCATGCGCGCTATGGCGCGCTCGCCCGACGCTACCGCTACATGATACTCAATCGGCCGGTGCGCGCAGCGCTTGACGCGAGGCGTGTGACCTGGGAGCGCGCACCGCTCGACGCAGCGGCGATGCACGCCGCCGCCCAGGCGCTGGTCGGGGAGCACGACTTCAGTGCGTTCCGGGCGATCTCGTGCCAGGCGCATTCGGCACGGCGCGAACTGCGTGCGATTCGTGTCGAGCGGGCCGGCGAGCAGGTCACGATCGACGTCGAAGCGAACGCCTTCCTGCATCACATGGTGCGCAACATCGTCGGCAGCCTGCTGCTCGTCGGCCGCGGCGAGCAGCCGCCGGCATGGATTGCACAGCTGCTGGCCGCCGCTGACCGTACTGTTGCCGGTCCAACCGCACCGCCGCAGGGCCTGATGTTTCTCGGCCCGCGCTATCCTGCCCGTTTCGGTTTGCCGGAGGACGTCAGCCAGTGACAATGCAGCGCACGCGCGTCAAATTCTGCGGCGTGACGCGTATCGACGACGCGCTGGCCGCCGCCGCTCTCGGTGTCGACGCCATCGGTTTCGTGCTGACGCGCAAGAGTCGGCGCTTTGCAGGAATCGAGCGCGCCCGGCAGATGCGCCGCGCCTTGCCGCCCTTTGTCATGGCGGTGGCGTTGTTCATGGACGACGACGTCAGCTTCGTGTCCGAGGCGGTTGCCGCGGTCGCACCGGACCTGCTGCAGTTTCACGGCAGCGAAGCCGCGCTGGATTGTGTACGCTACGGGCGTCCCTATCTGAAAGCTGTGGCGATGCGCGACGGTCTGGACGACTGGCAAATGCTGGTCGACTCGCATGCGCAGGCGGCCGGCTTCCTGTTCGACGGCCATGCGGCCGGTGAGCAGGGCGGCGCCGGGCGAAGGTTCGACTGGTCGGCGCTGCCGCGTGATCCGGGCAAGCCGGTCGTTCTGGCCGGCGGCCTGACGCCGGAAAACGTCGGTGTGGCGATTCGCGCCGTCCGCCCGTGGGCGGTCGATGTTTCCAGCGGCATCGAATCGGAAGCCGGCTTGAAGGACATGGACAAGATGCGGCGTTTCATCGCCGCGGTACGAATGGCAGACGAGGTCGGCTAGTGGCTGCAAATGCTAAAAGTATAAATATACCAGCGTACGACGCGATCGACTTCGCGGCATATCCCGACGCGCACGGCCGTTTCGGTCCGTACGGCGGCAGCTACGTTGCCGAGACGCTGATGGCGCCGCTGGCCGAGCTGATCGCAGCCTACCAGCGCCTGCGCGGCGATCCGGCGTTCATCGCCGAACTCGACCGCGACCTGAAGCACTATGTCGGCCGTCCCAGTCCGATCTACCACGCCGAGCGCCTGTCGAAGAAAGTCGGCGGCGCGCAGATCCTGTTCAAGCGCGAAGACCTCAATCACACCGGCGCGCACAAGATCAACAACACGGTCGGCCAGGCGCTGGTCGCGCGCCACATGGGCAAGCGCCGCATCATCGCCGAGACCGGCGCCGGCCAGCACGGTGTCGCCAGCGCCACCGTTGCCGCGCGGCTTGGGCTGGAATGCGTCGTCTACATGGGTTCGGTCGACATCGAGCGTCAGGCGATCAACGTCTATCGCATGAAGCTGCTCGGCGCGACGGTTGTGCCGGTCACGTCGGGATCCAGGACGTTGAAGGATGCGCTCAACGAAGCGCTGCGCGACTGGGTCACCAACGTCGACAACACGTTCTACATCATCGGCACGGTTGCCGGCCCGCATCCGTATCCGATGATGGTGCGCGATTTCAATGCGGTCGTCGGCCGTGAGGCGCGCACGCAGATGCTCGCCGAGTATGGCCGTCTGCCCGATATGCTGGTTGCGTGTGTCGGCGGCGGGTCGAACGCGATCGGCTTGTATCACGCTTTCCTCAACGACCGCGGCGTCGCGATCGTCGGTGCCGAGGCGGCGGGCGAGGGCATTGCGAGCGGCCGTCACGCCGCGTCGCTGGCGGCCGGCCGCCCCGGCGTGCTGCACGGCAACCGCACCTATGTGCTGTGCGACGACAACGGCCAGATCACCGAAACCCATTCTGTGTCGGCTGGCCTCGACTATCCGGGCGTAGGTCCGGAACACGCCTGGCTGAAGGACAGTGGCCGCGCGACGTACGTCGGCGTGACCGACGACGAGGCACTCGCGGCGTTTCACGAACTGGCGCTGACCGAAGGCATTCTGGCCGCGCTCGAATCGAGTCATGCCGTTGCCGAGGCGATCAAGCTCGCACGCGAAATGTCGAAGGACCAACTGATACTGGTGAATCTTTCCGGCCGTGGTGACAAGGATGTGCATACGATCGCCAAGCGCGAGGGGCTCAGCGGGATTTGACGCGAGACGCGGTGAATCGCATCTCGCGCCGCCGAGCGGCTCGCCATGTATGGCGAGACCGCAAGGTACTCCAGCGATGGCTGCTTGTTTGCACGACAAACGAACGAATTGAATTGAATCAATGAACCGCATCGAGCAACGTTTCGCCAAACTGAAGTCTGCCGGCCGCACCGGCCTGATCCCGTTCGTCACGGCCGGTGATCCCTTGCCGGATGCGGTCGTGCCGCTGATGCACGCGCTGGTCGAGTCCGGCGCCGACCTGATCGAACTGGGCGTTCCTTTCTCCGATCCGATGGCCGACGGCGCCGTGATTCAGCACTCGAGTGAACGCGCGTTGGCGCGCGGCGTCGGCCTGACCCAGGTGTTGGGCTGGGTCGCCGAATTCCGGCACAGCGACGGCGAAACACCGGTTGTGCTGATGGGCTATCTCAACCCGATCGAGATCCAGGGATACGAGCGCTTCGCCGATGAGGCCATTGCGGCCGGCGTCGACGGTGTATTGCTGGTCGACTGTCCGCTCGAGGAATCGAGGACCACGGCCGCATTGCGTGGCGGCGGGCTGAAGCAGATCTATCTCGCCGCGCCGACCACGGCCGAGGCGCGTCTGGCGGATTTGTGTGCGCACGCCGAAGGTTTTTTATACTATGTCTCGTTCGCCGGCGTGACCGGAGCGGATCGGCTCGACCTGGGGGCCGTGCGTGCGCGTGTTGCATCGATCAAGGCGCGATCGCGCGTCCCGGTCGCTGTCGGCTTCGGTGTGCGCGACGCGGTATCCGCCGCGACGATCGGGCAGTTCGCCGATGCCGTCGTCATCGGCAGCGCGCTGGTCGCGCAACTTGCGACCTGTGTCGGGACGGACGCGATCTGCGCGGCTGCGAGAGGTTTCCTGTCGCCGATTCGCGGCGCCCTTGATGCCGCCGCCGGCGCGCATGCAGCATGAGGCGGACAAACCTGAAAACCCCGCGGCGGCTGACGAGCCGAAGCCGCCGATCGAAACCGGAGAAGTGGGCGACATGAGCTGGTTGCAGAAATTGATGCCTTCGCGCATCCGTACCGAAGGCACGACCAAGGGCAAGGTGCCTGAAGGCCTGTGGGAAAAATGCGAAGGCTGCGGTGCCGTGCTGTATCGGCCGGAACTCGAGCGCAACCTCGAGGTGTGCCCGAAGTGCGGTCATCATCACGCGATCGCAGCGCGTCGGCGTCTCGCCGCGTTTTTCGACCAGGGCAGTACCGAGGAGCTGTTCGCCGAACTCGAGCCGATCGACACGTTGAAATTCCGTGACTCGAAAAAGTACAAGGACCGCATCGTCGCAGCCCAGAAGCAGACCGGAGAAAAGGACTCATTGATCGCGATGCGCGGCCTGCTCAAGACGCGGCCGCTGGTCGCATGCGCGTTCGACTTCGCCTTCATGGGCGGTTCGATGGGATCGGTCGGTGGCGAGAAATTCGCGCGCGCCGCCGAACATGCGCTCGACGAACGCATCCCGCTGGTGTGCTTCTCCGCCAGCGGAGGCATGCGCATGCAGGAGGGCCTGTTGTCGCTGATGCAGATGGCCAAGGCATCCGCGGCACTGGCGCGGATGCGCAGCGCGGGGGTTCCGTACATGTCCGTGCTGACGCACCCGACCACGGGCGGCGTTTCGGCAAGCCTCGGCATGCTCGGCGACATCAACGTCGGCGAGCCGAAGGCGCAGATCGGTTTTGCCGGCCCACGCGTCATCGAGCAGACCGTGCGCGAGACCCTGCCCGAAGGCTTCCAGCGTTCGGAATTCCTGCTCGAACACGGTGCGATCGACATCATCGTCGACCGCCGCGAGATGCGAGACAAGTTGGCCGATCTGTTCGCCCTGATGATGCGCGTGCCACGCGCGGCGTGACGGCACGCTGACGCTTCGTGGCGGGCGCGTGGATGTCCATTTCTGTATCTTCAATCTGCGTGAAAGCGGGAATCCATCTTGATTCATCCAAGTGCAGAGCTTCCACTCGCCCTGCGGGCGAGCGGGTTACTTTTGGCATTGCCCAAAAGTAACCAAAAGGCTAGGCACCTGACGCGGTGGTTCGATTCGCATCGTGCGAATCGAACTTCCCTGTGCTTCTCGGCGCGGCGGGGTTGCTCAGACAGTACATCCGTGCACTGCTTCGCAATCGCGGCGATCCATCGCCGCGCCCCTTCGGGCATTCTCCCGCCACGCCTGCGATGCTCAGCACCGCGAACGGCGCCGTTGATCCACGAAGCCGTGCATCCCTGCACTACCTCGACGAACGCGAAAACGCATCGCAGATGCGAGCCTTCGCTTCTGCGGCAGGATGCCGCCGAAACGGGGCCCCCTGAGGCGCGGCGACGGTGCGTAGGAAAAGTCCGCAGGAGGGCGCACACGACGTGCGCCCGTTCGCTGAATGTACACGGATGTACATCCAGCGAACTCCGAAGCACCCTCGCGAAGTCGGAAGGCAGGATGCCTGGAGACCGCGCTGCCGGGTGTGTGTTTCTTTGGTTATCTTTCTTTGCACAAGCACTGCGCCGCAGGAGCGGCGCGAACAGCGCAGCTGGCCGCGTAGCGGCGAAGGGCAGGCTGCCCGGAGTAAAGAAAGTAAGCCGCTCGCCCGCAGGGCGAGTGGAAGCCCTGCATTTCTACAGAGAGAGATCGAACAAGATCAAGATGGATTTCACGCGATTCCTGTCGCGTACCCTGTGGGCCATTCGCTGCGCGAATGTTCGCTTCGGCGTCCTGCCTACCCAGTCCCGCTTTCGCGGGAATGACGATCGTAAGATACGAGTTTTGCCGCTCAGTGAGGTAACCCGCTCGCCCGCAGGGCGAGTGGAAACTTGTCTCAAGGTTGGGCTGAAGCAGCGAGCTTCGAAATGAAAAAACGATCGCTGGCCGATTGGCTCGACTATCAGCAGCGCATCCATCCGCGCAGCATCGAGCTCGGTCTCGAGCGCGTTGCCGAGGTCTGGCGGCGCATGGGGGAACTGCGGCCCGCGCCGATCGTCATCACTGTCGGCGGCACCAACGGCAAGGGTTCGACCGTGGCTTTTCTCGAAGCCATGCTGGCGGTGGACGGCAAGCGCACGGGTGCCTACACCTCGCCGCATTTGCTGCGCTACAACGAGCGCGTGCGCGTGGCCGGCGCCGATGTCGGCGACGCCGCGCTGGTCGATGCCTTCGAGCGGATCGAGGCTGCGCGCGCCGAAATCGCGCTGACCTACTTCGAGTTCGGCACGCTTGCGGCATTATGGATTTTTGTGCAAAGTGGAATCGATATCGCGCTGCTCGAGGTCGGCCTCGGCGGGCGGCTCGACGCTGTCAACATCATCGATGCCGACGCGACCGCGGTCACGTCGATCGATCTGGATCACCAGGACTGGCTGGGCAATGACCGCGACAGCATCGGCCGCGAAAAGGCCGGTATCTTCCGCGCCGGGCGCCCGGCGATCATCGGTGCCGACGAGCCACCGCAGGGGCTGCTGGATGAAGCCGATCGGATCGGTGCCGATGTCCTGCGCGCCGGCAGCGACTTCCGCGTGCTGCGCGGCGAATCCGGCTGGCAATGGCGCAGCGCCGGTACGCTCGTCGACCTGCCGTGGCCGTCGCTGGTCGCGCCATGCCAGATCGACAACGCGGCGGCGGCGATCATGGCACTGCATGCCCTGCGCGATCGCCTTGGCTGGAATCCTCGGGCGCTGGTCGACGGCGTGCGCGACGCGCGCATCGCGGCCAGACTGCAGCGCCTGCCGATTCCAGGCCAAGCCGAGGTGATCGTCGACGTTGCCCACAATCCGCAGGCCGCGCGCGTGCTGGCGCAATGGCTTGCGTCCAATCCGGCCGCCGGCCACACGCTTGCCGTGTTCGGCGCGCTCGACGACAAGGATGTCGCCGGCATCGTCGCGCCGCTGCAGTCGCAGGTCGATGCATGGCTGCTGGCTGCGCTCGACAGCTTGTCGCCGCGAGGGCTGGCAGCCGCGCCGCTGCAGGCGCGCGTGCATGCCGCCGTGCCGTCTGTTGCTGCCTCCACCCACGGCGATCCGCGCGCCGCGCTCGCCGCCGCGCGATCGCAGGCGCGACCGGGCGACCGGATCGTGGCGTTCGGTTCGTTCTATGTCGCGGCCGAAGTGCTCGCCGCGATGGACGCGCGTGGGTGAGCGAGCGTTAACGTGGCGCCAGCGTCGGCGCGGTTATAATGGATACTGCTTTTCGCGGAGGTATCCATGGATTCCGCTTTGAAACAGCGCCTGCTCGGCGCGGCGGTACTGATTGCATTGGCGATCATCTTCGTGCCGATGTTCCTCGGCAACTCGCCGCCCAAGGAGGCAAGCGCGATCCAGAATCTGGATATTCCAGCGCTGCCGGAACGCAAGTTCGAGACACGTACCCTGCCGATAGAATCCGCAACTACGGCGCCTGCGGAGGCAGCCAGGCCGCCAGCGGGCGGCGACAAGATCGTGACAGTCGACACGCGCGCGCCGGCAACTTTCGAAGTTCCCGATACGAAACCCGGCGACAAGACTGCGGAGACATCCGTCAATGCGAAGGTGCCGGCGGCAGCACCAGCGCCAGAATCCAAACCGGTAGCCGAGGCGGCCAAGCCGGTCGCGGTGGAAACTCCGCCGCCGGCCGCACTGACAGCGCCGGGTGGCCGATTCAGCATCAATCTGGGTGTCTATGCCGATCAGGGACATGCCGACGCGCTGGTGGCGAAACTGAAGAAGGCCGGCTTTGCCGCCTACAGCGAAGATACCGAGTACCAGGGCAAGGCAGCACATCGTGTACGCGTCGGTCCCTACGCCAACCGCGCCGCTGCGGAGTCGGTCCGCTTGCGCATCAAGCAGCGCGAGCCCAGGTTGCCGAGCAGCGTGAGTGAATCGAGTGAACAGCCTGCCGCCGACGCGCCGGCCAGCGCGCTTGCAGCCCATCGTGCGGGAGGCTGGGCCGTGCAGCTGGGCGCATTCAAGTCCGAGGCCGAGGCGAACAAGTTGCGTGATCGCGTGCGCGGCGCCGGCATTGCCGCGTTCTCGGAACGCAGCGGCAGCGGCGATCAGGCGCTTTGGCGCGTCCGCGCTGGTCCGTATGCCGATCGGCCGGGTGCCGAGACGGCGCGTGCCTCGATCAAGGCCAAGCTGCAGAGCGACGGTATGATTGTCACGCAGCCATGAGGCATTTAGAAACTCGGAACTCGGGACTCGGGACTCGGGACTCGGGAATAACGAGCCAAGCCACTGCGTCGTCCGGGCCCCAGTACCGAGTCCCCGGGCAGCAGCGATGAACTGGGCCGACTACTGCATCATCGGGGTGCTGGCTCTGTCCGTGCTGATGGGGTTATGGCGCGGCTTCATCGGCGAAGTGCTCGCGCTGGCGTGCTGGGTCATCGCATTCTGGATTGCCTGGGTATTCGGTCCGCGGCTCGCCGAATCGTTCACGGCGATCGACACGCCGTCGGTTCGCCTGCTGCTGGGCTACGCGATCTGCTTCGTCGCGGTGCTGATTGCCGGCGCCATCGTCAGTTTTCTGATGCGCAAGCTGATATCGGGGAGCGGACTTTCCGGCACCGACCGGCTGCTTGGAATGATTTTTGGACTGTTGCGAGGGCTGGCACTGGTAACATTGCTGGTCTTCGTTCTCGGGTTCACAGCGTTTCCGCGCGACGTCTGGTGGCAGCAGTCGCAATTGCTGCCGACGTTCCAGCAGGGCGCGCGCTGGTTGTCGGCGAATCTTCCACCGGACGTGGCCAGACACCTTGATTTGCGCGAGTTGCTGCCTCAGATTCCGGCGGCGACTCCGGGCGGGCCGGCGAAACCGCCTCCGCCCGCGCAAAAGCCGGGACATTGAGCCGTGGAAGCACTGGTTTGACGTTGCACTGACGGAGCGACCTGAAGCATGTGCGGGATCATCGGCATCGTCGGCAAGTCCGAAGTCGCGTCCGCGCTGTATGACGGCTTGACCGTTCTGCAGCATCGCGGCCAGGATGCCGCCGGCATCGCCACCGTCGACGGCGAGCGCCTGCGCCTGCACAAGGGTGCCGGTCTGGTACGCGACGTGTTCCAGCGCGAAGACATGCTCAAGCTGCGCGGTCGGGTCGGCATCGGCCATTGCCGCTATCCCACTGCCGGTTCGGAAAGCCTGGCCGAAGCGCAGCCGCTGTACGTCAACTCGCCGTACGGCATCGCGCTCGGCCATAACGGCAACCTGATCAATACCGAGTCGCTGCGGCGGGAGATGTTCGAAGACGACCGGCGCCATATCAATACCGATTCCGATTCGGAGATTCTCCTCAACATTTTCGCGCACGAACTGCAGATCCAGGAGCGCCATGCGCTTACGCCGGATCACATTTTCAAGGCCGTCGCTGGCGTACACACACGCGCGGTCGGCGGCTACGCTGTCGTGTCGCTGTTGCTCGGTTACGGCATCGTCGCATTCCGCGACCCGCACGGCATCCGGCCGCTGATGCTTGGCGAGCGCGACACTGCCAGCGGCAAGGAATACGTCGTCGCGTCCGAGTCGGTCGCACTCGACATCCTCGGCTTCAAGCGCCTGCGCGACGTCGCGCCCGGCGAAGCCGTGCTGCTGACCAACGACGGGCACCTCTACAGCCGGCATTGCGCCGACGGCCGCGAGCACGCGCCATGCATTTTTGAATATGTATACCTGGCCCGGCCGGACTCGATGATCGAGGACGTGTCGGTCTACAAGGCTCGCCTGCGCATGGGCGAGCGTCTGGCGGCGAAGGTCCTGCGGCTGTGGCCGGACCACGACATCGACTCGGTGATTCCGATTCCGGATACGTCGCGCACTGCGGCCAGTACACTGGCGCTCGAACTCGGTGTGCCGATGCGCGAGGGTTTCGTCAAGAACCGCTACATCGGCCGCACCTTCATCATGCCGGGTCAGAGCGAGCGCGTGAAATCGGTACGCCGCAAGCTCAATGCGATCGGCCTGGAGTTTCGCAAGAAGAACGTGCTGCTGGTCGACGATTCGATCGTGCGCGGAACCACGTCCAAGCAGATCATCCAGATGGCGCGCGAAGCCGGTGCGCGCAAGGTCTACTTCGCCTCGGCCGCGCCACCCGTGCGCTATCCGAACGTGTACGGCATCGACATGCCGGCGCCGGCCGAACTCGTTGCGCACGGCCGCAGCGAGGACGAGGTGCGCGACTTCATCGGTGCCGACTGGCTTGTCTATCAGGACCTCGATGATCTGATCGCCGCGGTCGCCGACGGCAATGAAAAGCTTACTCACTTCGATACGTCGTGCTTTTCCGGCGAATACGTCACCGGTATCGAAGCCGGATACCTCAGCGAACTGGAGTTCGCGCGTTCGGATACTGTCAGGAGTCAGCGAGGGGCGGCTTGAGCACATACGCGCCGCGGCCCGCTGCCGGCCGCCGCGGTCCGGATCCTGTTTTGCGCCGTGGCGCCGCAACCGTGCTGGCCGGGTTCGTCGCGGTGATCGGCGCGTTGTATTTCGGCCTCTTCAATCACGACTTCAGTGTCAATGGACTGCGCTACGCCGACGCAGTCGAGCGCGGCGTCGAGCTGTTCCACCCGAATCATCTGCTGCCGAACTTCCTTTACCGCGGCGCCTTCCTGGCGGCGCAATGGATCGGCCTGTCCGGCCTGCGTTCGATCTGGATCATGCAGGCGATCAATATTACCGCCGGACTCGTTGCTGCGGCAGCGATCGTGCGCATCGGATTCGCGCGCAGTTTTCCGCGGGCATCCAACTCTTTTGCGGAATCTCGCCCCGGGCTTGATCGGCGCGGCAACGTGTTCCTGGTCGGGGCGTTGTATGCAGTCGGTTTCGCGGCGTGGAATTTCGCCGAAGAACCCGATGTCTATATCCTGCCGGCAGCAGCCGTCGCCGTTTCCCTCGCCTGGCTGGTTGCGCGCGAGCGCCTCGAGTGGCGCGACGTCCTGGGCCTCGGCATGCTCGCGGTCTTCGCCGTGCTGACGTTGCAGCAGTACGTGTTCTGGTATCCGGCATTGCTCGCCATGGCGCGTGGTCGCGATCTCGGCACGGCGCGCCGCGCCAAGTGGCTGGTCCTGGTGCTCGGTGTTCCGCTTGCCTGCCTGGCTTCCTATCTGCTCGTGGGCGCGCTGCAGGGGCGACTGCATGGTGGAAATGACGCCCTCGGCTGGTTTCTGGGCTACGCATGGAATAACCAGAGCGGTTTTGGAACGTATCGAACCGCGCCCGCATTCGGATCGCGACTGATCGGCACCGTGCTCGGACTCGGCAACCTGGCCTTCGCCTACGAGGTGGTCCTGTGGCCGACAGCGGTTGCGCTCGCGGCGATCGCGTCGATCCTGCTGCTGCTGATTGTCCTGCGCACGCTGGGTTTCCTGCGCCGCGCGGAAGCCGGCGTGCGCCGCGACGCCGCGATCATTGCCGCCTGGAGTCTGGCGAATCTCGTGTTCGCCGCATGGTGGGAATCGCGCAATATCGAATTTCTGTTTCCGCTATGGATCGGCCTGCTGGCGCTGGCGGCGCTTGCGGCGACGGCGCTCGACCGGCGCCTGCTGGCCGCCGCCGTGCTGCTGGTCGGCGGCATCAACCTGACTGTCGCCTTCGTGCCCGAGAGCGAATCGCCCGCACGCTATCGCGTGGCCGAAGCGCTCGCGCAACACGAGCGGCTTACCGCGGGCGATGTGCTGATCACCGAGGAGTTGAACACGATCGGCTATCTGCACTATTTCGACCGCGTCGATGTGCGTTTCCAGCCCGGCGCCGTCAGCGCCGCGATGCACGCGTCGGCTCCGGTCGCGCAGATCCGGGCGGCGATCGACTCGGCGCTTGCCGGCGGCGTGCGTGTCTATACGACCGAGCTCGACGAGCACGGCCGGCTGCGCGAGCTGGCGCGCTGGTTCGCACCGCTTGGACGCGACGGTTTCGACGGCGCAGTCGAGCGCGACATCGCGCTGCTCTACCGTGGCCTGGACACGTCGACGCGGCCGGTCCCCGGCGTGCGTCAGGTGTTCCCCGCGCCCACACCACGCTGAGCATCCTGTGGTTTAATTCGCCCGCGCCGCCATGCCGCCGGCGCAGCCCGCAGTCGAGGTTCTTAGTGCAAGGAAATCTGTTCACGCGCGCCGCAGACTGCCTTGATTGCGCGGATGTAGCGAAAAAGCTCGCGTTGACGGACAACGTGGCCGCCGAATTCGCTGCCGGCAGCCTTGCCTTGGCTGCGACTGGCGTGCCGGAGCCGATCGGTGTGCCGGGCCGGCCGGTGCGGCCGGTGCTGGTTGCGCCGCGGCAGCTGCCGCAGCGCGGGCTCGGCAGTGAAGACGGCCGTGCAGCGCTGATCCATGCTGTTGCACACATCGAATTCAACGCGATCAATCTGGCTTGGGACGCCGTCTATCGCTTTCGCGCGATGCCGCGCGACTACTATCGTGACTGGGTCGGGGTCGCTGTCGACGAGGCACGGCACTTTCGCCTGCTAGCCGCCCGGCTGGCGCAGCTCGGCCACGCCTATGGCGATTTCGATGCGCACGACGGGCTTTGGGAGATGGCCGTAAAAACGGCCGGATCGTGCCTCGAGCGCATGGCGCTGGTGCCGCGCGTCCTGGAGGCGCGCGGGCTCGACGTAACGCCCGCCATGATCCGGCGCCTGCGCGGCGCGGGTGATGGCCCGAGCGCCGAAATCCTCGAACTGATCTTGCGCGAAGAAGTCGCGCACGTCGCGGCCGGATCGCGCTGGTTCGAATGGTGCTGCTGCGCGGCCGGTCTGGATCATGCCGTCACTTTCACCGGCCTCGTCGAACGTCATGCGTCGGGTGCGATCAAACGGCCCCTGAATGCCGAGGCACGCCGCGCCGCAGGTTTCAGCGTGGACGAACTCGAACGGCTGGCGGCGCTCGCGACGTGATGCGGCGGGGGCTGGCGGTCATCGCCGTCGTTGTCGTCTGGCTGCTGGTGCTCGGCACCGCCGCGCGTATTCCCTGGTCGGCGCCGCTCGTTGCACGCGGCCAGGTCACTCTCGAGGGCCAGGACTTCCGGCCGGTGATGGGCGCCGGCGTGGAAGACGGCAGCGCGTTGGGTGTCGGCGCGATCGCCAGCGACGGCAACGCCATGCAGAGCATTCCGATGGACCGCCTGCGCGCGGCCGATTATCCGTTGCTGACCTACCGCTTCGAGGATTTTCCGCGCACGCTCGAACTGTTGCTCGTATTCCGGCGTGCCGATACGCCGGGCGACGTGCAGACCGTTGCGCTGCCGTGGCCGGGAGACGGCGTTGTGACCGTCGACCTGAAGGTCGCGAGTCCGGCCTGGCGAGGCGAGATTACCGAGCTGGGTTTTGCCGAGTACGCGACTGCGCAACTGGTGCCGCCGAGCATCGCGTTCCAGCCGTTCCGCCTCGACCAGGCGCGCCTGACATCGCCAGCCTGGAATGCGCTGCCACGCCTGCTGCGCCAGGCCTGGTTCGGCTACCAGCCGTGGAGCCTTGCATCGATCAACGTCGTCGGTGCGTCCGCCGATCCGAATGCCTCGATGCCGGCGACGCTGGTCGTCGGTGCACTTCTGTCGCTGCTGGTCTGCGGGGTCCTGCTGCGCTGGTCGCGCAAGCGATGGGTGGGCGGTGTCGTGATCACCGGCGCGTTCTGCTGGGCCGCTCTGGACGCGCGTTGGCTGGTCGACCTGTCGGCAAAACACCGGCTCACCGATACGATCTACGCCGGCAAATCGTGGCAGGAGCGCGCGCGTCTGCAGCCCGACGAGGACGTCGCCGGCTTTGCGCAGCTGGCGCGCCAGCAATTGGACGATACAAGGCGGCCGGAGCGGATCCTGGTCGCATCGGATTCGACCTACACCATGTTGCGCCTGATCTATTTCCTGCTGCCGCTGAACGCAGCACCGCTGGAATCCGCGATCGCCGCGCTGCCGGCGCGCGAGTGGCCGGCCGATACGGTCATCGTGCTGTGCTTGAGCAAGCGCTGGCACTACGACGACACGGATGCCACGCTGCGATCGGAAGCGCGCTCGATCGCGGTCACGCCGTTGTTCGTCGGCGGCAACCTGGCGGTTTACCGTTTGCGAAGGGGCGGGTCATGAACGCCGCCTATTTCTGGGCCTGGCTGCTGCCGTTCGCTGCAGGAACGCCGGTTGCGCTTGCACTGAGCGCGCCGCGCCGGCCCGGCCGGATAGCAATGGCGATCGGCTACGGCATCGTGCTGGGCATGCTCGCAGCGGGCGCATGCACTGCCCTCGCGGCGCGTGCCGACACCACGCACGTCTGGCTACACGCTGCACCGTGGCTGGCAGCGCTCGGCGTGATCGCCACCGGCATCGCGCTGTACCGGCAATACCGGGCTCCGGCCGTCGCGCCGCGCTCGAGTGGAAATGTGGAATACTGGAAATATGCGGTAATTGCCGCGGCTCTGGCCTCGCTGCTCTGGCGCGGGTCGATCATCGCCAGTGAAGTGCTGTTGCGGCCGACCTATCCGTGGGACGCCTGGGATGCATGGGCGGTGAAAGCGAAGACCTGGTATCTGCTGGGTCACTACGTGCCGTTCGTCGCGGTTGCCGACTGGCTGCTCGGCGGGGCAGCTTCGCTGCACAGTGGTCCGGCCTGGGCCTATCCTTCGACACTGGGCTGGATGCAGGTCTGGTTTGCAAGCGCAGCCGGCGCCTGGATCGAACAACTGGTCAACCTGCCATGGTTCGCGCTCTGGATCGGCATGCTGTGCGGCCACTACGGCCAATGGCGTGCCATCGGCGTGAGCCGGGCTGCAGCGGCGATCGGCGTCTACGTGCTCGGCTCGCTGCCGCTGCTGGCGTCGCATGTCGCGCTCGCCGGCTACGCCGATCTCTGGGTGGCGACGCTGTTCGGCTTTTCGATGCTGGCATGGTTGCGCTGGCAGGAACGTGGCGAACGTGACCAGTTGCTCATGGCATTGCTCTGTGCAGGTGTGTTGCCCCTGATCAAGCTCGAAGGTGTGGTCTGGTGTCTGAGCCTGCTCGTGGCGATCGGCTTTGGCGCATTGCCATCGCGCTGGCGCTGGCGCGCGGCGGCGCTTGCGTTCGCCGTGCTGCTGCTCGTCGTACTGGTGGGGCAGGCGCAGATGTTGTTTGCCGCAATCGGCTGGGTGCGCAGCGGTTCGCGCGTGGTCGACATCCCGGTCATCGGCAACCTCTCACTCGCATGGCACCGCGACGCGGCGGTTGGTATCGTCCACAGCCTGTTTACGCAATCGAACTGGCACCTGCTCTGGTGGTTCCTGCCGCCGCTCATCGCCTGGCGCTGGCGCGTGCTGCGTGGCAGCGATGCGCTGGGCCTCTGCAGCCTGATGCTGCTCGGCTGCTTCAGCCTGCTGCTGTTCCTGTTCGTGTTCACCGACGCCGCCGAATGGGCGGAGAGTTACACCGCCGTCAATCGGCTGATCATGCACATCACGCCCGCAGTCGTCAGTCTGCTGGTGCTGCTGTGGCGCCAGCAGCCGGCGCAGCCAGAACGCGCCGATACAGTTGCAGCACACGATCCGCCGCCCGGTCCAGCGTGAATTCATCGCTCCAGCGCTGCGCCCCGGCACTGCCCAGGCGCATGCGCAGTACGGCGTCGCCGGACAGCCTGCGCAGCGCCTGCGCGAGAGCGCCGGCATCCCCGGGTACGACGAGCAATCCGGTTTCGCCGTCGCGTACGACGTAACCGACACCCGAACCGGGAATCGCGCTGGCAATTACCGGCAGGCGCGCGCGCATCGCCTCGAGCAGCACCAGTCCGAACGATTCGGCGCGGTCGGTCGAGGGCAGGCAGAACACGTCGGCGCTTGCGTACGCCGCCTGCAGCGTCGCCGCACCGCGCTGATTCATGTCGATGCGTCCGGCGAAGTGCACGCGGCCGGCGATGCCAAGATCATTTGCGAGTCGTTCGAGCGCCGCGCGGCACTCGCCGTCGCCGACGAGCATGAGGCGGGCATCGGCGACCTCTGCGACGGCTCGCAACAACACGTCGATGCCCTTGAAGTAGCTCAACCTCCCGACGGCAAGCACGCGAAGACGAGGATTGAGGGCTGAGGGCTGCGGGCCGAGGGCAGAGGGCGAATCTCCGAGCGCGGCTCCTTCACCCTTTCTCCCATCGCTCGCGATGGGGGAGAGGGTTGGGTGACGGGGGAGCGCGTGTGCATACGGCAGCGCGTGATTTTCGCGTTGCCCGCTCACCTCAGTCCTCTCCCCCGATGATGTCGAGGGGGAGGGGAAATTCCCGATGCCCAGCGGAATCACGTGCGTCTTGCTGCGCCAGGGTATCAGTGCATGGCTCGAGGCCAGATAGAGCTCGGAGGTTGCGATTATGGCGGCACTCTGCCGAAGCATCCGCTTTTCCCACGGCCGGTAGATTCCGTACGCGACACGCAGCATGCGCTGGCGCGTGTCGAGCGGAATATCGGCATGCCAATGGACGACCCAGGGCAGCCGGCGCGCTGCCGGCGACAGCAGGGCGAAGAAGGCCGACGTGTTCGGCAGGTGCAGGTGCAACAAGTCCGGTCGAAACTGCGCGAGCGAGCGTTTCAGCAGCAACGGAAACGAAGGGCTGACCGGCGCGTAGAGCACATGCCCGCGGCAGGCGGCCAGCGTGACCTCGAAACCGGAGGCATCGTGCCTTTGTATACTTTTTTCGCCAGGTTCGTTGTGCGCGAGCGCCGCAACCGACACCCCGCGCGCGTGCAATGCGCCGCACAAGTCGGCCATGCAGCGCTCGATGCCGCCGGGATGAGGCGGGAAGAATTTTCCTACATGCAGGATGCGCATGGCGCGCCTGGAGGGCAGCGAAAATGTTCTTCGTCCCGGAACGGCCGGAATCCCGGGATGCCCGGAACGATCTCATCTTCTCGATCGGCTTGGCACAAGGACGGATCGCCACCAGCGTGGCGTTCCGCAGAAAACTTCCACAGGGCCGCGAATCGCTCTCGAGTCCATCCCCCTCGATGGGCCTGATTAGCGTCGAGTCTCGGCAATGCGCTCTTGAAGCCCCCCCTCCTTGAGGGGTCCAGTTTGCGTCGACTCTCAGCAACGTGCTCTTGAAGCCCCTCCTCCTTGACGGGGGAGAGGTTGGGGAGAGGGTGAGCCGACGAAGTCGGCGGCTTCGCCGCCATTCCCTCTGCCTCCCCACCTGCATGCGCTGCTGGTGCGTCCGCAAATCCGGAGCCGAATGCAGCGCATGTAGATGGGGCGACTTTTCCCACAAGCGCAGAACCGTACAGCTGCGATTCGTCGCGAAATTGGCGAAATTGGGTTGATGGGAGAGCGGTCGGGGAGAGCAAGAGGGCGCAGGCGCTGAAGGCGCCCGTTGCGCGTGCGCAACCCCTCCCCCCAACCCCTCTCCCGCAAGGGGAGAGGAGCTCAAAAGCGCGTGAAGCGACGCGATCGTACGCAGTCACGGAGCCCACTTGCAGGTAATGGTCCAGTTTGAAAATCCGTTCGCCCTGAGCCCTTCGACGGTGCTCAGGACAAGCTTCGCGCCGAAGGCGCGAAGTCGAAGGGCACTGGCGTCTCGACTTCGCTCGCTGCGCGAGCGCAGCTCGTCCTGAGCTTATCGCAGGGCTCAGCGTGAACGGGATAGGTTTCAAACTGGACCACTGCCTGTTTGCGCACCATCGCGAACAAGTTCCACTACGCGAAGACTCCGATTCGATGCGTGGCGCCAAATCGCTAAGTGGTGAGGGCGACTCAAGTTCGGGCGCGACAGGCCACGATCAGGCGTCGCCGGATTTCGGCAGCGGGATCACCTGGGCGCTGCGACTGCGGCCTGGATTGCCCACTGCGGCGTTGCCCACCTCGCGTCGGGCTGCGCCAAGTTCCTGCTCGAGGATTGCCAGCTTCTGCGCCAGGCGACGCAGCTGCCGTTCCTGCCGCGATCGATCGATGTCGGTGCGCAGCATGCGGATCAGGATCATGCCGATGCCGACGATGATCGGCAGGATCGGCGGATAGCTGATGCCGCTGACCTGGCCGAGCCAGTCGATCACCGGCGGGAATACGCCCAACAGGAGAATCGCAGCGGCGATGGCCAGCCACCACAGCGCGTAAGAACCGTGCATGTGATCGCGACGCACGAGATACAGGATCGCACCCGCCAGCAGGATGCTGATGGCCGCGGAGGTCAGCTGACTGGTCACGTCGTATTACCGGTTGCCGGCTGTGCGCGGACGATGATGCGCGCGCGCACGCCGAGCTGGGCGAAGCACAGGACCGTCGTGTGCAACATGTAACGCGCGACCAGCAACCATGAGGCGAAGACACGTGAGGCGCCGGCGCGGCGCGGCGACATGATCGTCGGCACTTCACGCAGGATCAGTCCCTTCTTGCTCAACAACATCAACACACCCATATCCTGATAGTCGAGCAGGCTTGCTTCACGCGAAGCAAGCGCGCGCACCGCACGGCGATCGTAGGCGCGCAGGCCGGACGTGAAATCCTGCACATTGAGTCGCGTCAGCAGGCGAAAATAGCGGCCAGCCAAGCGGCGCGCCGCACTCATGCGTCGTGAATAGGTGCCGATGATGACATTGGCGCCGCTGCGCCGCAAAGACGTCAGCATCTGCGGCAATTCTTCCGGGTGGTGCTGGCCGTCGGCGTCGAGCGTCAGTACTGTGAGGTAGCGATTGCGCTGCGCATATCGCATGCCGGTCTGCGTCGCGCCCCACGCGCCCAAGCTGAAGGGCACCGTGATGACCGTCGCGCCGGCCTCCTGTGCGAGCGCGGCGGTGCCGTCGCTGCTTGCGTCGTCGACGACCAGCACGTCGCATTGGCCGGTGACCAGGGTGCGCCGCACGATATCGGCAACAGTCGCAGCCTCGTTGCGGGCCGGAATTACGGCCAGCGTGGCGCGCCGCGCGGCAGGTGTGTCAGGCACCGATTCCCCCAACTTGATGTCCAACCTATTGTCCGGGCAGGGGAAACCGCTGTCAAATGGCGAGCCGACGCGCCAGGATCTCAGGCCGGTGCCGCGCCGGCCTCCGTCGATGATAGGCAAGTGGTGCCAGGCGCGACCTCAGCGCAGGTTTCCACCACCGAGTCATGATGTGTCCGGTTCGGTCCCCTCGCTGCGTTATTTAATCTCGATAGCCTGCATTGGCAAGGCGAAATTCGGTCCGAAGTGCGTTGCGGTCAGTTGAAAAGTGGCGTCCAAGTCATTGACGCAACTCGTAAGCTGAACTAAGCTCCGCGCGGTCGGGATGGTGTGATGAGTTCACGTCAGGGGACGGAGCGCGTGCTCCCACCCGAAAGTTAAACTGGGAGATATCTGATGAAATCGTTGAAGACACTGATGCTTGCAGTCGCGGGCTTGGCCGGACTTGGAATGGTGAGTGCTGCTTTCGGGCAAGCGTGCTCAGCTACGAATCTGACGGCTTGGGCGGGCGGTACGTCTGCACTTTCGGGGGGTACGGTGAATGTTGTTGCCGGTGGTCTCGATGGTTCGGCTTGTGCGATGAGCACAGTGCTGGGCACCAGTTCGGCTTCTCAGGCTACTGTGGCGGATACCAGTCCGAACAATGAGCCGCGCTATCGTTTTCAGTTTCTCTTGAATTCCGATGGCTTAAGTGCGCTCAGCGCTACCGACGGAGTTGTCATTTTTGCGGCCAGTGGTGCCACGACGGTGAACGGTCGCCGAGGGATTATCCAAGTTGCTCTGGTTCCTGCATCGGGTGGCAATAAGCGTCTTTCATTCAACTATTCCTGCAATAATGGCACTACGTTTCGATGCTCTGCGAACACCGGTACCAACAATCTCGTCGCTGGTGTTAACCGCATCGAGTTCGACGTACAGATGGCTACTTCAGGTGCCAATGGAAGTATTCGCTATTGGCTCAACGCGGCTGCCGGTACAACGGAACCTGCGGTGACCGGACAGATTACGGGAATCGACAATTCGGCTTGGGTCGGCACGAAGATTGTTGCTCTGGGCCTCGGATCGCCAGTTCCGAGTTACTCGTCGGCACATCATGGCCAGGCTGTTTTGTTTGACGCCTTCGACTCGCGCCGGCAGACGTATATTGGGTACTGATTGAGAATACATGTGACTGCGTTCCGCACGCATGGTTGGCTAGCATAGATGAGCGCAAGACCAACGAATCGAAGCAAGTTTCAAGTTTCGTACTGTTACCTTGGAGACAGAAGAATGAAAACGATATCTGCGCTGCTGCTTACTGGTTTTTGCGCAATTGTGCCTGCGGTAGTCTATGCCAGCGGTGGAACCTGCGGCTCTCCTAGCGCCAACATGCAGGATGGATCAGATACTGGCAATACGTGTACCGATTCAGGAGCGGCGAATCAAGTGGATGCATTTTGCACCGGCGTCCAAGTTGTTTCAAACCAGCCTCAGGAAATTTATACGGTGACTTTGGCTGCTGCTGGACCGGATCGCACGGCAACTCAAATTTCTGTCTCCTCTGCCACGTCGACAGGGACATTCAATCCGACGTTGTATTTGTATACGGGCACTTGCGCCAATGGTGGCGGCTGCGTGCAGACAGGCACTGCATCTTCGCCAATGGATCTGACTGGTGTCGCGGCTGGTACGTATTTGCTGGCTATCGGCGGTTCTCAGCTTGATGCATCGGCTGCAACTGCGTGTGGTGATTTCAACATAACAGCGAATGGGACACTTCCGGTCAAACTGCAGAGTTTCTCGGTACAGTAAATCGAATAAAAGTAGTTCAGATTAGGATACCCGCCCGGTAACGGGCGGGTTTTTTTATGCTCACAATATTGTTTTCAGGGATCGCATATGCAGCGATCGCCGGGTCGCCGCCACTTGATCCATCTCCGTGTGAGTTCGGTGAGACTTATCAACTGTCGGAGGTACATTGTACGGTAGCCTTTACCAACAAGACGGATCATCCGGTCAATGTGATCGTGGCAAGCGCGCAACCGACAGACAGCATCAAACCCGCAACTGCGACGATCGCGTCCAGGGCAACGGCGTACTTCGACGCAATCTCGAACGTCGAACACGATCTTGGCCGTTCTGAGCATTGGTTTTCGGCGGTCACAGATGACGAAGGCAATACCAAACGGTACGCCAGGGCGAGCGGATTTGTTATGTCCGTGCTGGATGCCCCGAAGCCTGAGATCGATTTTGACGCCGTACAGGCAGGAGTTAGCGGCCCTCCTGCAAAGTCTCTAACGTTTGCGAGCCGAGAAGTCGGGGGGCTCCGGCTCAAGTCAGTCTTGAAAACACCGCCGTACATTGACGTACACATCGACGACGGGGGAACAAAGGTTACAGTGAATATTCGCCCAAGTGCACCCTGGGGCGTCGTGGACGAGTACGTCTCGCTGCAGACCAATACGCTGAAGCAGCCATCTATCGAACTTCGGATAAGGGCCGACGTTCATGGCGAGGTGGTACCTTCCAGCAATCCGTTTGCTCTTGGCGTGATGCGCCAAGGGAGAAACAACGAGGCGTTGATTCGATTGACGAGCCGATCGGGGGAGGACTTCCAGGTCGGCAAGATTGAGTTCGACAATGTGGCAGCAAGTAGTGAGTTGCTTCCGTGCCAGCCAGCTGTGCCCGGATGCAAA
>DASXKR010000059.1:0-81102 GCA_036496665.1 Rudaea sp. | reverse complement strand
TCGTAGCATGCATGACGGACTCCTCTCGTGTCAGGTCAACTGAATGCACCACACTCAGTTTGGCACTTCGATGCCGATATACCGGCGAGAGGAGTCCATTCAATCATTCAAGCGGCTAGGCTCACAATCAGTATGCAGATCGATCCCGTATTAGCATATGTCAAGGACACTGGCACTCCTAGCGGTCGTGGGGTTTTCGCAGCCCGCGGCTTTAAAGCAGGAGAGACGGTTGAAATTTGTCCGGTTGTCGTCGTCAACAAGTTGGCGAGCGATCTCCCTCCGGAAGTCGGTTGCATCGTATTTGGTTGGAGTTACCTGGTTACCAGGCAAGTCGGACCTTTAACTGCCATCGCTTTGGGCTACGGAAGCCTGTACAACCACGACAATCCCGCCAATATGCGATATGAAGCCGACGATCATCTTAAGGCCCTTCGCTACATTGCAGTTCGTGACATCGTTCAAGACGAAGAGTTGACCGTGAACTACAACGCATACGGCGGTGGCGCGGAATGGAACGACAATAAATGGTTTGAGGACAAGGGAATCACTCCTATTGTCAAACGCGGCGGCGCCAATAGCGCCTAAGCCTTCCTTCGAGCGGACCGTCTCCAGCGGGCTCCACCCGCTTCCAGCCGCCGCTCATTTCAAACGTTAGGCACCATGACAACCTTCACACATCAGTTCTACTTGGCTCCTCTGCGCGGCTGGATTCTTCCGGCGCGGGCCGTTACCGGTGGCGCTCCTTGCTCGGCCTGTTTTGTCGCGCTATCGTTCCTTCGAGCGGCGTGTGTCATGTGGCCTCTGACTATTCCTTCAACGCGACCGTGTGTGTCGGTGCGAAACCCAGCGCCCTGCGCGGCGCGTTAAATCAGACATTAGGTGCCTTCTGCCATCAGAGGTGATCTGTGAACGCAACCCTGTTGCTGCGCATCGCATCGGTCGTTGGTCTGCTTTTCGCCGTGGGGCACACCAGCGGCGGTCCTTGGACGCCGTCCGGGGAAGCCGGCGCTGCGTCAGTTGTCGAGGCCATGAAGTCGGTAAGTTTCGACGCTATGGGCACGAATCGGTCCTACTGGGAGTTTTACTTCGGCTTCGGCGTCAGTATCAGCGTCTACATGTTTGTGCAAGCAGCGTTGCTCTGGTTGCATGGGACGCTCGCCAAAGTCCAGCCTGCCTCTGTTCGGCCGTTCGTCGTTGTGTTGCTCGCCTCGTACGCGGCAAACGGATTCGTTGCCTGGCGTTACTTTTTCGTCTTGCCGCTCGTTCTGTCCGTCGCTATGGTCATTTGCCTGGCTCTCGCACTCTTCGCGTCAAGCGCTCGCGTTGGCGCTTGACTATTCGTTCAGGCGGACCGCGGCGAGGGTCACTACGGCACTAGCATCCGGTACGCGGCAGCAGTCGTTTGACTCGGGTGTCTATCGACGCAGAAAAGACGAGCATCGCTATGAGCGCACTTCTGCGATTTCCCGGTTCGGTCGAGCGAGAGCCATTCATCGAGGTCTGGATGCGAGGCCGTTCTGGTGAATTGGGGTTGATCGCACAGCGCTGGTTCGAGGTCATGCGCATATGCGGAGACGACGTCCGAGAACTCTTGCATGACGGTCACCCAACGGCGTGCGTTGGAGATGCCGCATTCGGTTACGTCAATGCGTTCAAGGATCACGTGAATGTCGGGTTCTTTCGTGGTGCCGAACTTCCTGATACGAACGGCCTGCTCGAAGGCACTGGCAAGTTCATGCGGCACGTCAGACTCAGGCCCGGCCAGAAGATTGATGATGCGGCCTTGAGAAGGCTCGTTCGCATCGCTTACGCCGACATGAAGCGGCGCGTCGGGGCAGATTAGCGTGTGGAGGCACCGTATGACCATTGGTTCAGGCGGACCGCTGCGACGGTCTGCGTCAGCACCCGGCGCGGCGTGTCAACTCGGGCGTTGGAGGCCGCAGAAAACACAATCCACTCACCACCACCCGTCCTTGGAGGTTCTATGAAGAGAGTCACTGGCATTGGCGGCATCTTCTTCAAAGCCAAAGATGCTCCGGCACTACAGGCTTGGTACAAGGGGCACCTCGGAATCGATGTCCAGGAATGGGGTGGCACGGCTTTTACCTGGACCGACGGTGAGGGTAAGCCGGTTGCCGGAACAACCATCTGGTCCATTGGTTCGGCGCAGGGTGAGCACTTTGCGCCAGGCACTGCAACTTTCATGGTCAATTACCGGGTAGAGGATCTCCATGCTCTGGTTAAAGTCTTACGCGAAGAAGGCTGCAACGTGCTCGAGAAGGTTGACGATTCCGAGTACGGGAAGTTTGCCTGGGTCATCGATCCGGAAGGAAACAAGATAGAGCTTTGGCAACCGCCTGCCGGCCAATGACCATGGCAACCGGTTTCAGCACGAATCCGCGGTCCGACCCTTCGGTCAAGCCGGCTTGCTTCAAACGTTGGGCGGTATGACACTTCCACCCATCGAGTTGCGATCCGACGACTGCCAGGACCTGGATGCTTTCCTGGCAGAGCGAATTTACGAGTTCAACGCCAAGACGACCGGCTACTTGATGGGGCGTCGTTCGGCGCGACGCAGACAGATGAATCGGGAACAATACTAGCCGGCATTTCCGGGTTCACGTGGGCTTGCTGTTTCGTGTCCTATCTATGGGTTGCCGAAGAGCACCGCGGCAAGAGCATAGGTGCTGCCATGCTGAAGGTGTTCGAAAAGAACGCTATTGACGCGGGCTGCAAGATCGCATTCCTTTCGTCACACAGCTTTCAATCGCCGGGCTTCTACAAGCGCATGGGCTACGAGGAGCAGGCATCCGTCCAGGATTACCCTATCGGCCACGCAGACGTCTTCTTTGCCAGGCGTCTGGCATCCAATGCCGCCTGGCTATTCGTTCAGGCCGACCGTTACGCCGGGTTTCGGTCACATCGCACGATCAATGAGTGCGAGGCTTTCTTCCTTCCGGAAGACGCCTTGACGAAACGTTCAAGGCGTTCAACGATGGGGCGATAGTACGTGACTTTTGCTATGCGTCCCTCAAAGAGAGGCACTCGGCATTGTGAGGCCTGACTATTCGTTTTAAGCGGATCGCTGCAACGGATTGCGGTAGCATCACGCGGTATGCGGCGGTCGCCGCCTGGTTCAAGCGTTGGACCACTTTCAAGATCGGGGGCATTCAATGCAGATTCTCATCCAGGTGGTCTGCACCAGAGGTCCTAGCCTTCGCGACGCAATCTCCAAGAACACGCGCCTCGACAGTTACCTGCTGTGGGTCTCGGAGCAGAAACGAAACGGGCGCTCGCATGGTTGGACGAAGGTTCATAGCACCGAGCCTGATCGGCGCGGAGCAATCAACCTTGAGTGGGACGCAAACACGAATCTGCTATTGGCGCGGGTCATCAGCCGTGGGAAGGGAAAGCCGAGCCTGATAATCGGTGACTTTGTCCATTTCTTGATGAGCAAGTATCGCAACAGAATCCAGGCGATAAACATAATTCCCCGTGGATAGCCATAGGGGTTGCGACGCGGAAGATGGTGGACACATGAATCGCGTGCGCCGCCTGCCAGGTCGTTCAAGCCACCCCCGCTCCGCGGCGCGCCTTGATTCGGACCTCAGCGATAAAGGTTTTCTGACACCGGCCATTCGCTCAAGCGGGTCACTGCGGGTCGCTGATCACTCAAGCGTCAGATGACACTCGATTCGACCATGAAGAAATTGCGCGACTGGCTTGTGTTGCTGGCGGTGGCCGCCGCATTCGCGATATCTCTCGCGTTACTCCGCCGCGTCGTTGGCCTTACTTCGCCGTGGTTTGCCCTGATGACAATGTTCGACGTTCTCGGGCTGGTTGCTTTCGCCCGCCCACTGTTCCTCCTGAAACTTCCTGGTTTCCTGCAAAGAGAACGCGAATGGGAGACGAAAGGCAGACTCTACAAGGCGCTGGGCGTTCCGGCCTTTGGTGTGCTGCTGCGGCGGACTCCACTGCGCTATCTGAATCCACTCGTGTACCTGAAACGATGTCCCGATCCTTCCATTGTCCAGGGCCAGATCGAGTCGGCAGAAGCAGCGCATCTTCTGGCAGCCACGCTACTCGTGCCCTATATGACTTACGCGGGTGTTCACGGCTGGTGGAGCGCGGTGGCGTGGCTCATGGTCGCTCAGATAGGCGTCAATTTGTATCCGGTATTGCACCTGCGTTGGGTCCGGGTCCGCATCAATCGACTGCACCATAGAATATTTTCCAATTCGCAAACGTGACGCCTGACTATTCGTTCGAGCGCCGCCTGCGACGGATTGCGCTACCATCGTGCGGCACGGCGACGGCCGCTTGACGCACGCATCAGCCCCGGGTGCCCAATGACCGATTTTCCAAAGGACATCTACACGGAACCCACGCCCGATGTCGATACCCTCGCCAACCTCGGGCCACTGGCCGCGATGGCAGGCATCTGGAAGGGTACGCAGGGCCTCGACATCAATCCGAAGGCTGCCGGCCCGGAAAGGCAACCGTTTGTTGAACACATCGAGCTGCAGCCTATTGACGCGCAGACCAACGGACCGCAGTTGTTCTACGGGTTGCGCTACCACACGCGCATCGTCAAACCGGGCGAGATCGAAGCCTTGCACGATCAGGTCGGCTATTGGTTATGGGAACCCGCCACCGGCTCGGTCATCCAGATGCCGACAATACCTCGCGGTCAAACCGCGATGGCCATTGGCCGGGCTGCTGCCGACGCAAAATCATTCCATCTCGAAGCCGTCCGCGGCTCGACGACCAATGGCATCAGCTCCAACGCATTTCTGGAATATGCGTTTCGGACTGACAGTTACGCCATCGCCATTACGATCCACGACAACGGAACCTGGTCCTACGAGCAGCAAACGACGCTGACGATTCCCGGCCAGGCGAAACCGTTCCTGCATACCGATCGCAATACGCTCGTGAAGATCGGCGAGCCCACGCCAAACCCGACGTCGCAAGGGGCGTAGGCGCAGCTACCGCTCGTCAGCAATGTCGCCAGGCGGACGGCTGCGACCGCTTGCGCTATCCTCATGCAACACCCCGCAGCGAAGCGTCCGACGCAGGAGGCCTTCCATTGAAACGCACATGGACGATCATCGGCGTCGGCCATGTGTCTGTCAGCCTTAAATGGTATCAGTCGCTACTTGGCCTGCCGGAAACGGTGCCAGCCCATGACGACTTCGGTCAGATTCTCGACTCGGATGGAACGGTTTTGCTCTGCCTTCACGCGTGGGGTGCTCACGAGCATTCCTCCTTGTCGAGCCCCGATCATGCGCAGCCTGGCAACGGCCTTCTCTTGTTTTTCCGTATTGATGAATTCGACATGGCGTTGCCAAGGGCACGTGCGCTCGTTGATCGGCTCGCAGAGGAGCCTCACGTGAACCCGAACACTGGAACGATGGAGTTCTCACTGCGGGATCCGGATGGGCATTACGTCACGATCAGTGCGCTCTCTGCGGCCTGACAATGCATGCAAGCCGACGTTGCCATCACGCATGGCTGTCGCTCCCGTTCTTGTTATCCTGTACGCCGCTAGAGACGTGGGCTGAACATCCGTTCAACGCAACCGTTAACGTGTCGCTACGAAAATCACGGCGCCCAACGTGGCGCCTCGGCTCAGATGTCGGGCGCCGCCGGGAGAAGCCAATGCTGCCGAGCACCGTAGTCGATCTCAAGACGTTCGTACCTGCAAGGGATGCGGAACTCTCGAAGAAGTTTTATGCCGATCTCGGATTCGCCATCAACTGGAGCAACGAGGAAATCGCCGAGCTCCAGATCGGCTCTTTCCGTTTCTTGCTGCAGACGTTTTACGTCGCCGAGCATGCGGGCAATTTCATGATGAGCCTGCACGTCGAAAATGCGGACGCCTGGTGGGAGCACATTCAGCGCCAGGATTTGACGAAGAAATATCCCGGAATCATGTGCAAGCCGCCCGCGATGCAGCCTTGGGGAATTCGAGTGCTGTACCTGAGCGATCCTAGCGGGGTACTTTGGCACATCACGGATATGCGCAAGCGGTAGCGTGATGGGTCATACGACGTCGTATCACCATCCTGAGGCTCCCTCCCCATGAAGATACGCCGCCTGGTCCCTGTGCTGACGGTAAGTAGTATGCCGGCGAGCGTCAATTTCCATCAGAAGCTCGGCTTCAGCGTCGAGCCGCGCGTTGCGGTAACATCATTTCGCGACAGCGGCCGCTTCGCTCGATCGTCGTCTGCCGCAATGCCCCAAGGCAAAAGGAGAACAACGCATGCTGGATGCCAGCCATCCTGCCACCTTGCTGGAACCATCGAGATTGATGATCCGATTCTATGATGCGGCCGTCAGCTCGGGCATCGTTGACCTGAACACGCGGCAACGCACTGCACCCGCCGACGAGCACGCGCCCGGCCACTGAAGCAGATACGGCAGGACTGGTCTTCAGGAATTCTACTGCGCAACCGCCCTGCGCCAGCCGGCCGGCGGCATGCCGAACTCGCGCTTGAACGCGCGATTGAAAGCTGCTTCGGATTCGTAGCCGCTGCGCTCGGCGACGCGCACGATCGCATCGCGACCCGAGCGCAGCATGTGTGCGGCCAGCGCCAGGCGCCAGCGCATCAGGTACTGGATCGGCGGCTCGCCGACCAGCGCGTTGAAACGCTCGGCCAGCGCCGACCGTGACAACGCGACTTCGCGCGCCAGTTCGTCGACCGTCCAGCTGCGGCCTGGATCGTGATGCAGCAGCGCGAGCGCACGGCCGATCTGCACATCGCGTACGCCGGCGAGCCAGCCCTTGCCGTCCGGCGGCAGGCTTTCGACGTAGCGACGCAATGCTTCGACCAGCATCAGCTCGGACAGCTTGGCGAGCAGTGAACCGCTGCCCGGACGAACACCGGACGATTCGCGCACGCCCATGCGCAGCAGTTCGCGCAACGCCGTCGATGCCGAGCCGTCGCCGATCGGGATGCGCAATGCGCGCGGCAGCGCCTCGAACAACGGGCGGCAGATGCTGCGGCTGCAGGCGACGTAACCGCAGACGAAGCGCGTGATCGAACCGCCGCCGCCGGCACGCAGCGGAACCAGTCCGCCTTGGGCGCGCGCTGCAGCCTCGACCAACGCATCGGTCGCCACGGCCTGGAGTTGCAGGTCGCTGCCCATGATGTGTGTGTCGTCCTGCGGCAGCAGGATCAGGTCGCCGGCACTGGCGTCGAGCACTTCGCCACCGGCGGCGAGGCGCACCTTGCAGTGGCCTTCGATCAGAAAATGGAAAAACATGATGTGCTCGGCACCGGCGAGTTGCGCACTCGCGGTTTCCAGACCGTACTTTGCCTGTATGCACCACGGCGCCGAGAACTCGGCATCACGATAGACGGCGCCTTCGAGGCGCACCGATTTCAGCACATCCGACAGGGCATCCATGGCATTCGCTCAGGAACCGCGCTGTCCGTCAGTTGGCAAGGACGCGATAGGCGGTTGCGGCCGGCGCATTTCCACATGTATCCCCATGGCGCAATCCGTGTCCAACCTGCGTTATGCGTGAACGGCGGCGCTCCGGACAAGAATCGCGGAGTTGCTGCCAAGACTCGTTGTGCAAGACCGAGAATACTAGCATCCCGACGCCTGTGCCAATGCGCGCAAGGGTTCGATCCCACATCAGCCAGGAGTTCAACAGAAATGTCCGCAGTAGCTTTTTCGACCGCCGCAGCGCCGGTCGACCTGTCCTCCGTCAAGGTACGCCAGCAGGCAGCCTGGTCGACCGGTGACTACGCTGTCGTCGGCACGACGCTGCAATCGGTCGGCGAAAACCTGTGCGAGGCGCTCGACCTGCGCTCCGGCTCGCGCGTACTCGACGTTGCCGCCGGCAACGGCAATGCCACGCTCGCGGCGGCCAGGCGCTGGTGCGATGTGACCTCGACAGATTACGTCGCCGCGCTGCTCGACGCCGGCCGCGCGCGCGCCGACGCCGAGGGCCACACGATCGCGTTCCAGCAGGCCGATGCCGAAAACCTGCCGTTTGCCGATGCGTCTTATGACGTCGTACTGTCGACGTTCGGCGTGATGTTCACGCCGAACCAGGAAAAGGCCGCGGCGGAACTGGCACGCGTATGCCGGCCCGGCGGCGTGATCGGTCTGGCCAACTGGACGCCGGGCAGTTTCATCGGCCAGGTCTTCAAGACCATCGGCAAGTTTGTCCCGCCCGCGCCCGGCGTGAAATCGCCGACGCTGTGGGGCACGCGCGCGCGCATCGCCGAACTGTTCGGCGACAGCGCGAAGGGGATCACGACGATCACGCGTACGTTCAACTTCCGCTACTGCTCGCCGGCGCACTGGATCGATGTGTTTCGCAGCTACTACGGCCCGATCAACAAGACGTTCGCCATGCTCGATGCGTGGAAGCAGGCCGACTTCACGCGCGACCTGATGGAACTGCTGGTCGACGGCAATCGCGCTGACGACGGCACGCTGGTGTTGCCGAGCGAGTATCTCGAAGTCGTCGTCACGCGGCGTTGAGCGGTACGCGCTTGCGCCCGCCTGTCTGCCGGTGCCGGCGCAGCGCGTCGGCGCCGGACGTCACGCGATTTCGATCAACCGTGTTGCCATGAAGACATCACGATCATTTGTATACGCAAAGCGGAACGTCCTGATCGCGATCGATTCCGTTTCCACGAGCAAAACGCACGAACAACCAGCGAGGTAATCCAATGAGCGATGTGAAGCAATACGAGGGCGCCTGTTTCTGCGGTACAGTGCAATTCACGGTGACCGGCGCGCCGGCCGCGATGGGTTATTGCCATTGCGAATCGTGCCGGCAGTGGTCGGCCGGGCCGGTCAACGCCTTCACACTGTGGCAACCCGATGCCGTGCGCATCACGCACGGCGCCGACAACATCGGCACGTACCACAAGACGCAGAAGAGCTACCGCAAGTGGTGCAAGACCTGCGGCGGTCACCTTTACACCGAACATCCAGGCTGGGGCGTGACCGATGTGTACACCGCGGTCATTCCGGATCTTGCGTTCCGGCCCGGCCTGCACGTCAACTACGCCGAAACACACCTGCGCATTGGGGACGGCTTGCCGAAGATGCAGGACATGCCAAAGGAAATGGGCGGCTCGGGCGTCACGCTGCCGGAGTAGCGTGGCGCCGGCTTGCGAGGAAGATGCCGCCCTGACGTGGCGGCCTCGTTCCACTGCGTGGCCGCCACGACCGAAAACGACGGAGCAGGCATGACTACCGACAGCGTTATCGTCCAGGCATGGAACACCGTGCTGTTCGACAAGTTCTGCCGCTTCCGCCATCTGCTGGTCGACGGACTGTCGCAGCACAGCGACGCGGTGTTGCGGCGCACCGGCTATGCGACCGGCGCGCGCGTGCTCGACATCGGCTTCGGCGACACGACACTGCGCATTGCGCGCAATGTCGGAACCTCCGGTGAGGCGATCGGCATGGACTGCGCGGAAAATTTCATCCGCGCCAGCGAAGCCGACGCCCGCGCCGAAGGCGTCGGCAATGCGCACTTTTTCGTCGGCGATGCGCAGTGGGATGACCTGCGCGGACCGTACGATCACGCCTTCGCCCGCTTCGGCACGATGTTCTTCGAGATGCCCGGCGCGGCGATGCGCAACGTGCGACGCGTGCTGAAGCCCGGCGGCACGTTCACCCAGGTCGTCTGGCGTCGGCGCGAAGACAACCCCTGGCTGCACGAAGCCGAGTTGCGCGTACGGGCAATCGTGCCGGTCGTTGCGCACGACCAGACCGACCAGGTGCATTGTGGCCCGGGACCGTTCTCGATGTCCGGTCCGGACACGGTCAGCGCGATGTTGCGCAGCGCCGGGTTCGAGCGCATCACGTTCGAGCGCCACGACTGCGACATCTGCATCGGCCGCGACCTCGACGATGCGATCGAATTCGCCATGGCACTCGGACCGGCCGGCGAGATCATCCGCCTCGCCGGCGACGACGGCGAGCGGCTCAGGCCGCAGGTCGTGGCGGCACTGCGCGAAACGCTGGGCCCGTTCGCCCGTGCGCCTGTCGGCGGCGAACCCGGAGGTATCTGGGCTCCATCGAGCGCCTGGTTCATCACGGCAACCAACCCGGCCTGACGCGCGCGCGGGCTGCTCTGCTGCGCGAGCACATCGCGTTTCCAACGCCGCACGGTCACTGCGATGCCTCGCGTGCAGTGCTTGCCGTTGACGCGGGCCGCATACCGAAGATCGGCCGGCACGGCCTGACTGGCGCGCCGCGAGAGCGCGCAGTTGGCCCTGTCCGACGGCCGGATCGCGCGCTAGGATCGGCGTCATCCGCCAACCGAGGAAGCAAGCCCATGCGCCAACTGATCCTGTCGTTCATTGCCCTTGCCGGTCTCGCCACGTCGACGTCGGTGTTCGCCGCGAAGGGTGACATCGAGTACCTCAACTCCGGCAAGGTCCTGCCGGCGACGCTGCCGTTTTCCGAAGCCGTGCGCGTCGGCAACACGCTGTACCTGTCCGGCCAGCTCGGCATCGTGCCGGGCAGCATGAAAGTGATCCCCGGCGGCATCAAGGAAGAGGCGAAGCAGGCGATGCAGAACATCAGGACCTCGCTCGAGGCCCACGGCTACGCGATCAACAATCTCGTGAAGTGCTCGGCGATGCTGGCTGACATGGCGGACTGGCCCGCGTTCAACGAGGTCTACAAGACCTTTTTCATCGACCACTATCCGGCGCGCAGCGCGTTCGGCGTCGGCGGCCTGGCGCTCGGCGCGCGCGTCGAGATCGAGTGCGTCGCGGCAGTCGCGAAGTAGCGCAAGCGGATGCCCGGCGCCCCTTCGTTGCGCATTCGCGCCGCGACCGAAACCGACGCGGCGGCGTTGCTGGCGATCTACGCGCCGTACGTCGCGCACACGGCGGTGTCGTTCGAAACGCAGGTGCCCGATATCGACGAGTTCACCGGACGCGTAAGGCGGTATGCCGCACAGTGGGCGTGGCTGGTGGCCGAGCATGATGAGCGCATCGTCGGCTACGCGTATGGTTCGCCGCATCGCGGGCGGGCAGCCTATCGCTGGTCCACGGAAACCTCGGCTTACGTCGACGCCTCGGTACAACGCCAGGGCGTCGGCAAGGCGTTATATCTCGCGCTGTTCGAGGTGCTTGCCGCACGGGGTTACTGTCAGGCCTTCGCCGGCATGACCTTGCCGAACGACGCCAGCGTGGCGCTGCATCGCAGCGTCGGTTTCGAGCCGATCGGCGTGTTCCGCGCGATCGGCTACAAGTTCGGCGCCTGGCACGACGTCGCCTGGGCACAGCGGCGTCTGCGCGATGGGCCACCGCCGGCATGAAGGTGCTGATGCCGCTGCCGTGCACCGATTTCGATCCGTCGGAAGCGGCGCTGAGCTGGGCGATTCTCGCGGCGGCGGGTCACGAAATCGTGTTCACCACGCCCGACGGCAGGCCGGCGAGGACCGATCCAGTCATGGTCAGCGGCATCGGACTTGATGCGTGGAGTCTGATTCCCGGATTGCGCCGGCTCAAAGTAATCGGCCTGGCGTTGCGCGCCGACAAAAATGCCCGCGCTGCGTACCGTGAACTTGTGGACAATGCGGCATTCCGTTCACCGCTGCGCTACGATTGGATCGACAGTGCGCACTTCGGTGCGTTGCTGCTGCCGGGCGGTCACGCGCAGGGTATGCGCGAATACCTGGAAAGCAGCATCCTGCAGCGTGTCGTCGCCGCCTTCTTCGATGCCGGCAAGCCGGTCGCAGCAATCTGCCACGGTGTCGTGCTGGCCGCGCGCGGTGCCTCGGCAAGCAGCGGCCGTTCGGTCCTGCACGGTCGCAAGACGACTGCTCTGACCTGGCAGCTCGAACGCAGCGCGTGGCGGATATCGCGCTGGATGCGCTGGTGGGACCGCGACTACTACCGCACTTATCGCGAACAGACCGACGAGCCCGCCGGCTATCGCAGCGTGCAGGCCGAGGTCACGCGCGCGCTCGCCAGCAGCGCTGATTTTCTCGATGTGGCGGCGGGCGCTTCCAACCGATTTCGCAAGAGCAGCGGTTTGTTCCGCGATTCACCGCACGACGCACGCCCGGCCTTCGTCGTGCGCGACGGCAACTACGTCTCGGCGCGCTGGCCCGGTGATGTTCACACCTTCGCGCACACCTTCGCCGCAGTCCTGGCGGAACCTGCGGGCAATTCGAGCGAGGAAAAAGATTGAACCACGAAGAATACGAAGAAGGGCGAAGGAAGGCGAAGGCAACTGGAAGAAGACGGAAAGGAGATTGGAGCAGACACCAAAGCACATTCAGTGCGTGTGCATCGGCCAGGCAAACAGTGAATCAACGGGGAACGTGCGCAAGCAGCGCGTTGCTCTTCCTGCCGAGCCTGCTTTGCCGTTGCTTCCTTCGTGTTCTTCGTGTTCTTCGTGTTCTTCGTGGTTCAATCTTCGCTCTTCCCCGATTCAGGGCAGCGGGCCGGATGGCGGGCGTTTGCCGTCATGGACCCAGTCGACCATTTCGTCGAAGGCGTGGCCGATTTCCTGCGGCGTGAACACGCAGTGGCCTTCCTTGTTGACGAACTGCTGGACGAAGTTGTCGGCATGACCGCTGCGGCGCGTCAGCAACGCGTACTCGGCCGCGGACGAGGCCGGCACGAGCGGATCGGCGGTGTCGTGCAGCGCGAGCAGCGGCCGCGTCAGCTTGCCGCTCGGCGTGTACCAGCGCGCCAGGTAGGCCGCCGCCAGCGCGTCGGCGCGATAGCGCGTGACGCCCTTGTTCAACGCGTAGTCATCGCCGCTGCCGGTGTAGATCAGGTCGGCATTGGCAAATGGATTGCCGTGCGTGCGCTGCTGCAGTTCGGCGACCTCGTAGGTGTTGAACGACAGGATAGGCGTCAGCGTCTGCAGGTCACCGACGCCCCAGATGCGCAGCAGCGCAGCCGCTGCCTGCGGCTTCGACTGCAGTGCCACGGCGATCTTGCGTTCGATCGCCGCGGTCGGCAGAAAATCCTTCGCGACAGGAACGAGCGGACCGAGCAGATCCGGGAAGTAATAGTCGAACGCGGCGCGCAGCGCGAAGTCGTGCTCGACCAGCCGATCGGTTGGCATGATTGCGCCGCACAGCGACAGGCCGCCTGCATAAGTTTCCGGCGCCATTTCCAGTGCCATGACCGTGAGCGTGCCGCCCATCGACATGCCGGCGGCGAACGTGGTGCGCGGCTTGCCGTGCTTTTCGACGAAATGGCGGCGCAGGCGCTCGCTGTCGGTGTAGCCCTGCTCGACCGCCCAGCCGGTCTGCGAATAAGCCGACTGCACCACCGCGTAGCCGCGATCGACGAGTTGCTTGAGTTGCGGCGCGATCGGTTCGCTTGCCGGCAATTGCACCGGCGTGATCGCGTAACCGTGATAGTAGACGACCAGGTCGTGGTTCCACTTGGCAGGGATGTCGATGCGGTAGGAAGCGCCTTCGAGCGTGCCGGTTTCCAGTACGGGGCTCGCGAGTCTTGCCGATGCCGACGGCATGTCGTCCGTTGCGCTCGCAGCGCAGGAAAAAAGTACCGTGGCCCACAGCAGCAATCCGATCAAACGCATGGTGCACCCTCGGCATCACTACAGGACGGTTTGTTGGAAGCGCTCCGCCATTTCCGCCGAACGCGTCTTGCCATTTTGCCGGAAGCGTCCTGCGGCACGCAGGCGGTCAATCCGATTTCACCACGAGCGGCTCGTGTCCGACGCTCTTGAGTTTCGCGTTGAACGCGGGCAGGTCTTTTTCCTGCCAAGACGTCCACGCGGCGAGCGTCGCGTCAGTCAGCGGCTTGAGCTTTGCCATGCCGGCACGCGCGTCGGGCGATGGCGCATTGTCGGATGCATCGACCGCATGCTCGAGCTTGTCAAGTGATTCGGCGACATAACGCAGACTATGCACGCTGCCGGGCGGGAACGTCCAGGCATTGTGCGGATTGCTCGAAGCGCGTGTACCGGCGATCACGTGCAGGTGCTCGCTGGCTGCATCGATGTCGCGCGTCAGCGCCGGCGTCTGTTCGCGCTGTTTGGCCAGGTCGCCTTGCAGCTTTTCGATCGCGTGCCTCGCGCCGCCAACCAGCACGCGCTCGGCCTCGATCTGCCGCGCCAGCGCAAACTGCTGCGCGTAGGCTTCGTCCGACAGCGTGACGCGCGGATCGGGATTGACCGTCAACGGTTGCGTCAGGCGCTGGCCGTCGACGGTCAGCGCGACCGTGTAGCGTCCGGGCGGCACCCAGACGCCATCGGCGAACTTGTTGCCTTCGGCCAGTGCAACCGGGGCAGCCTGGCGCAGCGGCCAGACGAAGCGGTGCATGCCGGGCGTTGTCAACAACGTGATCGGCGTCTTGTGCCATTCCGGCGCGGTTTCGAGTTTTGCCGGATCCATCGCGACCGGCTGATCGCCGCTCGAATAGTGACGCACGATGGTGCCGGCGGAATCGACGATGTCGAGCGTCAGCGCCGATTTCGGCGCGGCCTTGAGCGTGTAGTCGATGTAGGCACCATCGGGCGGATTCGCCGCCATCGGCTCGTCCTTCGGCAGCGGCGTGCCGGTGAATTCGGCGCGATGCACGCGCACCGCATTGGTCGGCGCATACAGCCACGCCGCCGCGGCAGCGACCTTCGCCTCGGCCTGGCGCAGCGGACCGACGTCGTCGAGTATCCAGAAGCCGCGGCCGTGCGTGGCGATGACGAGGTCGGCCTGATGTACGTCGATGTCGCGCACCGAGGTGACTGGCAGGTTCAGCTGCAGCGGCTGCCAGTGGTCGCCGTCGTCGAACGACACGTAGGCGCCCTTTTCTGTGCCAGCATAGAGCAGGCCGCGGCGCACCGGATCGGCACGCACGACATTGACCGCGCTGCCGGCGTCGATGCCGGTCGCGATCAGCGTCCAGGTCCTGCCGCCGTCGTGCGTACGGTAGATGTACGGCTTGAAGTCGTCGAGGCGGTGACGGTCGATCGCCGCATACGCGCTGTCGGCGTCGAACGGCGACGCATCGATGATGCCGACCTTCGACCACGGCGTCAGCGCCTTCGGCGTGACGTTGTTCCAATGCGCGCCTTCGTCGTGCGTGCGCCATATCAGGCCATCGTCGGTGCCGGCCCAGATATCCCTGTCGGCGACACGCGACGGCGCGATGGCGTAAACGACGCCGCGGCGCGGCCCGCTGTCGAGGTTGTCCGCCGCGGTCGGCACATCGAGGGTCGCCGGCGCGCCGGGATTCTCGCGCGTCAGGTCCGGGCTGATTGGATCCCAGTGCTCGCCGCCGTCGGTGGTGCGGAAGACGCGCTGATTGCCGAAGTATAAAATGTGCGGATCGCGCCGCGAGAAAACCAGTGGCAGTGTCCAGGTCGCGCGGTACAACTCCGGTTCGGCGGCCAGCGTCGGGTCGATGTGGCGCAGCTGCTGCGTGCGCAGGTCGAGTTTGTCGACGCGGCCGCCGTAGATGACGTCGTGATCGGTCGGATCGGGCGCGATGTTGTCGCTTTCGCCGCCCGGCGTGATCTCATGGAACTGGGTCATGTTGATGCCGTCGTAGCTCGGGCCGCGGCTCGGCAAACTCAGCGCGCCGGAATCCTGCTGTGCGCCGTAGACCCAGTACGGAAAGCGGCTGTCGGTGCTGACGCGGTAGATCTGCGCGGTCGGCTGGTTGTGCCACGAGCTCCAGGTCGCGCCGCCGTTCATCGTGATCTGCGTGCCCTGGTCGGAGCCGAGGATCTGCCGGTCGCTGTCGGTCGGGTCGATCCACAGCGCATGGAAATCATCGCCGGTCTGATCGCCCTTGAGCGGGATGAATGTGCTGCCGCCGTCATCCGAGCGCAGCACGATCGTGTTCATCGAATAGATGCGGCCGGCATTCTTCGGGTCGGCCGTGATCTGGCCGAAATACCAGCCGCGCTGCCAGATGCGCGGATCGGCGCTCGCGTGTTTCCAGTTCGCGCCGCCGTCGTCCGAACGATACAGGCCGCCGGCATCGGCGTCGACCAGAGCATAGACGCGCAGCGGCGCTGCGTCGGACAGCGCGAGACCAACATGACCGACCGCGGCCGGAAAGCCGTGTCCCGAGATCCGCGTCCAGCTGTCGCCGCCGTTTGCGGATTTGTATACACCGCTGCCGGGGCCGTTCGACGGCGGATAGACATTCCACGGCGGCCGGCGCGTCTGCCACAGCGACGCGTAGATGACGTCCGGGTTGCCCGGCTGGAACGCCAGGTCAATCGCGCCGGTGTTCGCATCCTTGAACAGCACCTTGGCCCAGACCTTGCCGCCGTCGCGCGAACGGAACACGCCGCGTTCGGCATTCGCGCCGTACGGATGACCGAGCGCGGCGACGTAGACGATGTTCGCATTGCGCGGATCGACCAGGATCCGGCCGACCTGCTGCGTGTCGCGCAAGCCGATATGCGCCCAAGTCCTGCCGCCGTCGGTGGATTTGTATACTCCGTCGCCCTGGGCGATGTCCGAGCGCATGTCGGCTTCGCCGCTGCCGGCGTAGATGACCTTGGCATCGGATGGCGCGACGGCGATGGCGCCGATCGAGCCGATCGGCTGCGCATCGAAGATCGGCTGCCAGGTGCGGCCGGCATCGCCGGTCTCCCAGATGCCGCCGTTGACCGCGCCGAAGTAGTAGTGGCGCGCGTCACCCGGCACGCCGGCCACGGTCAACACACGGCCGCCGCGGAACGGCCCGATCGAGCGCCAGTGCAGGTCGCCGAACAGTGCCGGATCGACGGCCGCCTGCGCGGTCGCGGCAAAGCAAAGCAACAGCAAAGCGAGCAGGTTTCGCGAACCCATGCTTGGATCTCCGGAAGAAACGTCCGCCGGCGATGGCGGCGACAGGGCGTCATGATAAACGCTTGCGCCAGCCGGCAGGGGTGCCATTCGTCGTATTGCCAATGGGATCGCCGCGGGGCCGCCCACCCATTGAGGGCAGCCTCTGACGATACGCCGCGGGCTGCCGGGCCGCATGGTGGTTCGCGCAGACAGAAGTCCCGTAGAGATTTTACCATGCTTGCTCGACGGCTCCGATGTGTGGGTAAACTGAAGAATCCGCAGCGGCAGTGCGCACCGCGCCGACTGTACGCATTCCCTCTCGCAAAGGCTTTCCATGGCATCGATGCAACGACCGAACAGTGCCCTTACCGAGGGCGCGATCGGCAAGACGCTGGTCAAATTCGCACTGCCGATCCTCGCCGGCAACGTGCTGCAGTCGCTCAACGGCTCCGTCAATGCGATCTGGGTCGGCCATGGCCTCGGCGAAGCGGCGCTGGCGGCAACCTCGAATGCCAACACGATCCTGTTCTTTCTGCTCGGCGCGGTGTTCGGTGTCGGCATGGCGGCGACGATTCTGGTCGGCCAGGCCATGGGCGCGCGCGACGTCGACCGTGCCAAGCGCGTGATCGGCACGAGTATCGTCTTCTTCGTCGGCATCTCGGTGCTGATCGCCGCAGTCGGCCTGCCCGGTGCCGAGGTGCTGATGCGCTGGCTGCATACGCCGGCGGAGTCACAACCGCTCGCCGTGGCCTACCTGCGCATCATCTTCATCGGCATGCCGTTCCTGTACCTGCTGTCGTTCGTCGGCATGGCGCTGCGCGGCGCCGGCGATGCGCGCACACCGTTCCTGTTCCTGCTGTTGAACGTACTGCTCGACATCGCGTTGAACCCACTGTTCATTTTCGGCTGGGGCCCGCTGCCGCGCATGGGCATCGCCGGATCAGCCACGGCGAGCGTGGTCGCGCAGATCGTCACTCTGGCGACGCTGATCGCCTATTTGTATCGCAGCCGGCACTTTCTCGTCATCCACAGCGGCGAGGACCGCTATCTGCGCATCGACACGACCATTCTGAAGGCGCTGTTTACGAAGGGCATTCCGATGGGCCTGCAGATGATCGTGATGTCGCTGTCGATGCTGGTCATGATCTCGCTGGTCAACCGCTTCGGCGCCCATACGACCGCAGCGTACGGCGCCTGTTTCCAGTTGTGGAATTATATACAGATGCCCTCGATCGCGATCGGCATGGCCGCCTCGTCGATGGCGGCGCAGAACGTCGGTGCCGGCAAGTGGGACCGTGTACACCGCGTCGCGATGACCGGCATCGCCTTCAACTTCCTGCTGACCGGTTCGCTGGTCGTATTGATCTACCTGTTCAACCGTGGCGCGCTGAACCTGTTTTTGCCGAGCGAGGGCGGCGCGATCGAGATCGCACAGCACATCAACGCGATCGTGGTCTGGTCGTTCGTGTTCTTCGGCCTGTCGTTCGTTCTCGCCGGCGTCGTCCGTTCGACCGGCGCGGTGATACCGCCGCTGGTCATCCTGTTCATCGCGCTGTGGGGCGTGCGCCTGCCGTTCGCCTATGGCCTGGTCGACCGCTGGGGCAGCGACGCGATCTGGTGGAGCTTTCCGCTCGGTTCGCTGGTGTCGATGCTGCTGTCGATTGCGTACTACCGCTTCGGCAACTGGCGCAGTGCGCGCATGCTGGCGCCGACGCCGACCGCGACCGCAGCCGGCGCCGCCCTATTGCCTGCGGCTCCTCCGGCGGCCGAGCCCGCCGCCAGCTCGCAATGAGGCCACCACCGCGGCTGTCGATCCGGCGGCCGCCGACGCGGCGTGATAGGCTTTTTCGGAAATATGGAAGACCGCTGACGACGGTCGGGCTCTTAAGGAATCCTTAAGACCGACCCGGTCAGGCTGCCGGTCTGCCGATACCGGGCGATCCATGCTGCGCATCCTGCTGATCGAAGACCAACGCGATATCGCCGCCAACATCTGGGACTTCCTGGAATTCCGCGGCTTCGTCATGGATCACGCCGCCGATGGCGTGTCGGGACTGCGCATGGCGCTCGACGGCGCCAGCGACGTGATCGTGCTGGATCTGGGCCTGCCCAAACTCGACGGGCTCGACCTTTGCCGCGCGCTGCGCGAGGCCGGACGCGATACGCCGGTGCTGATGCTGACCGCGCGCGACACACTCGACGACAAGCTGGCCGGATTCGCTGAAGGCGCGGACGACTACCTGGTCAAGCCATTCGCGATGCGCGAACTCGAAGCACGCATCCGCGCCCTGCACCGGCGCGGACACCTGCAGCACGGCGACGTCATGCGCGTGGCCGATCTGTCGCTCGATCCGGTCAAGCTGCAGGTCGAGCGCGATGGCCAGAAACTGACATTGACGCGCGCCGGTTTCGTGCTGCTCGAAGCGCTGCTGCGCCGTTCGCCCCATGTCGTGCGGCACGGCGACCTCGCCCATGCATTGTGGGGCGAAGGCGGCGGCGACATCGCCACGCTGCACACGCACCTTTCGGTCCTGCGCTCGGTCATCGACCGCCCGTTCAAACTGCAGCTGCTGCACACGGTCCATGGCTTCGGTTACCGCATCGCAGAATCCGCAGACGCCTAAGCTGGGCCTGCGCACGCGCGTCGCGGCGCTGTGTGCGCTGCTCGGGCTGGTCGTGAGCGCCTGCCTGGCGCTGGCGGCCGTGCACTTCTCCGATTCCTACGTGCACCGGCTGATCGACGAGATGCTGCGGGTCGAAGGCGACTACCTGCGTGCACGCTATGTCGACGAGGGTGTGGTGCCGGGTCCGCGCGGCAAGCACTTCCACGTCTACAGCAGCGATGCGGCAGCAGCAGGCGCGGCGCCGGCTGACCTCGCCGCACTGGAACCCGGCCTGCACGAGGTCGAGAACGAGCACGGCGAACGCCATGTCGCGGTGTACGATCTCGGCACGCGCCGTCTCTACGTCGTGCTCGATATCGGCCTGGAGGGTGTGCGCGAGCGACGCCTGGCGCGCGATCTGATTGCGCTGGTGCTGTTCGGCAGCGCGCTGTCGTGCTGGCTCGGCTGGTTCTGGGCCGGGCGCGCGATCGAGCCGGTGCGGCGGCTGGCTCAACAGGTCGAGACCATGGAGCCGCCGGGCCGCGAGCTGGTCGCGCTGGCACCGACGTATGCCGACGACGAGGTCGGCGCACTGGCGCTGGCCTTCGACCGCTACCAGGAAAAGCTGCACGAATACGTGCGTCGCGAACGCGCCTTCACGGCCGACGCGAGCCACGAGCTGCGCACGCCGCTGGCGGTGATCCGCGGCGCGATCGAAGTCCTGCTCGATCATGGCAACATCGACGCCGCCGCTGCGCTGCGCCTGAAGCGCATTCAGCGCGGTGCCGACGAACTACGCGACCTGCTCGACGCGCTGCTGGTGCTGGCACGCGGTGACGATCGGGCGCCCGACGGAGGGCGCGCGCAGGATCTCGACGGTATGGTCGACGGCCTGCTGCGCGAGCGCCAGGACGCGTTGCGCGAGAAACACCTCGAGGTTGAGCGCGAGCGCCAGCAGGGCGTCGCCATCGCCGCGCCGGCAAAGGTCGTCGGCGTCGTCATCGGAAACCTGCTGCGCTCGGCCACGCAATTTGCCAATGGCGGGATCCTGCACGTGCGCGTGCGCGCCGGTGAATTGCGCATCGTGCACGAGAGTGACCCGGCCAGCGCGGCGAACGCGCAGCGGCGTCCGAATTTCGACGCCGGCGAAGCCGTGCTCGGCCTCGGCATGATCCGCCGCGTCTGCGAGCGCTGGGGCTGGACGCTCGACGAGAGCGTCACTGCCGACGGCAGCCACGCATTCGCTTTACGCTTCGGCTGAAGGCTGCCGCAAAAAACTCGGGCATTTGCGACGCGCAAAAAACAAAGCCCGGGCTGCCCCGGGCTTTTCGAAGGCCGCACGCTTGTTCGAATTACGGCTCGATAACCACCAGCCACGGAATGTCGTTTTCGACCGTGACCTTCAATTCGGTAAGACTTTCCTGGGCGTTGTTCGCGGCGATCTGCGTCTGCTGGGTCGCAGGACCGGTGCGCAGATAGCCATCGTCGCCGTGCGCACTGGCCGACTGCCATTGCAGGCCGAGGATATGCTGCTTCAGATCGACGACCTGCCACGGCGACACGGCGCTGAACACGGTCTCGTCGATCGTCGTCAGCGTGCGCATCATGATGTCGCCGCCGAGGTGCATCAGCTGCAGGCTGAACAAGGTGCGACCGTTGGCCGTTGCGCCGCTGGCAACGGTGACCGGCGCCGGACCCAGGCTGTTGAGCAACCCGGCATCGACACCGAGCTGGGTCGTGACCATGCCGGCGCTGCCGATACTCCCTACGGTATTTGCCACGAATCCACCTTTGCCCTCGAAACCGCTCAGGAACAGCACGATCGTATCGGTGTCGCTGGCGGTGTTGTTCAGTCCGTTCGGATCGGAGCCGTTGGTTACATTCGACCGCGCCGTGTTGACGTAGCTGTCGCCGGCATCGTCGGACTGGACGGTCGCGGAATAGACGTACGTCGCGACGCCGCCGACCGGCACCGTGGCACTGCTGCTCAACGCGTTGTTGCCGCTGCTCTTGGCGCAGCTCGCGCCACCGGTTGCGCTGCATACCCACGACGCGTTCGACAGCTGCGGCGGCAACGTGTCGCTGACGCTGACTGCTGCGTCGCTCGGCCCGGCGTTGGTCAGCGTGATGACATAGCTCACTTCGCTGCCGATCTTGACCATGTCGACGCCATCGTCGATCGAGAGCGCAACGTCGGGACGAATCACCAGCGTGTCGAAATCGGTCACCGAATTGTTCGCGGCGTTGGTGTTGCTCACGCCGCCTGCCGCATTGATCGCCGCGGTATTGGTCAGCGAGCCGGTGGCAGACGAGGCGACCGAGCAGGTCGCGACGAAATTCGCGTGACCGCCCTTGGGCAGGTTGACGCTGGCGTTGATGTCTCCCGAGCCGCTCGCCGGGCAGCTTCCGCCGAACGTACCGGTGCAGGTCCACGTGCACGACAGCGCGGACGGGAATGTGTCGACCACCATGGTGCCCGGCGCGTCGCTCGGCCCGGTATTCTGAGTCTGGATGTTGTAGATCGCCGACAGGCCTGCAGTCTGTGAGGTCTGGCCGTCGCTGTTGGTGATGGTCAGGTTCGCCTGCGGCGTGAGCGTGTCGGTATCGGTCGAGGAATTGTTGGCGCCGTTCGGGTCGCTGGTCCCGGCAGGATTCGTGATCGTCGCGGTATTGGCGATCGTACCGGTGGCCGAGCTCGGCACCGAGCAGGTCGCGTTGTAGGTCACGCTGGAACCGGCCGGCATGCTCAAGGTGTTGTCGCCGATGTTGCCGCTGCCGGAGCTCGAGCAGGTGCCGCCGTTCGCGCTCGAACAGGTCCAGTGGCACGAGGTGAGCGGCGCCGGGAACGTGTCGCTGACCGTGGCGCGGCTGACGTCGTTCGGACCGGCGTTCGATGCGGTGATCGAATAGGTGATCGGATTGCCCGGAACCGCGGGATTGGCGTTGTCGCTGACCGTGATCGAGACGTCCGAGGACAGGTTGACCGTGGCGTTGTAGCAGACCGACGCATCGTTGAGCACCGGCGTCGACGCCGAGTTGTCAGTCGACAGGAACGCGCGGTACTTCAGGTAACGCAGGCCGTTGAACTGCGACAGGTCGGCGTTGGTGCTGGTGAAATAGCTCGACGCGCTGCCGTCGCTGCCGACGAAATTGAAAGGGCCGGCGTTCGAGTTGCTTGCCGCAACCTGGAACTTCAGGGTCGTGTTGGCCGGGACACTCGAACTCCAGGACAGCGTCGTCCAGCTCGGCGTCGCACCGACCGGCGGATTGCTGTCCTTGAGCGAGGAGATCAGATCACCGGCGATGGAATAGCCGCTGCTGCCGCCGATGTAGGTCTTGAAGCCGCCGTCGGCGGTCGGCGCGTAGGACGGTTCTGCCGCCCAAGACGAACCGCCATTGGTGCTGCGAATGAGCTGACCTCCGGCATAGACGTTGTCGCCAACGTTTGCGCTGGTCGCGCTGTCGCTGAATCCGAGATTCTTGCCGGACGTGCCGTAGGCTGCCGAGGCGCGGATGATGATCGCGTACTGCGTTCCCGCCGAGACGTTCGGGGGGCTGGGAAAATTCGCCGAGTAGTAGGCTTGCGCGCCGGTATAGTTGGAGATGTTCAGGGACGTCGAAGCAAGGTCGCTGCCGGTCGGCATGCCACCCGAAGTCGCCCTGACGCTGACGATGATGCTCGGCGGCGCGCTGGTGCAGAACACGCAGAACAGGTTGATGTCGACCCGCGACAGAGAACCGGATTTGCCGGCCGTGAAGGTCTGACCCGTCCACGATCCATTGGTGAACGCAACGCCGTTGCCGGTAATCGTCGCGTTCTGCTGGTCGACCGCCGTACCGCCCGTGCCGCTCGACGCCAACTGCACATTGCCCGGGTTCGCGGTCAAATCGACGCTGTTTGCAACGCCGGCCTGAAAATCCGCCTGCGCGGTATCGGTCAGGCAATTGGCCACGGCGTTGCCTGCTGTCGCCGACAGCAGGACCAAAAGCAATGCAAACAACCCCTGTCTCATCCATTTCTTCCAGAACAAGTCGCGCCCTGAACAGCGCAACGCAAGCCCGAACCTACCTGCCAGGATTGCCATGCCGCTTGATCGCACCGATCGGCGCCTAGCAATCCCGACCCCCTCACCGCGACGACACTATCCCAGAGGGCCGACTTGCGAACTTTGATGATCGTCAAGCTTCGGCCATACGTTCGTCGGCTATTTGTGCCGCTTTTCTGCACAAGTTGACGTTCTTGGCACTTTTCATGCCCTTTTTGGCCATCTGGCTCCGCCGGCTGGTGCTGGCGTTATGAGACAGCCTTTATTGGTCTTCTCGGTGTTCGGACCTGCGGGCGGACGCGCTGGTCGGCGTCCTGGCGGGCGCCAATTGAACCCGGCGGGTCGGTACAAAGTAGGCAGTTGGACCTGACGGCGTCATCCGGACGAATACGTATCCGGAGGATCCCGCGGACCGCGGCCGGACGCCGGAATGCAGCAGCGATCGGGCCCGCCCGAGGGCGCGCAAACGGAGCGATCTGAAAAAAAGAGCGAAGCCAGGGTGCTTGCAGCATCGCTCGCGCAGACCGTGCTGGCCGGGTGAATCACGTTCGAGCAACGGCGCGCGGCAAGCCAATGTGGTGGGCCCGGCAGGACTCGAACCTGCAACCAAGAGATTATGAGTGTCTTGGAACTGATCTTTCCTGATGATTACTGATCCAGCCCGATTCTGCACTGATCCGCTACAGACCGCATAAATGCTTGCGTTTTCCGTGTCCCTCATTATCATCCCGGATCAGGCCGACTCAAAGCCTAGGTGTACCTCTAGGTGCCCCTTCCGAAGCAAGGGACACGGTTTTGCCTCGAACAGTCCAAGCCCAGGTCAAAGAACTCGATGCGCTGACAGCATCCGAGCGGCGCGACGACTATGGCGTCACTGGCCGGCGCGGGCTGGTCGTCCGAGTGTGGCCCTCGGGCAAGAAAGTCTTCGTGCACCGCTTCAAGGTCCGCAACGTGACCTTCAAGCTCACCCTCGGCACCTACCCTCAGATCAAGCTGGCTGAGCTCCTGGCGATCCATGCGGACCAGCGCAATCAGCTCGAGAAGGGTGAGAACCCGGCCACCCAAGCCCAACGGGAGGCCCATGCGCGCGCGCTGGCGCCGACCGTCAATGCCTTGGCACAACGCTACCTCGAAGAGCACGCACGCCCGCGCAAGCGCACCGCGGCCATCGATGAGGCGACCCTCGACCGGGACGTCCTGCCGAAGTGGGGCAAGCTTGACGCCCGCGAGATCACGTTTCAGGACGTCGACGCGTTGCTCGCGAAGATCAAGTCGGATCCCAGCCGCGGCAAGACCGCGCCGCGAAAGGTCCTGGCGGTCGTCCGCAAGATGTTCTCCTGGGCGCTGACCAAGCGCATTCTCGAAACCAACCCTGCCCGTGGCGTCGACGTCGGCCGGCCTCCAGCGGCGCGCACGCGCTCGCTAAGCGACGCCGAGCTGCACTCCTTTATGTCTGCCCTGCCCTCGCTGGCGATGGACGACAGGCTGAAAGACGCCCTTCGGCTGCAGCTCCTGACCGGAACCCGCATTAGTGAAGCCGCTGGCGCGCATGCCGGCGAGTTCGACCTTGCGGCCGGCGAATGGCTGATCCCCGGCGATCGGACAAAGAACCGAATCCCTCACTGCGTTCCGCTCACAGACGCCGCGCTCGAGATCATCGAGCCTCGCATTGCGGCCGGCGGCTATCTCTTCCCAGGTCAACGCCTGGCCAAGCAGGAACCGATACAGGGTGGCAGCGTCGCGCATGCGTTGCAGCGAGTGATCGGCGACGTCAAGGACGAACACGGCAAGCCAATCGCGTCTTTCACGTCGCACGACATTCGCCGAACAGTCGAGACCGGACTCGCTCGCCTTGGCGTCTCACGAGAGATCCGCGATCGCATCTTGAACCACAAGGATTCTTCTGTCGGCGCCGTGCACTACAACCGGCACGACTATCTATTCGAGAAGCGAGCCGCGCTCGAAGCCTGGGCTTCAAAGCTGTCGCAGATCGTGAGCGGCAAGAAATCCACAGTCACGCCATTGCGGCGTGTGGAGAACCGCGGCCGGCGCGGGTGAAGCCGGCAAATCGGCTCCCCGGCGTGTCACTACCACGCCGAGGGGCCTAACCTTAACCCACATATGAGGTGAGTCATGGCTAAGAAAAGTATACAGAAATCCAGCCCTCAACTGATCGCAACGCAGGCTATTGCAAACGAGGCATGGCAAGTCGCTAGCAGAGCGCACGACTACGTAACTCAATTTCAGGCTCAGTTTCGTGCAATTCGCGAAGAACTCGGCGGCCGCGGAAACGCAGCATCACTTGCGGGTTTGGGTGTTCTTGTGGCCAAGATCAGAACTGCCGCCTTGGACGAGAAGATGCGCGAAATCCGTGAAGCGCTTCAGGATGCCAATGTTCCATCTCTCTCGGAATTTGCGTCATGAGCACCCGCAAGCGCATCGCGGGCAAGCAGGAGCGCTTGTACGTCCCCGGACCCGATGCGCCGCGCTACTACGGTGTCGAATTTGCGGGCGACGAACAATTTGCGGTCTGGGACGCGATCAATGAGAAAACCGGTCTCTGCTACGTTGACAGCCTGATGCATCAATCAATGCGTGCATTCGGAAAAGCGCATGGAGTGCCATTCTGCTGGACGTATGGCGACGACGCGCTCGTGTATTGCTGCATTCAGCTCGGAATCGATTACAAGCAATTCCCTCATAACACGCCCAAGGTCTCGATTGACGCGTTCATCGAGCAGGCGAAAGTTGAGTTCGCTGATTGGCTGAGGGCTTCAAACGACATGCAACGCCAAGTGCAACGATCGAAGCTTGTCGATATGTGGACGACCTGGATGGAAAAGGAATGCAAACGCAACGACTGCCCTCGCAACTACCACTCGAGTTGCAGCGAGCACTATGCGGAATGCGACTACGACGAACTTGCGCAGTTAATTGTCGCCGACAACGAAAGACGTCGGAAGCTCTTAGCTGATATAGACGCTCGGCCACGCGGTAAGTCGATCAAGATTGCCAACGACGCGTTCGCTAGGATCAAGGCGAGTCTCGACGGCGGCACGAAGCGCGCCTGACGATGAAGCGTATCCCGTCACCCAAGGAACGCCCGGTGCAAGCCGGGCGCACCGAACCACAGGCGGTCGCGAACTGATGGCCTCAGAAATTGCCAAGCAGCGAACCCGACAAGCACATCGTAGGCTCAAAGAGATCATCGCGTCGCTGCAGGCGGGTAAACCTCTAGCAAGGGAACATTCCGAGATCCTGGTGACCGCGTTGATGCCCTTCCTGTCAATAGGGTCCGGTGGTCTGCAATCGAAACTGAAGAGTTTCGCCAACACGATGGCGCTGATTGGGAAACAAGGCTTGAGAGACCACCATTTGCTGAAATTTTCCGAGTATGTCCACAAAAATCGGCAGCAGATCGGAGTTGTCGAGAAAATCCTGCGTCGCGAACGAGAATTAGAGACCGATGGAATGGCATCGAAGCTCGCTCGCACCCTGGCAACCAAAGAGGCCGCCAACGAAGTTGGCCGCTCAACACGAGCGTTGCAACTTTGGATCAAGCAACACCAAGCAATTGCGGAATCGTTTGAGTTAGCCGCCGCATTCGCGACCAAGTTTACGACGCAGGTCGCGAAACGGAAAAAAGAGAAATAGTTTCGCGCGCGTTCGATTGTTATTAATTCGCCTCACAAGCTCGGAACGTATCTGGGCAACTAGGGCGAACTCACATGAAGTCGAACGATACCGCGCCGGCTCGCGAGCGCGCCGCGGACAGGAACTTCAGCATTGCCGAAACCGCGGAGTGGTCGGGTGTCTCCAAGCCCACAGTCTGGCGCGCAATCGCTGCTGGCGAACTCGACGCAATCAAAATCGGCAGGCGCGCACTGACGACGCCTGAAGGTCGCGCGCGCTGGAAGGCAAGCTGGCCGAGCGCAAGGACAGCGGCATGAACGCCGTTACAAGTCTCTTTGGCCGCGCACGCACTGACGCGGAGGTCATCAACGACATTCAGGCTGCGGCGCAGCGTTTGTCAGTCGCGACGCGATCCTGGTCGACCATCCAACCTCAGCGCGCCGCGATCGACGAAGCCTTGTCGACTTGTTTGGGACTGAGCCGTGTCCTCGCGGAGTTACACGGCCGCGTTGAGCCCCAGCGAGCAGCTTGAGGGGCACGCGGTTGAAGACCATCTCCGAGCGCAAGCGCTGGAAGCAGACCGGCAAGGGGAAGTCGCCGCCGTTTCTGCAAATCCTCAAGCACGTGATCGACTCACCGCAGTTCGCTGCGATCCCTGGCAGCGCGCATAAGCTCTTGGTCGACATGGCGCGCGAATACCGTGGTCCAGGCACGAACAACGGCAACATCAGTTTCGACGACATCCGGCAACACAACGCCAATAAGTGGTCGAGCCGCGCAACGCGCCAAGCCGCAGTGAACTATCTCGTCGAGCACGGATGGCTAGTCCGCACACGACGTGGCGGGTTGCATATGGGCTGCGACCTGTTTGCCGTCAGCTGGTGGCCGATCGATGAATGCGATGGCAAGCACGATTACCCAGCGGAGAAGGTCGCTTCGAACCTCTGGGCTAAAAAAATGACAGTCCGGAATCCGGAACTAGCTGTACCGGAATCCGGACCTAGCCCTGATCAAAAAGTAAGCAATGTTCAGCTTGTAGTACCGGAATCCGGTACAGCGGAGCACAAATTCAAGGCCGCGTAGGTCCGGAATCCGGACTCCCTTCTAGAAGTTTGCCAGACTGGTGCTGATGTGAAAGCCACTGATCTTGAATCCCTGCTGGCGCTATCCCTGAAAACTCAGGGCTGGAACTTTCGCGAATATCCGCCTCTGCGAGTGCGTTTGACCTCGCGCTGCGAACTGATCGTGATTCCGCCCTGGCTGTGGCGCCGACGCTGTGGTGTGTCCTTGCCTGAATCCACGCGCGCGCCGATCGAATTCGGGCGGTCGGCATGAGTGCTCACGGGCTGATACGCACCTGTAACGCTTGTGCCGTTACAGGTTGCGTTGCAGGTAGGCGCACAACGTGAACGCATTCGTTGCCGAGGCCGGCTGGCTCGACCGCCGCTATTCTGAGTGCCTTGCCGACTTGGCGAGCATTGAAGGCGGCATCGCCGAAGCGATCGAACTTGAGCTTTGGGACGAACGTACTCCGAAGTTCGCGAACCTGCTGCGGCAAGCGCATGGCGTCTGGCGGCAAATGGCGCACATTGTCGAATTGATGGACTGGACGAATCCTGCGGCCGATCGCTTTCGCCCGCAACATGCCGACTACCGAACGTGGCGCCAAGCGCAACTCGAACGCATTGCCACAATCGGCAGACCATGCCAGCTATACAGTCTGGACGTCGACCATGCGGCTTGACGAACTGCGCCAGCGCTTCGAAGCGGCAAGCCACCATGTGTCGGCGCGCGACGACGTTGACCCTTCTGCTGCCGCCTGGTTCACTGATTACAGCGAGGGCACGCTGCGCAATCGTAGATCAAAAGGGCTCGCGCCAGCTTACGTCGTGCTCGGGTGCGGGGTTCGATATCCCATTGCGGGACTCGTCGAGTTCGTCGAATCGCTTGTGCGTAATCGGCCACGCTGAAAAGTCGTGTCACTAGGAATCACCCACAATCACTTCCGGGTCTCGGCGTGATGTAGGTTTCAGCGCATGGACAACAGATTACCCAAAGGCAACCTCACGCGATTCTGCAGGGCGATGGCAGACTCGAACTCGCGGGCCGCGAGCGTAGCTGTTAGCCCGACGCAGGCAAACATCGGCGCGCTTCAGCGTTCGCTCAGTTCGCTGCAGCAGACGGTGAACTGCATGGCGCGCCGGACATCGGACAACGAGAGGCGCCTGGCATGAAGGCAGCTAGCAGGCAATGCGCGTGCTGCGGTCGCAATGTCCGCGGTAAGACCACCGTCTGCTCTGTGCAGTGCCGGGGCGAACTCCGCGCCGCGCGCCGCTGGGCGCAGCAGTCGAGCGTCGATCGTTCCAAGCCTGTCCGGAATGCGTCCGAGCGCCGATTCCTGCGTCGACACACAGAGGTAGGGGAGTCGAAATTCCTTTCTTGATTCGTTTCGGAAACCGATCGCGCTCTAGTTTTTTCTTTTCCACAAAACGAAAACTTCGAAATGGCCAGACCCAAGACCCCGACAAACGTTCTCGAACTATCCGGTGCATTCCGGAAGAACCCGCAACGCCGGCGCGGTCGCGACGGCGAGCCGGTCCCGAAGGCCGGAATAGGCCCAGCGCCTGCACACCTCAGCGCAGACGAGAGCGCGGCGTGGGATGACATCGTCTCGGATTCGTCGCCTGGCGTTCTCGGCGACTCGGACCGCGCCTATCTGGAAATCACGGCCGGACTGCTCGCGCTCGAGCGCCGCGTGGGATTCGAAAACATGGATTGCTCGAAGCTGCGCCTGCTCAGCACGATGCTCGGCAAATTGGGGCTCAATCCATCCGATCGTTCGCACGTCAAGGTCGGCGGTAAGCCGATGTCGACTCCTGGCAGAGACAACCCGTTCAGCGACCTGTAAGAGCCGCACCAAAGCAGCACCAGCACTACACCAGCACCGCACCGTCGAGAGACGGCGCCATTCCCAAACGAAGGAGCAAACCATGTTCAACCACGCAAGTGAATTGCCCGCTGGCGCGCGGGCGTTGTACGGGTCGACAAACACCGATCGGGCACGCAGCAGGCAGAAATCGGCCGCGAGGGCGGCCCTTGGCGGCGAACCGCTCGCGCGCTTGGGCACATCCGAGCGATTCCGTCAGGACCGCGAATTGAAGCAGGCGATCGCGCACGCCGAGGTCATCGATCGCGTGTCTACGCGGCAGCGCGGCTTCCGCGACTTCGGCGACTTCCTGACGACTGTCCGCAATAGTTCGAAGCGAGAAACCCAGGGGCGCCCGGATCCGCGATTGGTGTTCAACCTCGGGCCCGGCGCGCCCGGGAACGAGAACGTCGGGACTGACGGCGGTTTCGCTGTCCCGCCATCATTTGTCGGCGAAGTCGTGCGCAAGATTCTGCAGACCAACAGCCTCTTGCTCGCTACCGACGCGCGCACAACGCAGTCGAACTCGCTTTCGATCCCGAAGGACGAAACGACGCCATGGCAGACGAGCGGCGGCATCCAGGTGTACTGGGACGGCGAGGATGCGCAGGAGGCTCAGTCAAAGCCCGAGCTCACCGCCGCGACCGTCAAGACCTGCAAGCTTATCGCGTTGGTCCCGATCACCGACGAGCTCGCCGACGATTCCAACGCGTTGGTTGAGCATGTCAGCGCCAAAACGCCGGAAAAAATCGCCTTCGCTGTTGAGTCCGCGATCATTGCCGGCATCGGCGGCACTCGCCCGAAAGGCATCCTGGCGTCTGCAGGCACGATTATCGTTAGCGAGGAAAGCGGCCAGACGGCCGCCACGATTGTTCCTCAAAACGTCGTCAAAATGTGGAACCGGGTGCTACCGAGCGCACGCCGGAACGGCACCTGGCTATGTCACCCGGACGCCGATTTGCAGCTGCAGCAGATGGTGTTCTCCGACAGCGCCGGCGACGTCACTGCAAGCGCGCCTTTGTATCAGCCGCCAACCGCAATCTTTCCCAACGGCAGCATTCTCGGGCGGCCAATATATTTTTCAGAAGGGTGCTCGGTCGTCGGCAGCGTCGGCGACATCGTCTTCGGCGACCTGAGCGCTTATCTCAGCGTCACGAAGATGCTGCGGAGTGACGTGTCGATCCACTTGTGGTTTGACTACAACGTGACCGCGTATCGGTTCGTGCTGCGCATTGGCGGGCAGCCCTGGACCGACTCTCTCGTGCCGAGTTTGAACGGCGGGGTATCGCGCGGATTCTTCGCGACACTCGCCGCGAGAAGTTAACCACCGGGCGAAGGATCGAAGCAGGTGCCTGGTGCGAGGTGACTCCTTGCCTGCTCGATGAGCGTTCGCGGGACGCTCGATTGAAACGCCGCCGGGATGCGTTGAAGCTGGAACCAAGCGCATCAACCACGCCCCGGTTCGCCGGGGCGGTTTTTCGAGTGGATGCCCTTTAGGGCGGTCAAAGTCTCTACAGCCTTTCTTGTCGGACAGCTGCGCGGTCACTTTTCCGCGCCGTCAAATTTAGATTTTGAAATTAGAGGACACCAATGCACATCTCAGTTGACCGGCCGGCGAGCATCGTTTGGTCGAAGGGAAGTTCTCCGAACGATGACGCTGCATTCATCACCAGTTCAACCTATTTGAACGACGACAAAGTTTCCAAGCCGACGCGAATCTCATGGGATACGGGAGCACAAGACGCCAATAAATTCGTTAGAGTAACCGCCGCGGTTTCAGGGATGAAGTCTGTTGGTCTTCCCGTCGTAGCCGCTTTTTGTCCGAAGACGGCATATGCTCTGCCGCCGGGCACGGTGGTTGGGTGGACCTACACCTTCGCACCGATGCCGAATGCCTCGGCCTATAGCAGCGGGTCCACCCCGACCTACTCGCAGATCGAGTACCAAATGTCGCAGGCGCGATCGATGCTGATCCTCGGACGCATCTACACGCCTAGCACGACAACGATCAACACGGATGACCTGAAATTCTTCGCTGCATTCGGACGACCGGCGACGAATGGATTGCAGCAGATGGCAGCGGTCAAGGATGCAACGGGACTTTGGACGGCGGGATTGATCTTTGAAACTCAGCCACCGTGAGCACCCGGGAAGCCAATCGCGAGCCCTGAGACGCGCGTCGATCGTCGGCCAAGCAACGCGCTCAGGAGCCAGCCTGCAGCCCGCCCCAAGGCGCCGCGTGACACGGCCGCACGCGGGAGCGATTCCTTACCGCATCAATTGTTCTTTGATGGCTTGCTCGAGCACCGCGTACTTCTCATGATCCTGAGTATCTAGCGGGGAGCCGCCACCCTGAAGCTCGCTCTGGCTCAGGATCCGATTGCCTGCCGCGGGGTAGCCATTGCCGCTGAGCGACTGGCTCGTCGGGTTGAACCACCCCAGGCCGATCATGCGTTGCTGATCACCAGAGAAGGCGAAAGTGCGTGAATAGCCAACGCCATCGGTGAACGAGACGAAGTAGGTATCTTGTATCGGGTCATAGTATCCAAGCGCTGCTGTCGTCGTGGACTTGCCGTCCTCATACCCCGAAGCGTAGACCTTGCCGTCGCTGCCGGTATAGCGCGTCCCCGGAAACACGACCCACGAACCATCGACCAGGCTTATTAGGCTAAAAGAAAACTGCCATTCGCCGTCGAAATAGCCTAGCTGGCCTCCCGAATAGCCGAAGTTCAAATGCGTGATCTGCCGTGTTCCACCTGGAAAAGTGATCGTTCCCGATTCTCGTGAGCTGAAGACGATCGCCATATTGCCGCCAGCGTTCCCAGCCTTCGCAGGTGCCTTGTACGTGCAGACCAAGCATGAGCCATTCGTTGCATTTGCGAAGGTCGAGGTAAACGTCTGCGCGTTCTCATCATAAAGTCCAGCCGAGAGATACCAGATCTGCTTGCCGGTCTCGTCGAACACGTATGACGTGACGATCATGATGTTGTTCTGGGTTTCGATGTTGAAGCCCTGGCCGTCGATCGTGCTGGTCTGCCAGAGTCCTGGCGCCGGCAGGAATGCGAAGGCCGATTGAGAAACAAGCGCGAGCGAGAAGAGCAAAGCTTTCATTGGACCGTCCCCAGTAGCCGAGAGAAAAGACCCCCAATACACACCAGTGTCGGTCGAGCGAAATTAGTCTCAGCGGACGTCAGTCGCGGCCCCTGAGACGCCATCGCCGATGATCGGCGCATGTCTGTAGCGTTGGCAGCCCCGCGCCCTCCGTCGCGAGTCCTGCGACGCGTGCACCTATCAATGCGCGAATGTCCAGACGCTACAAATCGCGCACGATGCAGTTCGGCCTTCCGCTCGCGAAGCCCGACTCGAAGCGAGTCTTCCGTTGCTATGCCTCGCACGGGAAAGCCTATGCGCTCGCTTGTCCACGACCCTATCCGACGACAGTTCGTGTTCTCTGTATCAACGCCGCTCGAGAGATGCGCTGGGAGCTTGCCGTCTACGAAGCTGCGCACCAATGGCGCTGCGACGCGCTGCCCCACCAAACCGGCTGGAGGCGGCTGGGATGGCTCCCTATCGATGATTCGCAGCCGTTCGGCGAGTTCGATGCGGTCGATCCTGATCTAGCGCAGTTCGAATACCTTCCAGGCGCGTCTACCGCTCCACCGGTGCCGCACGTCTGAAGGTGGGAAGAGTCGCCCCGGTGCTGGCGCTTGCTTGCGGCATCCCTTGTGGGGAGTGTGGCTTGGACCATTGGGCCGGACCAGTATCGCGATTCGATACGTGAGACTTTCGTGGCGTACGGCTTACCTTCATTCAGGCCGTGCCAGTAATCTTGCCGACGCGGAATAGCCTGACTAGAGTAGCGGCCAATGGACGCTCGCGAACTGATTGAAAGCTGGTTGTATAGCGCGGACGCCTCGATGGCGTTGCATTATGATGCCGCTCGACATTTTGAACGAAGGCACTATTTGATTGGCGTCCCTGCCTTGGTTCTATCGACCGCGGTCGGTACCACAGTTTTCGCCGCCCTGCAAAAGGACGTTTATGTCGCAATACAGTTCACTACCGGCGCCGCAAGCGTGCTTGCTGCCATCCTAACTGGATTGCAAACGTTCCTCGGATACAACCAGCGAGCTGCGAAGCATCAGTCGGCCGGCGCCGCCTATGCCGCGCTAATAAGGGAGATCCATCAAGAGCAAGCGTTTCCCCTCTCTGAAGTTAACCAGTTGCGCGGCTTTGTCGAGAAGGTGCGAACTCGCTTCGACGCGCTAAGCAAGGAGAGCCCCTCGATTCCTGAAAGACTTTGGAAACTGGCTGCGTCACGCGACTGAGGTCGACTGGCACGACCTGTCGCCCGATCGGAAAGCCGCACTGGCTCCGCGGCGGTGAAATCAGCTAGGCTCGACGCATGTGCTACTCGGCTCAGATCAAACAGGAATACAAGAAGTACGTCCGTGCGTGGGGCGCCGATATCAGCCTCAAGGAGTTCTTCCATCTGTACTGGGAGCGCTCCACGAACGCCAGGCTGAAGATCCCCAAGGCGATGGATGCCAACTTTGACAATCCGCAGACCGACGACGAGCGCGAGATCCGGGAGCTGATCGATCGGTTCAACGCGGAACAGACCACGAAGCTCGAGCAGGAGCTGTTCAAGCAGCGCAAGCGCCTCGCCGACGCCGAGCGCACCCTTCAGGTCAAGACCACGAAGGCGGCGACCGAGAGCAAGCGTATCGCGTCAGAGAAGGTCGAGTGGTGTCTCGGCAAGCTCGCGGACATCAAGCGCTCGGACCTGGTCGACGAGGACTCACGCATCTTCCCTGGCTGGTACGCACCGGTGATGATCGTCGAGAACGGCCGTCGCGTACTGAAGCCGATGCGCTACCAGTGTCGCATCGAAGGCTCGCCGGAGTTCTACGATCGCAAGCTTCCTGGCACCTACAACGCCCGCAAAGACAACCTGGATGGCTTCTGGAAGCGGCAGTTCGGCTACACGCACGGCCTCGTCATCGCCAACGCGTTCTTCGAGAACGTGAGCCGGCACCGGATGGAAGGCCGCGAACTAGCGCCGGGCGAGAAAGAGGAAAACGTCATCCTCGAATTCCGGCCACGGCCGACGCAGGACATGCTGATTGCCTGCTTGTGGTCACGCTGGTCGGCGCCGGGCCAGCCGGACTTGCTTTCGTTCGCCGCGATTACCGATGAGCCGCCGGCCGAAGTTGCCGCCGCCGGCCACGACCGTTGCATCATCCCGATCAAGCCAGAGAACGTCGACGCTTGGCTGAATCCATCGTCGGCTGACCTGTCCGCGATGTATGCGATTCTCGATGATCGTGAGCGGCCGTACTACGAGCATCGGCTCGCCGCGTAGCGATCTGTGGCGGAGTGGTACTACGGGCCGGTCTCAGCGCTCTAGGGCTGCGCGGGGGCCGCAATCGCACAGGACGTGCATGCCGGCTCAGGTATGCGTATGATTGATCTGCAGTTCAGAGGGGACTATTGATAATGCGCTACCTGAACGCACTTCGACGCCGATTCCGGCATTCTGTCCGATGACATCCGCAAATACGTTCGACGCCGCGAAGACCATGCATCTGGTCGCGTATCTCGCCCGCAATACAGGTGCGAGTCTCTACAGCGTGCTCAAGATGATGTATTTGGCCGACAAGAAACACTTGGAGCGGTTTGGTCGCTTCATTGTGAACGACCACTATGCAGCTCTACCCAAGGGTCCCGTGCCCAGCCGAACGTATGATGCGCTCAAGGCTGTTCGCGAAGGGCGCTTTGAAGGGGACGCTGTTGCTGCGAAGGGCTTACTTCGTCTGTGTGGCACATCGCATCAATTCACGATCGAAGGGGATCCAGACTTGATGCATTTCAGCAAGTCGGACATTCGTTGCCTTGACGAGGTCATCGAGGTATATAAGAAGCGAGGTCATTGGCATGTCTACAGGGCGAGCCACGACAAGGCTTGGCATGCAGCACGTCCAAATGCCACCATGAGCCCGGCAGCGATCGCCTCCACACTGAAGAACAGCACTGAGCTGATTCAGCACTTAGCTGATCCGTACCCAGACAAGGCCGAAAGGGAAGTCGAGCCGGATGCTGTCCCCGCGTGACATCGTCCACTTTTACTGTACGGTCGCAAAACCCAAACCGAAGCATAAGTTCGCGATGGTCGCTTGCATAGAGCCAAAGCTCAGGCTCTTGCTTGTCAACTCGGAAGTCAATGCCCTGGTTGTTAGCACGCCAGAACTGCGCTCGCATCAAGTTCCAATCGACAAAGCTTCGCACCAATTTCTGAGCTACGATTCCCACATCGATTGCGCCAGTCCGCTTGGCGGCGATTTCGATGTTTTTTGTCGCGAGATTGCAGATGGTCATACGCAAATAGTGGCTGTCGCGTCCGACGCCGTTGTCGCTGCAATCTCAGCGGTAGTTGAGAACTCTGATCTGCTCAGCGGCTATGACATCAAGTGGATTCTAGATGGCCTTTCCGGCGCTGGCCCACCACAGTTTTGAAACCGATGGTGCGCAGCGGCGCACCAATCTTGCGTCAAGTAGGAAACCTCCTACAAGCTGGCGCGGCGTTCTCCGATACCGAGCGAGGGTAGGACGCCAAGACTTCTCCGTGCCGCTGATGCCTAGGCCACATGCGCAACGATGCCAGTGCGCCCAGAACGCACTCACACTCGCGAACTACCCTGACTTGGGCTCACGATGGCGCGTGGCCGGCGGCTCCGATATAACTCTCCGATAGCTCTTCGAAGAACACACCTGAGCCTTTCATGAGGTCGTCTTGCAATTTCTCAAATTCAGCTTTGTTCGGCAGCTGTCGGCGGCCTATCGCTTGGTCCCGAAAGACGGAATAGCGATTAAAGACTACGTTGAATGTCTTCCGTGCTTGCTTCAGTCTCAGCAGTCTTAGCTTCGCCGCTACCTCGCTGATCAATGTGCGATTGTCCAGGTATTGCCGGTCGACGTTCTCCAGCTGCAACCATTTTTCCGGCATCGCAGTAGGTGGATCAGTTGGATTGCCAATCGAATAGATTGGTCCCATCGCCATAAGCACGATGCGCCAGCAGTCAAATGACTTGTTTGCATTTACGGCGATCTGTTCGATGGTGTCAAGCTTGCGCGTGAGCCGTGCCTTATCGATCTCTCTATCATGCGACCTCTTTGCAGCGAGCGACGTCGCAACACCTGTTATTGCGGCTCCGAGGCCGATCTTGATCGCCGAGTCAACAACATCGATCCATTCCATCAGTGTTGCGTCCTGCTGTGGGCAATTTTTTGGGACAGTGCCGCCAGCAATCGAGCTGCACCGCTGCTATATATCGTCTTTCTTCGCCGCTGCCTTCGAGTCCGCGGCATGCTCAAACTTTGCCGTGAAGAACTCAACAGAAGACTTCAAAACTGAATCAGAGCGCTTCTTTGCCTGGAGTTTCCATCCGCCGGCCCTACCCCATACCAGAATACGGTCATCGAACTTAGCGCCCATCGCGTTGGACACGACACCGTTTCGCGACACGTTCGGTTTGCCAAACTTTGCGGCGAGCGCCGCAGCTACACTGTCGAAGTCTGTTGCATCGATATCGGTAACGCTGAGCATAGAAACGCCGTCATCGTCGAACTGAACCAAGAACTTACCGTCGACGCCTCCGAGAGTGTCCTCGTAACTGCAAAGCGTCGAGATGTAGCATTTGGCGTACGGATGCGACGCGACAAAATCGTCATGGCTCTGATGCAGCGAGACGCCCTTGATCGATAAGTCCGAACCTGCGTGCGCGGCTTGGACAAACAGCAGGAGGGTTGCCAACTTTCCGGTGATCGATCGGCACATAGTTATCTTGCTACCGCGCATGTGACAATTTTTTGGGACATTGCCGTCAGAAGTCCTAACTTATAGGTGCCTATGGACGGTCGGCTCGTCGAGCAGTGCGCGCCCACTATGAAACTCTTGCGGCAGCATCCTTCATGCGCCCGCCCGCTATGAACGTCTGCGCAATCATGAAGACCAAGAAGATTGATACTCCTGCCATGATCGGCGCACGTGCAAAGAATAGAAATGGAACGACTACGACAAAGAATATGTAAGCAAAATAGACCCACTCCTCTCGCGAGATAGCGGCCTGCCGCGCGGGCCGCAAACGCGCTTTGTGCGCGAGGCCGCCATCATCATCTGTGCTTCTATCCGACTGGTCTGCGTTCGCCGCGGCTCCCGCGAACCTATTCCGAAGAGTCCCAATGCTGAAGGGGTGAACCGATTGAATACCGTCGATAGGCAGCAAGATGTCGAAGTCCTCCATTGGGAAGTATTTGCCTGCCTTTTCTGCTGCTGACCGTTCCTTGTGGATCCATAAATAGGTAGTAGTTGGTTGGAATTCGTGAGACTGATCCCGGTAGCCAGAAAGCAGCGGCTCAAGGCGTACCCAGGTCTTCGCTTCTCCGGGCTTCGGCGTTTCAATAGCATTTCCGACGTATACCTTTCCGCTGCTTAGGGTCACCATGACGGAAAGAGAACGCTTCGTAGCGTCCCACAGATAACAGTCGAGTTCAGGGATAGAGCTCACCCTAAATAGGAGGTCCGGGCCTAGAGTTGTAGAGTTACGAAGCGGGATATTTAGTAACCACGCAAGAATCACACTCAGGGGCATCGACGCGAATGCGGATAGCCCAAACCGGATGGCATTGTCGATTGCAGCAGTGTCCTCTCCTTTCTCCGTGGTGAGGTAAGCCTTAATGGCCGTGGCTGCAAATCTGTGTAGGTCGTCTCCGACAATCGGAGTCGCATAGATGTCATGGCAAATCGCCACGCTTAGAGCGCCGAGCGCGAAAGCAGCCCAGACGACTAGGAAGTACAACGTGTGACCCTCGCTCCGCATTAGGAGCGTTCTGGAAAGGCGCCACAAACGAAGAAAAACAAATCCGCTCGTGAGGTATACGAGCGCGAATGCTGTTGCGTTCATGGCGGCCGGCCCTCCCCTGGCTTAGCCGGCGCCTAACTAGGCGTGCTTTCGCATTTCACTATCAAGCTCTTCCAAGGCCTCAACCTGCTTTTTGAAGCCTTCGCTCTTGTGAAGTAACTCACGGTCGACAATGGCGCTGCCACTACGCGTGATTACAACGCCGCCCGCTTCCTTTTGCTGCTGTGAAGGCGTGCCAAAAACCCGCCTGTACAGCGCATCAAACAATGGCTGTGTCATAGATTTTATGCTTCGGGTCGCGATATTGGCACTTCGCATTAGATCACAAAGTCAAGGCCGCAGAATCTGCAATTAGTCGTAATCTATGGCCGACCGTAGTGCACCCACAAGTGCCCCCGTACAAGGCATTCAGCCCCCATATCAGTTCATAACTGATTGATAAATTTGGTGGGCCCGGCAGGACTCGAACCTGCAACCAAGAGATTATGAGTCTCCTGCACTAACCATTGTGCTACAGGCCCCGCCCTTATTAGATCACGCGGTCGCGCACAGCGCGACGCCAACTCCCCTCTTCCTCGAGGGAGAGAGCAAGGGGCGAGTGGGACTATCAGGCTTCAGCGCGAGAAAATGCCGTAACCCGCGACTATCAGTCCTCCTCTCCCGCTGGCTGGAGAGGGCAAGGGATGAGGGGACTTTCAGCCTTCGGCGCGAGGAAAATGCGCTCTCGTGTGTGCGATCGCTCCCCTTAATGCCGTGACGTCGCTCGTGGTTGGACACAACAAGAAAACGCCCGCATCGTGCGGGCGTTTTCATTCTCGACGGGCTGACGCTTATTCGAGGTCGAGAAACGAACGCAACTGCTCGGACCGGCTCGGGTGGCGCAGCTTGCGCAGTGCCTTGGCTTCGATCTGGCGGATGCGCTCGCGCGTGACGTCGAACTGTTTGCCGACTTCCTCGAGCGTGTGGTCGGTGTTCATGTCGATGCCGAAACGCATGCGCAGCACCTTGGCCTCGCGTGGTGTCAGGCCACCGAGCACGTCGCGCACGGTTTCGTGCAGGCCGGTACCGGTGGCGGCTTCGACCGGCGATTCGATGCTCGTGTCCTCGATGAAATCGCCGAGGTGCGAATCCTCGTCGTCGCCGATCGGCGTTTCCATCGAGATCGGTTCCTTGGCGATCTTGAGCACCTTGCGGATCTTGTCCTCGGGCATCTCCATCTTGACTGCCAGTTCTTCCGGCGAGGGCTCGCGGCCCATCTCCTGCAGCATCTGGCGGCTGATGCGGTTGAGCTTGTTGATCGTCTCGATCATGTGCACCGGGATGCGGATCGTGCGCGCCTGGTCGGCGATCGAACGCGTGATCGCCTGGCGGATCCACCATGTGGCATACGTCGAAAATTTGTAGCCGCGGCGGTATTCGAACTTGTCGACCGCCTTCATCAGACCGATGTTGCCTTCCTGGATCAGGTCGAGGAACTGCAGGCCGCGGTTGGTATACTTTTTCGCAATCGAGATGACCAGGCGCAGGTTGGCTTCGACCATTTCCTTCTTCGCGCGGCGTGCCTTGGCCTCGCCGATCGACATCGCACGGTTGATTTCCTTGATGTCGGCCAGCGACAGGTACAGCGCCTTCTCGAGTGCGACCAGCTTTTCCTGTTCGCCGAGGATCTCCTCGCGATGTGACTTGATCGCCGACGACCACTTCTGCTTCTTGCGGATCATCTCGTCGGCGAACTTGAAGTTCGTTTCCTGCTGCGGGAACGCCTTCAGGAAGTCCTTGCGCGGCATGTGCGCCTGCTTGATGCAGATGTCCATGATCGCGCGCTCGTGCGAGCGGATCGACGCGACGACATCGCGCAGCTTCTTGACGAAGCTGTCGATCATGATCGCCGGCAGCTTGAGCTTGAGGAACGCCTCGGCCATGTTGTCGCGCACTTTCTGCGCCTTGCGATCGGCCGCACCGTACTTGTCGGCGGTCTTCTGGAACTTCGTATACAGCGTGCGCAATTCCTCCATGCGCCGCGTCACTTCGATCGGGTCGGGACCGGTGTCGCCGGGGCCGGCTTCCTCGCCGTCCTCGGCCTCCTCGTCGTCGGCCTTGGCGGCTGGCGCCGCGTCCGCTTCGACCTCGAGCATCGGATCGGGAACTTCCAGGCCGGGCACTTCAATGTCGGCGAAGCCGGTCAGCACTTCGGACAGGCGCTTCTTGCCCTCGGTGTGCTGGTCGTATTCCTCGATCAGCAGCTGGATCGACCACGGGAAGCTCGCCAGCGAACTCTGCACCTGGTTGAGGCCTTCCTCGATGCGCTTGGCAATCGCGATTTCGCCTTCGCGCGTCAGCAGCTCGACCGTACCCATCTCGCGCATGTACATGCGCACCTGGTCGGTCGTGCGGCCGACTTCGGCGTCGACCGCCGACAGCACGGCAACGGCTTCCTCAGTCGCGGTTTCATCGTCGGTGGCGACCGGATTTTCCGGCAGCAGGGTCTCGCCATCGGGCGCAACTTCATGCACCTCGATGCCCATGTCGTTGATCATGCCGATGATGTCTTCGATCTGTTCGGGATCGACGATGTCGTCGGGCAGGTGATCGTTCACCTCGGCATAGGTCAGGTAGCCCTGTTCCTTGCCCTTGATGATCAGGGTTTTGATTTCGGATTGCTGCTGCTGGTTGCCGGGTTCAGTGCTCATGGATTTGAGATGCTTCAAACAAAGACTTGGAAGTATAGGAGGGGTGTCAAGGCGAGGCGGAGCGCTCGCGCAACGCGTTGGAGCGCATTGCCCGCGACGCCGAGCGCCCGAGGCCAGGAGACGAGGGCCGTGTTGCTTGGCGAGGGCCGGCCGGCCGAGCCTAGCAATCCGTCCGTCCGCGCAGCGGGCGCATAACACTGCTTCAACGCGCCTCCAGCCAGAACGTCACCGGTCCGTCGTTGACCAGATGAACCATCATATGGGCGCCAAACCGGCCGATTTCCACTGTTCCGTGCCGGTTTTTTGCCAATTCGACCAGTCGTTCGAACCAGCGCCGACCCTGCTCGGATGAGGCCGCCGAGGTAAAACTCGGACGCATGCCCTTGCTCGTGTCTGCCGCGAGGGTGAACTGGGGAACCAGCAGCAACCCGCCGCCGGTGTCGCTCAACGACCGGTTCATGCGGCCGGCTTCGTCGGCAAAGATGCGATACCCGAGCAGACGCTCGAGCAGGCGCTGGGCCTGCGCTTCGCCGTCTGCCGGCTGCACTGCAACCAGCGCGAGCAGGCCGGCACCGATCCGCCCCACGGTCTGGTCGTCGACATCGACGTGTGCTTCCCGCACGCGCTGGATCAGGCTCAACATGCTTCTGTTCGGACATCTTCCCCTGCTCCAATGCAGCTTACCCGACTGACCCGACCCGTGCAGCCGTTCGCTGCCCCGTTACAATCGCGCGCTTGTTCGACCGGAATCACACGTGCGCTGGTATATCGCCCTGCTCCTCGGCCTGCTCCGGCTGGTCGGCCGCCTGTCGCTGCCAGCCCTGCACAGGCTCGGCGTGTGCCTGGGCTGGGTATTGCTACATACGCCCAACGCGGTGCGCCGCAAGGCACAAGCGACCCTTTCCCTAGCAATAACGCTGTTTCGCGGTGAAACAAGACAGAACCTGCTGCGGGCGTCGATGCGGGAAGCAGGAAAGTCGGTGTTCGAGATCTGCCGTGTCTGGTCCGGGGACCCGCCTCAAGCCCTGACCATGGTCCGGGAGGTACGCGGCCAGGACCTGTTCGACAACGCGCTGTCCGCCGGCCGCGGTCTGCTCATCGCCGCGCCACACCTGGGTTGCTGGGAATTGCTGAATTTCTGGCTGGGCAGCCGCACGCCGCTGGCGATTGCCTATCGCCCGCCGCGCCAGGCGGCGATCGAACCGTTGCTGAGGCGCGTGCGCGGTGGCTTGGCCGTCGAACAGGTGCGCGCGGACGGCCCTGCAGGCGTCCGCCGGCTTTACCGGCGGCTGCTCGACGGCGGCGTCGTCGGGATCCTGCCGGATCAGCAGCCCAAACTCGGCGAGGGCGAATTCGCGCCATTCTTCGGCACCCCGGCGCTGACCATGGTGTTGTTGTCGCGGCTGGCGCAGCGCACCGGTGCAACCGTGCTGTTCGGTTTCGCCGAACGCCTGCCACGCGGGGCCGGCTATCGCCTGCACTTCCTGCCGGCACCCGACGACATCGCCGACGCCCAGCTGGCGACCGCCGTCGCCGCGCTCAATCGCGGTATCGAGAACTGCGTGCGACTGGCGCCGGCGCAGTATCAGTGGCACTACAAACGCTACTCGATGCGCCCGCCCGGCGACGATCGGAATCTGTATTAGACGGACCGCGCAGACTTCAGCCGCCACCTTCGCGTTCGAACACCGGTTGTGCCGGCACCGGCAGTGTCAGCTGCTGCGGGGCACCGGGAAACATCTCGCGCAGGCTGCTCGGCGTCAGCGCCGCGGTGTCGATGAAACACCAGCTGTCGGCATCCTTGTTCTGCACGCCGAGATAGAACGAATCCAGCGACAAGCGGCCATCCTTTACCTGCACCACGCTGCGATAGGGCAGCAGCGCGAAGCGCGTCGCCGCACCCTCGAACACCGCGCTGACCGCGCCGAAATGCATTTCCAGCAGTTGCCGGCCCTGCTGGCGCATGACCTTGAAACCCACTTCGATCTGGCGCGCCAGAGCGAGCGCGCCGCCGACGCGCGCAAGTACCGGACTGCACGCTGTCGCGGCAATCGTCGCGTAGTCTTCGCGCAGCAGCGCGGCGGCCAGGTCGTTGCCCTGGCTCCTCGCGATCGCCGCGACATCGGCCGTTGGAGCGTCCTGAGCCCAGGTCGTTGCCGCAGGAAAACCGATCAGCGCTGCCAGCATCCCCCACTCAATCGCGCTGCGCATTGCCGCCCTGATTTTTGTCGAGCCGTTTGACGAACACCTGCATTTCCTTTCGCGCCTGCACGTCGCCGGCGCGTTGCGCCGCGGCGATGCCGTCGCTCCATGCCCGGCGCGCCTGCACCGGATCCCCCGCTTCGACCAGCGACCGGCCGAGGAGTTTCCACGCTGCAGAATAATTCGGATCGAATTCGACAGCGCGACGCAGTTCGACTGCCGCCTCGGCGGCGCTGCCGGCGTCGAGCAACGCGCTGCCGAGCGCGAAGCGCAGCAGGGCGCCGTCGCGCGGACCACTGCAGAGGCGGCGCAGGCGCTGCACCGCATCCTCGATCACGGCGGCGCGGTCTGGCGGTGGATGTCGTGCGTGGCGACGCCGATTTCGGCTGCCGGGCGCCGCAGGCACTGCGGGCGCGCCAGGGTCCGGCGCATATCGGCCAGGCCCGCCGCCCAGTGCTCGCGCATCGTCTGCGGCCCGAACGCGTAGTCCTTGTACTGCTCCTCGTACGACTTGGCCTGGTAGATCAGGTGCACGATGTTCAGCACCTTGGTGCAGGTCCATGCATCGAATGCATGCGCCAGCGCGGTCGGAATGCGCTTGCCCGGCAGCAACGCAACCAGTTCACCGAGCGCCAGGCGCAGGCGCTGGCGTTCCGCCGCGTTGTCGGTGCCGCGCCGGGTGCGGCTCGAGTACTGAATGTCCTTCTGCCGCTCGAGCACATCGCCGAGCCTGCGCGGCAACGTGCCGCGCGCACTCCACAGGTCGACCTGAAAGGCGAGCATGTCGCGCCGTGGCGTTGCATCTAGGACATATTCGAGCGGCGTGTTCGAGACCAGGCCACCGTCCCAGTACTGCTCGCCGTCGATCTCGACCGGGGCAAATGCCGGTGGCAGCGCGCCGGACGCGAGCACGTGCTCGACACGGATACGCATCTTGCGATTGTCAAAGTAGGCGAAGTTGCCATTGCGCACGTTCACCGCGCCGACCGAAAAACGCGGCGCGTCCGGATGGTTGATGCGCTCGAAATCGACCAGCGCCTCGAGCGTCGCGCGCAGCGGTGCGGTGCTGTAGAAGCTCGTCGCGCCACGACCCGGCAGCGCGACATACGGCGGCGGCACACGCGGCACGAAGAAACCGGTCTGGCCGTGCAACAACGCAGCCCAGGCGCCGAGTGAATTGGCCAGGGCCTGGCCGGGGCTGAACTTCGGCAGCGCGTCGAGCCATTGCCGTTGCCAGTCGAACGCCTCCGGCGGCAGCGGCAGCGCCGGCGTCGAGATGCGCTGCCAGAATTCGCGCAGACGCTCGACGCGCCGCTTCGGCGCATTGCCGGCCAGGATCGCCGCGTTGATCGCACCGATCGAAATCCCGGCAAACCAGTCCGGACAGATGCCGGCTGCATCGAGACCCTCGTAGACACCGCACTGGTACGCACCGAGCGCGCCACCGCCCTGCAGGACGAGCACGACGGTCTCGTAGTCGCGGCGCACTACGGCGGCACTCTTCAACGTCGTGCCGTCTTGGGGTTTTTGGGAGCCCGGCGGCACGGTGCCGCTGGCGCGCGCTGCGACCTTGCGCCGCGCCGGCTGGCGGCTACGCGTCGTAGCGCTCATTGCATGAACCAGCCGTGGCTGACGACGATCGACTGCCCGGTCAACGCGTTCGTGCCGAAGCCGGCGAAGAACAGCGCGCATTGGGCGACGTCGTCGACTGTCGTGAACTCGCCGTCGACCGTGTCCTTGAGCATGACGTTCTTGATCACGTCGGCCTCGGAAATTCCCAGCTCCTTCGCCTGTTCCGGAATCTGCTTGTCGACCAGCGGCGTGCGCACGAAGCCGGGGCAGATCACGTTGGCGCGCACATTCTTCGTCGCGCCTTCCTTGGCCACGACCTTGGCCAGGCCGATCAACGCGTGCTTGGCTGCAACGTACGGTGCCTTGAGCTTCGATGCCTCTTTGGAATGGACCGAGCCCATGTAGATGACCGAGCCACCGTTGCCAGCCGCGTACATGCGCTTGAGGCAGGCACGCGTGGTCAGGAACGCGCCGTCGACATGGATCGCCATCAGTTTTTTCCAATCGGCGTAGGAAAAATTCTCGATCGGGTTGACGATCTGGATGCCGGCGTTGGACACGAGTATGTCGACGCTGCCGAGGTCCTTCACGGTCTTGTCGACGCCGGCCTCGACTGCTGCTTCGTCGGTCACATCCATGACCACCGCGGTCGCGTTGACGCCACGCGCCTTGATCTCGTCCGCGGCGGCCTGTGCCGCGGTCTGGTTGATGTCGGCGATTGCGATATGCGCGCCGTTGTCGGCCAGCACCTCGGCGATTCGCTTGCCGATGCCACTCGCCGCGCCAGTAATCAACGCCACTTTGTTCCTCACGCTCATGGGTACTCCTTGGTGCGATTTGAGATGTGAGACGTGAGATGTGAGACGTGAGATGTCAGATCGAAGAAGTCCGCGCAAGGAAATTGCGCGACGCGCACCGATAAACGCTTCCGAGAAACTCGTCCGCTGTTACGTCTCACGTCTCACGTCTCACGAGATCATTCGTCGCGCGCGACGGTTTTCACGTCGACGCCGAGATCGCGCAGCTTGCGATACAGGTGGGTGCGCTCCATGCCGACGACCTTGGCAAGTTTGCCGACGCTGCCGCCGGCTTCCTGCAGCTGACGCAGCAGGTAGATGCGCTCGAACTGTTCGCGAGCCTCGCGCAACGGCAGGCTGAAATCGATGCCGCCTCCGGTGCTCGGCGGAACAACCGGCTGCGCCGTGCCGAGTGCAGTCTCGACTTCATCGAGCGTCACCTGGTCCGTGCTGCCCATGATCAACAGACGCTGGACGAGGTTGCGCAGTTCCCTCACGTTCCCGGGCCAGACGTAATTGCGCAGGCGATTCTGCACATCGACCGGGAAATGACGGTACGGCAGATGATCGCGATTGGCGAAGAAATCGACGTACAGGCGCAGCAGCTCGGGCACATCCTCGCCGCGCTTGTTCAGTGGCGGCACCTGCAGAGGGACGACGTTGAGCAGATAGAACAGCTCCTCGCGGAAGCGGCCGGCCTTGACCTGCGCCTCGAGGTTCTGCGCGGTCGCGGCGATGACGCGCAGGTCGAGCGCCACCGGCGACGAGCCGCCGCTGCGCACCAGGGCACGCCGTTCGAGCACGCTGGCCAGGCGCTGCTGCAGTTCCGGATCGAGCTCGGCGACTTCCTCCAGGAACAGGGTGCCGCCGGACGCCTGCTCGAGCAGCCCCTGCTGGATGCCGTCGGCGTTCTCGGTACCGAACAGCGCCGCGACCAGATGCTCGCGCGGGATGTTGCCGGTCGCCACGGCGACGAACGGTCCGCGCCGCCGCGGCGAGCGTTCGTGCAGCCAGCGCGCGAGGGATTCCTTGCCGGTGCCCGGCTCGCCGTAGATCAGGATTCCGGTTTCGTGCTGTGCGAGCCGCTCGAGTTGCGCGCGCAGCGCCTGCATCAGTTTGCTCGATCCGACCGGCTCGAGCGGCAGCGCCAGCTGCTGGCGCAGGCCGTCGTTCTCGCGCTTGAGGCGCGTCGCTTCGCGCGCACGTTCGATCGTCAGCAGCAGCTTGGCCAGCGAGATGGGCTTCTCGACGAAATCGTAGGCGCCCAGGCGCGTCGCCTCGACCGCAGTTTCGACCGTCCCGTGTCCCGACATCATGATCACCGGGCACGACAGCGCGCCGCTGGTCGACCATTCGCGCAGCAGGCTGATGCCATCCAGATCGGGCATCCAGATGTCGAGCAGCACGACATCCGGCCGCGCCGAACGGCGCAGCTCGCGCGCCACGGCGGCGTTCTCGGCCACGCAGACCTGGTAGCCCTCGTCTTCGAGGATTTCCTTGACCGTGGAGCGGATGTCCGGTTCGTCGTCGACGACCAACACGAGGCCAGAAGCCATGCTGCGACCGCCTGTTGCAAAAAAACGACGTAGAGGATAGCGCAAAGCGCGTAGCCGGGACTGCGCTTTTCAATTCGTTACAGCCCGATTCGCTACAGCGCGGGGTTCAGGTCCTGGCGAGGATGGCCTGCACGCGCCTGGTCATCGCGGCGGCGAATTCGGGGCCCTTGGCCTTGGTCACGATGCGCTGGTACTCGGGCAGGATGCCGCGCAGTTCGTCGCCGGTGTAGCAGTGCTCCAGCTTCAGCGTGAACAGGAACGCGCGCAGGCCGAGCACGGCAACGGCGCTCTCGTTGAGCAGTTGCTTGGCCTGCTGCGGCGGCGGCACGATGTCAGCCGCGTTGGCGGCGGGCAGGCGCGTTGCCGCCCCGCCCGCGGCACCTGCCTGTGCCGTGATCAGGCCGAGCGCCGCCAGTTCGTTCAATCCGGCGGTGACGTCGCCGAAGGCGTGGAAATTCCGGGTGAGGTCGGCGACCGTGTCGTCGCCGTGGATCACGATCAGCAGCGAACGTACGCGCGACGAAAGCTTGTGCGCGCGCTGCGACAACTCGCGGTTGCCGGCAGCGGTTTTCACCGGAACGTCATTGGCATTCATGGCGCGCTCCCCTATGAACCTGATTGAGCCTACATCCGGGGAAAATCCGCGACAATCGCCCGGATGCATCTTCCGGGTAAAATCGAACAGGCAGATTGCCGGCCTGTGATGGTGGTCACACAGTTTCCTTCGCGGCGTTCCGTCTCATGAGGGCTTTGATGGCCAGCCACGAGCGTCCCGGCATTTCCGCCTGCATCATCACGCTCGATGAGGCAGATCGCATCGAAGCCTGCCTGGCGTCGCTGGCCTTCTGCGACGAGATCGTCGTTGTCGACTCCGGCTCGACCGATCGCACCGCCGAACTCGCGGCTGCGCGCGGAGCGCGCGTCTTGCACCGTGCCTTCGACGGCTACCGCTCGCAAAAGGAATTCGCCGTGCGCGCGGCAGGCCACGACCATGTGCTATGCATCGACGCGGACGAACGCATCAGCACCGCGTTGCGCACGTCAATCGAAACGGTACGCGCGGCCGGCTTCCCGGCGAGCGGCTATCGCTTTGCGCGCGCGACCGAATACTTCGGCGCGTTCCTGCGCCATGGCAACGCCTATCCCGACCGCGTCATGCGCCTGTTCGACCGGCGCCGCGGCGGCTTTCGCGGTGAGCGCGAGATCCACGAGCACGCCAGCGTCGACGGCGACGTGCAGACGCTGGCCGGCGACCTCGAGCACCGCGCCTATCGCTCGCTGTCCCATCAGCTCACGCGCCTGGAGCGCTATGCACGCCGGATGGCCGAACACCTGCACGCGCGCGGACGACGGGCGCATGCTTACAACATCGTCCTCAATCCGTTCTGGCGTTTCCTGCGCGGCTATATCCTGCGCGCCGGTTTCCTCGACGGCTGGCGCGGGCTGGTCTACGCCTATGTCGAGGCGAACTACGTCCGCCAGAAATTCATCAAACTGTGGCTGCTCGGCCATGGCCAGCAACTCTGACAGTCGGAAGCCTGCACACGCCAAAGCTTGAACCACCGAGAACACCGAAAGCACGGAGGAATAGCGAACTGGATCGAAGAACGCGTTCCGACGCGATCGAAGCGGTTGGGTCGCACGCAACCGATAGAAAGTTTGCTATGCCTCTCGCCGCTCCTGATTTACTCCGTGTTCTCCGTGTTCTCCGTGGTTCAATCTTCTCGATTCTTGCGCCTTCTCAGAGTGCGCGTACCGCAGCGTCGAGGCGGCCGGAGAAGGCGCGGTCGTTGTCGAGAAACCAGGCGCGCGCAGCACTGCCGAGGCGTTCGCATTCGGCATCGCCCAGGCCGATGATGCGCTCGACCGCACGCTCCATTTCGGCGTCGTCGAAGTAGTTCGTCGTGGCGAGACGTTGCGTCGCCGTGCGCGCGACCGGGACGACCACGCCGCGTTCGATCGTCACAAGTTCGTTCATCGGCGCGGCATCGAGAGTCAGCGTCACGGCGCCGACGCTCATCGCCTCGACCAGATAGTGGCCGAAGCCTTCGGTCTGCGACGGGCACAGATGGAAGCGATGCCGGTTCTGCAGCCGGCGCAGTTCGGCGTCGTCCAGGTGATCGATGCGGTGGTCGATGTTCGACACCGGCGCGGCCGGCTGGGCACTGCGTGGGTCCTGCACGACGGTAAGCCGTGGCCATTGCGGATGCCGGCGCCACAGTTGGAGCAGCGGTTCGGTGTTCTTGTTGCGACTGCGGCCGGCGAGGTGAAAGAACGCGCATTCACGCGCAATACTGTGGTCGTATCGGTCGTCCGAGGTGAATCCGGTGAACGCGACCGCGCAGCCGAGCATGGCGAAGATCGATTCGGCATGGCGCGTCTTGGCGAATACGCAGTCGATGGCGCCGAGCGCCTGCCGGTCCTGCGGCCGGAACCATTCCGGATTCGGCAACAACACGTTGCGCCGGGCCAGCGGCAGGTATTCGCTGCGGATTTCCTCGAGCATCAGATTGACATCGAACTCGATGGCGCCGTCACCACGCAAGCGGCGCGCGGCCGAGCGCGCGCGCAGTCGCCACGGACCGGCGAACTTGCGCAGCTTGCCGCGCCGGATCGCGCTGACACAGACGACATGTCCACGGCTCGCCAGTGCCGCCGCGAGCAGGCGCAGATCACGCGACAGGCCGAAGCCGATGTCGCGCGCGATCAGGTTGATGCTGGCCATTTGCGCCACGGTCTCGGGAAAGTATATTTATTCACATAGTTGGTTCGGCGGTTCGGTTCGGTACGAGGCACGACGGTCAGTTTGCGTTCGGATCTTCCGCGCTCTCGTTCGCCGAGGCGGGCACGTTGCCGCCGCGGCAGGCCCGCGCGACCGCATCGCTGCGGAACAGCCACCATTCGCGCCGGTTGGCATGGCCGATGTAGGTTGCCTTGTCCGTGGCAATGCACGGTGCCATCGCGTCGGCGAGAATGAACACCCAGCGTGACTGCGGCTTTTCCTCTTGCCAGCGGATCGCCGCAGCCAATTGCTCATGCCACGGTTTGACGAAACCGAATTCGATCGCCGGCCGATCGGCCATCAACAGGTTCTGCTCCTTCCAGGCAACCAGCGCCAGCTCGCCGTTGCCGATTAAAGCGTCGGCCTCGTGCATCACCCCGGCGGCCGAGCTCGAGTCGTTGAGCAGCGGATAGGCCCAGAAGCTCCACAGCAGCCACATGCCGGCGACACCGGCGAGCAAGGCGTGCACGCCGCGCGCGACGCGAAAAAAAATCGCGCAGCCGAGCGTCCACGCAGCCAGCGCGACTACCAGCCACCACAACGCTGCACCACCATCCGCCAGCCCGCGCTGCGCGGCAAGATCGCGCGCAAACGGCGGATGCCATGCCATGGCGTAGACTCCGGCGAGCAGAAAGCCCGCGCCGAGCAGCACGACCACGACGAGCGCCGTGCGCCGCGCCCACAAGCGCTGCAGCAAGAGCGGCAAAAATGGAGAAATGGACAATGCGAATAATGGCAGCGCCGGCATGATGTAGACGTCGCGCTTGCCTTTCGAAAAACTGAAGAACACGACGACGAGGACGATCCACGCCAGCGGCAGCAGGAAACGCGCATCGCCTGCGCGCAGGCGCTCGCGCCAGCGCGGCAGCACGCCGGGCAAGGTCAACGTCAGCGGCAGCCAGCCGGTCAGGATAACGCCGAGGTAATACCAGCGCGGCTGCTGGTGATCCCACGAGTCGGTGTAGCGGCCCGCAGTCTGGTGGAACAGGATGTCGTGGGCGTAGACCCGGTAGTCGGGCGACGCCGCGTTGCGCACGGCGAGCAGCATCGGCACCAGCCACAACGCGGCCGCGGCGAGGAACGCGAGCGCTCCGCCGAGCCAGCACAGCGTGCTGCGTTCGGTGTGTGCGACAGGGTTCCAGCCGCGCCAGCGCGCAAACAGATACGGCACGAACATCAGCAGCGCGAGTACGCCGACGCCCTTGGTGATGACGCCGAGCCCGGCGGCGAAGCAGCCGAGCCAGTAAGCGCGCCAGTCGGGGCCGAGCAGGAAATGGCGCAGCAGCCCGTAATTCGCCAGCGTGATGAAGAACGTCACACTCGGATCGATCTGCGCACGCTTGGCCTGGTAGACAAACTGGAACGCCGCGAGCAAGGCCGCGGCCGCATAAAGCCCGGTACGGTGATCCCACAAACGCCGCGCCAGGTCGTAGACCAGCAGCAAGGTGGCGATCGCGGCCAGCAGCGACGGCAGCAGGAAAGCGATGCGCCAGTTGCGCACGACCTCGTAGCTGGCCGCCTGCATCGCCATGAACGTCGGCGGCTTGTCCGAATACAGCTCACCGCCGCGATGCGGGATCAGCCAGTTGCCGCTTTCGACCATCTGTTTGGCCGACAGCGCGAAGCGCGGCTCATCGGCCGGCCACGGATCGCGCAGGCCGATGCCGGCGCCGATGACGATGAACGCAACCAGCATGAACCGCCACACGTCGCGTCGTGCGCGTACATGGGCGGCCGGCGAATCAGATTGTGTTGCACGCTCAGAGATCAAAGGAACACCACGAAGACACGAAGGTCACAAAGATTCACGAAGGAAGGCACGAAGAATACCCGCTCTTGACATTGTTGAGTCCTCGACATTCAGCGGGAGCAAGCAGACACGCGTCAACTCGTGCTCCCCTGATCGGAATGTTCAACAAGGCCACGCGAACTGCGCATGACCGGAGTCTGCATCTGCCTGTTCCCTTCGTGTTCTCTTCGTGTCCTTCCTGCCTTCGTGGCTGTCTTCTGACTTTCTTTCATGCGTCGTCAGGCGCTGGCCGCCGTACGCGTGCCATCGACATCGCACGGCAGGCGCACGGTGAAGGTCGCGCCGCCGCCGGCGCGGTTTTCCGCACGGATACTGCCGCCGTGCTCCTCGACGATCTTCTTGGCCACGGCCAGGCCCAGTCCGGTGCCGCGCTGCTTGCTGGTCGTGTACGGTTCGAACCAGCGCTCGTCGAATCCGGCCGGCAGCCCCGGTCCGTTGTCGGCGATGCTGAGCTCTACCCAGAGCCGGTCATTGTCGAATACTTCGCGCGTGCTGACCTCGATGCACGGCTTGCCCTCGGCGCTCATCGCCTCGAGCGAATTCTTCAGCAGGTTGTGCAGCAGCTGGCGCAGGCGTCCGGCATCAGCGCGCAGCGCCGGATCCTGCGGCGCGAAGCGGCGCGTGATCTGGATGCGCTGGTCGTTTTCGTACAGGTCGAGCACTTCGCCGATCAACGCGTGCAAGGCCAGCGGGCGCGTCTCGATCTGCGGCGGCCGCGCGTAATCGCCGAAGGCGTTGACCAGCCCCTTGAGCGCCTCGACCTGGCTGACGATCGTGTGCGTGGCGCGATCCAGCAATTCGGTTTCCTCGGGCGGCAGGCGTCCGATGAAGCGCCGGCGCAGGCGCTCGGCGGCAAGCTGGATCGGCGTCAGCGGATTCTTCACTTCGTGCGCCAGGCGGCGCGCGACTTCGGCCCAGGCCGCCTCGCGCTGCGCGCTGTTGAGCACCGTCAGGTCATCGAACACGGCGACCACACCGGCATCGTCGCCCGGCGCGCTGGCCAGTTCGGCGCCGCGCAACGTCAGCACGCGCCGCTCGCCGCCGCGTTCGACCACGACCTCCTCGCGCCACTCGCGCAGGCCCTCGACAACATGCTTGAGAATCGGATCGATCAGCGGCGCGAGCGCCGGATGGTCTTCGCGCGCGGCGCCGAGGTGACGCCCGATGTAGCTGCCCCACGGCACCTGCAGGATCGTCTCGGCGGCATGGTTGGCGGTGCGCAGGATACCGTCGCGATCGAGGCCGAGCACGCCCGCGGTCAGGCGTTCGAGCACGGCCTTGAGGTAGGTGCGCTGGCTTTCGACTTCGCGCGCACCGCGCCGTGTGCGCGCATCGGCGAGCTCGAGTTGATGCTGCATCTGGTTGAACGAGGTCAGCAGGAAACCCAGTTCGTCGTCGCCGGCGATCGGCAGCGGCGTGTCGTAGCGCCCGGCACCCACCGCCCGTGTTGCCGTGGCGAGGCGGCCGATCGGCGCGGTCAGGCGGCGCGCGACGCCGAATGCGGTCAGCACGGCGAACAGTGCCGACAGCAGCAGCACGAAAGTCAGCACCAGCGTGAACGTGAGCTTGAGTGAATCGCGCAGAAACTTCAGGCGCTGGAAATCGAAGTTCGCCTTCTCGACCTCGGCAATCAGCGGACGAATCGCGTCAGGCACCGGAAACAGCGCCTGCAGCACGTGCGGAGCGCCGAGCGCCGAGCCCGGCAACGGCACGATGACGCGCAGCTTGAGCTGTTCGTCGCTGCCGACCGGTTCGGCCACTGCATAGCGGCCGCTGTTCTGCAGCTGCAGCAGCGCCGCCGCGTCGGGATAAGCCGGACTCAGGAAGCGCGGATCGGAACTGGCCGTCGCCAGCACCGAGCCGTTGTCGCCGAACACGGTCAGCTGCGTGCTGCCTTGTGCATCGAGCGCAGCGTCGAGGCGGCCCTGCAGGTCGGCGTCGCCGACGGTCGCCAGTTCTGCCGCCAGCGTCCGGGTCTTCTGCTCGGCGACGCTGAGGCGTTCGTCCAGATAGACGCGCGCGATTTCGAGCGCATCGCCGAGGCCCTGCTCGAGGCGCACGTTGAACCAGTTGTCGATCGTCGCGTTGAGGAAGAACAGTGAAAAACCATATACGACCAGCACCGGCGGCACCGCCAGCGCGATCAGCATCAGCAGCACGCGTCGCGTCAGGCGCGCGCCGGGAATCTGGCGGCGCAGTTCAGCGAGCAGGCGCGCGATGCGCTGCACGATGACCACGAACAGCACCAGCAGCGCCAGCGCCGAGGCGACGAGGAAGCCCGCGTAGAAGCGGCCGAAGTGCGCGCTGCCGGCCGCGGCGTCGCTGGCCAGCGCCAGCGCTCCGGCCAGCAGCGCGAAAATCGCCAGTGCCGGCAGCAGGCGCCGCGCGAGGCGGATCAGCCGGCGGCCGATGTCTGCCACGAGTAGTCCCCGGAAGACAGACGCCATTCGCGCCGCAGCAGCGCCGGCAGGCGCAGCGCACCGGGCAGGCGATCGCGATCCAGATCGACGCGCAACGTATAGCCGGCGGCAGCGGCGCGCGGCCAGTCGGCGGGCAGTTCCAGGCGCAGATCTTCGAGTGCGGCGGTGAGCAGCGCACGCGCCGCATAGCTGCGCGTTTCACCCCGGTCGAGGTCGCGCAACTGGTAACGCCGGCTCAGCGGAAAGTAGCGCAACTCGATGTGCCGCTGCGCGCCGGCCAGCGTATCGCGCCAGCCGAAGTGAGCGGCACCGTAGGCGCGCAGATCGAGCACGAAATCGAGCACGATGCCGTGGTCGAGCGCATCGAGCACCGCTTCGTCCGGCTGCCAGCGCAGATGCGCGGTCAGCACGCCCTGCTCGACCGTCGCCGTGCGGATGCCCAGTGGTGCATCGTCGCCGCCGGCGCTGCAGGCAACGAGGCTGAACGCGACGGCCGCGCTAGCGATGTTTTTCCAGTACCGCATAGTAAAAGCCATCCATGCCCGACTCCCCGGGCAGATTCTGCACACCGCCGCCGCGCACCGCGCGCCAGTCGGACAATCCCGCCGGCGCGCGGCCGGCATCGGCATGCCGAGCGACGAAGCGTTCGATCCGCTCGCCGTTCTCGGCTTCGAGCACCGAACAGGTCGCATAGACTAAGCGCCCGCCGGGCGCGAGCAAAGGCCACAGCGCATTGAGCAGGCGCGTCTGCCCTGCGGCAAGCAACGCGACGTCGCCAGGCCGCCGATGCAGCTTTACGTCGGGCTGGCGGCGGATGATACCGGTTGCCGAACACGGTGCGTCGATCAGGATGCGGTCGAACGGCTTGCCGTCCCACCACGACTTCGGCCGCGTCGCATCGGCGCCGCGCATTTCGCCGCGCAGCCCCAGCCGGGCAAGATTTTCGGCGACGCGCGGCAGCCGGCGCTCGTCGCGGTCGAGCGCGAGCAGGTGCACATCGGCCTGCTCGAGGATGTGCGCGCTCTTGCCGCCGGGCGCAGCGCAGGCATCGAGCACGCGCTGGCCATCGTGCAGGTCGAGCAGACCGGCGGCGTACTGCGCGGCACCATCCTGGACCGAGAACAGGCCGTCGGCGAAGCCCGGCAGTTGCGTCACATCGAGACTGCGTTCGAGCAACAGACCATCGGGCAGCAACGCCGACGCCCGGGCATCGATGCCGGCAGCGATGAGGCGCTGCACGAATGCGTCGCGGCCGACGCGGCGGCGATTTGTCCGCAACCACAGCGGCGCTTGTGCGTTATTGGCGTCGGCGATAGCCACGGACGCGTCCGGCCAGTCCGCCTCCAGCGAGTCGAGCAACCAGCGCGGGTGCGCCGTGCGCGTCGCGACATCGGCGTCGAGCGCGGAATTCACGCTGTCGCGTTCGCGCAGCCAGCGCCGCAGCAGTGCGTTGACGAGGCCGGCGAATTTCGGCTTGCCGAGCGCGCGTGCGGCATCGACGGTCGCGGCCACCGACGCGTAGACGGGCAGGTGCAGCGTTTCGAGCTGGACCAGACCGAGCACGAGCAGTGCAGACAACTGCGCCTCGCGTGCCGGCAACGGCCGCTCCAGCAGGCGGTCGACGGCCACGGCGTAGCGCAGCCACCAGCGCGCGCCGGCGTGCAGCAGCGCCGACAGCAGCGCGCGATCGCGCGCATCGGGCAGTTTTGTGGAAAATGCCGCAAACTCGGCGCGCAGCGATTGCCCGGCCACGATGCGCTGCAATGCCTGCGCGGCCAGGGCCCGCGCGTCGGCACCGGCGGCGGCGCTGTTCATCGGTTCGGCTTCAGCGCCGGGTGCGCATTGGCATAGTCGGCAGCAGCTATGCGGCGCGCGCCGGCGCGCTGCACCTCGAGCAGACGCAGGACGCCATCGGCACAGGCGACGTCGATACCGTCGCGGCCCGCGCCGAGCACGCTGCCCGGCACCGCAGTCGATGCGTCCGGCAATGCCTTTGCATTCCAGATGCGCAGCGTCTGGCCGCCCAGCGGCGCCTCGGCCACCGGCCACGGATTGAACGCACGCACTTTGCGTTCGATGACCGCGGCGGGCTGGTTCCAGTCGAACGCCGCCTCGGACTTGTCGAGCTTGTGCGCGTAGGTCACGCCATCGGCGGCTTGTGCCTGCGCGGGCAGGTCCTCACCGCTGATGAGGCGACCCAGGCCCTCGCCGAGCGCTCCGGCGCCGACCGCGGCGAGCTTGTCGTGCAGCGTGCCGCCGGTATCGTCCGGCGCGATGGCGACCGGCCGGCGCAACAGCACGGGGCCGGTATCCAGGCCCACCTCGATCTGCATCAGGCAGGCGCCGGTCTCCGCATCGCCGGCGAGCAGCGCGCGCTGGATCGGCGCCGCGCCACGCCAGCGCGGCAGCAACGAGGCATGCACATTCCAGCAGCCCAGGCGCGGAATCGCCAGCACCTTGCGCGGCAGAATCAGGCCGTAGGCGACGACGACGAGCAGATCGGGCGCCAGCGCGCGCAAACGCTCGACCGCGCCAGGCTCGCGGAAATTCCGCGGTTGCTCGACAGAAATGCCGAGCGCCTGTGCCGCCTGTTTGACCGGGCTGGCGCTCAGCGCCCGGCCGCGACCGGCGGGCCGGTCCGGCTGGGTATACACCGCGACAATATCCACATTGGCGCGCCGGCAGGCGGCCAGGTGCGGAACCGCGAACTCGGGCGTCCCGGCGAAGACCAGGCGCAACCGCGGCGGCGTGGACACACTCAGGCCTGCGCGGCCGTGCGACGCTGCTTTTCGAGCTTGCGCCGGACCAGTTCGCGCTTGAGCGGCGACAGGTAATCGACGAACAGCTTGCCGACCAGGTGATCCACCTCGTGCTGGATGCAGACCGCGAGCAGGCCTTCGGCTTCGAACGCGAGCGGCCGGCCTTGCCGATCGAGCGCCTCGACCGTGATGCGGTCGGCACGCTCGACATCGGCATAAATGCCGGGCACGGACAGGCAGCCCTCCTGGTAGACCTGGCTGCCTTCCTGGGCGGCAATCTTCGGGTTGATCAGCACCAGCGGCTGGTTCTTCTCCTCGGAGACGTCCAGGACCAGCAACTGCTTGTGCACGTTGACCTGCGTCGCAGCCAGGCCGATGCCCGGCGCCTCGTACATCGTCTCGAACATGGCATCGATCAGGGTCTGCAGCACGGCATCGAACACAACCACCGGTTGTGCCTTGGTACGCAGACGCGGATCGGGGTATTCGAGTATGGTCAGCTGGCTCATTGCGCTGGAATCGGTGGCTTGGCATGCGGTCGGCGGTCGGCCCGCATGGCCGGGAAACCGCCAAAAATTGTACGTCAATTGCGTACTTGGCGCGACGTTGGGCCGAGGCAGGCCCGCTTCAAGCCGGTGGACGCCGTGGCCGGCAACGGGATCGGTAGGACGGGATGAGACAACGGTCATTTGCGTCTGTGAATATTTCGGATACACTCGACAAGCCCTTGGGGAATCAGGTAATTGGCAGCCATGCTTAAAAAACTACCTGCAGTTCTGGTCGGCCTGCTGCTGACTGTGGCCGCGTACGCCGCGACGGTCGAGCTGAACGACAATCATCCGGACACCTACACGGTGAAGAGAGGCGATACGCTCTGGAGCATTTCCTCGCGCTTCCTGAAGAAGCCGTGGCTGTGGCCGGAGGTCTGGCAGGCGAATGGCCAGATCCGCAATCCGCACCTGATCTATCCCGGCGACGTGATCAATCTGGCCTACCTCAACGGCCAGCCGCGACTGACCGTCGGCGAGACCAGCCGCAGCAATTTCGAACCGCATGCGCGCGCCGAATCGCTCGAGCACGCGGTCGAACCGCTGCCGCTCGATGAGATCGCCGACTTTCTCAAGCGTCCGCGCATTCTCAGCGAGGACGAATTCGCGCATGCGCCGCACGTCGTGGCGATCGAGGACAACCACCTGCGCGGTGGCCCGGGCCAGTCAGCCTACGTGCGCGGCCTCGATGCGCAGCCCGGCCAGCAGCTTGCACTGGTACGGCCGATCGGCCGCTACTACCAGTTCGTTTCGAAAGACGAAAAAGTGCCGACCGGCATCTACCGCAAGGACCTGACCGGTGAGGACGATCGGCCGAGCATGCTCTGGCACAACGGGCCGCAGGACTGGACGATCAAGGGCAATGTTCATTTCCTCGGCTACGAGGTCATGCAGTTTGGCGTCGTCGAAGTCACCCATGCCGGCGCTACGGCGTCGACGCTGATCGTCAGCAGCGATTACGAAGTGCGGCCCGGCGACCTCGTAATACCGGCCGACACCCAGCCCTACGATTCGGTCTACGTGCCGCATCCGCCTAAATCAATTCCGGAAGGCATGCATGTCATCGCCTTCAACGACGCGATCGCCAACGCCGGCCGCCTTCAGGTAATAACGGTTTCGTTCGGCAACGAGGACGGCGTCGAAAACGGCCAGGTCTATTCGATTTTCCACACCAACGACATGGTCGAAGACGAAACCGATTATCCGACCGGCAGCATGCATCGCTTCCTGCATCCGAACGATGCCAAGGTGCACCTGCCGCGCGAATATGTCGGCCACGTGATGATCTTCCGCACGTTCCCGCACGTCAGCTATGGCCTGATCCTGGACGGCATCCGACCGGTGCACATTCCCGACCGCCTGTTCGATCCGGATTATCGCGGCGGCTGACAGCGGCGCACGACTTCGCGGCTGCGCCGCGAAGCAACGAATGGCGCGGCTTTCCGCGCCATTTTTTTCGGTTACGATTCGACCCGCAGGATGCAAGAGTGACGCAGGGAATGACCACCTATCCGACGCGTGACGAAGCACTGGCCTGGATCGCGCTGCTGCGCGCGCCGGGCCTCGGCGCCGCGGCGATCCGCCGCCTGGTCGACAGCGCCGGCGGCGCGCGGCTGGCAGTTGAACGGGCCGTGCGCGACGAAAGTGTTGCCACCGATGCGCGTGCAGCGCTGCAGGTGCAGGATGCCGCGGTGCGCGCCGCCGACCTGCGCTGGCTCGAACAGTCCGGCAATCACCTGATCCTGAACGGCAGCAGCGACTATCCGGCGTTGCTGCGCGAAATTCCAAACGCGCCGGCCGCACTGTTCGTCAGCGGCGATCCGGCGCAGCTGTGGTCACCGCAAATCGCCATCGTCGGCGCGCGCAGTGCCACGGCATCCGGACTGGGCAACGCGCGTGCTTTCGCGCGGGCATTTGCAATGGCCGGCAACGTCGTCACGAGCGGCCTCGCCGAAGGCATCGACGGTGCCGCGCATGCCGCGGCGCTTGATGCCGGCGCTACGACCGTCGCCGTACTCGGCACCGGCCCCGACGTGGTCTATCCGCGCCGGCACCGCGAACTGGCAGCGCGCATCGTCGCGCACGGCGCGCTGGTCAGCGAATTCGCACCCGGCACCGCCGGCAAGCCGGAGAATTTTCCGCGCCGCAACCGCATCATCGCAGGCCTGAGCCTCGGCACGCTGGTCATCGAAGCGGGCCTGAATTCGGGCTCGCTGATCACTGCCCGCCTGGCCGCAGAACAAGGCCGCGAAGTATTCGCACTGCCCGGCTCGATTCACAGCCCGCTGTCGCGCGGCTGCCACAAGCTGATCCGCGACGGCGCGACGCTGGTGGAAACAGCCGAGGAAGTGATCGAGCCGCTGCGCGCGATCGGCGCGCGTCTGGGCGATCATTTGCGCACGCGGCTCGCCGAGGACGCCCCGGCTTCAGGCGCAGCGACGCCGCGCGATGCGGCGCACGCGCGCGACCCGGACTATGCGCGGCTGCTGGCCTCGATCGACCACGCACCGGTCGCCCTCGATGAGCTCGCAGCCCGCACCGGGCTTCGCGTGGCGGCGTTGTCGTCGATGCTGCTCGTGCTCGAACTCGAGGGCACCGTCATTGCCGCTGACGGCGGCCGTTACGCCCTGGCGCCGTAGGCAGCGGCACGGACATTTCACACCGGTCGATTTCGTCCGGCGCTTGACAGCGTACGCTCCGGTATGGTTTGACTGAAAAAGAGGAACACGGGCGAACGCGCTGAAAATCGCGCTCGCCTGCACTGCCGCCGGCGGCAATTTCGGCCCGGCAGCCAACGTATCGGAAACGACATGGCGAAGAATCTGCTCATCGTCGAATCGCCGGCCAAGGCGAAGACGATCAACAAGTATCTCGGCAAGGACTTCAACGTCCTGGCCTCGTACGGTCACGTGCGCGACCTCGTGCCGAAGGAAGGCGCGGTCGATCCCGAGCGCGGCTTCGCCATGAACTACGCGGTCATCGAGAAGAACGAAAAACACGTCGAGGCAATCGCCAAGGCCGCGGCCAAGGCCGACTCGCTGTATCTGGCGACCGACCTCGATCGCGAAGGCGAGGCGATCTCGTGGCACATTTCGGAAATCCTGCGCGAGCGCAATTTGCTCAAGGGCAAGGCGCTGCATCGCGTCGTGTTCTCCGAGATCACGCCGCATGCGATCCTCGACGCCGTCGCCAATCCGCGCGACCTTTCCCTGGATCTGGTCAACGCGCAGCAGGCGCGGCGCGCGCTCGACTATCTGGTCGGATTCAATCTTTCGCCGGTGCTGTGGCGCAAGGTGCAGCGCGGCCTGTCGGCCGGCCGCGTGCAGTCGCCGGCGCTGCGCATGATCGTCGAGCGCGAGGAAGAGATCGAAGCGTTCAGGGCGCGCGAATACTGGTCGATCGAAGCCGATTGCGCACATCCCGATCAGCGCTTCAGCGCACGACTCCTGAAGCTGCGCGGCAAGAAGTTCGAGCAGTTCGACCTGACCAACGAGCGCGATGCGCACGCCGCACGCGACGCACTGATGAAGTCCGCGCAGGGACGCCTGGTCGTCAGCGAGGTGCAGTCGAAGGAACGCAAGCGCCGGCCGTCGCCGCCGTTCACGACTTCGACGCTGCAGCAGGAAGCGGCACGCAAACTCGGCTTTTCGACGAGTCGCACGATGCGCCTGGCGCAGGGCCTGTACGAGGGCGTGTCGATCGGCACCGAAGGCACGGTCGGCCTGATCACGTACATGCGTACCGACTCGGTCAATCTCGGCAACGATGCGATCGCCGAGATTCGCAAGGTCATCGCACGCGATTTCGGCGCCAAGGCGCTGCCGGAAAGCCCGAACCTGTATCGGGCCAAGTCCAAGAACGCGCAGGAAGCGCACGAAGCAATTCGCCCGACTTCGGCGCTGCACACGCCGGCGAGCATGGCGCCGTTCCTCAACGACGACCAGCGCAAGCTCTATGACCTGATCTGGAAGCGCGCGATTGCCAGCCAGATGCAGTATGCGACATTGAATACCGTCAGCGTCGACCTCGACGCCGGCGGCGATTCGGCCTTCCGCGCCAGCGGCACGACCGTGGTCGATCCGGGGTTTCTCGCCGTGTACGAGGAAGGCCATGACGTCAAGACCGCCGAGGACGACGACGCCAACCGCAAGCTGCCGTCGATGAAGATCGGCGAAGCGGTGCCGCTGGCCGACATCCTCGCCGACCAGCATTTCACCGAGCCGCCGCCGCGCTACTCCGAAGCGAGCCTGGTCAAAACGCTTGAGGAATACGGCATCGGCCGGCCGTCGACCTACGCCAGCATCATCCAGACCCTGATCAACCGCGAATATGTCACGCTCGAGAGCCGTCGCTTCAAGCCGACCGACGTCGGCCGCGCCGTGGCGAAATTCCTGTCCGCGCATTTCACCCAGTACGTCGATTACGACTTCACCGCCAAGCTCGAGGATGAACTCGATGCGGTCAGCCGCGGCGAGGAAGACTGGGTGCCGCTGATGAAGAAATTCTGGACGCCGTTCAAGACGCTGGTCGCCGAGAAGAGCGAAAGCGTCGATCGCGCCGAAGCCAGCGGCTCACGCGAACTCGGAATTGAGGCTACGTCCGGCAAGGCCGTGACGGTTCGACTTGGCCGCTACGGGCCAATGGCGCAGATCGGCACCAAGGACGATGAAGACAAGCCGCGCTTCGCCAGCCTGCGTCCCGGCCAGAGCATCCATACGATCACGCTCGAGGACGCGTTGCAGCTGTTCAAGCTGCCGCGCGACCTCGGTAGCGCGCCGGATGGCGAGACGATCAGCGCCGGCGTCGGCCGCTTCGGGCCGTTCGTCAAGCATGGCAGCATCTACGCGTCGCTGAAAGCGGAGGACGATCCGTACACGATCGAGCTGGCGCGCGCACTCGAACTGCTGCACGAGAAAGCCGAGCTGGCGCGCAATCGCCTGATCGCCAGCTTTCGCGACGGTGCGATCCAGGTGCTCAACGGCCGCTACGGTCCGTACATCACCGACGGCGAAAAGAACGCGCGCATTCCGAAAGATCGCGATCCAAAGACGTTGACCGAGACCGAAAGCGCCGAACTGCTTGCGGCTGCACCGGTACGGCCCAAACGCGGCGGTCGCTTCGGCAACCGCGGCAAGGGCGGAGCACCAGCAAAGGCGGCCGCCGTTTCCGCCGAGCCGGCCAGGGCGCCGGTAGCGAAGCAGGCCGCAAAAAAGGCCCCGGCAAAAAAAGCCGCCGCGAAGAAAACGGCCGCAAAGAAGACCGGCGGGAAAGCGGCGCCGAAGAAGGGTCCGGCTGCATGAGTCCGGAACAAAGCTTCTGCACGCGGATCAACGCGGATTCTCGCGGATAAAGCAGATTGTTTTGTGTTCTCTGTATCGGCGTTCTTCGCTTTCCATCCGCGTAATCCGCGTCATACGGTCTTGCGCAAAATGACCTCGACACCACTGCGAAGCGAAGGTTCTGGACGCGGATCGAATCGAATTTGCGCGGATAAAGCCGATTGCCTGTGCTCTGTATCCGCGTTCTTGGCTTTTCATCCGCGTAATCCGCGTCAAGACTGCTTTCGACCATGACGTCGCATCTCGACCAGGAAATCGCCGCCGCGGTTGCGGCGCTGCGCCGCAGCGGCGTGATCGGCTACCCGACCGAGGCGGTCTTCGGCCTCGGCTGCGATCCGTCGAGTCGCGACGCCGTAGCGCGCGTGTTCGAACTGAAGCAGCGGCCCGCTGGGCAGGGCGTGCTGCTGATCGCGGCCGATTTTGCACAAGTGGAAAAATACGTGGACACCGATCGCGTGCCGGCGGACGCCTTGGCGCGCGCGCAAGCGACCTGGCCGGGGCCGCACACCTGGGTGTTTCCGCGTTCCGCGGCGACGCCGGCTTGGCTGGCCGGCGCGCATGCCGGCATCGCGCTGCGCGTGACCGCACATGCCCCGGCCGCTGCGCTGTGCCGCGCGTTCGGCGGCGCACTGGTGTCGACCAGCGCCAATCGCCATGGCGAAGCGCCGGCGCGCACCGCAGCAGCGGTGCGTTCAGCATTCGGCAGCCGACTTGCGTATATTCTCGATGCGCCGATTGGGGGATTGGACCGGCCGACGCCGATCCGCGATGTGCGCAGCGGCGAGGTCATCAGGATTTGAGGGGAGGGGACGTGTCCGCGGTTTTTCAGCCTGGTTCTGCCATCCATATGCGGCGGCTGTCGCTGCTCGCCAGTGATGACCTGCAGCGCGCCCTGATCCGGCGCGCCGGCATGCCGGTCAGCGCGGGCCGCTTCATCGCCCAGGCCGAAGCACTGGCGTTGCGGCTGCCGCCGGGGCGCTACGCGGTGAACCTGTGCGACGACCGCTACCAGTTCCTGCTGGCGTTCTGCGCGATCGCTCTCGCCGGCCAGACCAGTTTGCTGCCGGCAGCGCGGACGCCGCATGCCATCGCCGGCGTCATGCAGGCGTATCCCGGCAGCTATGCGCTCGGCGACGCGCCGATCGAAGGCGTTGCGCTGGGGTTTTCGATGCCTGGCGCGGCGGAACTCGGGGACGCCGATGCACAAGGGATTCCGTCGATTGCTGCCGATCATCTCGTCGCAATCGGTTTCACCTCCGGCTCGACCGGAGTGCCGAAGCCGAATGCGAAGACCTGGGCCAGCATCTGCGCGAGCAGCGCGTTGAACGCCGCGCTACTCGGCGTCGACGCCTGCGGTGCGAGCATCGTTGCGACCGTGCCGCCGCAGCACATGTACGGACTGGAGATGTCGGTCCTGCTGCCGCTGCGCAGCCATGCCGCGGTCCATGCCGGCCAGCCATTCTTCCCCGGCGACGTTGCCCATGCGCTGCACGAGTCGCCCGCGCCGCGCGTGTTGGTGACGACACCGTTCCATCTGCGCACGCTCCTCCACGACGCCGTTGCGCTGCCTGCCCTGCAGGCGATCGTGACTGCGACCGCACCGCTCGACACCGAGCTCGCCTGCCTCGCCGAGGCGCGCTTCGATGCACCGGTGATCGAAGTGTTCGGCTCGACCGAAACCTGTGTCATCGCGCATCGGCGTACGGTGCGCGACGAGCCGTGGCGGTTGTACAGGGGCATCGAGCTGCATCCGCAACCGGATGGCACGCTGGTTCACGCGCCGCATTTCGAGGCGCCGACGCTGCTGCAGGATATCGTCGAGCTGCTGCCGGAGCATCGCTTCCGGCTGTGCGGCCGCAACAGCGACCTGCTCGAGATCGCCGGCAAGCGTGCATCGCTGGCCGACCTGACCCGACATCTGCTGGCACTCGATGGAGTGCACGACGGCGTGATATTCCAGCTCGACGCCGATGCGCGCGGCCTGCGGCGTCTGGCGGCACTCGTGGTCGCGCCGACGTTGGACGAAGCAAGAATCCTGGCGGCACTGCGCGCGGCGATCGATCCGGTGTTTCTGCCGCGGCCGTTGCGGCGCGTCGACGCGCTGCCGCGAAATGCTGCCGGCAAGTTGCCGCGCGAGGCACTGCTGGCGGCGCTGAATACTTAAGTTGTAGCTCCAGCCGTGCTTGGTGGGTGGCGCCGCCTCGACATCCCTGTCGAGGCGCTCGCCGCCGCGAGCGGCGGCTCTAACGCAGCGTCAAATTCCCGGCTCAGCTCTCAGCCAAAAGTATACTATTTCCACTCCAGCAGCTTGAAGTACACCGGCTGGATGACGCCGGACGGACCGGCAATCGGGCTCAAATCCTTCGGCACGTTGTTGACACTGTCCACGTAGTAGCGGGGCGCACCTTCCTCCGGCACGACGCGTGCGAAGTACAGCACGCCGCGCTTGCGATATTCCTCGATGCGCTCATTGCCGTTCTGGCGCACGGTAACGACCGGCAATTCGGTCGCTTCCGCTGCCTTCTGCACGTCGGCCGGCAGTCCCGGACTTTCCAATGGCTTCTTCGTGTCGACCGAATCACGGAAGTTCGGCGAGTTGAGCGCCTTGGCGCGTTCCGCCGACGCCTTGGCTTCGGCTTCGGCGGCAGCACGTGCTTCGGCATCGGAATTGGCCAGCGGAATCAATGGCGCGTTGCTGCGGGCGCCATCGCTTGCCGGCGCGCTTGCCGGTGCATCGAGGTCCGGCGGCGGTTGTACCGGCGGCAGCGCGTCGCTCCTGCTGCCTTGCGTGGCAGACTGCGCGGCAGCAACCGCCATGAATCCGATTGCGAGCGCACTTGCAATTAGTCTTTTCATCGCGCACCTCCTTCGCTTGTTTCGAGGATAGCAAATGGACGGGCGCTGCGGGTGGCCCGACACGCGCTTGCGGCGGACGGTTTATGCGCGGTTCCGACACGGGGAGCACGCGCTAAAGAAGTTCCGTATCCGCGGCGGGTTCGGTGGCGCGTCATCGATCCAGTCAGCTGTCGTTGCAAGTGGCGCGCAAATCGACAAACCGGCGTCGCAGGCGTCATGCAACGGATTGCAAATCCGCGACGGCTGGCCCAAGCTCCCAGCCCCATTTCGGCCAATGCCCCTTCGATGTCGCGTCCGAACCTCGTATTGATCGACGGCTCCGGTTACCTGTACCGCGCATTTCACGCGCTGCCGCCGCTGTCGAACCATGCCGGCGAGCCGACCGGTGCGCTGTTCGGCGTGTTCAACATGCTGCGCGTCACGTTGAAGGACAAACCGAGTCATGTCGCGTTCGTGGCCGACGCACCGGGTCCGACGTTCCGTGACGAACTGTTCGCCGACTACAAGGCGCAGCGCGCACCGATGCCGGACGACCTGCGCGCACAGGTCGCGCCGATGCTGGCCCTGGTCGGTGCGCTCGGTTTTCCGATCCTGCGCATCGACGGCGTCGAAGCCGACGATGTGATCGGCACGCTGGCGCTGCAGGCAGCCTTGGATGACATCGATGTCGTCGTCTCGACCGGCGACAAGGATCTGGCGCAACTGGTCGGACCGCACGTCACGCTGCTCAACACGATGACCAATACGCGCCTCGATCCGGACGGCGTCGTGCAGAAGTTCGGCGTGCGCCCGGATCAGATCGTCGACTATCTGGCGCTGGTCGGCGATTCGGTCGACAACATTCCCGGCGTCGAGAAATGCGGACCGAAGACCGCGGCCAAGTGGCTGGGCGAATTCGGCACGCTCGACGCGATCATCGCCAACGCCGACAAGATCGGCGGCAAGATCGGCGAGAACCTGCGCGCGGCGCTGCCGCAATTGCCGCTGTCGCGTCAGCTCGCGACGATCAAGACCGATGTGCCACTCGACATCAAGGCGTCCGAACTGACGCTGCGCGCGCCGGAAGTCGCCTTGCTGCGCGCGTTGTACGAACGCTACGAGTTTCGCGCTGCGCTGAAAGAGCTCGATGCTGCCGCTGCCGCGTCAGCCACCGACGGCGCGAGAGGACAGGCTCCTGCTTTCAGCCTGCAATCTTCAGGCCCGGCCTCTCGGGCCTTGTCGCAGACACCATCTTCACCCAACCCTCCGTTCTTCGACGGCGCTCAGGCCGGGCTTGAAGGGGAGGGCTCGAGCGGCGACGTTTCGCACGTACGTCCGCCGGTTCCGGAGAAACACTATGAGCTGGTACTCACCCAGGCGCAGTGGGCCGAGTGGCTTGCGCGCCTGCAATCGGCCGAGCTGATGGCGTTCGATACCGAAACGACGAGCCTGGACCCGATGCGAGCCGAGATCGTCGGCATGTCGTTTGCCGTAGAACCCGGCCGTGCCGCGTACGTGCCGCTCGCGCACGAATACGCCGGCGCCCCCGTGCAACTCGGCCGCGACTACGTGCTCGCGACGCTCAGGCCGCTGCTCGAAGACGCAACGAAGGACAAGGTCGGTCAGCACCTGAAGTACGACATGAACGTATTGTCCGGTTACGGCATCGACGTACGCGGCGTGCGCTTCGACTCGATGCTCGAATCGTACGTCTGGAATTCGTCGGGCAACCGCCATGACATGGACGGCCTGGCGAAGAAATACCTCGGCCTCGACACGCTGCGCTACGAAGACGTGACCGGCAAGGGCGCGCGCCAGATACCGTTCGCCCAGGTCGATATCGAGCGCGCGAGCGAGTATGCAAGCGAGGATGCAGACATCACGCTACGCCTGCACGGGGTGCTGTGGCCCAAGCTCGAATCCGCACCGAAGCTGCGCTCGGTGTTCGAGACGATCGAGATGCCGCTCGTGCCGGTGCTGGCGCGCATGGAGCAGACCGGCGTGCTGATCGACATGGCCAAGCTCAAGACGCAGAGCCAGGAACTCGGCCGGCGCATGCTCGAACTGCAGCAGCGCGCGTTCGAGCTCGCCGGCCGGCATTTCAGCCTCGACTCGCCCAAGCAGCTGCAGCAGCTGCTGTACGACGAACTGAAGCTGCCGGTTTCGTTCAAGACGCCGAGCGGCCAGCCGTCGACGAACGAGGAGGCGCTCGAGGCGCTGGCCGACCAGCACGACCTGCCGCGCCTCGTGCTCGACTATCGCACGCTGGCCAAGTTGCGCTCGACCTACACCGACAAGCTGTCGGAGCACGTCAACCCGCGCAGCGGACGCGTGCACACCAGCTATCACCAGGCCGTGGCAGCGACCGGCCGGCTGTCGTCGAACGATCCGAACCTGCAGAACATCCCGATCCGCACCGAGGAAGGCCGGCGCATCCGCCAGGCGTTCATCGCCCCGGACGGATTCCGCATCGTCGCCGCCGACTACTCGCAGATCGAACTGCGCATCATGGCGCACCTGTCCGGCGACGTTGGGCTTACGGCTGCCTTCCATGGCAATCAGGACGTGCATCGCGCGACTGCGGCCGAGGTGTTCGGCGTGCCGCCGGAGCAGATCGACTCAAACCAGCGCCGCGCCGCGAAGGCGATCAATTTCGGGCTGATGTATGGCATGAGTGCGTTCGGCCTGGCGCGCAATCTCGGCATCGACCGCGGCGAAGCGCAGGGTTACATGAAGCGCTACTTCGAGCGCTATCCCGGCGTGCAGGCATTCATGAACGCGACGCGCGAGCAGGCGCACCGCGACGGTTATGTCGAAACCCTGTTCGGCCGGCGCCTGTACCTGTATGAAATCAACTCGCGCAACGCCGGCCTGCGTGCCGGCGCCGAACGCGCCGCGATCAACGCGCCGATGCAGGGCACGGCGGCCGACATCATCAAGCGCGCGATGATCACCGTCGATGCATGGCTTGCCTCGCTGAGCGGCACCGCACGCATGATCATGCAGGTGCACGACGAACTCGTGTTCGAGGTGCGTGACGACGCCGTTGACAGCATTTCGGCCGGTGTGCGCGAGCGCATGGCCGCGGCGGCGGACCTGGCCGTGCCGCTGGTCGTCGACGTCGGCGTCGGCGCCAACTGGGACGAAGCGCACTAGACTAGTGACGCATCGCCCACGCGTCTTGCGTTGCGACCGCCAAGCCTTCATCCATGGGCGGGAGGCATTCCTCGTCCAGTAACGTTTTCTTCACGCAGGGACCGATGCGCCGCCCTGCCGGAAGTCCTGTCTCGAAGACGGCTCGAGCATGCAAGTGTCTGATTCAAAAACGCATGAATGAAGCCTGAATTTTTTTTGCGGCGGCCTTGAACTTCCAGCGTCCAGGTTCCATCTAACTCATCGGCGCACGCAACGGCGCCCTACGGGGTACTCACCTCCCTGAGTCACCCCGCCGGAGACCGATCCCTCCCCAGATCGGCCTTCGAACCCGGCCCCGAGAGTTTCTCCCCTAAGCTCTCGGGGCTTTTTTTTGCGTCTCGTGTATACTTTTATACGTGAAGGTGAGGCGTGAGGAGGCGTTAGACACAGGGCAGGAGCCCAAGTGCCTCGCAGGCCACGGATGGCGGACCGAGGCCGTGACGCGTGCGACGCGTTGTCGTACGGCTGGTCTCGTGCAATTGTCCCCCTTCTCCTTGCTGCCCGCCCCGCGCAGCGAAACATCCCGTCACCTTCCAGGGCGCCGGCGCCGCAACGGCGCCACGTCGTGCACAGGTCGCGACTGCGTTCGCGGCGGTGGGCCGGGACAATGCATCGCTCATCGTCCAGTTGCCCGCGCGCCGGAATATCTGGCTACAATCCGGTGAATCACTGCCAATGCGAGCGCGATCGATGGAGCAACGCCGTGTCCTGATCACCGGTGCCGGCAGTGGCCTCGGGCGCGCGCTGGCGTTCTGCTTCGCCGAGAACGGCTGGCGCGTCGCCTGCGCCGACATCAACATCGACGCGGCCAACGACACGGTGCGCCGGCTCACCGAATTCGGCGTCGGCGCGATGGCACTATGGGTTGATGTCGGCGACGATGCCTCGGTCGAGGAAATGCGCGACGAAGTGCTCGCCGCCTGGGACGGCGTCGACATCGTCGTCAACAACGCCGGCATCGCCAGCGCCGGCAGCGTGACCGAGACCAGCCTCGATGACTGGCGCTGGACGCTGAACATCAACCTGATGGGCGTCGTGCGCTGCTGCCGCGCATTCCTGCCCGCCATGCTGCGCCAGTCGCGCGGCCATTTCATCAACATCGCCTCTTTCGCCGGCATCGCCAATGCGCCGCACATGGGCGCGTATTCGGCGAGCAAGGCCGGTGTCATTTCGTTGTCGGAAACGCTGCGCGCCGAACTGGCCGTGCGCGCCAGCGGCATGAAGGTGTCGGTCGTGTGCCCGGCATTCTTCCAGACCAACCTGATGCATACCGCGCGCGCACCGGACCAGGACCGCGCGCTGGCGAGCAAGCTGATGGCCGCGGCGAAGGAAACGGCCGACGACGTTGCCGCAACGATCTATCGCGCCGCGATGCGCGGCGATTTCATGATCCTGCCGACCGAAAAGGAACCGATGCGCTGGCGCATCAAGCGCTTCCTGCCGGACCTGTTCCTGCGCAAGCTGCTCGAAGGCTATCGCCGGGGGAAAAACTGACATGCCAAAGCTGATGATCTACGGTGCCAACGGCTACACCGGCCGCCTGATTGCGCGCGAAGCGGCGCGGCGAGGACTCAAGCCGATGCTGGCCGGGCGCAACCGCGACGAGATCGCTGCGCTGGCCGACGAACTGGGCCTGCTGCGGCGCGTGTTCGAGCTGTCCGGCGCCAAGGAGATCGAACGCAATCTCGATGACATTGATCTGGTGCTGCATTGCGCCGGCCCGTTCTCGAGCACCGCCGCGCCGATGCTCGACGCCTGTCTCAATCGAAAGGTGCACTACCTCGACATCACCGGCGAGATCGACGTGTTTGCGCTGTGCCATCGCGCCGACCAGCGTGCCCGCGACGCCGGTATCGTCGTGCTGCCCGGCTCGGGTTTCGACGTCGTGCCGACCGATTGCCTCGCGGCGATGCTCAAGCAGCGCCTGCCCGATGCCACGTCGCTCGTGCTGGCGTTCGAAGCCGGCGGCGGCCCGAGCCCCGGCACGGCGAAGACCAGCGTCGAGGGCATGGCCAAGGGTGGCCGCGTGCGCATCGACGGCGAACTGACCGACGTGCCGCTGGCGTGGAAGTCGCGCGAGTTCGTGCGCGACGGCAAGACCCGTAGCGCGATGACGATTCCGTGGGGCGATGTCTACACTTCGTACGTGTCGACCGGCATCCCCAACGTCGAGACCTATATGGTCGTGCCGCCGAAGACGATCCAGCGCATGCGCTGGATGCGCCGGCTGCAGCCGCTGCTCGGCCTGGGCTTCGTGCAGGATCTCATGAAGCGTCGCATCGAGCGCGCCACTCCGGGGCCATCCGCCCTGCGCCGCCAGGACAGCGGCTGCCACGTGTGGGGCGAAGTGACGAACGCCGCCGGCAAGCAGGCGACGCTCGCGCTGAAAGCTCCGAACGGCTATGACCTGACCGTGACTGCTTCGCTCGGCATCGTTCAGCATCTTTTCGCGCAGCGCAACGTCGCGGGCGGCTATTTCACGCCGTCGCGGTTGATGGGCGCGGATTATGTCCTGTCGCTTCCAGGCGTGAAACTGGTCGACAAGCCGTGAAACTCGCAAATACCTCGACCGCTGGATCGTTTCGTCGCGGAGAAAGACCATGCGCCATGTTTTGATCGCACTCGGCCTGATTCTGATCGGTGCCGGCGCCGCCATCTGGTTCGGCAAGATCAGCTACCCGACCGAGCACGACACGGTGAAGGTCGGCAGCTTTTCGGCATCGTTGACGACCGAGCGTCCGATTCCGCAGTGGCTCGGCGGCGTCACCGTGTTGGTCGGCGTGGTCATCGCGCTGCTCGGCACGCGCTATCGACGCTAGAGGCTCGCGACATCTGACTCAAAAGGTCAAAGATCAGGCGTCAAAAGTCACGGCGCAAGAGCGAAAAGTGACTGCCCTTCTTTGACCGTGAGCTTCGAACTTCAGCGTCCCGCGGCGATCCCGGCGCCGGCACCGTCGTGCGGCGCCATGATCGCTTCGCGAATCGCCGCATCGTTCGCCGCGGCATCGAACGCCAGGTGCTCACCGCCGTCGCGGATGCCGAGTTCGGCATAGAGCTTTCCCCAATCGGGGAAATGCCGCATCTGAGCGAATTCGCGGTAACGCTTCGCGAACACCGCGCTGCCGGCCAGCGCATCGAGGCGCGCGACGAAATCCTGCGGCTGCCACTGGCGATACGCCGGCAGACAGCAGTCGCGGAAGCGCGACAGAGCGGTCTCGAGGTTCATCGCGCCATGCGTGTCGCGGCGCAGGTCGCGATCGACCGTCAACCAGTACGCCGCGCCGGCCCAGTAGACGCGCTGAAACGCGTGGCTGCGATGCATGTTCTGCGCGACTTCGTCGAGCGATTCGTCGCTCTGCGCCTTGGCGCCGCGCTTGAAGCCTTCGTAGAGCCGGTCCCAGGCCTGCGCCGGCGTGAGCATTCCGGAGCGCGCGCGAAGCACGTTCTGATAGTACGTCGCCAGGCCCTCGGCCAGCCACGCGCCGCGATCACCCAGATACGGATGCATCAGGTGGCTGAGTTCGTGCACCGCGGTCCAGTCGTCGGCGAATTCCTCGGCGGGACGGCTCGGATCGACCAGCAGTTCGAGCGCGTTGCCCTCGCCGCGGATCGACTGGCCGAAATGCACCGCCTGCGGATTCATCGCACGGACCCCGCCGCTGGCGACGCCGAGTTGCCCGACCGGGATCACCACAACCTGTACTTCGGGCAGCGGCAACCGACCGTAGGCGCTCAACACGGCCTTCGACACATGCTCGATCCATGTGTGCAGCCTGGCGCGTTCGGCGGTGTCCGCGCCCTCGAGCACGGCCAGGCGCAGCACGCCGCCCGGCAACACGATGCGCTCTTCGCCGAAATGTCCGAACGCAACCGCGGCCGACCAGTCCGGCGGCGTGTTTGGAATGTGGAAACGTATACTTGTTGCGGGCGCGGCCGGGCGCGGCTGCCCTGTGATCTCCGCCGTCGTGGATGGCGGCACGGTCTCTCGCCCGAGTTCACGCCACGGCGCCGAGATCGACCAGCCGGCCGGCAGCTCGATGTACAAATCGGCATCGGCAGCGCCTTGTACGTCGGGCCGCAGCAGCCACAATTGCGGCGCAGCGATGAAGTCCGCACCCATCTGCCAGCCGACGTCGGGCTTGTGTTCCGCGGCGATCGCGCGCAGGTCGGCGCGGTAGGCCAGGCATTCGCCGGCACGCCAGTCATGTGCGGTCCAGCCGCCCTCACCCGCGTCGACGGCAGAACCCGAGTCGCGCTTGAGCTCCGTGGCGAAGCGCATGGCCCAGCCCGAATCGGCGGCAAACCCGACGCTTGCGTGTTGTTGCGACAGGCACAATCGCACAGCGGCGCTCTGTGACTGCGCATCGAACGTCACGGCGTAGTGCGGACCGTCATCCGTCACTGCCAGCGCCGGCACGGCGTGCAGTGCGGCAAGCAGCATGAGGCGCGGGAAAAGCGGCATCGCACTCGTCATCGACATCATCGGGATCGACATGTTCAGAATCGGGACCTTGAGCCTGAGAATGCGCCGCGCGCGCGAAGTTGCATAGCCACACAAGTCACGCATGACCTTAAATCGGGCGGCGCCATTACAATTGCACCAATGGATGTTTCTTATCTGCTCGACGACCTGAACCCGGCACAACGCGAGGCCGTCACGGCGCCGCCGGGACACTACCTGGTACTGGCCGGCGCCGGCTCCGGCAAGACGCGCGTGCTGACCCATCGCATCGGCTGGCTGCTCGAAGTCGAGCACGCCTCGCCGTGGTCGATCCTGGCGGTCACGTTCACCAACAAGGCCGCCGGCGAAATGCGCGCGCGCTGCGACGCGCTGATCCGCCAGGGTACCAAGGGCCTGACCGTCGGCACGTTCCACGGCATCGCCCACCGGCTTTTGCGCCAGCACTGGCGCGAGGCAAAGCTGCCGGAAACCTTCCAGATTCTCGACAGCGACGACCAGCAACGTGTGATCAAGCGCGTGATCGTCGCGCTCGGCCTCGACGAGTCGCGCTTTCCGCCACGCCAGGCCGCCTGGTTCATCAATGCCGCCAAGGACGAAGGCAAGCGGCCCGATGCGTTCCATCACGAAACCAATCCGCTGACGAAAACTCTGCTCGACATCTATCGCGCCTACGAGGAAGCGTGCCAACGCTCCGGCCTGGTCGACTTCGCCGAACTGCTGCTGCGCGCGCACGAACTATGGCTGCACAACGAAGCATTGCTCGACCACTACCGCAACCGCTATCGGCACCTGCTGGTCGACGAGTTCCAGGACACCAACACGCTGCAATACGCGTGGATTCGCGTGCTGGCCGGGCAGACCGGACAAGTCTTTGTCGTCGGCGACGACGACCAGGCGATCTACGGCTGGCGCGGTGCACGTGTCGAGAACGTGCAACATTTCCTGCGCGACTTTCCTGGCGCCAAGACCATCCGTCTCGAGCAGAACTACCGGTCGACTGCGACGATTCTCAAGGCCGCGAACGCGATCATCGCCAACAATCCGCAGCGCCTCGGCAAGCATCTGTGGACAGCCGGCGGGGCCGGCGAACCGATCGCACTGTATGCCGCCTACAACGAACAGGACGAGGCGCGCTTCGTCATCGACCGCATCCGCGAGCACATTCAGCACGGCGGCAGGGCCAGCGAATGCGCCGTGCTGTACCGCTCGAACGCGCAGTCGCGCAACTTCGAAGAACAGCTGATCCAGCACGACATCCGCTATCGCGTCTACGGCGGGCTGCGCTTTTTCGACCGCGCCGAAATCAAGGATGCGCTGGCCTACCTGCGCCTGGTCGCCAATCGCCACGACGATTCGGCGTTCGAGCGTACCGTCAACACGCCACCGCGCGGCATCGGCGACCGCACGATCGACACGCTGCGCCAGCGCGCGCGCGCGAACCGCATCTCGCTGTGGGATGCCGCATTGCACGAACTGCTCGGCAGCGGCCTCGCCGGCCGCGCGAAGAATGCGCTGAAGACATTCCTGATGCTGATCGACGAGCTGGCCAGGAGCTGCGCGGGACTGGGGACTAGGGACTGGGGACTGGGGAAAGATCAGGAGCATCCGGACTCGAACAGCCGCCGACCAGACGAGCCATCGCTTTTCGCCAGTTCCCAGTCCCCAGTCCCGAGTCCCGAGAAGTTTTCCCCGGATCCCCAGTCCCCAATCCCCAGTCCCGAGCCGCTACCGCTCGCCGAACAGATCGACCATGCGATCCGGCGCAGCGGTCTGCGCGATTACTACGAAGCCGACTCGCGCGGCAGCGCCGAATCTCGCGTCGAGAACCTCGACGAGCTGGTCAACGTCGCCGGCCGCTTCGAGCGCACGCCCGAGGATCTCGAAGCCGGCTTCTCGGAGCTGACCGCGTTCCTCGCCCACGCAGCGCTCGAAGCCGGCGAAACTCAGGGCGAGGCATGGGAAGACTGCGCGCAGTTGATGACCCTGCACTCGGCCAAGGGCCTGGAATTCCCGCTCGTGTTCCTGGTCGGCCTCGAAGACGGCCTGTTCCCGAGCCAGAAATCGCTCGACGAACCGGGCCGACTCGAAGAAGAACGCCGCCTCGCCTACGTCGGCATCACGCGCGCGCGCGACACGCTGATCCTGTCGTATGCCGAAACGCGCCGCCTGCACGGCATGGAAACCTACAACCGCCCGTCGCGCTTCCTGCACGAACTGCCGCGCGAACTGCTGCACGAGGTGCGGCCACGCGTGCAAGTGTCGCGACCGATGTACGCCGGCCGCTTCATCGACGACGGCGGCGACACGCCGACGCTCAAGCTCGGCCAACGCGTCCGCCACGCCACGTTCGGTGAAGGCGTCGTCATCGACGCCGAAGGCAACGGCGCCCACGCACGCGTGCAGGTCAACTTCGAAAACGCCGGGGCGAAGTGGCTGGTAGTCGCGTACGCGAAACTCGCGCCGGTATGAATCCTAAGGCCGACAAGAAGAACGTCGAACTGCGCAGGTTAGTTGGTCACCTGCGAGACCATATCGACGTATATCGAATCATCGGCATCAACCATGACGCCCTGAAAGAGAGTTCAATCAGCGGCGTTCTCCTTGGCCACTTGCAGAAATCTGCGCATGAATCAGCTGCGCTGATCATCTGCAAGATCTTTGAATCGAGTCAGCGAAATGATTTGAATTCCATTCCCGGGGTCATCGAATCCCTTCGGCCTACTCCGATCAAGGGCAGCCAAGTAACTGAATTCGCAGTTTTTGGCGAGAAGTATGGAAATTGCTCGAAGGCGACAGAAGCTAAGGCGTTTCTCCTCGGAACTTTCGGGTTGTTTTGCGTAATACACTCTCGAGCACTAGACCAATTCAAGGAATTCCGAGACAAGATCGGTGCGCACAGTGATTTCAACGCAAAGATTATTGCGCTCGGGTCGCTCTACGAGTTCGAAGATTTTTTTGGTTTCGCGAACGACTTCTATCGTGTCGTGTCACATTCAATGCATCGCGTCGAACCAGCCGAAATCGAATCTCGGGTCGGCCATGGGCTGGTGCGGCTGATCAAAGCAATGGGGATAACCGATCCGAAGTTTGATTTTGACTAAGCGGCATCACGCGCCAAGTAGCCCTAGTGCAGGCCATGGATGGCCGGATTCGTGGATCCGGCGCCGTTCGCGGTGCCGAGCATCGCAGGCGCGGCGGGAGAATGCCCGCAGGGTCGCGGCGATGGATCGCCGCGATTGCGAAGCAGTACACGGATGTACTGTCTGAGCAACCCCGCCGCGGCGAGAAGCGCAGGGCAGTTCGATTCGCACGATGCGAATCGAACCACCGCGTCCGGGGCTAGACCTTTTTGGTTACTTTTTGGGGCAATGCCAAAAAGTAACCGGCTCGCCGCAGGCGAGACGAAGCTCTGCTTCTTGCACCAAGGGCAAGGAACTGGATCCCGGCTTGACTCGCGCCATCCTCGCCCTTCGGGCCAGCTCCGCTGTTCGCGCGCGCTCCCGGCGCGCGCAGTCGCCGGAATGACGAGCTAAGAGACGAGCGTGCAAACACCATCCCCACCCAACCCTCCCCTTGAAGGGGAGGGCTAAAGCGCGCTCCGCCGTGCTGGCAAACTGCCAGCGCCAGCCCGGAGATCAGCCAGCGCAGCGCCTACGCCAGCGCAGCATCCTCGCCAGCGCAGCGCCTAACGCCAGCGCAGCGCCCCCGTCGTTATTTCGACTTCGTCGAACCTTTGCCGTCGACCTTGCGCTCGATGCCCGTTGCCATCGAAATCCACTTCTGGCCGTCCTCGGAATATTCCTGGCGGAACTCCATCGCGTCGGCGGTCGTGAAGATGTTGACGATGCGCAGCGAGACGGTCTTGCCGTTGTCGTTGATCTGCCATGGGAACGTGATCGTCTTGCCTTCGACGAGAACGTCGCCGGGATGGACGGTGCTGCTGCTCGCGGTGATCGGGAACGAACCGTAGCGTTTTTCCTCGGCGTTGTAGAAGAACACGATCAGCGCCTTCGGCGAACCATCGATGATCTGGTCGCAGACGTAGAACACTTCGCTGCGCCAGCAATCGTTCTTGACCGTCATGCTCTCGCTGGACGCCTTGCTGTACGGCGTCTGCACATGGGTCAGCTGCATCTGCCAGGTGCCGGCATAGCGTGCAAATACGCCGACGTCAGTGCCGGCGGCCATCGAATTGACAGGGTGCGTGGCCTTGGTTGCCGAGTGGGTGGGACCTGCGGCATGCGCAGACAAGGCGAGCGACCAGGCAGCGGCGGCGAGCAGGAGCGAGCGTGGATGTCGAAACATGAGTAGGGCTCCAGGCTGGAATGGGATGCGGGCGCTGACAGTCAGCGTGTAAGGAACTTCACCAGGAAATCGGCAAACCTGCGGTACGGCGGCCGCGCCAGCGCCATGCTGCTGAAGCGCGCCTGGTAGAGCACCGGCTTCTGCTTGCTGAAGGCGAGAAAGCCTTCGAGGCCGTGGTAATGGCCCATGCCTGAAGGGCCGACGCCGCCGAACGGCAGTTCGTTCTGGGCGAAATGCAGCACCGTGTCGTTGATCGTGACGCCACCGGCGGTCGTGCGCTCGAGCACGCGTTCGGTACGTGCCTTGTCGTGATCGAAGTGATACAGCGCGAGTGGGCGTGGCCGCGCGTTGACGTATTCTATCGCCGCATCGACCGATTCGACGGCGACCAGCGGCAGGATAGGACCGAAGATCTCGTCCTGCATCAGGGCAAGGTCGTCACGTGCATCGAGCACCAGCGTCGGCGGCAGCACGCGTCGTCCGATGTCGCCGTCGGCGAGTTCGATGATCCGCGCACCAGACGCATGTGCCTGGTCGAGATAGCTGCGCAGACGCGCGTACTGGCCAGCGTTGACGATGCTGGTGTAATCGGAATTCGCCGCGAGACCGGGGTATCGCAGCGCGACATAGTTCTTCATCGCGGCGACGAACGGCTCGATCGCCGCGCGCGGCAGCAGCACGTAGTCCGGCGCGATGCAGGTCTGGCCGGCATTGAGAAACTTGCCGGCGGCGATGCGCTCGGCCGCCGTATCGACCGGATAGCCGGGCGCGATGATCGCCGGCGACTTGCCGCCGAGTTCGAGCGTCACCGGCGTGAGGTTCTGCGCCGCGGCGGTCATGACCTTGCGTCCGACCGCGGTCGAGCCGGTGAAGAACAGATGATCGAACGGCAGCGCGGCAAATGCACCGGCGACCTCCGGTCCGCCAAGCACCGTGACGACGCGGTCGGCGGGAAACACCTCGTCGAGCAGGCGGCGCAGCACTTCGGATGTGCGCGGCGTGTGTTCGGACGGCTTGAGCATGACGTGATTGCCGGCCGCGATTGCGACGGCCAGTGGGTTCAGCGCCAGGTTCACCGGGTAGTTCCACGGCGCGATGATGCCGACGACGCCGAACGGCTGGAAGCGGATCTCGGTACGCGCCGGCGCAAACAGCCAGTCGGCCCCCGCTTTCTTCGGCCGCATCCAGCCGCGCAGATGGCGGAGCAGATGATCGATCTCGGCGAGCACGGTCATGCCGTCCGACAGCAGCGACTCGTGGCGTGAGCGGCGGCCGAAATCGGCGCTCATCGCCGCAACGAGTTCATCGAGCCGCTCCTTGAACGCCACCCGCAGACGATTCAGGTCGGCGACGCGCTGCGCGTAGTCCGGCACCTTGCGCCGCTGCGCGGCGCGCAGGCGCCCCAGCTGGTTATTCAGATCGCTTGGCGACGTAGTCGGCATATACATGATCGAGCGCGCACTGCATGGCGGATGCCTAGTGTACCGCCGTGACAACACTCTCAGCTCTGGGTGCTAACATCGAAGCGAAGGACTTGACGATCGCCGCTCCCGCTGGCGGGAGCGGCCGAGGCGTGCTCGCTGAGGGTGGCGGTCGGAGCTGAGTGGCCGCATTTTCATGCGCCACCCTCATCTGACCGCCGTGGATGGCGCAAATGCCGAAAATGCAGGAGCAATTTTCGGCTGCCCGGGCACCTTCTCCCGCCAGCCGAAGAGGGCAGATTCGCGGTTTCCCAAATGCATTTCCATTCCAACATCCGTCCTTATCGCAACCAGCTGCCGCGCCTCGGCGCGAACGTCTACATCGATCCGGGCGCGATCGTCGTCGGTGATGTCGAGCTCGGCGACGATGCGTCAGTGTGGCCGTTCACGGTCGCGCGCGGCGACGTGAACTACATCCGCGTTGGCGCGCGAACCAACGTGCAGGATGGCACCGTGCTGCACGTGACCCACGACGGCCCGTACACGCCCGGCGGCTTTCCGCTGCTGATCGGCGCCGACGTCACGATCGGCCATGGCGCGGTCCTGCACGCCTGCTCGATCGAGGACGCCTGCCTGATCGGCATGCGCGCGACGATTCTCGACGGCGCAATCGTGCGGCGCCACGCGATGGTCGGCGCCGGCGCGGTCGTCACGCCCGGCAAGATCGTCGGCGAAGGCGAATTGTGGCTTGGCAACCCGGCGCGCTGCGTGCGCAAGCTGACCGACACGCAAATCGAGCAGCTTTACTATTCGGCACGACACTACGTACGCCTGAAGGACGAGTACCTGGCTGCCCAGCGCGGGTAATCGATGCAAGTCGACGTGGCCGCGCGGCGAATCGCCCTGCTTCCCAGGCGCCGAATTTCGAAAAAGAAGAGTTTTGAACGCGGATCAACGCGGATGAAAAGCAATCAACGCGGGTAGAGCGAACATCAATGTCCGGCTTTATCTGCGCAATCCGCGTTCCTTGCCCTTCTCCGCGTCAATCCGCGTTCCCGCTTTGCTTCACTCGGTGCCGAACCATTGAACGCGGATCAACGCGGATGCCGCGGGCATCAGATCGTCGCGATCTCCAGCGCCGCCAGCAGGCGCATCGCCTCATGGCGATTCGTGCCGCACATCGCCGCTTCCGGCCGCAGGCGAACGCAGATTGCGGGCCGCTCGGGCTTGCCGAAGAGCGCGCAAAGATTGGCGGAATCCAATTGTATACAACGCACACCGGCCGGCTTGCCGAGTGGCATCCCGGGAATCGGCGACGATATCGACGGAGCGATGCAGCAGGCACCGCAGCCGGCGCGGCAGTCCACGGCGGCGTCTAGAGCAGTTTTGATTTAAGTATTTACATAAAAAGAATATACTTACTCCTCCTTCACAACGGGAGGGACAGGGTGGACGCGTATTCCCAGGATCTGCGAGAACGGGTGCTTCGGGCCTTGGAACGTGGGGATCGCCCCA
>DASXKR010000058.1:0-5736 GCA_036496665.1 Rudaea sp. | reverse complement strand
GCCGGTCAGGCTGAGCGGTGAGGCGCTGCTGTCGGTCACCTTCAGCGCGTAGTTCGTGCCGATCTTGTTCAGCGACACGCCAGCGAACGCGGCGTCGCCGCTCGCGTTGGTTGCGACCGGATTGGTCGTAACGCTCAACGTAGAGCTGCCCGGGTTGCTGTTGAACGCGAGCGTGACATTGTCGCCCGACACCGGATTGGCGTTGGCATCCTGCACGTGCGCGGTCAGCGGAATGTTCGCCCCGGCGACGATGTTGCTGCTGGACGCCGGCTGGGTCGTAAAGCTGATCGACGCTGCGGCGCCGGCGATGATGTTGAACGCGTGGCTTGTCGCCACGGTTGCCGACGGTGTCGTCGTATCAGTGGCCTTCAGCGTGTAGCCCGACCCGATCTTGTTGAGCGAAACGCCGGCAAATGTGGCGTCGCCGCTGGCATTGGTGACGACCGGATTGGTCGTGACCGACAGCGTCGAACTGCCGGCATTGCTGCCGATCGCGAGCGTGATGCTCTGGCCGGACACCGGGTTGCCGACCGAATCGACGACATGCGCGACCAGCGGGATCGTTGCGCCGGCGACGATGTTGCTCGAGGTCGCCGGCTGCGTCGTGAAGCTGACTGCTGTCGCGACACCGGGAAGCGACACGTTGATGCAGCCGGTGGCCGCCACGCTCTGGCCGTCGGGATTCGTGATGGCGACGTCCTGGAGGCCGGGGCTGCTCGCCGTGATGTTCAGCGTGACCTTCGTCGGCGAGTTGTAGGCCGCACTGTTGACGACGGCGTTGGTGACGGTCGCACCAATATGGTTGAACGGCCGCGCCGGAACAGGAAGGTTTGTGCCTGGATCGTAGAACCCCGACCCACTGCTCGAGGTGGCATCGATCACGACATCGCCGGTCGGACCGTTGAATGCGATCGGCGATCCGCTGCAGGTCGGTGTCGCCGGCGGCGGCGCCAGCAGCTTGCCGACGCGCACGGCATAGCTGTTCGTCGCCTGGTTGTATTCCTGGATCGTCCACACGGTCATGTCGTCGAGCGGATCGACCACCGTGAACGAGTAGTCGCCCCAGCGCCGCCCGCCCGCGCCGCCCGGGTCACTCGGCGGATTGTAGTTTGCTGCCGTCGTGCCGAACTGCACTGCGCCCACCGTCGGCGGGCCGGTCATCGTTCCCGCGGCGTCACCGGCGAGCCTGCCGACGTACGCCGGAGTCGCGCCCGATGGCGTGCCTGCGAGGCTGAAGCCGAGCACAGCATGACCCTGGCCGGTCGCCGCGATCGAGGGCATCCAGTATTGCCTCGCCGCCGCCCGCGTCGCCGCGCCGTCGTAAACGGTGCCGGACTCGACCACACCCGGCGTGCCGGTGAGGTTCTGGAACTCGTACCAGCGCACGGCGTTGCGCGATTCGGTAGCGGTGCTGGCGACGCCGGCCGCGCTCACGCGGAAGTTGTGCGCGGTCCACAGGTGCCCGTTGCGGATCATCGCCTGGAAGAATCGATCATCGATCGAGGCCAGCTTGCCGTTGGTGCCGCCGGTATTGCCCGCGTGCTCGACCGTGTTCGGAATCGTCGTCGTAGGTACCGTCACGGAAATGTTCGCCGAGATCGTCGGCGTCAGCGATCCCGGATTGCTGACACGCCGGAACATGATCGTGCTGAATGTCGCGTTGTCGGGCCCGACGAAATAACCTTCCGTTGCGCTCGAATCGAAATTATCGACGCCGCGCGGCGATTCGGGACCTGCGCCCGCGCCGGCCGCGAGGTTGGCGAATGAGGTGACCACGATCGGGCCTGTACCGAGCGTCGACGCCTTCTGGATGACATAGCCGTTCGTGCCGACGAACGAACCGGCACTGGTGAACATGTTGCAGCCGACGTACAGCGCATTGACGTCGACACCGAGCGACGGGTAGTCGCAGAAATTCGTGCCCGGATCGGCCTGGAACTTGAAGAACGTCCAGACCGTCGACGCGCTGATCGAGCCGTTGCTGGCCGCGTCGCTGACGGCCAGCAACCAGCGGTTGGCCGCAGTCGCCGTGCAGCTTCCGTTCGTGCACGGCACGTCGATGATGCTCATGAACCAGCGCCCGCTGAAGCGGTCGTAGCGGATCTGCGGGTCGCTGGTGAAGTTCAGCACGACCGAGCCGGCGACCGGTGTCATCACCGAGGCGAAAAACATGTCGGGATCGGCATTGATGACGCCGTCCGCGACGCCGGCCCTGGTGTACGAGCGAATGCGGCCGTTGACGAAGACGATGAACTGGGTCGGCCCGGCCGTGCCCATCGAATCGGGCGGAAAAGCGCCCGTGTCGGACAAGGTCGGGCCGTTGAACGAAATGCTGGTCGTGTGGATGTCGAGTGACGGCGATCGCGCGCGCAGCTCGGCGCCGGCCGGCGGATATTGCGACGCCGCCGGTGCAGCCGGATTCTGCGGCAGGTTGCTGCGATCCGGATACTCGAGCTCGTGCTCGGGCCGCGGTCCCCGCGGCGGCGCGACGGCCTGCCGGTGCGAAAGCTCGGACATTCGTTCCTGCACGCCCGGCGTGGTTTCGATTCTCGCGCCCGCCGCGCCTTGCGCGTCGGGATCGGGAACTCCCTGCGCGAAGGCGGGGAGCGCGAACGCGCCAACGAATGTGCAAGCAAGAACGAGCGGCGCCAAGGCGCCGCGATGATGACGATGCATTGAGTATGTCCCCGGCGTCTGAACCAGTCCGCGTCAATCCGTGAGTATCGTAGTCCCCTGCCGGAACTTTACTTGGGTTGCTGCGATCGGGCAATGAAGATTCAGGCTAGCCCCAGACTGATTGTTTTCGCTGGTACCGGCAGCAGGAGTCGACCCGCGACTTGCCGATTGCAAATCCATTTGTAATCATATCCACAAGTACACAAAACGTTCGACAATGAAGCTTTCAGGGAGAGTTGCTGCGGTCGTTTGTTGCTGGGTGTTGCCGGTTGTCACCGGCGAACTGTCTCAAAGTGTGCCTGGGAATCACCCGCGCTTGCGCCGATCATCGCGGGCCGGCCGGCAGCTTTCGACCCTGCTGCCGCTCGCCAGCGGCAGCTATCTGGCGCTCCGCCAAATTGCTTCGCTACGCGGTGCCTCCAACCTCACAGGTCTTTTACAACCCCGTGTCATCGAAGCCATTCCGAAATATCGTGTCGTTGCAGACCAGGGATGAAGTCGAGAGCAGCGCACACAGCGAAAACTGCTCGCCCCTCTGCACCGCCAGCAAAGCATCACGTCTGGCGGAGGAAGCAGTTGTGGCTTGAGTGCGGATCGGCCACTGACCTGTACGGGAGTATCCATTACGAGCGTACCTGCGATCACCAAGCGTTCGGATCGGGCTACTGCGTGAACCGCACTGAGTGCAAGTGGCGCGATCACTTGGTAATGCAGGTCGTGCTCCCGATGAGCGGGCAGCAGGTGGTCACATGGCGGTTGGAGGACATCGTCACCGTGGCATCCTTGTTGGTGTCCACGCCGCCGGCGTCGGTTCCAGTCCAATACCCCCACACGTAAACCCCGTTGTTTGCCGTGTCGCCGTGCAGCGCAACGACCGATCCCTGGGCGAATGGCATCGTGCCGCTGTACGAAAAACTGTTCTCGGTGACGCTGCACGCGGGGGAATTGTTGGTCACGGTCAGTGCAAACGCTTCAAAGCCGATGTACGTAATGCTGTCGGCGATGATCTCCTTCACGACACTGTCGTAGGGGTCGGCGACGAAGATATTGCTGTTGCCATCGACCGCCACCCCACTGGGAGAGCCAGAGCCAAACCACCATTCGCCCAGCGTGTTGACCGTTGTGTAAGCCGGCGCCAGGATCTCCTCGATCACGCCGTTGTACGTGTCGGCGACGAAGATATTGCCATTGCCGTCGACCGCGACGCCTTCCGGGTGGGAAAAGGAGAACCCGCTGCCCAACGTGTTGACCGTGGTATACGCGGGCGCCAGGATCTCCTTCACCGCATTGTTGGCGGTATCGGCGACGAAGACATTGCCGATGCCGTCGACCGCGACGCTCATGGGAGCGCTGAAACCGCTGCCCAACGTGTTGACCGTGACATAACCGCCCGCCGCCAGAATCTCCTTCACCGCGTTGTTGCCTTCATCGGCGACGAAGACATTGCCGCTGCCATCGACCGCAACGCCGTCGGTATACGAGAACCCGCTTCCTAGCGTGTTGACCGTGGTATAGGCGGGAGCCAGCATCTCCTTCACCGCAAGGTGGTTGGTATCGGCTACAAAGACGTTGCCGTTGCCATCGACCGCAATACCGTTGGGAGCGGAGAACAGGAACACGCTGCCGCTGCCGAGTGTCTTGACCGTGGAAGAGGGGCCGAGCGGCGGCGTCATCTCCTTCGCTGCATTGTAGAAGCCGTCGATGACGAAGACATTGTCGTGGCTATCGACCGCAACGCCGTAGGGATGGCCGAACCCGCTGCCCAGTGTGATGATCTCGGCCGCCGCCGACACGGTGGCGCTGCCGATCAGGACGATCGCCGGCGCGAAGCGAACCAGAACGTTCATAAGCCCCCCTATGGGTCGAGAACGCTTTGTCGTGATGACGCGAATTGAATTCGAGTGCGCAATTCCTTCTGGCGCACTGGATGCATTCATGGTCCAGGCAAGCTTGGAAAGCATGCGCCCGCGCGCCTTGCAGCGCAACTGGCAGAACACGATCGACGCACCGGTTCCGGCACGCTGGACCGGCTGGCGCAGCTGGAGGCATTTTGCGGCCGGAAAAACTGCAGTGCTGAATGCAAAGTTGGCCAAGTCAATCAGCCTGGCAGCGAGCGCAGTTGTCTGGACGGCACTTTGCGGCAGCGTTTCTTTATCGGCGTGCGACGGATTGGGGCCGACAGACGCCTCTCGATCGGACTGTCATAACCGTCCGCAGTTGCGGGCCAGTTGGGTCTTCGAGTCGCCTCCTGGGCCCAATTTCCTCCCGTCCAAGCCGGGCCAGACGTCACCTCGCGCGCGTCTGCTTTTGGCAGGCCATCTTGTCGGCGTCAGCCATCGACGCGATCAGAGGCTCCCATGACTGCGGAGAGTTGCCACAACCTTGCATATTCTTGTCGCGCAGCGCCGATGACGCGATTCAGCGGGAAACGGCGTTTCTAGACTATTGCGAACCGCGACCTGTGATTACAAATCACTTTTCGCCAATATTCCACAGCGCCAACAGCCTGCCCCGTCACTCGATCTGCGAAGCGACCACTACTTTTTGAATGCGAAGCATTTATGCGCGTGTGTAATGTCCCAGCACTTTCTGCACAGGTCAGGCCGCTAAAGCATACGCCTCGGCGGGGAGTTTTCATCTTGAGCGCCTGGTGAGGGCGCCGGTGGTTGTAGAACAGGATCCAGTCGCCGATCACCCGACTGGCGTGCTGCAGGGTTTCGAAGCGGTGCCGATGGGCGCACTGTTCCTTGAGCGTACGGATGAGGCGCTCGACCATGCCGTTCTGCTGCGGGCAGTGTGGGGTGATGAACTCCTGGTTCAGGCCGTGGCTGCGCACCAAATGCGTGTGGTTGCGTAGAAACCACCGGGCTTCCGTACGCTTCGCGTCCGCGCTTTTTTCCAACCCGAGATGGCTAAATCGCCTAACTATTCGTGTATGGACTCCTCGCACAAGTGCCTCGGCTGATCGGTGGTGCTGTTGGTGAATGAGATCGGTTGCAGTCGTGTATCCGGCCTTGGGGTGAGCGCGGAGCGCTCGGGCCATCATGGAATCCGCGAATC
>DASXKR010000057.1:0-1597 GCA_036496665.1 Rudaea sp. | reverse complement strand
CGATCCGGTAAAGACGATGCTCGCGGACATGGCCGTGAGGTGGCTCAGGCTCGCCGAGTTCGTCAAGAAATGGGAGGGCGCCGAAGGCAGAGCGCACACGCCGGAGGCCGCGGCCCAGCTGCCAATTGATCAGAACGTATCGACCTTCATGGACGCTCCGCGTGTGGCGGACTGCAGGCCTCTTCGAAAGACGGGAAGCCCATCGCGCAGGACTGGTTCAGAGCCGGCCCCGGAAATCTGGACAGGACGATAGGTGGAATTTCTGCCTGACTGCGGGCACGCTGTGCCCGTCGAATCAGGAGATACGATGAGCAGACGTACGCGGCGGAACCACACACCGGCCTTCAAGGCGAAGGTGGCGTTAGCAGCCATCAGGGGCCAGAACACGGTATCTGAGCTGGCGCAGCATTTCGACGTTCACCCCAACCAGATCACGCAATGGAAATTGCAGCTTCAGGAAGGGGCTGCCGGGGTGTTCGGGCCTGCGGCAGGCACTGGGGCCAACATACCGCCCATCGATGTGAAGTCGCTCCATGCCAAGATCGGAGAGCTGACGCTGGAGAACGATTTTTTGGAAGTCGCGCTCGGCAAAGCGGGTTTGCTGAGCGCAAGGCGATGATCATGCGTGAGCATGAGCTGTCCCTCACGAAACAGGCGAAGGCCCTGCGCATCAGCCGTAGCAGCGTGTACTACCTCCCACGGCCGGTGTCGGCGACCGATCTGGAGATCATGCGCCTCCTCGACCGGCTGCATCTGGACTTCCCCTTCGCCGGCGCGCGAATGTTGCGAGGCCTGCTGGCTGCCGAGGGGTGCAAGGTCGGGCGGCGTCACGTGAAGACGCTGATGAAGCGGATGGGGATAGAGGCGCTCTATCGTCGTCCGCGGACCACGAAACCCGAGCCGGGGCACAAGATCTATCCCTATCTGCTGCGCGGGATGGAGATCGCCCGGCCGAACCAGGTGTGGGCGATGGACATCACTTACATCCCGATGGCGCGTGGCTTCGTCTATCTGGCCGTCGTGCTCGACTGGTTCAGCCGTCGCGTGTTGTCGTGGCGCGTATCGATCACGATGGAAGCGGCATTCTGCGTCGAAACGCTGGAGGATGCTCTGGCCCGTCACGGCAAGCCGGACATTTTCAACACGGACCAGGGCTCGCAGTTCACCGGCGCAGCGTTCATCGGCGCGCTCACCGACAACGGCATTGCTGTCAGCATGGACGGCAAGGGCGCTTGGCGGGATAACGTGTTCGTCGAACGCCTGTGGCGCAGCGTCAAGTACGAGGAGGTCTATCTGCGAGCCTACGACAGCGTCAGCGAGGCGCGTGCTTCCATCGGCCGCTATCTCAACTTTTATAATGGCCGACGTCCACACTCGAGCCTTGACGGCGTGACACCCGATCAAGCCTACTTCAATTCGCTGCCGCTCCGCTCGGCAGCTTAGCCTTGGCAGAGGTTCCACTTATCGATGCGGAGAAATTGTTCAGACAACCGGAGCCACCTCTGAGATCGCATGGGCCGCTGACGGGTGGATTGTCAAGCATTTGGCTCGTGCTGGTCGTCAGCCTTTGGATCTTTTTCGCAGCGCTACTTTTTTC
>DASXKR010000056.1:0-25396 GCA_036496665.1 Rudaea sp. | reverse complement strand
CCTTGTGCGGCGAATTCGGCTTGATCGTCTCCGCGGCGCGCTCGGAAACCGAGCGGCCGAAGATCACCAGATCGAGCAACGAATTGGACCCGAGACGATTCGCGCCGTGCACCGACACGCAGGCCGCCTCGCCGATCGCATACAGGCCGGGCACGACCGCGTTCGGATCGCCGCCGACCTTGCGCATGACTTCGGCGTGGTAATTGGTCGGGATGCCACCCATGTTGTAGTGCACGGTCGGCTGCACCGGGATCGGCTGCTTGGTCACGTCGACGCCGGCGAAGATGCGCGCGCTCTCGGAAATGCCGGGCAGCCGCTCGTGGATCACTTCCGGACCCAGGTGCATGAGATTGAGATTGATATGGTCGGCATGCTCGCCGACACCGCGACCTTCGCGCACCTCGATCGTCATCGCGCGGCTGACCACGTCGCGCGAGGCCAGGTCTTTCGCGTTCGGCGCGTAGCGCTCCATGAAGCGCTCGCCCTTCGAGTTGGTCAGGTAACCGCCTTCGCCGCGCACACCCTCGGTGATCAGGCAGCCGGCGCCGTAGATGCCGGTCGGGTGGAACTGCACGAACTCCATGTCCTGCAGCGGCAGGCCGGCGCGCAGCACCATGCCGCCGCCGTCGCCGGTACAGGTATGCGCCGACGTGCACGAGAAATACGCGCGACCGTAGCCGCCAGTCGCGAGCACGACGGCGTGGCCGTGGAACAGGTGCAAGTTGCCCTCGGCCATGTCGAGCGCGAGCACGCCGCGACAAACGCCTTCACTGTCGAAGATCAGGTCGAGCGCGAAGTACTCGATGAAGAAGCGCGCGTCGTGCTTGAGCGACTGCTGGTACAGCGTGTGCAGCATCGCGTGGCCGGTGCGGTCCGCCGCCGCGCAGGTACGCTGCGCCGTGCCCTTGCCATAATGCGTCGTCATGCCGCCGAACGGGCGCTGGTAGATCTTGCCTTCTTCGGTGCGGCTGAACGGTACGCCGTAGTGTTCGAGTTCGATCACGGCAGCCGGCGCGTTCTTGCACATGAACTCGATCGCGTCCTGGTCGCCGAGCCAGTCCGAACCCTTGATCGTGTCGTAGAAATGGAAGCGCCAGTCGTCCTCGCCCATGTTGCCGAGCGCCGCCGAAATGCCGCCCTGGGCCGCAACGGTGTGCGAGCGCGTCGGAAACACCTTGGTCAGGCACGCGGTCTGCAACCCCTTCTCGGCCAGGCCGAACGTCGCGCGCAATCCGGCGCCGCCGGCGCCGACGACCACGACGTCGTACTTGTGCTGCTGGATCTTGTATGCCGTCATTTTTCTACTTTTCCCACGGATCGGTTTGCGCTGTGTGTCAGACCAGAGCGATGCGCGCGATCGCGACCGCGCAGGTCAGCGCGCCTGCAACGCAGAAGAATTTCACCGCAAGCTGCGCGGCAATCCCGAGCCAGCGAGTGTGTACGTAGTCCTCGATCACGACCTGCAGGCCGAGTTGCGCATGCCAGAACGCGGCAATGACGAACGCCGCGAGCCAGACCGCCGCAAACGGGTGATGCAGCATGGCACGTGCGTGGGCGTAGTCGGCATGCATGAGAGCGAGCGCGACAAAGAGAATCCAGATGCTCAGCGGCACCAGCGCCAGCGCGGTGATGCGCTGGACGATGAAATGATGCGTGCCGTCCTTCGCCGAACCGAGCCCGCGCGCGCGCTTGAGCGGCGTCTGCAGATCGGCGCTCATGACACGCCTGCGCGCGCGATCACGCACGCCCAGATGGCAAGCGTCAGGACTGCGCTGAGCACGACCACCGACCAGCCGGTCAGATAGGCCCGCGGAATCTCGAAACCCCAGCCGCTGTCCCAGGCCAGGTGACGGATGCCGTTGCACAGGTGATAGCACAGCGACCACGACCAGCCGAACAGCAGGAACAGGCCGAATTTCGACGCACAGAACGCCTGGACGCCGGCATACGCGTCAGGCCCGTTCGCCAGCGCGAGCAACGTCCAGATCAGCAGCACGGTTCCGGCCGCGAGTGCAATGCCGGTCGCGCGATGCACGATCGACATCATCATGGTCAGCTGCCATTTGTAGATGTCCAGATGCGGGGACAACGGTCGCGCGGATTGCGGCATGTGAGGACTTCCTCGTTTGCGTGTGTCGGCGGGAATCAGAAGTCGATGCAGCGGCCGTTCTTTTCCCAGTCGCCGAAGCGCGTCGGCTCGGGGCCGTCGCGGCCGCCGATTTCCACGGGGCGCTTCGGCTCAGGCGCAGCCGTCCCGGGTGCGTTTTCTGCCGGAGATTTTTCGCCTGCATCCGGATCGGACATCGGAAACCTCATTGTCTGGGATGCCTGTGCAGCACCGCTTGATCGGTGCCGGACGCGCATCTACATTGAAGAGGTGCATTATAACCCGACCGCCAACCCCTCCGCCTGCCATGTCCACTCACCTGCCGTCGGCGCAAGTGCTCGAAATCACCGGCAACGACGCGCTGGCATTCGCGCACGCGCAGTTCAGCAGTGACGTCAACGCACTGGCTGATGGCGCTTGGCAATGGAGCGCCTGGTTGTCTGCGCAGGGCCGCGTTCGCGCATTCTTCCACCTGCTGCGCGCGGACCGCTCACGCCTGATCCTGATCCTTCGTGGCGGCACCAGTGCGGCGTTGCGTGCGGCGCTTGCGCCGTATGTATTCCGCTCGAAGGTGCAGCTGCGCGCGCACGATGCGCTAGGTGCGGTCGGCTGTACAATTCCGGCAGACGCGTTGGAACGTCTCCACGCCCTGCCGCAGGAGCAGCAATTCGTCGAACGCGACGGCGCAATCGGCGTGGCTTTGCCGGGGCAACCTCGGCGCTGGTTGATCGTGACACCGGCAGCAATGTCGCCGGAGCAGGACGCCAATGGCCTGGATCGATGGCGCGCCGCCGATATCGATGCCGGTCTGGTAAACCTCGACGAGCGTTTGCTCGACCGCTACCTGCCGGCATGGATCGGTTTCGAGCAGCTCGGCGCCACCAGTGCGCGCAAGGGATGCTATCCGGGCCAGGAAATCGTCGCGCGGATGCACTTCAAGGGCGGCAACAAGCGCTGGCTGCACCGTATCGAATTCACGGCAGACACCTTGCCCGCGCCGGCCACGCCGCTCGACGCCGGCCCCGACGCACCGCCCGGCGACCTGTTGAATGCCGCCTGGAGAGGCCCTCGGCACGGCATCGCGCTGGCGATCCTGCCGAAACTGCCCGATGGCGCAGTCCTCGAGGCGCCGGAACTGCCCGGCGCGACGTTTCGCGTCGTTTCCGCGGTAGAGCGCGCTAGCGATTGATTGCGCACAAATTATTGCGCACTGCGTCTCGCCTTCCGACGCCTTTCATGCTATAGCCCACGAGCGTTATACCGGGATCGAGGGGGACCGAATGCGCATATCCTGCCGAACCTGGCTGATCGCTGCGGCACTCGCGGCCTGCCAGTCAGGACCGTTTGCTGCGGCCTATGCCGCTGAATACACCTTTGCTGTCGAACCGTCGTACCGGCCCGAACGCGCCAGCGAGATCTACAAGCCGCTGATCGACTATTTGAACAAGTCGACCGGCGAGCAATTCAAGCTGGTGGTCTCGCGCAACTACCACTTCTACTGGCGCGACATTCACACCACCACCAAGACCGATTTTGCGTTCGACGAGGCCCATATCGCCGACTACCGCATCGTGCACGACAGCTATGTGCCTCTGGTGCGCGCTGCCGAGCCGACGAGCTACACGCTGGTGACTTCCGATCCGGATGTCGGCGGCAAGGGGCTGCAGGGCCTGGTCGGCCACAGCATCATCACGATGCCGTCGCCGAGTCTGGGCTACGTGTTGCTGCTGGAGCTGTATTCCAACCCGGTTTCGCAGCCTGATATCCGTTCCACCGCCGGCGCCTGGCACGATGCGATCGACTCGGTGTTCGGCGGCGACGACGATGCAGCCATCATCCCGACCTGGCTCAAAAGCCAGTACCCGAACCTGGTCACGGTCAAGACCACGCGCCAGTTCGCAGGTCCGTGTGTCAGTGCCGCTGCGCAGGTTCCGGACGACGTGAAGCAAGAGGTCCGCGACGCGCTGCTCAGGCTCGACACCGATGAAGTAACCGCCAAGGTACTGATCGAACTCGGCGTGAGCAAATTCGTTGGCGCAACAGCCAAAGACTACGCTGGCAACGAGAAGCTGCTGAAGTCCTATATAGGCTACTGAACTGCGCTGCAGCAGCGTATACAATATACCACCGTATACAATATATCCTTTGTTGCCTTTGCTGCATAATTTACCTCTGTAACATTTGTCACTTTGCGGGCTTGCGATGCAGCGCGCGTTTTACTATAATTTTACGAATGTGCGCTTCGTTTCCCTGCCGTTCAGACAGCGAAACCTATAGTCCGCAGCCGGCGCACCACGCGTCGACACTTGGTTTTCTTCCGCGCTAGCGTTAGCCAGCGCAATTGCGGCGGCCCACGAGACGTGCGCTTCCGCCGGTACCGCGAACAGCGGTTCCACAGACAATCCGGAGCAGGAAAAATCCCGGAGGCCAGCGGGGCCGGCCGGGGCTGGCGCGATCGTACGCGACGCCCTCCGCTGAAAGCGCGCACCCGACAGGGGCGCGCGCATCCATTCAGTTCTCGAGGTACAACCGAATGAAACTAGGTTTGTTACTGTGGCTGGCTTCCCTGCTCCCACAGCCGACCGCCGATCGCGTCTGCCTTGCCAGCACGATCTATCTCGAAGCACGCAGTGAATCCGCACTCGGCCAGGCGGCCGTGGCCGAAGTCGCCATGCGTCGCCGCGAAAGCGGCCAGTGGGGCAATGACTTGTGCGGCGTGCTCACCGCGCGCGGACAATTTGCTTTATCCACAACGGGTCATAATTACATTGTGGACGAATTACCGGCGTGGCAGAACGCGTGGCTCGTTGCCGGCGTGGCGATGGATGTCTGGTCGTTGCCGCCGCACATGCGCGTGGCGCTGGTACCCAAGGCCGATCATTTCTTCGCCGCTTCGGCGCCACCGCCGGCATGGGCCAAGGGCAACCCGCTCGCCGTGATCGGCGATCACCGCTTCTACGCCACCAACTGAGTCGCCGCTCGAAGATATCGGCTGATCCGGCATTTGGTAGCGGGTCAGTTCTAAATATGGAGCCGTTCGTGGTGAGCCTTCGACAAGCTCGGGCCAGAGTACCCCTGCGGCGTATCGAAACCATGGTATCGAACCATGAACGGCAATGCGCGAAGATGTTCACCCTTCGATACTTCAGCGCCTGCCCGGACTCGATCCGGGGGCGAGCGGCCGAAGACTTCAAACTTGACTACTACTCGGCATTTGCCGGTCTCGACGCATGCACGATGGATCGGTATAACGCTTCGCGTAAGGGTCTGCCGGATGCAACGACTCGCGGGCACCTGCTTTCGAGGAGTCACGATGTATACTCTTTACTACAGTCCCGGCGCAGCCAGCCTGGTCGTCCACCTGGCCCTGATCGAAGCCGGCGCCGAGTACGAACTGAAGCATGTCGATCTGGCCGCCGGCGAGCAACGCTCGCCGGCCTATCTGAAGCTCAATCCCGATGGCTTCGTGCCGACGTTGCTGATCGACGGCATTCCGCATGCCGAGGCTGCAGCCTGCCTGATGACGATCGCCGACCGTCATCCGCAAGCGCAGCTTTCACCGGCACAGGGCTCGCCACAACGGGCGCGCTGGAATCAATCGATCCTGCATCTGACGAATTCCATGCATCCGGCCTTTCGGCTCTGGTTCTATCCAGGCGACATCGACGATTCGGAAGCGATCCAGGCGGCAGTCAAGGATAGTTGCCGCCGCAGGATCGAGAGCGCGTGGGCACGTCTCGACGATCAACTTGCGACCAGTGGACCCTGCCTGCTCGGCGAAACCTTCAGCGCCGCCGACTTGCTGTTGCTGATGTTCATGCGCTGGTCGCGCAATATGCCGAGGCCGGCAACGCAGTGGCCCGCGTTGAACGAATTCGCCTTGCGCATGAAGCGACGGCCCAGCTGGAAGCGGCTCTGCGAAGCCGAGGGCCTGACCGAGTGGGCCTGACCGCGACCTGAGTCGCCGCATGAAAAAGCGCCAGACATCTGCATGTCCGGCGCCCGGTCAGGACTCTATGCAAACTGTCTGACAGTCAGCGCAACCATTCCAGATGATCGCCGCCGCGGATGGAGACGCGATCACCCGGATGGAAACCCGGATTCTCCATCTGCGTCACGGTGGCCCAACGGCCGTCGTCCAGTTCGACGCGGAAGCGCCATGCGTACCCGGACCCTGCGCGCGCATTGTTCTCCTCGACCGAATTGCCGACGACAGCGCCGCCGACGACGCCAGCCGCCGTAGCAGCCGCGCGGCCACTGCCGCGGCCGAACTGATTGCCGATGACGCCGCCGATGATTGCGCCGAGCACGGCGCCGCCACCGGAATTGCCCTGGCGAATCTGTACCTGATCGATCACCCGTACCGTGCCGCACGAATGGCAGTAGCGACCACTGCCGGAATAATTGTCATTGGGCGGCGGTGGTGCAGAGCCCTCGTGGTAAACGACGCGCTCACGCGGCGGCGGCGGCACGCAGGCGCTCAAACCCACAGCCATTGCCAGGAAAGACGCCACAAATATCAGATTCCGCAACATGATTTGAATCCTCGTGAGAAAAGCTTCGAAAGTCCTAACGCACAGAACTTTGCCAAGTTGACAGTCTACCGACGCCGTGTGAACCGCTCCCGAACTGCGTCGTAGCAGGGCCCGCCTCACAATAATGTCGAAATCCGGTTAGCATCCTCACGGCAACCGGAAAAAATCGACCTCGTGGAGCCTTCATGTCCGAATCGGAAACCCCTCGCCGACTGAGCGACCGCATCCGCCAGCTCGACCCGCAAGGCGCAGCGGACCGCCTGCGCCCGCTTTCGGACGTCGAAATTGCCCAGACGCTCGCCGAGCTCGGGCCAGGCCACGCAATCGATATCCTCGGCAAGTTCGGCGAGAAGCGACGCGGCCAGATCGCCGCGGCAACAAAATCGGGCGAGGGCGAACAATGGTTGCGCGACTGGCATTATCCCGAAGGCAGCGTCGGCCGTCTGATGGAACGTCCGGCAGTATTTGCCCAGGATACGCCGGTGATCACCGCAGTCGAGTCCTTGCGCGAGGCGGTCAGGCGCCAGCTCATCACCTACGTTTTTGCCACCGATGAGGATGGCCGTCTGGTCGGCGTCGTGACCTTTCGTGAACTTCTGTACGCCGCTCCCGGCCAGGCGCTCGCCGACATCATGGTGCGAAGTCCATTCTACCTGCGTCCCGAGACATCGCTGGTCGACGCCATGCGCGAAGTCGTCACGCGGCATTTCCCGGTATATCCGGTGTGCGATGTCGACGGCCGCCTGATCGGCCTGGTCCGCGGCCAACTGCTGTTCGAACAGCAGGCATTCGAGATCAGCGCACAGGCCGGCGCACTGGTCGGCGTGGAGAAAGAGGAACGCACGTCAACGCCGTGGCCGCGCGCGCTGAAATTTCGCCACCCCTGGCTGCAGCTCAATCTGTTGACCGCATTTGTCGCGGCCGCCGTCGTCGGCTTCTTCCAGAATACGATCAACGAAATCGTCTTGCTCGCCGTTTTCCTGCCGGTGCTCTCCGGGCAATGCAGCAACACGGGCTGCCAGGCGCTCGCGGTGACCCTGCGCGGCATGACGCTGAACGAAATTCGGGCCGGTCGCGGCGGGTCGCTGCTCGCCAAGGAAGCATTGCTCGGCATGCTCAATGGTTTGCTGGTCGGCCTCGTCGCCGCAATCGCGATGTTCACGATTGCGCAAGCCGAACACAACCCGAGGGCGCTGCCCCTGGCTGTCATTACCCTGCTGGCGATGAGTCTGAGCAGCATCGCCAGCGGCGTCGCCGGCGCTGCGGTGCCGCTCGGCCTCAAGCGTCTCGGCGCCGACCCGGCCATGGCCTCGAGCATCTTCCTGACCACGGCAACCGACGTCGTCAGCATGGGCCTGTTCCTGGGCATGGCAACCTGGCTGCTCTCATAGCGCACTCGATGGATCTGGTCGACAGCCACTCGCACCTGGATGTCAGCGAGTTCGACCGCGATCGTCATGACGTGCTCGTGCGGGCTCGCGCCGCCGGCGTCCGCCGCCAGATCGTGCCGGCGATCGCGCTCGCAGGATTCGCCGGACTGCGCGACTTGTGCCAGGCCGAATCCGGCCTGTGTCCTGCCTATGGTCTGCATCCGATGTACCTCGCCGAGCATCGCGACGAACATCTGGATGAGCTGTGTCGCTGGATCGAGCGCGATGCCCCGGTGGCGGTTGGCGAATGCGGGCTCGATTTCTACGTCGAAGGTCTCGATCCCGACGTGCAGCGGCGATTTTTCCGCCGCCAGGTCGAAATCGCGCGCGACTTCGACCTGCCGCTCGTGCTGCACGCGCGGCGCGCTGTCGATGAGGTCATTGCCACCATCCGGCGGGTCGGCGGGCTGCGCGGCGTAGTGCACAGCTTTTCGGGCAGCAGCGAACAGGCACAGCAACTGTGGCGACTCGGGTTTTGCATCGGCCTGGGCGGCCCGATCACCTATCCGCGCGCGCATCGCCTGCGCGGCATCGTCGCGGCGATGCCGCTCGAATTCCTCTTGCTCGAGACCGATTCACCCGACCAGCCACTGCACGGCCACCGGGGTGAACGCAACGAGCCGGCGCTGCTCGCCGAAGTCTGCGCCTGTGTCGCCGGATTGCGCGGCGTCGAGGCCACGACCATTGCCGCAGCCACGAGCCGGAACTGCGAACGATTGTTTCGCTTACCCTGACTGCGTCGCGCTCTTCGATCGCACGTCGAGCAGCCGCTCGATCACGCGTGCGGCCGCCACCATGCCGAAGGCAGCCGTGACGTGCATTGCCGCGCCGAGGCCGCCGGAACAATCGAGCTTGAGGCCACCGTCGGCGTCGATCGTGCGCGTCTTGCACACGCTGCCGTCAGCTTGCGGATAGTTGACGTTCTCGCGCGAGAACACGGCCTGCACGCCGAAGTAGCGCTTCGGATTGCGTGTCCAGCCGTAGTCGTCGCGCAACTTGCGCCGCACCATGCCGAGCAGGATGTCGTGCTCGGTCTTCGACAGATCGCGTGCCGTGATCAAGGTGGGATCGCGACGACCGCCGGCGGAACCCGACACCACGACCGGAATCTTGCGCCGCCGGCAGAACGCGATCATGTCGACCTTTACCTTCAGCGCGTCGCAGGCATCGACGACCGCGTGATGGCCCCGATCGAGCAGACTCTCCAGATTGGCCGGCGTCAGGAATTCGGCGATGGCTTCGACCTGGAGTAGCGGATTGATTGCACGCGCACGCTCGGCGACGACGTCGACCTTCGGCCGTCCATAGGCGCCTTCGAGCGCGTGCAGCTGGCGGTTGGTGTTCGATACGCAGACATCGTCCGCGTCGATCAACGTCAGCCGGCCTACGCCGCAACGCGCCAGCGCCTCGGCCGCCCACGAGCCGACGCCACCGATGCCGACAACGCAGACGCGGGCCTGCGCAAGATGCGCGGCGCTGCCGGCGCCGTACAACCGATCGATGCCGGCAAAACGGTCGCTGATCCTGTCGATGCGGACGTCCACGCAGTCTAGCTTGCGACCGCAGCCGCGACGCGATTGCGGCCACCCTGCTTGGCCCGATACAGCTGCTCGTCGGCGGCATGCAATAACGCGGAGCTGTTGTCGGCTCCGCTGCCGTACTCGGCGACACCGATGCTGATCGTCGTGCTCAGCTGCACGTCGCGCAGCAGCAACGGTGTCGCGGCGATGGCGGCGCGCAGCCGGTCCGCGATCGCAATCGCTTCCGGCAACTTCACTTCGCGCAGCAGCATCGAGAATTCCTCGCCACCGAAACGGCCGATCACCGCACCGGGCGGCGACTGCTCACGCAGGATCTGGGCGATGCTGCTCAGCGCCTGATCGCCGACCAGGTGGCCATGGCGATCGTTGATCGACTTGAAGTAGTCCAGGTCGAGCATCAGCAGGCACAACGCGCGCCCGGCCTTGGATTTTTCGATTTCGTCGGCGAGCAGGCCGAGGAAATGGCGCCGGTTGTAGAAGCCGGTCAGGCTGTCGTAGATCGCCAGGTCGATCAGTTCGTCGTGATAGCGCGCTTCCATGCTTTCACCGACGAAGAACTTGATCGCATTGCTGCCGACGCCGATCTGGTCGCCATCGCGCAGTTCGGCGCGCATCACCGGCTTGCCGTTGAGGTAGGTGCGGTTGGTCGAGTCCAGATCCTGGATGTGGTACCGGTTGTCCTCGCGCCAGATGCGACAGTGCATCCGCGAGACGCTCGGATGCGGCAGCGCGATCGTGCATTCGGCGGCGCGCCCGATGGTTACTACGACCTCACCGATCTCGATCTGGTGCCCGAGCAGCAGACCGCTGACGATGATCAGCCGCGGATTCCCCGGGGTTTCCTGGGCAACGGACGGCTCGAGGATCGTCGCCCGGTCAGTCTTGGGATTCTTGTCGTCGATCAACGCTGCCACTCCACAGGCACCGGTATTGTATCGTCATACGGCACGGGAGTGTCCCGGGCGCTGCTTGCCGGACCCGGCACGAGGTCAGGCGAAAATGGCTATGCTTGAGTTTCCGCTCTGCTTCGACCTTCCATGCGCAACCTGATCCTGCTCGCACTCGGCTTCGCTCTCGGTGCAATGGCCGCATCGACCGTGGTCAATGCGCTGAACCGCCGCGCTGCCTACGCGCGCGGCGTCATGGACGTCATGCAGCACCACGTCGGAGCGCTGCGCGATCGCGTGCGGACCAATGCCTGCGGAGCCGCCGATGTACAGAGCGACAAGGCGCTGCTGACTGCTCTGGCCGAAGAGATCGAGCCGGCCGTCTTCGCCGATTCCACGCCGGAACCGCCGTTTCGCGAGTACACGCAACACTTGCGCGATGCGATCGCCGAATTGCCTGCCGTCGGTGCGGATTGTCCTGCCCTGGCACCGGTCGTCACGAAGATCGGCAATGCCTGCGACGCCTGCCACCGTCAATACCGATAGCGTGACCGATAGCGTGCGTCAAAGTTCCGGCAGTGGAATGAATTCGGTCTCGCCCGGTATCTGGCCGAAGCGCGCGGCCACCCAGTCGGCCTTGGCCTGTTCGATCCGTTCGCGCGAGCTCGACACGAAGTTCCACCACAGGTGGCGTTCGCCATCGAGCGGCGCGCCGCCGAACAGGATCACACGCGCCGATTCGGACGCACGGATCTCGACTTCGACGCCGCGCGCGAGCACGGCAAGGCGGCCGGCCGCTACTTCGGCGCCATCGATCGTCAGCGCCGCGTCGGCGACATAGACGGCTCGCTCGGCGTGCTCCGGCGGCAGGCGCAGCACCGAGCCCGGCGCGAACTCAGCGCCGAGATAGAACATTTCGGAAAACGTCAGCACCGGCGAGCGTTCGCCGAACGCCGTCCCGACCACGAGGCGCATCGTCACGCCACCGCGTTCGATGCGCGGCAGCGTTGCGGACGCATGGTGGTAAAAGCTCGGTGCCACCTCTTCGGCGTCGCATGGCAGCGCGACCCACACCTGGATGCCGTGCAGCGCATGGCCGGCGGCGCGTTCCTCGGCCGGCGTGCGCTCGGAATGGGCAATGCCGCGGCCGGCAGTCATCCAGTTTACGTCGCCGGGCCGGATCGTCTGCACGAAACCCAGATTGTCGCGGTGCGTGATCGCGCCGTCGAACAGGAAGGTTACGGTGGCCAGGCCAATATGTGGATGCGGGCGCACATCGATGCCATTGCCGGGAGCGAACTGGGCCGGACCCATGTGGTCGAAAAACACGAACGGTCCTACATGGCGAGCGTTGACGTGCGGCAGCACGCGGCGCACGCTGAAACCGCCGAGATCGTGGACGCGCGGATCGATGATGCTCTGGATCGATGTGTTCATGTTTCAATCATAGCGCCGGTTGCGTTCCATTCGGGGAACACTGCGTACCATCGCGCCGGTTTGAGATCGGGCACTACGGCCTCATCTAGCAGGCTTCAATCCCTTGGAGTCGTCCATGACCATTGCCACGTCAATCGAGTCCCCACTGACCAAGGCAACGCCGATACAGCGCCAGGTCACGCACGTGGTGCGTGGCCGCCCGACCAGCGACGGAGCCGGCGTCAAACTGACCCGCGTGATCGGCCAGCCCGGGCTCGACATGCTCGATCCGTTTCTGATGCTCGACGAGTTCCGTTCCGACCAGGCCGACGACTACCTCGCCGGATTCCCGAGTCATCCGCATCGCGGCTTCGAAACGGTCACCTACATGCTGGCCGGGCGGATGCGCCATGGCGACAACCAGGGCAACAGCGGCCTGCTGACCGCGGGCAGCGTGCAATGGATGACCGCCGGGCGCGGCATCCTGCATTCGGAAATGCCGGAGCAGGAAGATGGCCTGATGTGGGGCTTCCAGCTCTGGGTCAACCTGCCGGCCAAGGACAAGATGACGGCGCCGCGCTACCAGGACATCGCGCCCGAGCGAATTCCCGACGTCGAACTGGCCAAGGGTGTCACCGCACGCGTCATCGCGGGCAACGCCGGCGGCGTGACCGGCCCGGTCCAGGCCGACGCGACCTCGGCGCTGTATCTGGATGTGCGCCTTGCGCAAGGCACGCAGGCCGACCTGGCCATTCCGGCCGGCCACAACGCGTTCATCTATGTCTATGAAGGCCAGGCGAAGGTCGGCGACGGCAACCGCAGCGAACTGCTGCGCGGGGACCTGGGCGTGCTCGATCACGGTGACAGTGTGCGGGTCGCGGCGCCACAGGCGGCGGCGAGAATGATCGTCGTGGCGGGACGCCCTTTCAACGAACCGGTCGCGAAATACGGACCGTTCGTCATGAACACACAGCAACAGATCGCGCAGGCAATAGAAGACTTTCGCTCCGGACGGTTTTGAACACGTCGCGGTGCGATGCATCCGGCGCCAGTATCCCCGCTGGCGCCGGCACAGAAAAACGCACCGGCCAGCGTGAGGCTGACCGGTGCGCTTCGTTTATGGGCTAACTGCCAGTCAGGCCGGGGTAACTTCGTCCGCCTGCAGGCCCTTCTGACCCTGGACAACGCGGAAGCTGACCTTCTGACCTTCCTGCAAGGTGCGGAAACCGGAACCCTGGATGGCGCGGAAATGCACGAACACATCCGGGCCGTTTTCACGGCTGATGAAACCAAAACCCTTGCTGTCGTTGAACCACTTGACGGTACCAACCTCACGATCCGACATAAAAACTCCACAAGACTAAACAGACAAGACTCGCGCGCAACCGCGGAGTCGGCTTACTGGCATGCATGGAAACAGGGGTGACGACGGAGCGGATCGAAGACCAGCACAATCGGGCACAATTCACGAGCACCGTGCAGACACAGTGCATTCACTATAACTCAAAATTTACAAAAGTACGATCGTGCCCGCGCTTTCTTTGACAGCGCGTGCAAACCCCAATCCGACCCCTCGGATTGGCGGATATGGCCCCCTGGCTGATTCTGCGTAGTGATTGTAAGGACGCTCGGACCTGGATTATCGTCGCAGATCGAACTCAACCGAATCGGAGTGCCCATGCCCGCCCAAGGTTGCCACCCCAACTCCCCTCACAAAAAATTAAGAATTCCGGATTGGTACGTTTCGAGCCTGATGCTCGACCGTGCCCTTGACGCCATCCTGCGCCGGGTCAAGAAACTCGACCGGACCCATGACATCCCCTACCTCGCCGGCTACAGCACCGACGGCCAGACGATTTACATCGACCGGCACCTGCCGCGCACGATGGCGTACAAGGGCCGCAAGATCGAGGTCGACCGCTACCTGATCATGCACGAGGAGGTTGAGAAGACCCTGATCGATCAGCTCGGCCTTCACTACCTGCACGCGCACCAGATCGCGACGCGCGCCGAAGAGGCTGCGGTGCGCGCCGACGGCATCCTGTGGCGCGATTACGACCGGTTCATGCAGAAATACGTCAAGCACATCGGTGACGAGCGCCTGAAGAAGGTGCCCGAAGATCTTGATCTGAAACCGTATCGCGACGAACACGACTTCGACCTGATCGAGCGCATGCAAAAGGCGCTGACCAGGCGCGGGCTGCGCCGCGACGAAGACCCTGTCGCGCTGAAAAAGGCCATCGAACAGTATGCGGCCACTCAGTCGACCCGGCGCCGTGACCAGATCCGGCACGCGCACGGCAAAGGCGGCGTGAAATAGTTGCAGATCGTATTCTGCGCGATCGTCTGCCGAGCGAATGGCGCCGCGGGTTCCAGGTGGGTTCTGCAACAATCTTTCATTGCGCGCTGAACGCTTTCGCCGCAGACCGACACCCTTTGGCGCTGCATGTAGCGGCCTGGCGCCTTTCGCTGGAGCAGTGCTTCATCCTGATGGGAACCTTTGTTCGGCATAGGCGTGACGAAGTTCCAAACAGACTAAGCACGACACCAGCCCTGCCCCGAGGCCGTCAGGGTGCCGCCTCGAAGTCGCTGCGGAAGATCCGTTCGGGCGGATCAATGCCGCTGTTTCCCGCGACGATGCTGGTGTTGTCACTGGCGGCGATGCCAACGGCTGCGCCGCTGCCGCCGACCACGTAAAGCTGATGCGCTGGCGACACGGCAGCGCCGGCCACGCTCGCCGCGCTGCCGGCAATCACGCGATACTGGCCGCTACGCGCATCTCCGCTGCCGGCAGTCGCGAGATCGAAGGCTCCGAGCACAACAACAGCCGTGGCAAGCAGCAAAGCCCGGCGCGGAACGAAACGTCTGGAGCTGCTCATGGCGACCTCACGGACAACTGCTGGCGAGGAACCCGCTGCCATGCTTCGTGAGCCCCGCGCATGTCAGGTTCGGACTGGGCGACGCACACGACACACCGTCGACGTAGCCGCCGAGCAATTCCAGAGTTCCGCCGCCGCCCATGGCCAGCACGCAATTCGATGTGGCCGGCAAGGCGTTCGCGCTACGGATCTCGATCGTGGAATTGTGCACGCGGATGTCGGGGCTGCCACCAGCCCCGCTGTTGACGCCCGACTGCAGTTCATCGGCGGCGCTACGCAGCACGCGCAGCGTGGAGTTGTCGATGCGCGACGGGCCGACGCCGAGAAACGCAACGGACTGCGCCGAGTTGTCCGACGGCGCATCGTGACCATTCTCGATGCTCACCTGATCCAGGACCAGCGTGCCCGCCTGCAGGCCGCTGCCGGTATTGTTCGGTTGCTGCTGTACGCCGCCGCAAAAATTGAAGCCACCCGGCAGACACTCGACCTTGATCTTCGTACGCGCGAGCTCCGGGGCGGAACCTTGCGCCCTGACCCCGACCACGGCCCCGAAACCCTGCGCGGCATCCTGCACGCCGGCGACGTGGATGTCGGCATCGCTGATATGAACCACGTGGGGCGACGTGTTGTCGCCGAGCAGGCGCACGCCGGAGATGGACAGCGCCTTGACCGAGTTGATATCGACGAACAACCCCTTGACGTCGACGTCGGCGCCGTTGTCGACACGCAGTCCCTCTATGAGCGAGATGGTCGTGGTGCCCGCCGGATTGGTGCCCTGGATCGAGATCAGCGCATTGAAGAGCACGGCGCCGGCATTGATCGTGTTCGGTATGACGCGAATGCCGAAGCTGCCAGCCGGGCCGGTCGTCACTGACTGGCCGAGGAGCGCCTTGATGTTGCTCCAGGCGCCGCCGCCTGAGAGGAATGCGCCGCGAACGCCGCCGATGCTGTCGCTGGCGTGGAGGGTCACGCCCTCGATGAACATGCTGGCAGCAGTCGGGCAGTCGGCTCGCAGCGCGATGCCGAAATCCCCGCTTTGCGCGTGTCCGATCGAGTTGTGCAGGAAGCTGTTGCTGGCGCAGAAATAGATACCCCAACGTCCGCCCAGCGCGCTCACGCCGACGCTCTCGCCAGTGATGCTGTCGAACAAGACGTTGCTGACCGTCGTGCCGTCGAGTGCCGGGGGCGCGGCGGCGATGCCGAACGTGTTGCTGGTGTCGTTCGGTGGCACGCCGGTGTTGCGCGCCGTGAAGTGCCGCGCCTGCGTATTCGAGGCGAACAAAACCGTGCCCTGCGAATTTGCCGAAGTGATCACGCTGACGTCCTGGCCTCGGCCGATCAACGAAACAAACGACGGCACATCGAGCCGCGCGCTGCCCAGATCGTAGGTGCCCGCATCGATCTCGACGGCCACCGGCTGGCTGGCCGATGCGCCACTGATCCCGGCGACGGCTGCAAGCAGCGCTGTACCATTCTCGACCAACGTCCCTTCGGCCGAAACGACGACCGTGTTCTTCATCGTCCCGGCGGCGCGCAATGCATACGGCGCAGCGGTCAACGGCGGCCGTGGCGCCATTTCGCTGTCGCCGGAGATCTGTATCCCCAAATAAAGCTGTTTGCCCCAGATGTTCGGCGGCAGCGGCGTGACCTTGCCGAGTTCGACTGCCATGTTGCCGCCGTCGACCTGTACCGCCGGCTGGACTTCGCTCCACAGGGCCACGCCGCCGCTCTGCACGTCGAACAACCTGAAGGTGATCGACAAATCCGCGGTAATCGGCTGGCCGCCCGGATCTGCCAGGTGCCCCTGGTAGCCAAGGGTCTGGGGCGCGGCGGCTTCGGCGCTGACGCCGCCGAGCAGGAGCAGCGATGACAACACGAGTTCGCGGATACCTGAATGGAACATGGTTGAACCTCCCCTGTGCGATGAGCGCCGCACAAAAAGAGCGGCACCGTTGGTGCGCGTGACACTCCGCCGCAATTGGGGCACACGCCAGTGAAAAGTTCTGATATCTTCTGATTCACAAGTTCCGCGCGCGTCCGACGCGTGCGGAATGCATCCGGAGCGAATGGTGTTCCTGGGGGGGAACTCGATTGACGCTCATTCAAGAAGAACAATCGAGTGCGCCGCGGCGTGCCGAACGCGGCGACGCCGTGATCTGGCGTTTTGGATCGGTCGAACTCGACGAACGCGACAAGCGTCTTTCAGTCGACGGCGCCGCCGTGCCGCTCGACCGCAGCGGCTACGACCTGTTGCTATGCCTGGTCCACCATGCCGGCGAGGTTGTGCCGAAGGAAGAACTGCTGCGCGTCGGCTGGCCCGGCAGGGTCGTGACGGAAAACTCCCTGGCCAAGGCGATCGGCCGCCTGCGCCAGGCACTCGGTGATCCGGACGGTGAATGCCTGCGCGTCGTCCACGGCTACGGCTATCGGCTCGTCGCCGACTTTCGGCGCGACGGTGCGCGGCGCGAGTACGACCCCGCGGGCGCGCAGGCGGTAATCGATTTGCCGGTGGCGAACCCCAGCGCGGGCACGCTGCCGGCTGCGCCACGCCGCCGCTGGTGGACACCCTTGCTGGTCGGCACAACGCTGCTGCTCGCTGCAGTGGGCGCGATCCATGTCGGCTCGCGTTCTCCTGCACCCGCGCTTGCCGTGACACCGTCTTCGCCGCAGACGGCCACATCGGCTTCGATAGCAATCCTTCCGTTCCTGGACCTGAGCGAGCAACACGACCAGGGCTACTTCTCCGATGGCCTGGCCGAGCAACTGCTCGACAGCCTGGCGCGCGTTCCGCAGATCCGCGTGGTCAGCCGCACCTCGTCGTTTGCGTTCCGCGGCGGTGAACTGGACCTGCGCACCATCGGCAGCAAGCTCAATGCGCAGACCGTGCTCGAAGGCAGCGTGCGCAAGTCGGCCGACCGCATCCGCGTGACCGTGCAGTTGATCAAGTCGGTGGACGGCTATCATCTCTGGTCGGAAACCTACGATCGCCCGATCACCGAACTGTTCGCGATGCAGGACGAGATCGTGCGCGCGATCGTCAGTGCACTGCGCATCGAGCTGCTACCCGACCAGCAACGCGAACTCGTACGCCATGCCAAGACCAGCGCAGCAGCCTACGAGGAGTTCCTGCTCGCCCACGATGTATACAAAGACGACGAAACGGCGCACCGGCGCTCGATGGCGCACTTCGAGCGGGCAGTCGAACTGGACCCGGACTTCGTCGAGGCCTGGTGCGGCCTGGCCGACATTCTCGGCCAATCCGGCATGTATGCCGACAACGCCGACGAAGCGCTGGCCGGCAAGCGGCGCGCGCTGCAAATCGTCGATCGTGTCATTGCGCTGGCTCCGGACAATCCCGACGGCTGGAAGATGCGCGGCGTCTACCGCACGGCGCACTGGTGGGACTGGACCGGCGCGGAACAGGACCTGCAGCGTGCTGCAGCACTCAGCCCGATCGATCAGGAACAGCCGCTGGTCGAACTCGCCCGCCTGCGCGCCGCGCAGGGACGGCTGAACGAGGCAATCGAATTCGAAACACGCGCGACCCAGATCAATCCGCACTCCGGCAATGCGTGGACCGTCATGGGCTACCACCTCACGGCGCTCGGCCGGTTCGACAAGGCACGCGAAATACTGACTCAGGCAATCCGCATCCAGCCGCTCGACGAACACGCCCGCTACTACCTCGGGCTCGGCGAATTGCTGCAGGGCCGTACGGGTGCAGCGCTGCCGCACTTCGAGGACAGCGCGCACTTTCTGCGTCTGACCGGGCAGGCGCTGGCCCATCACTCGCTGGGCGACCGCGCCGCGGCGGACCAGGATCTGCAGCTGCTGATCGCGCGCTACGGCCACATTCTTCCGTATCAGGCCGCCGAGGTTTATGCCTGGCGCGGCGACAAGGACAAGGCGTTCGAATGGCTGGATCGTGCATATGAACTGCACGATGCCAGCTTCATCTACTACAGCTTCGATCCACTGTTGCGCAACCTGCACGATGACTCGCGCTACGGCGCGCTGCTGAAAAAACTCGGCTTGCCGCTCCCGGTTTCGTAAGCAGCATTCTTTGTGAGAGCTAAAGAATTTTGACGCGGACCAACGCGCATTGACACGGATCAGAGCCGATAAAGCAACCACGACGGATTGTCTTCTACTCTTATCCGCGCTCATCCGCGGCAGATCCGCGTCCAAAAAGCTCTCCGTCAATTCAGCCGCGCTGAAAAATCAGGCGCCCATGAAGTCGTTCTTACCGAGTTCCACGCCGTTGTGGCGGAGAATCGCGTAGGTCGTCGTGGTGTGGAAATACACATTCGGCAGCACGTAGTCGCGCAGGTAGGTCAAGCCCTTGAAGTGGCGATCGCCGGTGCGCGCCTGCAGTGTCACGTCGCGATCCTCGCTGCCGCCGAACTTCGCCGCATCGATGCCGTTGACGAACGCCAGGGTCTTGGCAATGCGCGCCTTCAGCTCGGCGATCGTGGCCTCGTTGTCTTCGTATTTCGGAACCTCGGCTCCGCTCAGCCGCGCAGCGGCGCCCTTGACCATGTCGGCGGCGATCTGCACCTGGCGCGTCAATGGGAACATGTCCGGCGCGAGGCGCGAGTTCAGCAGCACCGCCGCGTCGATCTTCTTTGCGGCCGCGAACGCTTCGGCCTTGTCGAGGAACGTGGAAAGATTGCCGAGCATGCGGTTGGCGGTCGGAACGAGCGTGTCGTACATCGTGATCTGCATGGAAACTCCTGCGGGTGATTGAGGCGGCACGGAAACGCGGCTGCACGCGATATCAAGCCGGCGGCGGCAAATTCAAGCGCCGCCGCTGCCGGACCTGACAGGATAACCTGCTGGAATCTTGCAGGAGCGGCAGGCGCATGCCGCGGAGAACGAGGCAACGGCGGCGATTTCTTGAGATAATCGGTTGCCGGTCACGCTGCAAACGCCAGGGTGTCTCCGGTGCGAAGTCTTGCCAGACGGCCCCGTAGCTCAGTTGGATAGAGCGTCCCCCTCCTAAGGGGAAGGTCGCACGTTCGAATCGTGTCGGGGCCGCCAAGAATCAGAAGCCGCCGTTGCAGGTTCGGGCGAGGCTTGCGTCACCGGGGACGCCGCTCAATTCCCCGTTGCGCGTCCTGACCTTCGGCATTTGAGCCAGCGCGATGCCTGCGCTAGATTCGGGCGCTCCTGCCGCCGGAGTCACTGCCATGCGCGCCGCCTTCGCCCTGTCCTTCGCCCTCATCTCCACGCTCGCCAGCGCTGCGGCGCCGCCGCCTGCCGCCGACCCGCTCGCGCCGCTCGGCGTCAAGGGCACGCCGCCGGTCGCGCCGGTCAAGCCGGTGACCGAGACGCTGTTCGGCACCAAGATCACCGACAACTATCGCTACATGGAGAAGCTCGACGCCGAGACGATCGGTTGGATGAAGGCGCAAGGCGCGTACACGCGCGCCGTGCTCGGAGCGATCGCGCCGCGCGCCGAACTCGGCAAGCGCGTGTCGGCGTTCACCGGCAGCTTCGGCTTCATCCAGGGCTTCGCAACGTTCGGCGGGCGCGACTTCTACCAGGAACGCGCACCGGGCTCGGACAATTTCGACCTGGTCGTGCACGACGCGGCCGGCACGCGCAAGCTCGTCGACGTCGCCGCGTTGCGCGACAAGAACGGCGGTAAACCTTTTGCGATCAACTACGTGCTGCCCTCGTGGGACGGCGCAAAAGTCGCTGTCGGCGTATCCGAGGGCGGCTCGGAGAACGCCGCGCTGTCGGTCTATGACGCGACGAACGGCGCGCGCATCGCCGGCCCGCTCGAGCGCGTGCAGTTCGGCGCGACGGCGTGGAGCGCCGACTCGTCGACGCTGTTCTATAACCAGTTGCAGGAGCTGAAAGCAGGCGATCCGGCCATCGGCCGCTACAAGAACTCCACGCTTGATGCGTGGGACCTCAAGGCCGCGCCGGTCACGCTGTACGGCGCGAAGGCCGGCCACGGGCCGAAGATCGGCGAAGACGAGTTCCCGGTCGTGCTGGTCGCGCCCGGCGCGCCGTTCGCCGTCCTCGATTCGGTCAACGGCGTGCAGAACGAACAGAAATTCTGGCTGGCGCCGGCCGCGCAGTCGGCAAAGCCCGACGCGCAGTGGAAAGCATTCGTCGATCGCGCCGACGGCGTCACGGCGCTCGATATGCGCGGCGATGAAATCTTCCTGCTCTCGCACAAGGATGCGCCGACGTTCAAGGTGCTCGTCGTCAAGGCCGGCGCGCCGCTCGACTCCGCGCAGACACTCGTCGCGGCCCAGTCTGACCGCGTGATCGAGGGCGTGCATGCGGCCGCCGACGCACTGTACGTGCAGGCGCGTCAAGGCGCGTACTCGCGCCTGCTGCGCATTCCGGCCGGCACTACGACAATCGAGGAGGCCGTGCTGCCGGTCAACGGCCACATCGGCGAGATGTTCACCGATCCGCGCGCGCCGGGTGTCACGATCGTTCTGTCGAGCTGGACCACGCAGCCCGCGCTGTCGCACTATGATCCGCAGACGAAGAAGTTCACCGAGATCAAGCTCGGTACGCGCGGCGACTTCGATGCTGGCGCGTTCAAGGTCAGCGACCTGCAAGCCAAGGCGAAAGACGGCGTCATGGTTCCGCTCACGCTGGTCCAGCCGAAGGATGCGCAAGGCGCGCAGACGACGCTGATCGAGGCCTACGGCTCCTACGGAATTTCCGAGCTCGCCGACTTCAGCTCGCGCCGCGCGGCGGCCATGCGCGAGCGCATCAGCTACGGCATCTGCCACGTGCGCGGCGGCGGCGAACTCGGCGAAGCCTGGCGCCTCGGCGGCAAGGATGCGAACAAGCACAACACGTGGGAAGACATCATCGCCTGCGGCGAGGACCTGATCGCGCGCGGCATCACGACGAAAGACAAGCTCTTCATCATCGGGGGCTCCGCCGGCGGCATCACGATGGGCCGCGCGATGACGCAACGACCGGATCTGTTTGCCGGCGTGATCGACCTGGTGCCCGACGCCAACATGCTGCGCGCCGAGTTCCAGGTCAGCGGGCCTGCCAACATCCCCGAATTCGGCACCGTCACGACGCAGGAAGGCTTCAAGAACCTGCAGGACATGGACTCGATCCAGCACGTACGCAAAGGCACGCGCTACCCGGCGATCCTAATCACGACCGGCCTCAACGATCCGCGCGTCTCGCCGTGGAGTCCCGGCAAGTTCGCTGCATCATTGCAGGCGGCAGGCACGCCCAAGCCGGTGCTGCTGCGCATCGACGAAGAAGCAGGCCACGGCATTGGCTCGACGCGCGCACAGGGCGACGCGCTGACAGCCGACTGGATCGCGTTTATTCAGTGGCGCGCGGGGAAGGAGGGCTGGCGGCCGGATGGGCGGCGTTAGGGCAAATCCATTTGCATTGAGGCTGACACGGAATCCTGCGCACCCGCCGCCCCTTGCTCGTCATCCCGGCGAAAGCCGGGATCCAGCGCCTTTGCTCCAAGCTCGTCATTCCAGCGCAAGCTGGAATCCAGCCCTTTACATTCCCCGGACTGCCGACGCACGCCACCCGCGAAACTGCGCCATGATCTGCAAGCACACATACTGCGCCGACTGCAGCGAGAAGCGATTTTGTAGCGACCAGCGACGGGGGCAGAATGCCTTATCTTCTCACTACTGCACGAGAAAATGCGCTGGGGGCGTTTCGACCTTGAGAAAAATGAACCTGACCCTTTTTCACTTTCTCACCACTGCACGAGAAAATGCGCTGGGGGGCGTTTCGACCTTGAGAAAAATGAACCTGACCCTTTTTCACTGCACGAGAAAATGCGCTGTGTTCGGGAAAGGGGACGTAGCCAATTAAATCGCCTTAATTAGCTACGTCCCCTTTTTCCGAAAGTGTACTCTGGCCCCCGTTTGTCCAAGCACGTTGGCGCCGGCCTCACAATGTCGGCGACTCATCCCCCAGCATCGCGCGCCGAACGATCTTTATCGGCGCAAAGCCCTGCTGCATGAACGCGTCGTGGAACTTCTCCAGGTCGAACGCCTTGCCTTGTCTGGCTTCCATGTCGGCGCGCAGTTTCAGGATCTGCAGCTTGCCGAGCGTGTAGTACAGGTAGGTCGGATCGGCGGTGCCGCGCTTGGTTTCGACGCTGCCGACGGCGCGCGACTGGTAGCCCTCGTTGACGAAGAAGTCCACGCCCTGGTCGAACGTGAAGGCGCCGGTGTGCAGCTTGATGCCGACGATGAAGCGCGCGTTGCGCAGCAGCGCGTCCTGCAATTGGCCGAGGCGCAGCAGCTTCTGCTGGCGCGCGTCGTTCGGATAGATGGCCTGCGCAAGGCCTTCGTCCAACATCATCTGCTCGCTGTAGTGGGCCCAGCCTTCGGCGTTGCTCGAGCAGCCGAGCAGCTTGCGCACGCGGTCATGCACCTTCTGCATCCACAGGAATTGCACGTAGTGCCCGGGATAAGCCTCGTGCGTCGCGATCGCGCTGATCACCGGATAGCTGAACTGCGCCATGAATTCGTCGGTGTGCTTCTTGTCCCAGCCCGATTCGGGCAGCGTGACATTGAAGTAGGCCTCCTTGGCGACCGTTTCGTACGGGCCCGGCGTGTCCATCGACGCGAACGTGATCGCGCGCAGGAACGGCGGCGTCTCTTCGAGGATGGGTTTTACGTCGGACGGGATCGTGATGATGTGCTTGGCCTTGATGAAGGCGATCAACCCGTCGAACGTGCCGCGGAACGTGTCGAGCAGCTTGTCCGGCGCGGGATGATCGGCCGCCATCTCGGCGAGCACAGCCTTCGGCGCCTTGTCCGGCTCAAGTTCCTTCGCGACGCGCGCGAACTCGGCCTGGTTGCGGCGCAGGTTCTCCATGTCGATTTCGACCAGGCGATCGAGCGGCGTGTCGACCATTTCGTCGAACGCGAGTTTCTTGCGGTAAGTCTCGGCGCCGAGCTTGAAGTCGCCATCGGATTGCGCGAGCAGCTTGTCTTTCAGCCAGGCGCGGTATTGCTTGAGCGCGGCGACGACCGCGGCGTTGCTCTTCGCAAATTCGGCCTTCAGCGCCTTGTCGGTGACGTCGGCAAACGCAGCCGGCACGTCCTTGGCGAAGAAATCCGTCGAACCCGGCAATTGTTCAAGCGCAATTTCCGTGTAGATCTTCGGCGGGTGCGAAAGATTCGCGCGCGCCTGCTGCAGCGCGCCCGGCATCAGCTTCTCGCGCGCGACCAGCACGCGCAGTCGATCGGCCCGCGCTGCGAACTTGCGCTCCATGATCGAAAACGCGCTGTTGGTGATGCCGCTCGAATAGGTGTCGGGATTCTTCTGCCACGGCTTGATCGTTTCGAGCGTCAGCAGCGTGCCGCGGATGTAGTTGAGTACCAGCTCGCGGTCGCCGCGTGTCTGTTCGTCGAGCGTCTTGGCGTCCACCGCGCTCACCTGGCGATCGAATTCCTTGAGCCGTTCGATCGCGTGATCGGTCGCGGCGCGACTGAAGTCTTCGAGCTTGCCGTCGTAGTCGTGGACGCCGCTCAGCGTAGCCGTGGTCGGATTCGTGGGGAAATAGTACTGATCGAAAAATTCATCCGCGAGGCGCATGAACGCCGCATTCGAATCGGCAGGCGCGGGATCGGCGTGGCCGAGCGACGCAACCAGCAGGAGAGCGTAAAGCGAGCGGCGTAGCGCAGGCAGGACACGAGACATGGGGCGGTTCCGATGAATGGGAAAGGAGGGAGACGATTATCTCAAATAATTGCCTCCATTCCTTTTCTCCGGTGACTTACTGGGGCCGGGACGATCGGAAAAGGCACTTTGACCCGTTTGGTGGCGTGCCCCTGACACCATTATCCGCAAGTTGTCTTGGTGCTAATGTCCAGTTCCAGTACGTGACAAGCCGATGGGCTATTGAAGAGTAAGAACTCATGAAGACAACCTGGCTCGTCTTCCTCATCGGCGTCCTGATGATGACGTGGCAAACTGCGCTGTCGGAATCCCTTGCCGGCAGTGGCAAGCTGGCTCGACCGGAGGTGAAGACCAAGCAAGGCCGATTCCTGGGATCCTTGGTCGACGGCGGTTTTGTGTTCAGGGGCCTGCCTTATGCAGCACCCCCGGTGGGACGTAACCGATGGCGCGCCCCTGCGGCCGCGCATTCATGGCACGGTGTTCGGGATGCCTCCCGATTCGGTCCGTCTTGCCCGCAGGACCCCATGGGCTGGAACAACGTGGACGCCGAAGGCGCATCCGAAGATTGCTTGTCGCTGAATATCTGGACGCCGCGCATCGGTGAGCACGCCCCCGATTCGGGTTTGCCGGTCATGGTATGGCTCCACGGCGGAGGATTCGCCGGCGGCTCAGGCGGCAACAATTTTTCGGACGGTACCAAGCTGATGCACCATGACGTCGTCGTGGTGACCATCAACTACCGCGTCGGCGTACTGGGTTTTCTGGCGCACCCGGATCTGGCACGGGAGACCAGCGACGATTCGACTGGAAACTACGGATTGATGGATCAGGTCGCTGCGTTTCAGTGGGTGCGGGACAACATTGGAAGATTCGGCGGCGATCCCGCCAACGTCACTGCTTTCGGCCAGTCGGCAGGCGCGATCGCCGCCTCATGGCTGATTACTTCC
>DASXKR010000055.1:0-90259 GCA_036496665.1 Rudaea sp. | reverse complement strand
CCGCTGGCATTCGAACCTTTGTCGATTGCCTTCACTATCCACCATTCGCCACGTCTGCCTCGATCCGGCAGCGTACATCTAACGTCATAGTGAAGACGTTTCCGATTTCTCTGCTGCCACAACGATGGCAGCGGGTCAGGCAAGATGACCTTCGGCCGAACGCGGCGGCGCCGCGTGCTGTCTGGGGCCCCGTGGCGCTCTCGACTCGCTTGCTTCGTCCGCGCGAGCGGCGAGTGGCGCTGCGGGTCATCAGCAGCACAACTGTTGCCCGCGTTATACTTCCGCACTTCATTTGGAGCAACCGCGTTGGCCGATCGTTTTCAGCTTGTTTCACCATTCCAGCCGGCCGGCGATCAGCCGCAAGCGCTGCGCCGCCTGATCGACGGTTTTGAAGCGGGACTCGCGCACCAGACGCTGCTCGGTGTGACCGGCTCGGGCAAGACCTTCACGATCGCGAACGTGATCGAGGCGATCCAGAAACCGACGCTCGTTCTGGCGCCGAACAAGACTCTGGCCGCGCAGTTGTACGGCGAGTTCAAGGAATTCTTTCCACGCAATGCCGTCGAGTACTTCGTCAGCTATTACGACTATTACCAGCCCGAAGCCTACATTCCTTCGTCCGATACGTTCATCGACAAGGACTCGAGCATCAACGAGCACATCGAGCAGATGAGGCTTTCGGCAACCAAGGCGTTGATCGAGCGCAGCGACTCGCTGATCGTGGCGACAGTATCGGCAATCTACGGCCTCGGCGACCCCGGCGAATACCACAAGATGGTGCTGCACCTGGTGCGCGGCGAGCATATCGACCAGCGTGAATTGATCCGCCGCCTGACCGAGCTGCAGTACGACCGCGGCGACATGGAGTTGCGCCGCGGCACCTACCGCGTCCGCGGTGATGTGATCGACGTGTTTCCGGCCGAAAATGAAGCCGACGCGGTACGCATCGAGCTGTTTGACGGCGAGATCGAGAGCCTGGCCGTGTTCGATCCGCTGACCGGCGATGTGCTGCGCAAGGTGCCGCGTTTCACGGTCTACCCGGGATCGCACTACGTGACGACGCGGCACACCGTGCTCGATGCGATCGAGACGATCAAGGTCGAGCTGAAGGAACGACTGGAACAATTATACAAAGCGGGAAAGCTCGTCGAAGCGCAGCGGCTGCAGCAGCGTACCCAGTTCGACATCGAGATGATGGCCGAGATCGGCTACTGCCAGGGTATCGAAAACTATTCGCGCCATCTCACCGGGCGCATGCCGGGCGAACCGCCGCCGACATTGTTCGACTACCTGCCGGCCGATGCGCTGCTGGTCGTCGACGAATCGCACGTGACGATTCCGCAGCTCGGCGCAATGTACAAGGGTGACCGTTCGCGCAAGGAGACGCTGGTCGAGTTCGGTTTCCGCCTGCCGTCCGCACTCGACAATCGGCCGCTGAAGTTCGAGGAGTGGGAGCAACGGGCGCCGCGCTCGATCTTCGTCTCGGCGACACCGTCGCGCTATGAGCTCGAGCATTCAGCCGGCAACATCGTCGAACTCGTCGTGCGCCCGACCGGGCTGGTCGACCCGCAGGTCGAGATCCGGCCGGTACGCACCCAGGTCGACGACCTGCTCGGCGAAATCCACAAGCGCGTGGCGATGGGCGACCGCGTGCTGGTCACCACGCTGACCAAGCGGATGGCGGAAAACCTGACCGAATATCTCGAAGAGCATGGCGTACGCGTGCGCTACCTGCATTCGGACGTCGAGACAGTCGAGCGCGTCGAGATCATCCGCGACCTGCGCCTCGGCAAGTTCGATACACTGGTCGGCATCAACCTGCTGCGCGAAGGCCTGGACATGCCCGAGGTGTCGCTGGTCGCGATTCTCGACGCCGACAAGGAAGGCTTCCTGCGCTCGACCGGCTCACTGATCCAGACCATCGGCCGCGCCGCGCGCAACCTGCGTGGCACGGCAATTCTCTACGCCGACCGCGTCACCGATTCAATGAAGCGCGCGATCGAGGAAACCGACCGGCGCCGCGCCAAGCAGGTCGAATACAACATCGAACACAACATCATACCGGCGACGATCGTGCGCAAGGTGATGGACATCATGGAGGGCGCGCGTTCCGATGCCGAAGCCGATCGCGCCGCGCGCGCCGCCGGCATGCGCCGCGTGGCAGAGGCGGCCGAAGACTATTCGGTGCTCAGTCCGACGCAGCTTGTTGCGCGCCTGAAAAAACTCGAGGCGCAGATGTACAAGCACGCCCAGAACCTCGAATTCGAGGACGCCGCGCGCGCGCGCGACGAGATGAAGCGGGTGCGCGAGACGATGCTGCTGACGGGATGAGGTGCCGGTCGCCGTTGCGCGATCAGGCCGCTGGCTCCGCGACGTGACGTTTCCCGATGAGCATGTAGAGCGGATAGATTTCGGTCTCGCTGCGCTGCAGGTAGCTGGCGATCGAGGCCGATGCAAGCTCGATCTCGTTCGTGAACGAAGCTCCGTTCGCGACGGCTTCGCCCAGGTTGTCCAGGTGACGCAACGTCGCCCGCAGCTCGGCCAGCAAGCCGATCCGCAGTTGCATAAGCTGGCGTCGCGCCTGCAGATCATCGTCCACGCCGGATGCGATGAACGGATAGAGCCATGCGCTTTCGGCCCGGCGAAGGTCCTGAAGCAATTGCTGGCAATGGCGAATCGAGGCGATCGCAAACTCCGGGTCGGCCGACAGATTGCTCAGGACCGTCGCGAAGCGCGCGTTCACCGCTTCATGAATGGCAAGCAGGCGACTGGTCAACTGTGGATTGAAGCGCGCCGCGGTGGAGAGATTCAACCGATCGCCGGGCCATGACCTGAAGCAGCTTGTCCAACGAACGCAGCGTCTGTACAAAATTCATCTCGACGATCTCTGCCCGCGAGGTTTTCTACCAACAGCCGCGAACCGACCACAGGAAGCTGGGTGATACCTGAGCGCGCGGCGACGGCTGCCGATCAGGTGGGACGCCGCAAGAGCCATGCCATACCCATTTGCTCTCCGGCACCGCGCCTGCAACGAAACGCCGTGATGTCTGGCGGGCAATTCGCAACGTTCACAAACTCCAGCGCCATTTCTCCCCTCATTCTGCAAGGTCACAGGCCCCCATGCCCTTGGGGTATTTCCTCTGGGACGCCGTCCGGATTTTCGCGCGGGGGGTTGTCAGGATGCTCTTCGGGTGATTCGCCGAGCACTGCATCGTGTGCGTTGACATACGCTGAGCCGTGCGGCAATGACCGAACGATCATCCGCCTTCACGCCTAAACGCTACCCGCCGGTATCCATGGCTTTCAGAAAGTTTGGAGGCGCTGGAGGCCGAACCCGCAGAGCTGTCGCGCGAGCGCGAGAGAAAGCGCGGGCCTGGACCCGCGAAAGAAATGTTTTAATCGCAGATGCAGCGCTCGAGCTAGGCCGCTTCCTGGCGCTGCGTGCCGACCAGTTCGTAGAGCGGGTAGACGACATGCTCGCTGTGCTTCGAATATTTCGCCAGCGCGGCCGTGGCGCGCGCCGCCGATTCCGTCACGAAGACTTCCGCGCGAATGGCCTGCTGGAGGTCATCCAGACAGCGCAGCACGCGCCGCGCGAGGATCAGGCCGATCAGGCGCAGCTCCATGACCTGGCCGCGCACTCCGGCGTCCGCGTCGACGGCGCGCTCGAGCACCGGATGCAGCCAGATCGTCTCGATGTGCCGTATCGCGCTGAATTGCCGCAGGGATTCCTCGATCGCGCGCGCGGCGGCTGCCGGCTCCCGGTCGATTGTGCCGACCAGTTCGGCAAATCGCGTCTTCAGTGCGCCATGCGCCGCCAGCAAGCGCGGCGCCAGTTGCGCATCGAACTTGAGGGAATCCTGCCGTGCTGGCGCGGTGCCGGTGCGTACAACACCGGGACCATCTTCCGGGAACTCGGGGAGAGTCATGCCCTTCTCGCAGTCAATGGCTGCCGCCGGCGGGCGAGTACGCGCTTGGCCCCTGTATTGTTCCCGAACTTCCAGGCGCCGCACCGCCGGTGCGAAATGCGCTCGAAAGCTAGCACGGGCGAAAGCGTATCGGCAAGGAACCAGTGCACAAGCCATCTGTGCTCGCGTGTGTGAAAACTGCGTCAAAACTGGATCGACCTTGCGCTGGAGGCGGGCCGCGATGACGCGCACCATTCCTCTGGAAACAGCACTTGACAGCGAGTGTTGCTATTGTGCCTCCACCCCCGCGTCCGCTATCCTTGCGCCCCCTTCGTGGGCAGTTAGCTCAGCGGTAGAGCACTACCTTGACATGGTAGGGGTCACAGGTTCGATCCCTGTACTGCCCACCACGAAATCAATAAATAACGGATTTCGTGTCTCGCCGGTTTCCGCAAACAAATGGCACCGCCTGCCAAAATTCGGCGCTTCGCGACGCGAGCTGCGATCGCATTTTGCCGGCGGCAGGCCCTGCAGGCCACCGAGACCAAATGGCACGGAATTAGCATCCTTCTGCATGCCAGGGAGGATGGATGATGGCGTGCGGGGATTTCAACGTCGCTACGGTTGACGGGCCGGACCGGTCAGGCCGTTTGCGGGCCTTCGTTAAACGAAGACCGTCTGGAGAAGATTCACGACGCTGCGCAGGCGGCCGGACTGCTGCGTTTGCAGGCGCGATGTCGAAGATCGTATTCGCGTTGCTGGCTTCGCTTGGCATCATGGATCGCGCCGATTCCCAGACGACCGACGCTGCGACTCCGCCGCAAGTATTGAAGAACCTCAGCCTCGAAGAACTCACCGACGTCCAGGTGACTTCGGTTTCGCGGCACCCCGAGAAGCTGTCGAAGACGCCATCGGCCATACAGGTCATCACATCGGAAGATATCCGTCGCTCCGGCGCGACCAGCATTCCGGAGGCGCTGCGCCTCGCCGACAATCTCGACGTGGCGCAGGTCAATTCGCATGATTGGGCAATCACTGCGCGCGGGTTCAATACGAGTCTCGCCAACAAACTGCTGGTCCTGATCGACGGCAGGACCGTCTATACACCGCTCTTTACGGGCGTGTTCTGGGATCGGCAAAACTATCTGCTCGCAGACATCGATCGAATCGAAGTGATCAGCGGGCCGGGCGGCTCGCTGTGGGGCGCCAATGCCGTGAACGGCGTGATCAATATCATCACAAAAAGCGCAAAGGATACCCAGGGAGCCTATCTGGAAGGCGGCGGTGGCAACCAGTTGGAGGGCGCTGCCGGTGTCCGCTACGGCGCCGCGCTTGGCACCGACGTCTATGGGCGCGTCTACGGTCAATACTTCGATCGCGGCAACGAAACCCATTCCGACGGCAGCGCCGCGACCGATGCCTGGCACCAGGGCCAGGGCGGCTTCCGCGTCGACGCGGTGGTTTCGGGCCGCGACAGGCTGACCGCGCAAGGCGATTTCTACAGCGGCGCAGAGGACGCGCTGAATGGAGGCGTTTCCAATGTCAGCGGCCGTAATCTGCTGGGTCGCTGGTCGCACGCTGCGTCCGGCGAATCCGAGATGAGCCTGCAGGTCTACTATGACCACACCCACTTGGATGAGCCGGTCCCGGCACTTGTTCTCAACGCGATCGAATTCGCATCCGCCGGCGTATTGAGCGACGATCTGGATACCTATGACGTGGATTTCCAGCATCGATTCAACCTTGGGCAAGGCAATCATGTCGAATGGGGGCTCGGCTATCGCCGTACCCACGACGTGGTCGGCAACGCGCCATCGCTGGGGTTCCTGCCGAGCGTTCTCGATCAGAACCTGTATAGCGGCTTCGTGCAGGACGAAATCACGTTGCGGCCGGAGCTGATGCTGGCGGTCGGAACCAAACTCGAGCACAACGACTATACCGGCTTCGAAGTGGAGCCGAGCATGAGGCTGCAATGGAGCGTGGCCGGCAATCAGATGCTTTGGGCAGCGATATCGCGTGCCGTACGCACACCGTCGCGCGTTGATCGCGACTTGTTCGAACCGGCCCCGCCAAACGTCCTCACCGTGCTCGAGGGTTCATCGGCCTTCACCTCCGAGACGGTGATCGCACGCGAGCTGGGGTATCGCGCGCAGTTCGCGCCAGACGTCGTAGTCTCGATCGCAGCCTTCTACAATGACTACGGCAATGTGCGCAGCACCGGCTTCACGCCGAACACGATCTTGCCCCTCGTCTTCCAGAACAATCTCGAAGGAGAAACGCACGGCGTGGAGCTAAGCGTCGATTATCGGGCGGCGGACTGGTGGCGCCTGCATGCCGGATTCGATCCACTGAAAGAAAACATCCACGTCAAGCCGAATACGACGGACATCAATTCCGGCCACAATGAGACTGCCGATCCCGAGCAACGTGTCGCCTTGCGCTCGTCGATGGATCTTACCGATCGCGTCGAGCTGGATGCCGCGCTGCGCTGGGTGGACACGCGACAGCTCAACAGCGGGCCGATTCAGGCGGCACTGCCCAGCTATTCCGAGTTGGATATCCGCCTCGGCTGGCACGCAACGCCGAATCTGGACCTATCAATCGTCGGCCAGAACCTGCTGCACGATCATCATGCAGAATATGGCTTCCCCGGACCCGCGCTGGTCGAGATTCAGCGGAGTATCTATGGAAAGCTGGTCTGGCATTTCTGATCATCAGCTGGGCGCTCGTCCGCGTCGGCAAAGGGATTTGCAGGCGTCATGACGGAAGTGTTTGCGCGCCGGCTGAAACCGGGCCGATTGCTGCCTTGGCTTTGCCTGGCGGTCCTGCTGCTGTCGTGTGCCGGTGGCTTGTGCGTTGCCGCCGAAGAGCGTTCAACGCAGGAATACCAGGTAAAGGCGGTATTCCTGTTCAATTTCACCCAATTTGTCGATTGGCCGCCCGAGTCATTCTCCGGCGTGGACCAGCCGATCGTGATCGGCGTGCTCGGCGATGATCCGTTCGGCACGTACCTAGACGAGACTGTACGCGGAGAAAAGGTCAATGACAGGCCACTGATCATTCGACGGTTCCGTTACGGAGACGACGTCGGCGCGTGCCATGTCCTGTTCATCAGCCAATCCGAGACGAGCCGGCTCGATCAGATCATTGCCGGCCTGCACGGGCGCAGCATCCTGACCGTCAGCGATATTCCCGCTTTCGGGCGACGTGGCGGCATGATCCGATTCGTCACGGAAAACAGTCGGGTCAAGCTGCGCATCAATGCGGATGCAGCCAAGGCCGCCGGACTGACGCTCAGCTCGAAATTGCTGCGGATCGCCGATATCGTCTCGGCGGGCACGGAGTAGCGCATGATCACGTTCAGGGACATGCCGCTGCGCCGCAAGTTGATTGCGAGCATTCTGCTGACCAGCGTCGTGGTGATGCTCCTCATGTGTGGCGCATTCTTCGCCTACGAGCTGTTTGCGATGCGGCGAACTACGGTCCGGCAGGTATCGACGCTCGGCGAGATCACGGCGACGAACCTGACCGGTGCGCTGGCGTTCAAGGACCCGAGCGACGCGCAGGAGATCCTTGCTGCGCTCAAGGCGGAACACTATGTTGCCGCGGCCGCAGTCTACGACGAGGACGGCGGGATCTTCGCCAGCTATCCGCAATCGGTGGCGAAGGACGCGCTGCCATCCTCCCCGCTTGCCGCCGGCTACCGCTTCGAAGAGTCCTACCTTGACGGTTTTCAGCCGATCATGGAGCGCGAGCGCCAGCTGGGCACGCTGTATCTGAAATTCGATACCGGTGTCGTCATGCGGGAATGGCTGTGGAGCTCGCTCTGGATCGCGTCGGCGGCAATTGCCTTCGTATTCATTGTTGCCTACCTGCTTTCCCGGGCGCTGCAGAAGCAGATTGCGCGCCCGATCCTCGATCTGGGCGTCACCGCGCAGCGCATTTCCGACCGCCAGGATTTTTCGATTCGCGCCGCAAAACATGGACAGGACGAAATCGGACAGCTGAGCGACAGCTTCAATGAAATGCTTGCTGGCATCGAAGACCGCGAGCTGGCGCTGCGCGCCGCGAATGACGCGCTGCGGGCCGAGAACGTCGAGCGCCATCAGGCACAGCAACAGCTTGCACGCGCGCAGAAGATGGAGGCAGTCGGACAGCTCACCGGCGGCCTTGCGCACGATTTCAACAACATCCTCGGGGCGATCATCGGCAACCTGGATATCGCGCGCGAAAACATCGCTCCGGAATCAGCAGCATCGGGGTATTGCGATGCGGCGCTCGACGCCGCCCTGAGCGCGGCGGAACTGGTGAAGCGTCTGCTCGCATTTTCGCGACGCCAGCCGTTGCATCCGCAGGCAACCGACCTGGTCGAAGTCGTCGCCGGCGTGAAGCCGCTGCTCGAACGTACGCTCGGCGAACAGGTCCACATCACCACGGCGTCCGAGACGGCGGGATGGCTGGCAATGGCTGATCCGGTCCAGATCGAAAGCGCCATCCTCAATCTCGCAATCAATGCGCGCGACGCGATGCCGGGCGGCGGCGATCTCAGGATCGAGCTGAAGTCGGTAACGGTCGATGCGATCTATGCTTCTGCAGCCGAGGATCTCAAGATCGCGGACTATGTCCTGCTGTCGATCAGCGACAACGGCACCGGCATGCCGCCGGAGATCGCTGCGCGGGCATTCGACCCGTTCTTCACGACCAAGGCTCCCGGCGCCGGCAGCGGTCTTGGATTGAGCATGGTCATCGGCACGGTCAAGCAATTGGGCGGCACGGCAAAAATCTACAGTGAAGTCGGCATCGGTACGACCGTGCAGCTTTATCTGCCGCGCGCGCTGGATGCGCAGCCTACCCGGTCGTCGCTGCAGGCGTCGGAAGCCGCGATCGGCGGCAACGAACGCATCCTCCTGGTCGAGGACAACGCACAAATCCGTGGGGTCAGTGCCGGCGCCCTGGGCAGCCTCGGCTACGACGTTATCGTCGCCGAAAACGCTGACGAGGCGTTGCGCCTGATCGACGATGGATTGACTTTCGACTTGCTGTTTACCGACGTCGTCATGTCCGGCCGGCTGAACGGCATCGCCCTGGCGCGCGAACTGCGCCGTCGCAACGCCGATATTCACATTCTTCTGACCTCCGGTTTCAGCAGCCCGATTTCGGCCGGAGGCGATCTTGGAGAATTGGAGGCGGCCTTCATGACCAAACCCTATCGCAAGGCCGATTTGGCGCGGCGCATTCGCGCGCTGCTGGACGAAGACAAGCGGTGATGTGACATGTTTCTGATCGTATTCGATGACGATTCGCGTATCGCCAACTTTCTGGCGCTGATCGCGCGCGAGCGCGGCTGGACGGTCACGGCAACGGTGGCGGAACGCGAGTTCCAGGCGCTGTGCACGGGAGCAAAGATCCCCGACGCCATCCTGCTGGACCTGGCCTTGGGCAAAAGCGATGGCATAGAACAGCTCCGGTTCCTGCACGCCATCGGGTATCGAGGCGTCATCACGTTGATGAGCGGCTTTGACGAGCGAGTGCTTGCCTCCGCCGAACAGGTCGGCCGTTCGCTGGGACTGTCTCTGCTCAGTCCATTGCAAAAACCGATGCGCGCAGCGGACGTACGCACCGCGCTCGATGCAATCGACATGCGCATTCAGCGCAGTTCACCGCTTGCCGTCGTGGCTGCGCCCGCGCCATCCGGCCCTGCACGCGCAGGGCTGCAGCCAGCCGACGTCGCCGCAGCGATCGGACGGGGAGAAATGCAGCTGTACCTGCAGCCGATCATTGCGTCGGCGGAACAATCGGTGGTCCAACTCGAAGCCCTGATACGCTGGCGCCACCCCAGCGGCGAGGTATGGCCCCCGGACAGATTCCTGCCGGTCGCCGAGAGCGACCCGGCGGTAATCGATCGACTTTCGCTGTGGGTGGTCGATACGGCGCTTTTCCAATATCGCCACTTGGCCGCATCGGGCCTGCGAATCCCCATCGCCGTCAACATATCCGGCGTCAACCTTCGATCGCTGGATTTTCCGGATCAAATGGCTGACCGCGTTTTTCACGCTGGCGTGCCGTCGTCGGCACTCGCTTTCGAAGTCACCGAAAGTGTGGCTGTCGACGACGGGTCGGTGACCATGGACGTACTGACGCGGCTGCGCCTGAAGGGTTTCGAGCTGGCGATAGACGACCTTGGCATGGGCCATTCCTCGTTGAACACGTTGCGGCAAATGCCGTTCACGCAGATCAAGATCGACAAAGCATTCGTCGCCGGCATTCTCGACTCGCATGATTCCCACATGATTGTCTCGTCAGTCATCAGCCTCGCAAGGGGCATGCGGATGGTCTCCGTAGCCGAGGGCGTCGAGTCGATTGAGGTGGCGCGCGAGCTGACGAAGCTTGGCATCGACCGCCTGCAGGGATATCTGTACAGCCGGCCGCTGGCGTTCGACAATCTCGTGCCGTGGCTCAAACGCTGGGATCCGCAGACCAGGCACCGCGAAATCGGGTTCGGCGCGAACGGACCGCCCTGAAGTCTTCGCGTCTGCATCGACAAGAACCGGCCACGCTGTGACGGCGCAGCGGAGAACCCGCGGATGTGCGCACCGCATCATGAAATGGCCTATGTCGCGCGCCCCGCAAGACCGTTGACAATCGCAGAGCGGAGTTCGGAATTGCGCCACGGCTTGCCAAGGACAGGACAGTCGTCGAAGCTTTGCAGTGCGCCCTCTACCGCCGGATTCTCCGGGTCGCCAGTGAGGCAGATGCGAACAATCTTCGGTTGTCGCGTCAGCAGCCGGGAAAGGAAATCGACGCCGCTAACTTCCGGCATCTGCAGGTCGAAGATGACCAAATCGAACATCACCTCGTCGGCGCGCCGTAATGCCAGGTTCGCTGAGGAAAAGGCCTCGATGTCGGGCTGCTCGCCGTCAAGTTCGGAAACGGGAATCGCAGCCAGTACCCGGCCGAGTACCGACAACATCTGGGGTTCATCGTCAACCAGCAGAAAGCGATACATCGCCGGTGCTACTCCTGTTCATGTTCATCGTACATGGTTATGCGGGCGGAGCGCTGCTGGCAACCAGACAGGCCCTCATCTCCGCGTCTGCAATGCATACATTGGATGGCCTCGCACGCGGGTAGCGTGACCACAACGATGCTCTGTTTCGACACCGGCCCCATCAGTTGCGGGGAAGATTGTCCGCCGACGCAACCATCAAGCGCTACGATCTGGCAATGCGTCAGCGGCGATCCCTCGGCCCTGCCAGACCGTGGGGGCTCGTTGACTTGAAAAAACTGGCAGCGCGATGGCGCTGACATCCGGCGAATCCTCGCGTTCCATTCAAGTACCTGGGCGCCTGTGCGCAATACCTAGCATTGAAGGGAGCGCAGTAGCGCGACGGCAATTTCGCCTTTGGTCGTCATCAAAAGAGAATCGATGTCCCAGTGAACCAGACGTTTTGCGATGAGCATGTCCACTATCGCTTGCGGAATGCTGCGTTCGGCGGCGGTCTTCTTGAGCGGCCCCCGGCTGATTGCGAGAAGCCACCTCTTCTCTGCCTCCGTCAGACCCCTTGAATCACTCATTGTCGATTGTCTCCGATCGACGATCGCATGCGCTGGGTCGCTCAGTCGATCTTCGGCAGCCGCAATGGTGCCCACATGAATTCGCCGCCCGCAACCCAGGATTTGTAAAGAACTCACCTTGTCCGGGGCTCATGGCCTGCGGCGCGGTTCGGTCCGGGGCCGGTGGCACGGCTTGCCAGCTCGCGTGTTCGAGGCGCGCGGCGGGGCTCTGGTTCCCTCTTTCACCGGAAAGACCTAACGCTGTCTGAACCACGGTGCGGCCATTCACCGTTTGTTAGCAGCCGCGCCGGAACAATCGCGTTGAACAGGGAATCGTGGCGCTCCGTCCCAAGGGTGCCGCGGAATGCCGTCGCACGAAGGTGAAGCGGCGACCCGAAGGAGTCAGCCATGAACGCGATGCGACCCGGAGACCAGTTCAATACAGCAATGCTGTTGCTCGATCAGGCGAAAGAGGAAGCTGCCGCTCTGCCGCCCTTGGCGACTATTCGCACCACGGCCGATCTCGTCCAGCGCGCCAAGATCGTGCGTTCGGTCCTGAATGCCCGTAACCTCTTTCAGCAGGTGCATGAACGCGCCGAGGGGCTCAGCGAAGCGCTCGTGCGCTTCCAGCAGCGCAAAGACAAGATTGCGTCAAAGGAGTAAATATCCCGGCAAAGCCGGGGGCCTTGGTTTGAGCCGCTCAAAGCGGCTTCAGAGCAAGAGCTCCCCAGTCATCCTGCTCACGTGAATGTCCGAGCGTCTGATCCAGGGAGCCCGGTTGGTGAGACCTCGGTCGCCAGAGGTACTCCGGCAAACGTCAAACTGCTACTGCCTCCCCGGCAGAGCCGCGGGGACTCTCGGATTTGTCTAGGCAGGAAGAGGGTTCGAGGGATCGGACGCAAGAAGGCAGCGTCCATGCGGATCGCTGCCACATCAGTCGCGGCGTTGTCGCGCGCTGATCAAGGCTATCGATGGCCGACAGGTCGATTAACGTCTTGTCCGGGCAGATCCATCTGAGCTGGTCTGGCGCGTCGCGGTCTCTGCCGTCGAAATTCCTGCCGGAAACCGCTGATGATCGGGCCAAGCCGTGTACTCGCTCGGCAACTTCGTGAACGCCGATCCCCATCCCTGTGGCGAATGTGATCGGCACCATGCCGGATAGGCTGTGATCCCTTATCATGGGCAGACCAGAAGAATTGCGCGGTGACGGCCTGGGGTCGACTGCCAGGCGCAAGGCGTCTCGAGGGGGACGCTGCCCGACAATCCGATGAACAGGCCAGATCTTTTTCCCATGGGACGCCTCGCCGCGACCAACGCGCGCCTGCAACTGTTGCCGGCACTACTCGCCATTGCGGCAGTCAAGGCGCTGCTCCTGATCGTCGACGCGAACCCGCGCTTCTTTCTATGGGACTCGGTCACATATCTGCAGGGAGCGGTCGGCGGACCCTTGCCGCGCGACCGCTCGTTTCTTTACAGCCTCGTGATTGAAGCCGTCGCCGTGCCGACGCACTCCCTGCTGGTACTGGTCGCCGTGCAGACACTCGCCGGCGTCGCCAGCGCGCTGTTGCTGTATCTGATACTGCGCATCTTCTTCAATGTGCGCTTCGGCGCCGCGCTCGCTGCAGGCTTGCTGTGCGCAGTCGGCCCGAGTCAGCTTTTCTACGAGCACATGGTGATGGCCGAAGCGTTCGGCGGCATGATTCTGCTCGGCTTCGTGGTACTGGCACTGGCTTACATGCGGGACGGCCGCGCGTTATGGCTGCCGCTCGTTGCATTTACCGGCATCCTTGCGGTTTCGTTCCGACTGAACAGTACGGCCGTCATCCTGCTGGTGTCAGCGTGCCTGCCGTTGCTGCGCGTGTTGTTCCTGCGCGGCGGCGCACGCGCGACGCGCGTGCGCCAGTTCGCCCTGCATCTTGGACTTGCCGTTGCCTGCACGCTCGCGGCCCACGTCGGCTACCGCCATATCGTCGCCGCCGTCGCCCACACGAAACCGGGCTATATCGGCACCGAAGGCCTGTTCCTGCTCGGCTTCGTCGCGCCCGCGGTCGAACAGAAGGACTTTCGCGATACCGGCTGCAGCGCCGACGTGCTGACCAAACTCAAGCGCCCGCTGCAGGATCCGCGCACGCGCGAGTACCAGCTGTGGGGCGAGGGCGGACTGTGGGCCGCGATTCAGCGCGACTGCCCGCGGCCGGAAATCGCCGCCGACACCGTCGCGCAGCGTGCCTCGCCGCGGATTTTCGGCAGGTTATTGCCGATGGCGCTGACCACGGTGGCACAGTATTTCGACGACACCGAAGCGACCTGGCGCATGAACAGCGATCTCGGCCGCAAGGGTACGCTGCCACTCGAACTGATCGACATCACCGCGAAGTACTTTTCCTTCGACGTGCGCCGGATCGCATTCACCGACACGCTGACCAGCATCTGGTTCGAGCACAGCCGCTGGTGGCTGGTCGGCTGCTTCCTGCTTGCGCCAGTGATCGCGATCGTGTTTCTGTGGCGCATGCGTCGCGACGCGAATGTTGCCGAGGCGCGCCTGCTCGCGCTGATCGTGTGCGGGATGTTCTGCACGCAGTTCCTGCTCTCGCCGGTAATCGTGTTCCGCTACCTGCATCCGTTTCCGCCGCTGGTCATCCTGTGCGTGGTGACGCTGCTGGTTCGACGCTTTGTTCCGGGCCGCGACACGAATGACCGGCAGGTCACGCCGGAACCTGCAGCACACATTGGCAGTGCTGCCGCGGACCGCCCGCTCGCTGCACCGTCGCATCCGGCCTGATCCGGGTCGCCGCGAGCGAAGCCCCGCCGTCGATCCATCGGATATCGGCGTCCACAACGTGCAGCCGTACTACGCGACTGCCCGGATTCGCCCGCTCTTTCGACAACGGCGCGACCTGGCCCGCGCCCGGATTGACGCACTTGGACGCACCGGCAAGGCCGGCCGCGTGTTCTACCTCGACGGTTGCAATCTCGATACCGACCGCACGTTCACGTCGCGCAAGTTCACGGTGACGGCGGATGGGGCTGATCGCCAATGAGCCATGGCCAGCGTGAACACCCGTGGCCTGTAGATCGACGATAATCGCGACGTGATCGACAGTCGTCGCAATCGCACGGGATGAAACGGCACGGCTCGAACGCCGAAGCGAGGAGCGCGACCGCGCCGCAGGTGGCGAGCGTGCGTCTCGATGTGTGGCTGTGGGCAACCCGGTTTTTCAAGACGCGCGCCTTGGCCAAGCAGGCGATCGAAGGCGGCAAGATCAAACTCGGCGAGGGGCCCGCCAAACCAGCGACGATGGTGCATATCGGTGACGCGCTGAAGATCACACGCGGTGAGGATAGATTCGAGATCGAGGTCTCCGGCCTGCGTCATCAGCGCGGTTCGGCCGTGCTGGCGCAGCAATGCTACACCGAGACACCGGCCGGCCGCGCGGCACGCGAACTCGCCGCCGAACAGCGTCGCCACGCCGCGGCAGGCTACACCCGGCCGGCAACCAAGCCGGACAAACGCGCGCGCCGACTGATTCGCGCGCTCGGCGACATCGACGCGCTTTGATCCCGCGTTGCTCGACATGCCCGGCGTTTGCAGGTCGGGCAGGTACGTCGGCGCGTCGATTCACGCCAGTCGCGGCTTCACCCTCGACGCAACGAGCCTGGCGTCGCGACGTGCGACTTCGACGTCGACATCATGCGCGAGGGCCACGCCCATGCGGCGCCTGACGAAGCTCGCGGGTTTGCCGAACAGACGCAGGTCGGTATTCGCTATCGCCAGCGCTTCGGCCACACCGTCGAACACGAGCGCCGAACCATCGATGCCGCCGTAGATCACGGCGGATGCGCCGGGGCTCTTCAGTGACGTGTCGACCGGCAGGCCGAGAATTGCACGCGCATGCAGCTCGAATTCGTTCTGCCACTGCGTGATCATGGTGACCATGCCGGTATCGTGCGGGCGCGGGCTGACCTCGCTGAACCAGACCTGCTCGCCCTTGACGAACAATTCAACGCCGAAGACCCCCTGCCCGCCCAGGTCGTCGGTGACTTTCTTGGCCATTTGCTGCGCACGCGCGAGCGCAGCCGGATGCATCGGTTGCGGTTGCCAGCTCTCGACATAGTCACCGTGCACCTGCAGGTGGCCTATCGGCTCGCAGAAATGCGTTCGGATCGAACCATCGGCGTCCCTCGACCGCACCGTCAGCAGCGTGATCTCGTAGTCGAAGTCGATGAAGCCCTCGACGATCACACGGTTGTGGCTGACGCGGCCGCCGGCCATCGCATAGTTCCAGGCTTTGTTGACATCGGCGGGACCATCGATCCTGCTCTGGCCCTTGCCCGACGAACTCATGACCGGTTTGACGATGCACGGATAGCCAATGCCGCCGGGCAAGAGCCCAAGTGCCGCGGAAGCCACGGAAGGACCAGGAAAGCCGCCGGAGGGTTTGCCGCCATCGATCGCGGCTTGCAGTTCTTCGAGCGAATCGCAGAACCTGTACCGGCTCGTCGGCAAACCGAGCGTCTCGGCGGCAAGGCGGCGGATGCCTTCGCGGTTCATCGTCAGCCGCGCGGCGCGCGCGGTCGGAATCACGCGCACGATGCCTGCGGCCTCGAGTTCTTCGAGCATCGGCGTTGCGATCGCTTCGATCTCCGGCACGACGAGATCCGGGCGCTCGGCTTCGATCAGTGCCTTGAGCTGCTGCGGATCGCTCATCGCGATCGTGCGCGCATGATGCGCAACCTGCTGGCCGGGCGCGTTTTCGTAGCGATCGACCGCGATCGTCTCGACACCCAATCGCTGCAGCGCGATCAGCACTTCCTTGCCGAGCTCGCCGGCGCCGAGCAGCATCACGCGGGTTGCGGCAGTGGACAACGGTGTACCGATGGCGGGCAGTGTCGGTGCAGTCATGGGCGCGGTCCCCGGAAGCGGCCGCCATTATCCCGCAACGCGCGAGTCCGGGCACTGTTGAAAGGTGCCGTGCCACGACGATCAACGGCGCGAGTAAACTGGTGCGAACCTCGCCAACGGAGAAGTGTCTTGTGGTTGTTGATCGCCGGCCTCGTCGTATTTCTCGGCCTGCATTCCGTGCGCATCGTCGCCGGCGACTGGCGTGCACGGCAGATGGCGCGTATGGGCGAAGGGCCGTGGAAGGCAATCTACTCGCTGCTGTCGATCGTCGGCTTCGTGCTGCTTATCTGGGGTTTTGGCGATGCCCGGCTGCACCCGGTGCCGCTGTATGCGCCGCCGCCGGTACTGCGACACGCGAATTCTTTGTTCACGCTGATCGCGTTCGTCCTGGTCGCCGCCGCGTACGTTCCACACAATCACCTGAAGGCGAAAATCGGGCATCCCATGTTTGCCGGTGTCAAAGTCTGGGCACTCGGCCATCTGCTGGCGACCGGAATGTTGCACGACGTCGTATTTTTCGGGGCATTCCTGATCTGGGCAGTCACGGGTTTTGCTGTCTCGCGCCGCCGGGATCGCCTCGCCGCTGTCATCTACCCTGCCGGTACCGTAGCCGGCGACGTGCTGACGATCGCCATAGGCATCGTCGCCTGGGCCGCCTTTGCGTTCCTCCTGCATGCACGCTGGATCGGCGTGACGCCGTTCGGCTGATCGAAGCAAACGACGCTGTCCGCATGTGCCGTTCGACAGGATTCCTGAGGCCGCCATGTCGATAGATTTTCTCGCCAGCGCGATTCGCGAAACCGGGCATCGCGGCGCCGACGACCTGCTGACTGCCGGACTCGGCCTCGCCGGACTGCGCGGCACACCCGTGGCGTTCATCGACGCCGAAGCGCCGACGCCGGACGAACTGCGCCGGCGCGCAATCCAGAACAACTGGAACGGCATCGCCGATCTCGGTCCGCTCGGCGCCTATGGTGAAGTCTACGGCAGCACCGCAGACGTGCCGGGCCGTGAGTTTCAGGCGTTCGCAAAAGTCCCGGGCGCCCGTTCGCCGCATCGTATACTTGTACAAATCCCCGATGCGTTCGATGCGAGGGTGCGTTGCCTTGTGGTAACGGCGTCGTCCGGTTCGCGCGGCATCTACGGCGCCATTGCACTGGCAGGTGCCTGGGCTCTGCCACGCGGCTGCGCCGTCGCCTACACCGACAAGGGCGCAGGCACCGGTTACTTCGACACAGCTGCGGCTGCGGGCACTCGGCTCGATGGAACGCCGGCGACAGTCGGCAGCGCCGAACTTGAATTCGTGCCGAAACCGGCGGCGCCCGACTCCGGCGTTGCGATCAAGCATGCGCACTCGGGAGACAACCCCGAGGCGGACTGGGGCCGGCATCTGCTGCAGGCAGCCGAATTCGGACTGGCGATGCTCGACCGGGCGTTTCCGCAGTCCGCGCCATTCACTGCGCAGAATACGAGGATCATCGCCGCCGGATTGTCTAACGGCGGCGGTGCGGTGCTGCAGGCAGCCGGAATCGACCATGCGGGCATCCTTTCCGGCGTCGTGGCGCTGGCGCCGAACATCAACGTGCCGGCGGGCCGGCCGCTGTACGACTACGCGACCGAGGCGGCCTTGTTGCAGCCATGCGCGCTGACCGACGGGCGATTTGACGCCATGCCATTTGCGCGCGTACAGGGCAAGATACCGGCGGCGTGGGCCGTGCGTTGCGACTCGCTGCATGCAGCAGGCGCACTGCACGCGGCAAATACGGCCGCGCAGGCTGCAGAAGCGCTCGATCGCCTGCATGCAGGAGGCTGGAGCGACCCGGCACTTGCCACCGCCGCCAGCACGACGGCGTTCGACCTGTGGCGCGCCGCTGCCGCGACGTACGCATCGGCCTACGCGCGCACCGGCGTTGGCGACATGCCGTGTGGCTACCGCTTTGTCGCTCGCGATGCCGCGGGCCAGCCACGTGCACCGACGGCGTCCGAGCGTGCTGCGTGGTGGTCCGACGCCGCCGGCATAGCGCCCGGCGCGGGGGTGTTCCTCGACGAGACAAAGGCTGCAGATTCGGCCGATGCCACGCTGCGTGGCCTGCTCTGCCTACGCGAATTGTGGACCGCGGATAGCGCGGCCGCGGAGGCCGTACGCGCATCCGTCGCCGCGACGGCGGCGCGGCTGCCGCGCAGGGATCTGCCGATATGGGTCATTCACGGCCAGGAAGACGGGCTGCTGCCGATGGCGTTCACGTCGGCACCCTATGTCGACTGGCTGCGCGCGAACGGCCGTGAGCCACTCTTCTGGCCGATTGCGCACGCACAGCACTTCGATGCGTTCCTCATCATTCCCGGGTTCGGCGATCGCTATGTGCCAATGCTGCCGTACGGCTACGCGGCGCTCGATCGCATGTGGTCGCATCTGGTCAGCGGCGCCGCACTTGCACCGGGTCCGGCGGCACCACGCGCACAGCCGCGTGGAGCCAGCAAGCTCGACGTTGCGCACCTCGGTATTGAAGAACTCTAGTAGACCGTCAGGTCGGAATTCACCACGCGCTCATAGGCGCGTCAGTGCGCGTACGCATTCACCTTGCCATTCGTCCACGCTCGCGATGCTTCGTCCCTGCTCCCTCTCCCCGATGCTTCGGGGGGACGCGGTGCAGCATTTCGCATCGATCTCCGAATCCCGGTGTCCTGATTCCCGAATCCCGACCTCTGATCCCCGATTCCCGGCTACCGGCTCACGTTACTTTGATCCGATAACACGGCCTATACACGCTGCCCGGCAGCTTCATGCGCTGCTGCTCGACGAAACTCGCGAGCAACGCGTCGAGCGCGCGCATGATTTCCGGGTCGCCGTCGATCTCGAACGGACCGTGTTCCTCGATCGCGCGCAATCCTTCTTCCTTGACGTTGCCGGCGACGATGCCGGAAAACGCGCGGCGCAGGTCGGCCGCGAGCAGGTGGCGCGGTTGGTCGCGCCGCAGCTTGAGCGCTGCCATGTTTTCGTGGGTCGGACGGAACGGCATCTGGAATGCATGCTCGATGTTCAGCGCCCAGTTGAAGAAAAACGCATCCTTGCTGTCGAGCCGGTGCAGGCGCACTTTTTCGATGCCCTTCAGCGCGAGCTTGGCTGTCTCGGCCGGATTGCCGATGATGAGGCGATAGCGCTCGGCAACCGCGTCGCCGAGTGCCAGGCGCAGGAATTTGTCGATCTGCTCGAAGTACGCGGCCGACTCGGTTGGCCCGGCGAAGATCAGCGGAAACGGCAGCGTGGCATTGTTCGGATGCAGCAGGATGCCGAGCAGGTAGAGGATCTCCTCGGCCGTGCCGACGCCGCCGGGAAACACGATGATGCCGTGGCCGATGCGCACGAACGCTTCGAGACGTTTCTCGATGTCCGGCATGATGATAAGGTTGTTGACGATCGGATTCGGCGATTCGGCGGCGATGATGCCCGGCTCGGTGATGCCGATGTAGCGGCGCGAGCGCAGGCGCTGCTTGGCGTGGGCAATCGTCGCGCCCTTCATCGGGCCCTTCATGGCGCCGGGACCGCAGCCGGTGCAGATGTCGAGCGCACGCAGGCCGAGTTCGTAGCCGACCGACTTGGTGTATTGATACTCGTGGCGCGGTATTGAATGCCCGCCCCAGCACACGACCAGATTCGGCTCGATGTTCGGGCGCAGCACGCGCGCGTTGCGCAGGATCTCGAACACGGCGTGCGTGATGCCGTGCGAATCGTCGAGGCTGAAACGGCCGGCGTCGATCTGCGTGGCGATGTAGGCGATGTCGCGCACCACCGCGAACAGCAGCTCGCTGATGCCGCGAATGATGCGGTCTTCGACGAACGCGCTTGCCGGCGCATTGGTCAGCTCCAGCTTGATGCCGCGATCCTGCTGCAGCACCTGGATGTCGAAATCCTTGTGCCGCTCGAGGATGCTGCGCGCGTCGTCGTTGAGACTGCCCTGGGTCAGCACCGCGAGCGCGCAGCGGCGCAGCAACGCGTGCAGGCCACCGCGCGACGCATCTCGCAGGCGCGACACTTCGTCGCGCGACAGCAGGTCCATGCCGGCTACCGGCGAGATGCGCGCACTGGCGGTAGTTTTTTTCATGAGGCTTTCTGTCCCAACCGATCAACAGTCAAGTCTAGCGCAAAAAAGAAAACCGGCGCCCTCGCGGGCGCCGGTTTTTGAGCGTCAGGTGAAACCGGCCTAGAACTTGTACTTCAGGGTCAGCAGCATCTGCCAGCGCGAAACCACACGGGCCGGATTGGTGTAGCTGTCATACAAGGTGTAGCCCTGCGGCGGCCGGCTCAGGTTGTAGACGTACTGGCCGTTGGCGGCGGTCGCCGAGGGAACCAGCGTACGCGTGCCGAAGAAGCCGGCGTTGTCGACGTCTCCCCACTTGTTGTTGAGAAGATTCAGGAAGTTGAAAATGTCCAGCCGCACAATGAACTTGTCCTGGCCGAAGAAGCCTGGAATCTCCTGCTGCACGCCGACGTCGAGCTGATTGACCCACGGCGATTGCGTGGCGTTGCGTGAAGCGATCGTTCCGCGATGCTTGCTCAGGTACGGGTCGTTGTCGATGTAGGCGTTGAACGCATCGATCTGCGCCTGGGTCGCGCTGCCGTAGCTCACCTTCGGGTCATTCTTCAGCGGAATGTACGCCAGGTCATCATTGGTCAGTGCGTCGCCGTTGACGTCGCTGCCGAAGATCCAGCTGTACGGCAGGCCGCTGTGGCCGTTGTAAAAGATCGACGCCGTGGTCTTGTTGTCGCCAATGAACGCGTGATCCCAATTCAGTGCGAGCTTGACCGACAGCGGGATGTTGAAGCGCGAGGTGTCCGCGTAGACGTCGTTCGGGTTGATGCGCGCGTTGTAGTTGAAGTTCGAATAAGCCTGCGAGCTGGTGCCCGGGTTGACGTCGGTCGCGTGGCTGAAGGTGACGCTGGCCATACCGCTCAGGCCGTTCTGCCACGGCTTGCTCAGCGCGAGGGTCAGCGAATTGCTCATGCCCTGGCTGGTATTGGTCAGCTCGGTCGAACGGATGTTGATCTCGGGATAGGCGCCGTTGTTCGCACCGCTGCCGGTGGTACCGGCGACCTTCCAGAACGACAGGCGGCCATCCGGCATTGTGCCGTTCGAGACGCCGGTGTTCGGGGCGATGTAGGCGATCGCGTCCTGCGCCTTGATCCCCAAGTATTCGGCCGATCCGATCAGGCCCCACCATGGCAGTTCGCTGTCGAACGCGAGGTTGAACTTCAACGACGTTGGCAACTTGAAACCCGGAGCGAGCGTGTCGATCTGGCAGACACCACCCGAACCGCCGCAGACGCCTGCCGTCACCGTCGGCGGGCCGGGCTGGTTGTTCGGGTCGGGACTGAAGGGCGGATTGTTGAGCGACGTGTTCGTGAACTGCTTCGAGCCGACGACGCCGTTGTTGACATAGGGGTTGGACAACCACACGGTCGGCGGAACGCTCTGGAACAGGCCCGCGCCGCCATGCAGCTGCATCTTGAGCTCGGTGTCGAACGCGTAGTTGAAGCCCACGCGCGGCTCGACAACCGTATCCTTGCCGCTAAGCGAAACATTGCTCGGATAACCGAACCGGCTCTCCCAGACCGGCGCGCCGGCGACCACTCCGGGAACCCCCGTGTTCTCGACCGCGACCGGCGGCGCGTGGTCGGCCTTCGGCACGTCGATACGCAGGCCATAGAGCAGCGAGAACCGGTCGGTGGCCTGCCAGACATCCTGGATGAACGGGCTGATCTGCGTGTACTTCCAGGTACCGGCGCTGTCCGCGAGCGTTACGCCATCCGGAAGGACGTTGATGACGTACGTGCCGTAGTTGCCGGCAGCGATTTCGTCCGCGGGCGTGCCGTTGCCGTTCTTGTCATAGAAACCGTAGGAGCCGTGCAGCAACTGCCCGAACACGTCGGCCGTCTGGTTGCTCATGAAATCGAAACCGGCCTTGACGACGTGGTCGCCGAGATGCCACGTGCCGGCGAGCGTGCCGGTGTAGATCTTGCTGTTGATCGCGTTCTCGTGGCGGAACCGGTCCTCGCCTGCGATGACCCAGTCCACGCTGGCCGGAACGCTGGCCGGGTTGTTCGGGCAGCTCGCCGCCGTAGCGGTGAAGCACGCATACACCTCGGGCTGGTTGATGGCCGCGCCGTTGGTGTTGTCGTACTTCTGGTAGCCAAGCTTGAACTCGGTGCTGAACGTGTCGGTCCAGTCGCTGAACAACTGGAACGAATAATTGTTCGTCGTGCTCGCGACCGTATAGAAATCGCTCGACAGGATGACGCTGGTCGGCTTGACGTAGCCGGAATACGGAGTTGGCTTGCTCTCCTCCGTGCGCTGATAGGTGAAGCTGGCGCGCTGGCTGTCGCTGATGTTCCAGTCCAGCTTGGCCAGTGAGCGCTTGTCTTCGAGAGTCAGCGCAGCGCCGGTGTTCGAACCCGGCGTGAGGCCGATGCCCTGGAACGCCGTAGCGACCGCATCGACCTGTGCCTGGGTGAGACCGCCGCCGGTGACGGCATCGGTGCCGACGCCGGCAATGCCGTTGATCTTCTGTTTTTCATAACCGACGAAGAAGAACAGCTTGTCCTTGATGATCGGGCCGCCGAGCGTGGCGCCCCAAGTCTCGTTCTTGTCGAAGCCGGCGTAATCCTTGCCGCCGCGATCGCCGACCATGCTGCTGGCGTCGCTATAGGCGCCATAGACCGAACCGTGGAACTCGTTCGTGCCTGACTTCGTGACCGCATTGATGTTTGCGCCGACGGCGTCGAATGCGGTGTCGTAATCGGTCGCCTTGATTTCATAGGCGGCGATTGTGTCGGGCGAGATCGGCGAGCCGGTAAAACCGAGGCCGTTGGAGTTCAGGCCGAACGGATCGCGGACCGAGAGACCGTCGACGGTGATCTGGTTGAAGCGGTTGTTCTGTCCAGCCAGCGAGATCGATCCGTCGTTCTGGTCGGTGACCGTGATGCGCGGATCCAGACGGGCGATGTCGTCGAGCGAACGGTTGGCGCTCGCGGCAGTTTCGAGGGCGCGGCCACTTATGGAGGTGCCCAGGCCCTTGTTGTCCGAGTTGAACCTGTAGTCGATGGAGGACGCAGTGACGCTGACGCCTTCGAGCGATGTCGCCGCGGCGACCGCGGAGAGGTTGGCGGTCGCGACCTGGCCCAACTCGATGTAAACGTTGTCCGCATCGATTTCCTTGATGCCGTTGCCCTGCGCGTCAATGTGGTACGGACCACCCACGCGCAAACCCTGCGCCTGGTACCGGCCATTGGCATCCGTCGTTGTGGTCGAGGTCGTGCCTGAAGGCACGTGCACGATGCGCATACGGGCCCCGGCAACCGGGTTTCCCCTGTCGTCCAGCACGCGTCCGGTGAGGCCGGATGTCGTGTCCTGCGCATACGCACCCGACACTGCAAACAGCGAGACGAACATCAGCGGCAGAATCTTCTTGGTCAGTCGTGTCATGGTCATGGATAGCCTTTCGTCTGGTCTATTCAACGTCGCTTTGAAAAGCGGTCTTTTTCGCAAACCACTCCCGAGTGGCACTGCGCAACTTGTTGTAAAACAGGATTTATTACGAAAATCCCCGCGTCTTTGGGGGTAAAACACCGCAAAGAATCGTTAACCGAAGCTTAAGGCGACTCTATGACAATTTTCTAACAAGTTCCAGTCCCGCGTTTATTTTTTTACATCCGCGCGGCGTTCGGTTTGAACCACTGTAGGCGCAAGTGGCGGGGTCGCGAGGCGTATCGGGTGCATCGTCCACCGGTCTCGCGGCGATCAAGAATATTCATTGGTTCGCCGCCTTTCCGACGAGCGGCGAAAGGCGCCCGCGGATGGTCCCGATACCGCGCGCTATGCCTTCACCAGGTAGGCCGCGACACCATCCAGGAACATCTGCACCGACAAGGCGACCAGCAGCATCCCCATCAGTCGCTCGAGCGCCGTCAGGACACTTTCACCGAGCCAGCGAAACAGGTAAGTCGACGACAGCAGGATCAAGGCGGTGGCAACCCAGGCGCAGAACAGCGCCGCGCTCCAGTCGGCCGTGCGACCTGGCGCGGAGTTCGTCATCAGCATCAATGCCGCCATCGCCGACGGCCCGGCAACGCCGGGGATCGCCATCGGCACGATGAACGGTTCGGCACCAGGCGTCGCGCCGAACATGTTGCCGTCGCGCGGCGGGAAGATCATCTTCACACCGATCAGGAACAGCACGATGCCACCAGCGACGCTGATCGACTCGGGGCGCAGGTGCAACGCACGCAGCACATAGCTGCCACCGAACAGGAAGACGAACAGCACAACCAGCGCGATGATCAGCTCACGAACCAGCACGCGGCGCCGGCGCAATGGCGCGACGTTGCGCAGTTGCGCCAGGAACAGCGGAATGTTGCCGAGCGGATCCATGATCAGGAACAGCAGGATGCCGGCCGACAATGTCGTCATCGAGTTGTCCACTGGTACTCCCCGCGGTCGAGTGGAAAATGAGGCTTTTTATACCACGAAGAGAGGACTCAGGGCTGAAGGCCAGGGGCTGCAAAGAAAAGCAGCGGCGCGCCCTCGATCTTCCACCCCTCAGCCCTCAGCCCTCAGCCCTTTCCCCAAGTCCAGCACCTTGCCGCGAGCCGCCGCGCCATCGGGGCCCAGCAGATAGACCACTGCATCGGCCACCGATTCCGGCAACGGCAGTTGCAAGGAGTTCTCGCCGAAATATGCGGTGCGCCGCAGTGCGGTGCGCAGCGGCGGCGGCAGCAGCGCATGCACGCGCAGGTTGCTCGATTCAGTTTCCTGATGCAGGATCGAGACGAGACCCGCCAGCGCATGCTTGGCCGCACCGTACGCTCCCCAATGGGCGCGGCTGACGCGATCCAGATCGTCGAGCACGAACACGACGCTCGCATCGACGGCTTTGCCGAGCAGCGCCCGACAGGCCTGCAGCAACAGGAACGGCGCACTGAGATTGACGTGCAGCGTGCGCAGCCACTCCAGCGGCTCGGTTGTCACTGCCGGCTGCAGGCCGGAGAAATGCGCCGCGGCGTTGACGATTCCGTCGAGGCGGCCGAACTCCCGCTCGACGCCGTCAGCCATCTCTTCGTAATCGCGCGGCGACGCACCTTCCAGGTCGAGCGCATGGATCGCCGGCTGTGCAGCGCCGAGCGCAGCGATTTCGTCGTGGACCTTTTCCAGCGCCCGCACCTTGCGCCCGAGCAGCACCAGTGTCGCACCGGCGCGCGCAATCGCCAGCGCAGCCGCTCGGCCAAGCCCGCCGGCGGCGCCGGTCACCAGCACGACGCGGTCTGTCAGGGTGTCGCTCGCTGCCGCCCAGCCAGACGGCAAGCGCACGCAATCGGTGTTCTGCATGTCGCCGATCAGACTCTTCCGGCTTCCTTGACCATGCGCGGAAGTTCGCCGCTCTGCTCGAGCTCCAGCATGATGTCGCAGCCACCGATCAATTCGCCGTTGATGAACAGCTGCGGGAATGTCGGCCAGTTCGAATAGCGTGGCAGGTTGGCGCGCACTTCCGGATCTTCGAGCACGTTGACCGACTCAAAATGCGCGCCGGAAGTCTTCAGCGCCTGGGCCGCGCGCGACGAAAAGCCGCACATCGGAAACTGCGGCGTACCCTTCATGAAGAGCACGACTGGATTGTCGGAAACGGTCTGGCGGATGCGATCGATGACGTCCATGGGCTCACTGTGATCGGAAGGCTGCGCCAAGGCGCGATGTCCCATTGTACCAAGCCGCCGCGGCAGCAGCCGAACGGCGTCCATTCAGTGTTCCGGTCTATAATTGGCGTTTCCGTCCGTCAGCAAGGAGCCCCACCATGGCGATCGAACTACCTGCTCTTCCTTATGCCCGCGATGCACTCGCTCCGCATATTTCGGCCGAGACGATCGACTACCACTACGGAAAACATCATCAGGCCTACGTGACGAACTTGAACAACCTGATCAAGGGCAGCGAGTTCGAAAACATGGATCTGGTCGCGATCATCAAGAAATCGCAGGGCGGCATGTTCAACAACGCAGCCCAGATCTGGAACCACACGTTCTACTGGAACAGCCTGTCGCCCAAGGGCGGCGGCGAACCGACCGGCAAACTGGCCGATGCGATCAAGAAGACGTTCGGCAGCTTCGCCCAGTTCAAGGAGGATTTCAACAAGACAGCGGTCGGCACGTTCGGCTCCGGCTGGGCCTGGCTGGTGCAGCGCGCCGACGGCGGCCTTGGATTGGTCAGCACCAGCAACGCCGCCACGCCGATCACCGGCAGCGATCGCCCGCTGCTGACCTGCGACGTGTGGGAACACGCGTACTACATCGACTACCGCAACGCCCGGCCGAAATACGTCGAGGCGTTCTGGAATCTGGCCAACTGGGAATTTGCTGGTTCGCAGATGGCGTGATTTTGCGCGCCGCGCCTTCCGGCGGCTTTTTTTACCGGACCGATGCCATTCTCAAGTTTGCTTTCGGAAGCAAAGCTTTGAAACCCAAAACAAGGAGCTGGCTTCCGGCTTTCGGCGGAATGACGAGCGAGAGAAGCACCATCCCCACCCACCCTCCCCTTGAAGGGGAGGGCTAAAAGGCAGCCAGCGCAGCGCGAATGTCAGCTGCGCGCGAGATGGCGCAACTCCTGCGCCTTGGCGCGGCTGACCGGCAGGCGGGTGCCGTCGCGCAATTCAGCGACGACTTCGCCGGTTAGCTGGCGCCGGAATGCCACGACGTGGTCGAGGTTGACCATGTAGGTGCGATGGATGCGCGCGAAACGCCGCGCGTCGAGGCGTTCCTCGAGGCGGCTCAGCGACACATGCAGCAGGTGCTGCGCACCGCCGGCGTGCGCCGCCACGTAGTCGCCGACCGCTTCGAACCAGACAATGCCATCGACCGCGATCGGCACGATGCTGCGTCCGCTGCGCACGAACAGGCGCGACATCGGCCCGCGGCTCAACGCTTCGCCGACGCGGTCGAGCAGCGCGGCGCGCGGCTCGCCGAGCGCGGCGCGAACGCGTTCCAGGCTGGCCTGCAGTCGCTCGCTGCCGAATGGCTTGAGCAGATAGTCGATCGCACCGAGTTCGAACGCTGCGACCGCGTGCTCGGCGTACGCGGTCGTGAACACGACGTACGGCGCCTGGCGCAGCGAACGCAGCACATCGATACCGGACAGTCCTGGCATTTCGACGTCAAGCAATACCAGTTCCGGCTCGAGCGCCGCGATCGCCTGCAGCGCCTCCGGCCCGCTCGCCGCATCGCCGACGCAGTGGAGCCACTCGACTTCCGCGAGCATGCGGTGCAGGCCGGCACGCGCGATCGGCTCGTCGTCGACGATCAAGGTTTTCACGGGCGCGCTATTATTGGTCATCGCCGTTGCCGAAGGCAGCGACTGCGGCACGCAGTTCGCGCTGCGGCAGCACCAGCGTTGCGCGAAAGCCGCGCCCCGGCGTACTGTCGAGATCCAGCCGCGCGGCACCGCCGCACAGATGCAGAAGACGCTCGCGCAACCGCGACAATCCGGTGCCGGCACTCCAGCTGCCGCCGATGCCGCCCAGGTCGGCTCCGGCGCCATTGTCGCTGACCGCAACAATCAGCGCGCCGCCGGCGCAACGGGCGCTCAGACGAAGATCGGTGGCTTCGACGCGCGGCGCGGCCGCGTGACGCACGGCATTCTCGACCAAGGTCTGCAACGCGAATGCCGGCGTCTGCGCGTCGAGTGCGGAAGCATCTATGTCGTCGTGCACTCGCAGGCGCTCGCCGAAGCGCAGCAACTCGATGCGCAGGTAGCGCTGCACGAATGCCCATTCCTCCGCGAACGGAATCACGTCGCGCTGTTCGGACAATGCGAAGCGCAGGATCGCGGCGAGTTCTTCGGCAGCGCGCGTCGCCCGCTTCGGGTCCTCCGGAATCAGCTGCACGACGGTGTGCAGCGCATTGAACAGCAGATGCGGATGCAACTGCGCGCGCAACGCCGCCAGTTGCGTCCGTGCAGCCATCGCCTCGATCTTGACTCTGCGCTCGGCGGCATGGTTGGCATAGGCGATTCCGGCAATCATCACATAGAGCCAGATGCCGAGCACGACATACGGAGCGCCCCAGCCGGGGCCGATTGCGAGCGCAACGACGAAACCGCCGCGCTCGATGCTGTGCATGACACTGGCAATCAGGCTGGCAATCAGCACGTTCAGTGCAGACCACGTAATCGCGTAGGCCAGCGCCGCGAGCAGCTGCGTCGCTACGAAGCGCCAGCGCAGAGGATGCGGCCACGCGACCCGCTGCGTGAATCGATAAACGACTATCCCGAGCAGCGCCGCAGTCAGCATCAGCTGCAGCGCCATGACGAGCGCATCGATCACCGGCCCGCCGTGCGCCATCTCGAACATCAAGGCGAACAGTGCCCCGACCGGCAGCCAGCCGAGCAGCAGTTGCAGCCAAATCCAGGAACGCGGCATCTGACAACGTTAACCGGTGCTGCAGTCCGGCGGAAGCGCGATCTTCAACGCGCGGCGCGTGCGGCGACGCGGTGGGCGTCGATTGTCAGCACGGCTTCGTCCCAGGTCTGGCCATTGTCCAGCGAGCGATCCTGCTGCATGCGGAACGCGTCGGCGCTGATCGCAAAGTAGCGCACGCGCGATACATACGGCTTGCCGTCGCCATCGACGCCATTGCCGTCGACCCGCATTTCGGTATCGCTCCACTGCGCCGTGGAGTTGCTGAAGCGCGCCCGGTAGACGTCGAGTCCGACGATGGTCCAACGGTTCTGGCTGCGATCGAACACACGCAACGCCTGATTCAACGACATCGGATTGCCCGACGCGTCAGCGATGCGCAGTTCGTCCTCGATGCCGAAACCGTCCAGGCTGCGCCACGCCTTCCACGATCCGGCCAGCTTGGGCGTCCCGTGAATCATCGCGGCCAGGCCGCCGACTTTCGGTTTGACTTCGACCTCCCACTGCCCGATCAGGAAATCGAATTGGCGCGCCTCGGCCGGAGCAGCCGTGGACGGCATTGCCGACGAACCGCCGTGCTGGGCGCAGGCAACAGCGGGTGACAGCAGCAGCGTAAGCGCAAGGGCATATCCACTTTTCATATCGAAGCTCCGGGATCAGGAGCGGCGATCTTGCCACCGGACAATTGCCGGTGAACGAGTGGTTTCGCCGAATTGTCGATCCATGCCGTCAAACGGCATGCAGCCTCGCGTACCGCGCCGGGTCATTTCGCCAAGCTGCCGATCTGTGCCCGCGAACGGCGCGCCGCGTGAAGCGCCACAGCCTACATTGGCCTCGTCCTCACGAAACCGGAAACGCAACGATGAATGCCTTGCGCAAACCCGCTGCCAGCGTTGAAAACCTGATCGAACTGCGTGGCGTCGAAAAGATCTTCGACGGGCCACAGGGCGGGCATGCCGCATTGAGCGACTGCAACCTGAAGATCGAGCGCGGCCGGTTCACGGCGATCGTCGGCCAGTCCGGCAGCGGCAAGTCGACGCTGCTGAATCTGATCGCGGGCATCGACCGGCCGACGCGCGGCGAGATCAGCGTCGATGGCACGGCGCTGCAGCAGTTGCCCGAACACGCCCTGTCGGCGTGGCGCGGCCGCGCGGTCGGCATCGTGTTCCAGTTCTTCCAGCTGCTGCCGACATTGACGGCGGCCGAAAACGTCATGCTGCCGATGGACTTCTGCCGGCGCTGGCCGGCGCGCGAGCGCCGTGCGCGAGCGCTTGCGCTGCTCGATCGACTCGGCATCGCCGATCAGGCCGACAAGCTGCCGGGTGCACTGTCCGGCGGCCAGCAGCAGCGCGCCGCGATCGCGCGAGCCCTGGCCAACGAGCCCGCACTTCTGCTCGCCGATGAGCCGACCGGAAACCTCGACTCGCGCAGCGCCGGGACACTGCTCGACCTGTTCGGCGAACTCGTATCGGCCGGGCAGACACTGGTAATGGTCACCCACGATCGCGGTGCCGAGCGCTACGCATCGCATCTGATTACGCTCGTCGACGGGCGCGTCGACGGCAACCAAGACCGCCGACATGTTTGACCGGCGCTGGCGCAAGATGCTGCGCGATGCCTGGCTGCACAAACCCCGCACGTTGCTCGCCATCGTCGCAATGGCCATCGGCCTGAGCGCTGCCGGCGCGTTGCTCGACACCTGGGGACTGGTGCGCGAGGTCACGGCGCAGACTTACCTGGCAAGCAATCCGGTCTCGGCCACGCTGCGCCTCGATCGAGTCGACGGCGAGTTGCTGGCGCAGATCCGCGCGCTGCCGGAGGTCGCGGCGGTGCGTGCGCGCCGTACGGCGATAGCGTCGACGCAGAGCGGCGTGGCGGCCAAGCGCGCCGAATTGTTTGCGTTCGACGATTTCACCCATGCCGACATCGGCCGGCTCGATCCGGAGAGCGCGAACTGGCCGCCGCGCCCCGGCGAAATCATCATCGAGCGCTCGGCCCTCGAGTTTTCCGGCGCCACGGTCGGCGAGTCGATTCGCGTCGCGGTCGGCGACGGGCCGGCGCAAAACCTGCGCGTCGCCGGCATCGTGCGCGACGTGAGCCAGGCGCCGGCCTGGATGGAGAACATGGTCTACGGCTTCGTTGCGCCCGAGACGCTCGCGCAGCTCGGCGCGCCCTCCGGCTTCAACGAGATCCAGTTTCGCGTGCACGATGCCGGCGCCGACCGCGCGGCCGTGCGACGCGTCGCCGATCGCGTCAGGGCGCTGAGCCAAGCCCATGGACATCGCGTATCGAACGTCGACGTGCCGGTGCCGGGACAGCACGTGCATGCCGCACAGATGGATTCGTTGCTCATGACCCAAGGCGCATTTGGCGTACTCGCTCTGCTGGCCTGTGCGCTGCTCGTGGTCAATCTGGTCGCTGCCATGCTGGCCGGGCAGGTGCGCGAGATCGGCATCATGAAAACACTCGGCGGCGACCGCACGCAGATCGCTCTCATGTACCTGGGCTTGGCCCTTGCCCTCGGCGTCGTGGCAACATCGCTGTCGACGCCGGTGGCGCTGCTGATCGGCCGTGAGTACGCGAAGATGAAAGTCGACATGCTCAACTTTCCGATCGGCGACCACGGCATACCGCTCTGGACGATCGCGCTGCAGGTGGCCGTCGGCTGCCTGCTGCCGGTCACGGCAGCGGCAATCCCGGTGGCGCGAGGATGTCGACTGCCGGTCGCGGCGGCGCTGCGCGATGTCGGCATCATCGAGTCAGCGACGCGCCAGCCGCGGCGCGGCGCCGCGCTGGAAGGCATCGGCCGCCCCTTGCTGATGTCGCTCGGCAACGCGTTCCGCCGGCGCGGTCGCTTGCTGCTGACACTGCTCGCGCTCAGCGCCGGAGGCGCAGTGTTTCTGGCTGCGGCGAACCTGCGCACAGCCGTCATCGCGTCGGTGGACCGGCTGTTCGCAGACCAGCGTTTCGATTTCTCGATCCGCCTCACTGGAACCATCGCGACGGGCACGATCGAGAAAATCGCGCGCGGCGTCGACGGCGTCGCCTCGGCCGCGGCATGGAACAGCCTGCGCGCCATGCATGCGTTCGACGACGGCACCAGCGGTGAGGCATTCGCCATCGTCGGCTTGCCGACAGAATCAACCTTGCTGACACCGCGGCTGCTGCGCGGACGCAGCGTGACCGAGCAGGACCATAATGCGATGGTGGTCGGCACGGGGCTGCTGCGCGACGACCCGACACTCGACCTGGGCGCATCGGTGACGGTGCTCGTCGACGAACAGCCAACGGTCTGGAACGTCGTCGGCGTCGTCGAGTCCGGACCGATGCTGGCGGCGTATACGTCGCGAGCGGCAGTCACCGCCGTGCGCGGCGGCGATCGCGCCTCGACGCTCGTCATCAAGACCGGCTCGCGCAATGCCGCGCTGCAGCTCGACGTGATCCAGAGATTGCGCGGCGCCCTCGATGCCGCTGGCAGCGGCGCGGGCGCCAGCATGCGCGTCGATGAAAGCCGACGCGTCTTCCAGGATCACCTGCTGATGGTCGTGCAATTTCTCGGTGGCATGTCGTGGGTCATGATCCTGGTCGGCGGCCTGGGGCTGGCCTCGACCATGAGCCTGGCCGTGCTCGAGCGCACGCGCGAGATCGGCGTGCTGCGGGCGATCGGCGCGCGCCATCGCGACATCCTGCTGCTGATCGTCGTCGAGGGCATGGTGATCGCACTGCTCGCCTGGCTGGTCGCGCTACCCCTGTCGGTGCCGATCAGCGTCGTGCTGGGCGATGCGTTCGGACGGACCATGTTCCCGGTCCCGCGTTCGTTCGTCCCGGTCGCGGTCGGCGTTGGGTCGTGGTTTGCGCTCGTCACGATCGTTGCGCTGGTCGCCAGCCTGTGGCCCGCACTACGTGCGGCGCGCATTCCGACCCGCGCCGCCCTGGCCTACGAGTGAAGTGTGAGAGGTGAGACGTGACGCGCCGCTCTCCGTCTATGTCAGGCCAGAACGCGAAGGGCATGCCGAAGCGTGGCTTTTTCGTCTCACGTCTCACTTATCACGCTCCCATGCAGCGCCGCCAGCACCGGAGCGGCCTGGGCGTCGCGCCCCAGCGCATGCGCGACGCGCGCCAGGCGCTCGCGCATTTCCACATTTCCACTAGCGCACAATGTTGCATGGCCGACCTTGCGCCCGGCGCGCGGCGCCTTGCCGTAGTCATGCCAGTGGGCACGCGGTTCGGCCAGCATCGGGCCGGGATCGGGCAGCTCGCCGATCCAGTTCAGCATGACGCTGGTGCCGAGCGCCGAAGTATCGCCCAACGGCAGGCCGAGCACGGCGCGCACATGGTTTTCGAACTGGCTGCACGGCGTGCCTTCGATGGTCCAGTGGCCGGAGTTGTGCACGCGCGGTGCCATCTCGTTGCCGAGCAGGCGGCCGCCGGCAACGAACAGTTCGAGCGCGAATACGCCGACGTAGTCGAGGCGTTCGGCGATGGCGCGCGCGTGGCCCAGTGCCGCGGCATCGAGCGCCTCGGCACCGGGTGCAGGCGCGAGGCTGGCTGACAGAATGCCGTCGGCGTGCCAATTCTGGACCAGCGGATAAGTTCGCAATTCGCCGCTGCGCGAGCGCACGGCGATGATCGACACTTCGCGTTCGAACGCAACCCAGGCTTCGAGAATCAGCGGCACACCGCCGAGTGCGTCCCACGCCGGATCGATGTCTGCGCGCGAACGGATGCGGAACTGGCCCTTGCCGTCGTAGCCGAGGCGGCGCGTCTTGAGCACGGCCGGGCATCCCACGCTGTCGAGCGCACGAACCAGATCGTCGCGACTGTCGACCGTGGCGAAGGCCGGCGTTTCGAGTCCCAGTTCGCGGAACAGCGTTTTCTCGGCAAGACGGTCCTGGGCGAGGGCCAGTGCACGCGCATTCGGGAAGAGCTTCGTGCGCTCGCTCAACCAGTGCGCGGTCTCGGCCGGTACGTTCTCGAAGTCGAACGTGACGACGTCGCTGCGCCTTGCAAACTCGGCCAGCGCGGCGAAGTCGCGCCAGTCGGCCGTCAGCAACGGAGCGACCTGGGATGCGCACGCGTCGGTCGAACTGTCCACGACCAGAAAGCGCACGCCCAGTGGCGCGCCGGCGAGTGCGAGCATCCGCGCCAGCTGCCCGCCCCCCAATATTCCCACCGTCATCATGCGCGGAGACTCTTCGCTGGAGACATCGCAAATTCAAACACGCTGCGCCAACAGCCCGCTCCCCTCTCGCGCTGGCGCGGCGAAGAGGACGAGGGGCGCTTGCAAGCCATCGGCTCGCGCGCCGATGAACGCCCGAGCGCTGCGCGCGAGGGCCGGGGCTTGCTTGGCGAAGCGAAGCCGAGCCTGGCGACGGCAAGGGGTGAGGGTCGGTGTTGTGACAACCTTTCATCAAACCAGCTCCCATCTGCGCCGAAGCTGGCCGCGCCAACAGCCAACCCCCTTACCCTCTCCTGCTGGCGGGAGCGGACAAGGGGTGGGCCGTCACGGCGCGATTTCATGCATCGCTGCGAGGTCGGATCCGGCCGATCGTTCATCCCTTGCGCGGATCCGGATTCGAAAGCACACGCTCGGTCTGCGCCGCACGATACTGCGCCAGCGCCTTGGCGACCGCAGCGTCTTCGCGGGCGAGCATCGCAGCGGCGAACAACGCCGCGTTGATCGCGCCGGCCTTGCCGATGGCGAACGTCGCCACCGGGATGCCCGCAGGCATCTGCACGATCGACAGCAGCGAGTCCATGCCGCTGAGCGCATGCGATTGCACCGGGACACCGAGTACCGGCACGGCAGTCTTGGCGGCCAGCATTCCGGGCAGGTGGGCCGCGCCGCCCGCGCCTGCGATGATCGCCTTGAGCCCGCGGCTGCCGGCCTTTTGCGCGTAGTCGAACAGCAGATCCGGCGTACGATGTGCCGAGACGACGCGCACCTCATGGGCGATGCCGAGCTGCACAAGAGTTTCGGCGGCGGCCTCCAGCGTCTGCCAGTCGGACTGCGAGCCCATCACGATGCCGACTTCAGAACGCCGAACGCGTTTTGGTTTCATGGTCAAGCCGCGCCAAAATGACTATTCTAGGCGCATTGAAGCCTTGGGTCATGCTGCGCCGATGGACAAACGCCTGCTCGACATCCTCTGCGATCCGGTCAGCAAGATACCGCTGAAACTGCTGAGCAAGCTGCAGCTCGACCTGCTCAACCGGGCGATCCGCTCGAACGAAATCCAGACCAGCGACGGACGACCGGTATCGGGCCAGGTCGATTCCGGCCTGGTCACTATCGACGGTAAGGTGATCTATCGGATCGACGATGGAATTCCGGTCCTCCTCGCGGACGAGGGGATCGGCACTGCACAGCTACATGATTTCCCGCGATGATTTTCGCAATTGAGGGTCAAAAATCGCCTATAATGTTGCAGTAACTGAATTTGAGAAGCAGTTCACACTTCCGGCCATTTGAAACGTTAAGCTGGCGGTGTCGCGCGAACGGCCGAGCGGGATCGACCCGGCTCGATGGCCAGCAGGGGCTAACGCGGATGAACGGTACCAACGACACGAGCAAGATCGTCGATTTGCAGCAGCGGCAGGCGAACCAGGCGGCGTCCACCGACCGGGTTGGAGAGCTGCTGAAACTCGTTCGCACGACAGCGCTCAAGCGCGTCAACGGTCTGGTCAGCAATCTCTTCGAGAACATCGACGACGCATTGTTCGACCTGGCCGAAAAGGCCGAGAACAACACGGTCCAGACCGGCTACTTCAACGGCATGCGCGAAGTGCGCAAGAAGCGCCAGCTGGTCGAGCGCATGTGCCAGGAACATCTCGGCAAGATTTTCCGCGATTTCGCGGCCGGCAAGCTCGAGCCGATGAAGCCGGAAGCGGCTGGTCAGCCTGGCGAAGGCCTGTCGCTGGTCAATGACCAGGAACTCGAGGAATCGCTGGCGATCGGCAGCATGGTTGCGAAAGCCGAAAACCGCCATGCGCCGCAGCTGTATGCGGTCAACCAGCGCCTGTCGATGATTCGCGGCGGCGCCAGCGTCGAAAACGACACCAATCCGATTGCTCCTGCGCCGCTGTGTCAGGCGTTTCGCCTGGCCATGCGCGAGTTCGAACTCGACGTGCAGGCGCGTCTGATCATCTACAAGCTGTTCGATCGCTTCGTGATGAACAACCTCGACATGCTCTACGGCGAGGTCAATCATCAGCTGATCCAGGCCGGCGTGTTGCCGCAGATCCGCGACAAGCACACTCAGGGCGGACAGCGTCAGCCCGGCTCTACACCGATGCCGGCACCGAGTCAGCCGGCCGGCCCCGCCGCCGATGGCTATGGCGAATACGGCGCTGCGTCCTACGACCCGGCCGCGGCGCAACTGCAGGCCGAACTCTACAACACGGTGCGCTCGCTGCTGGCGATGCGCCGCGGCATGCGTCCGGACTACAGCCCGCAGGCCGCCGGTCTGCCGAGCTTTGCTCCGATCGATCTGCTCTCGGCGCTGACGATCCTGCAGAATCAGGCGATCCTGCCGCAGGCGCAGCCGGCAACTTCGGCCGATGCCGCCCTGGTCGTCCAGCACATGAAGCGCGAGCTGCTCGAGCAGGCGAGCAAGTTCCAGGTGGATCAGAAGACGCAGGTCGCCGCCGCCGACGAAGACACGATCGATCTGGTCGGCATGATGTTCCAGTTCATCGTCCAGGATCGCAACCTGCCGCCGGTCATGCAGGCGATGCTCAGCCGTCTGCAGATTCCGTATTTGAAGGTGGCGATCCTCGATCGGCACCTGTTTACCCAGAAAGCGCATCCGGCGCGCCAGTTGCTCGACCAGATGGCGCAGGCCTGCATCGGCTGGTCGGAAGAGTCCGATCGCGATCATCGCCTGTTCGACAAGGTCAAGGAGACGGTTGAAGCGCTGCTCAAGGACTTCGACGACGACATCGGTGCGTTCGAGCGCACCCGCGTGGATTTCGAAGCGTTCGTCGAGACCGGCAAGAAGCGCGCGGAGCTCGCCGAACAGCGCGCGGCGGAAGCCACGCGCGGCCGCGAAAAACTGCATCAGGCTCGGCGCATCGCCGCAGACGAGATCCGCCGCCGGCTGGACGGGCGTCAGCTGCCGGCGATGATCCAGAGTGTCCTGACCCGCCCGTGGGCCAACTATCTGGTGCTGACGCTGCTGCGCCAGGGCGAAGATTCGAAGGAATGGAAGCAGGCGCTGCGTTTTGCCGACGAGTTCGTCTGGAGCGTCGAGGACAAGCACAACGATACCGACAAGGCGCGCCTGCGCAGCCTGCTGCCGGTCATCGAAAAACACCTGCGCCATGGCCTGACCACGGTCGCCTACCACGACAACGACATCAAGCAGCTGCTGCAGGGCTTGAACCTGTACTACGAGCGGCTGTTGCGCGCCGCGCCGAGCGGCGCGAGCGGGAGCGGTGCGGAAGAGGCGATCGAGGAATTTGCGCCGCCGGCCGAGATGCTCGAGATCGTCAGCAAGGTTGCCGGCGGTCACAGTTCCGAGAACGACACTGCGGTTGAAGAAATCGTCATGCGCAGTTCGACCGATCCGGATGCACAGGCGGATACCATCGAAGCGATCGATGACGAGTTCCTGGTCCATGCAAAGAGCATGAAGGTCGGGATGTGGGTCGAGTTCAACAATCCGGACAACGGCACGAAGGAACGCGCGAAACTGTCCTGGATCAGCCCGATCACCGGCAAGTATCTGTTCGTCAACCGCAAGGGCCTCAAGGTCGCCGACAAGACGGTGTTTGCACTGGCGACCGAAATGCGCCGCGGGTCGACGATCATGCTGGAAGAAGTACCGCTGTTCGACCGCGCGCTCGACGCGATCGTCGCGCGGCTGAAGGCGTCGCATCCGCCTGCGGAGCGGCCGGTCGAAGCCTGAACCCCGCGCTGGTTTGTCCCTGATCGCGCGGCTCCGGCCGCGGGACTGCTTTGGAATCCGCGCGATGACACCTTTTCCGCCATCAGCCGACGATGTGCGCCGCGACGTTGAGCGCGCGTTGGCCGAAGACGTCGGCAGCGGCGACCCCACTGCGTCGCTGATCAACGCGGATGCGGCCGCCAGCGCCACCGTGGTCACGCGTGAAGCAGCAATCCTCTGCGGTCGCCCCTGGTTCGATGCGTGTTTCCATGCGCTCGACGCGCATATCGAGATCGAGTGGCAGGCTGAAGAAGGTGCCACGGTCCATGGCGGACAGCAGCTGTGCGCGCTGCACGGCAATGCTCGCGCGCTGCTCAGCGCCGAGCGCTGCGCGCTGAATTTCCTGCAGACGTTGTCGGCGACGGCCACCGCCACGGCACGGCACGTCGCTGCGGTTCATGGCACCCGCGCCGTGATCCTCGACACGCGCAAGACGCTGCCAGGCTTGCGTATCGCGCAGAAATACGCGGTGCGCTGCGGCGGCGGCGCAAACCATCGCATCGGCCTGTTCGACGCAATCCTGATAAAGGAAAACCATATCGCGGCGGCGGGTTCGCTCGCCGCCGCGGTGCGCGCGGCACGGGCGCAGCATCCGCGCCTGATGGTGGAAACAGAGGTTGAGACCTTCGAAGAACTCGATCAGGCGCTGGCGGCCGGCGTCGATCGCATCATGCTTGACGAATTTTCCCTCGACGACATGCGCAAGGCGGTAGAGCACGTCGCTGGACGCATTCCGCTCGAGGCTTCCGGCGGTGTCGGCCTCGACGGCCTTCGCGCGATCGCCGAAACCGGCATCGACTTCATTTCGATCGGCGCGCTGACCAAACACGTGCACGCGATCGATCTGTCGATGCGCATCCGTACCGGCGCCTGAGTCAGATTCTGCCGAGGTAGCGCAACACGCCGAGCGCGATCACGACGAGCGCGGCAAGCGTGGCGACGAGCCATAACAGACCGGCGGAGCGTGGCGCGGCTCGAGGCGCCGCGGCGGCACCCGCGACAGCCAGTTGCGCCTCCTGCGCCGTCGACATCAGCAGGAAGCGCACGGTGTCGAAGCGCACTTCGTCGCCGGTGTTCAACAGCGTCGGCTTGAGCACACGCTTGTCGTTGATGAACGTGCCGTTGGCTGAACCCAGATCCTCGACAACGATGCCACTCGGCGCATTTTTCAGCCGGGCGTGCTGGCGTGAAATCTCGTCGATCGGAATGCAGATGTCGCTATCGCTGTTGCGACCCACGGCGATCGTGCCCACGACCGCGTAGATCTTGCCGAAGGTTGGTCCGGATACGCCGCGCAGCAAATACTTTGGCAGCGCCATGCGCACACGCGTGTGGCCCATGTCGTCGCCTGCCTCGTTGACCGCAGCGGGCGGTGCCACTCGCGGTGCGGCAACGCCGGTGGAAACGACGCGACAGCCGATCCGGCCGAACAACAACAAGTCACCCGGCTTGACCGTGGCTTCGCCGACAATCTGCCTGCCGTTGAGCACCGTTGCAGCCGAATCGGTCAACGGCCGTACCAGGATGTGGCCGCCGTCGGCGACGAGCTCACAGTGACGCGACACGATTCCGGGCAACGCCAGCCGGATCCCACAGGCCGCATCGCTACCGACCAGTGTGGTCCCGTCGACCAGCGCCACCGGTGCATGCTCGTCGTTCGGGAACAGCAGCTTCATTGCAGGATCCTGCCCGGCATCAGTTGGAAATGTCGCGCACGACACGGAAGCCCAGACTGTTCAGGCCGACATCGGCGGCGTAGCTGTCGCTGGCGGTCGCGCTCTCCTTGTCCGCACGGGAAAGCCAGCCGCGACCCTTGACGCGAAAATCGCGGCACGTGCTCCCGGGCGCCGCGGCCGCGCCGTTGCCGCACGCTGCTACCCATTCGCGCACATTGCCGTCGATGTCGTAGATGCCCTCGATCGGCGCGAAGTGCTCAACCGGCGCCGTCGCGGCGAAGCCATCATCGCAGGCGGAACCGTCGCGGCTCTCGAACTGCTTGTTGAACGCTGCATCGGCAAGATTCGCGCTGCCGCAGTCGCCACGTGGCGCACGCCCGGCAACCTGGTCGAATTCGGCGACGCTTGGCAGCCGGTAACGCTTGCCGGTCTGCTTGCCGAGCCACTGCGCGAAGGCCGCGGCCTCGGCCCAGCCCACGCACACGACCGGATGATTGTCGTCCTGTGCGATGTCCGGGTTTTCCCAGCCACGCTTCTTCGACGAGCGGAAGATCGACTCGCGATCCCGACACGACAGGTCCTTGCCGGCAAATTCGGCGCGCCCGGCACTGTTCCAGAAGCGGCGGAATTCGCCGCGCGTCACCGGATGCCGCGACAAGGCGATCGCCGCGCCTGGCATCACGACCAGGGGCAACGCGGCGGTCCCGTCACCCAGCTTGTCGCGGAAGACAAAGCCTGCCCCGCCGATCGTCGCAACGAACTTGAGGCCATCGCGCGCTGCGGCGTTGTCCGGGTCGATTTTCAGCGCCTGCTCGTACCCGGCCCTCGCTCCGGCCTTGTCCCATTTGTCCGCTGCGGCCCTGGCTTGCGCGAGCACCGGTTCGACCGCACGGCGCCGGCGCGCGGCGACATCCTTGAGCACGTCGGCGCCTTCCGGTACCAGTGCGGCCACGTCCGCGGCGTGATCGAGTTGCTCCGAATACGCCGCCAGTGCTGCGCTGCCGGGCGACTTGTCGCCAACCGTCTTGTCGGCGAGAGAGATATACTTCTTGGCAATTTCCACAATGCCCTGTTTCGCGCCGCGACTGCGCGGATCCAGATTGAGTGCGAACTGAAAACGCTCGAGCGCGTTCTTGCCCGGCGGCGTGATCAGGCGCTGTCCGGCAAGATCGATGCGCCCGAGCCGGATCGATTCGTTGAGCGGATCGACGACGGTCGGCGCCTTGGCCGGATCGGCAACGTCGAATTCGGCCTGCGCCTCGGCGGCATCGAGCAGGGTTGCGCCGTTGTCCGGTGCGGGCGGCTGACTCGCGGCCGTCGCCATGCCGGCCTCCGCCGACTGTGCCGGAGAAGCGAGCGGATGGTCCGGCTCGACCGCAGCCGGTGGAACCACAGCGGCCAGCGTTGCGTCCGTGGCCTGCGGCGGCGATGCCGATTTCTCCGAATCGGCCGCCAACGCGGGCGCCGCACTGTCTGCGGGCGGCGGCGTACCCTTCGGCAACAGCAGCGCGATAGCGATCAGTATCAGACCAGACGCCGCCACTGCCATCGGCCACCAGCGTGCGAGGCCGGAGCGCATGACCGGTGGCGCCGATGCGGCCGTGTCCGCTCGTGGCGCCTTGGCCGGCGCGGCAGTCGCGACCGGCTCGCGCTCGGCCGGAACCATCGCCGTTTTTGCCACGGCAGGCAACGCTTCAATCGCCGTCTTGATCGGTGCGGCCGCCGGGGCCAGTGGCGGCGGCGGCGCCGACGCCACGGCGGGCGCGACGCTCAGGACCGCGTCGCGTTCCAGACCGACATTGGTCAGGGCGTCGAGAAATTCCTCGATGCTGGCGTAGCGGTCCTTCGGCTCCTTCGCCAGCGCGCAGTCGATCAGCGGCTGCCAGTGCGCGGTCGCAGCGGGCAATCGCGGGATCGGCTCGAACACGTGTGCGTAGGCGATCGCGAATCCGTCAACGCCGTCGTACGGCGGCCTTCCGGTCAACCCGAAGAAGGTCAACGCCCCGAGGCTGTATATGTCGGAACGTTCGTTCTGCTCGCCGCCGCGCGCCTGTTCCGGACTCATGTAGCGGCCAACGTCGCCGGCAAAGACCGTGCTGGTTACATAACCGTTCTGAGCCGCCGTCGGGGCGACACCGAAGTCGATCAGCACCGGCGTGTTGTAGGCGTCGTAAAGCACGTTGTGTGGCGTGATCGCGCGATGGATCAAGCCGCGCTGGTGGATGTAGCCGACCGCGCGCGCGATGCTGGCCAGCGTCTCGGTCAGATCCGGCTCGCTCATGCCGGGCGTCGCGCGCTCCATGAAATCGCCGCCCGAAAGATACTGCATCGAGTAATACGGCGCCTGTTCGGCCGTCGTGCCGACATCGTAGACCGCGACGATGTTCGGATGCGCGAATGACGCGAGGGTACGCGCGATCTGCATGAAACGCTGCGTGCATGCCTTGTCCGCGAGCAGCGGCGCAGCCATGATTTTCAGCGCGACTTCGCGATCGAGCGAGCTCTGGTCGGCCAGCAAAATGCTCGCGGTCGGGCCAACGCTGATATCGCGCTTGATGATATAGCCGGGAATTTCGACCACGGCCACCCGCCCCCGAAGCTCAAATTGGCAACAGTTCCGACTATATTAGCGAATTCGCGCCGATGGCAATGGTTTGCCGTCGGGCGCGCGTGGGAACCGGACCGGAACATCCGTTCATGATCGAATCATTGTTGCCGCTGCTTCTTGTCCTCGCCGGATTCTATGTCGGGCAAAACGCCTTGCGCGCTCGCGAACTCGCGCGCATTTTCAGTCGCGACCTGTGCAGCCAGACACACGTGCAGCTGCTCGATCAGACAGTCGCGCTGCAACGTCTCAAGCTGGTGCGCGTTCCGGCGCGCGGACTGCTGCTGCGCCGCGACTACGCCTTCGAATTCAGCATCGATGGCAAGGACCGCCATCGCGGATCACTGAGCATTCTCGACGGCAGCCTGCTGGTGCACAACCTGGCGGTTCCCGAAGTGGCGTTCAACGCAACCGCATCGAACGTGGTCATGCTGCCTTTGCCACCGGACGCCACGCGGCACTGAAGTCGGTTTTCATTTCACCACGCGCAGGTGCGGCCCCTTCCTGGCAACAGCGTCCGGCGTGGACGGCGGCGGCGTCTGGCCTTCGGCCGGGAACATCATGCCCTGGCCGTTTTCCTGTGCATAAATCGCCAGCACCGCTCCCATCGGCACCTCGACGACCTGGCTGATGCCGGAAAACCGCGCCATGAAGCTGACATGCTCCTTGCCGAGCTCGAGCTGGGCGACCGCACGCGCGGCGATATTCAACACGATACGCCCATCCTTGATCGCGCTCTTCGGGACGCTGACGCCGTTGGCCGCGGCATCGACGAGGATGTACGGCGTCATCCCGTTGTCGGCAATCCATTCGTACATCGCCCGCAACAGATAGGGGCGATTGGAACTCATAACGATCGTGGTCATGGCCTGGCCGCGAAAGGCCCCCCGGTCGGCAAACACATGGACAGGAAAAACCAACCGGTCAGGGCCGCAGCGCCTTTTCTTCCGGCGTCAGGCTGCGCGTGAATCCGGGATTGCGGAAGATCCGGTCGCCGTACTCGCTGATGACATGCGCTTCGCGCGGCAGCGCGATGTCCATGCTCGGCAGTCGCCAGATCAACGGCGCGAGCGCGCAATCGGCCAGACTCAGTTCCGGATTCAGGAAAAACTTCGCCGCCTTGAACAGCGGGATGCTCGCCAGCAGCGCGTCGCGCAGGCGCTTGCGTGCTGCCTCCGCGGGTCGGCCGCCGGCTTCGATCTGATCGACGAACGGCAGCCAGTCGCGTTCGATGCGGACAATCGCCAGGCGCAGACGCGCACGCGACAGCGGATCGACCGGCATCAACGGCGGATGCGGATAACGCTCGTCGAGGTACTCGCAGATCACGCTGGTGTCGTACAGCACGAGGTCGCGATCGACCAGTGTCGGCACCGAGTTGTAGGGATTGAGGTCGAGCAGGTCTTCCGGCGGCGAGTCGGGATTGACCGGTACCAGATCGTAAACGACACCCTTGGCGGCAAGGACCAGGCGTGTTCGATGGCACTGCACGCTGTCGCGCGAGGAGTAGAGGGTGAGTACCGTGCGCGATCGTTGGGTCAGAGCCATTGGCAATTCCTCACGCCCCCACGCAGGAAACAGGCAGACGGCATCTCATCTCCCCCGTCCGCGATGCGATCAATGTACACCTGCGGCGGGCCAGCGCATAGCCCGTCGGCGACTCGTTTCGACCCGCGCGGCGCGCAATGGACCGCTTCGCGCGAACCGCGTGAACGGCAACGGCCCGGCGATGTCGAATCCACGCAGGACGCCTGCGATCAAGCGGCAGCGCGCACCCGTGTTCGAGTCTGGCGTTGCGCGACCCGAGCCGAATTGGACGATCACCTACGGGCTGCAGCCGTCAGCAGAACGCGGGCATTAGTGAATGGCCAGTCGTGATCTTGTCGATGCCCTTTCCAAAAGTTGGGCCAAGGACGGCCGGTTCTTGATTCTCTGCGATGAGGGATGATCGCAACACCTGATGATCGCAACACCTAATGCACGTCCTTCCAGTACTCGTGCTTGAGCAGCCACGCAAGGAACGTGAAGCCTGCGAGGAACAGGATCACCCAGACGCCGATCGATCCACGCTGCAGCGCGGCCGGTTCGCCGACGTAGGTCAGGAAAGTGGTCAGGTCGCGCGCCGTTTCATCGAACTCCGCCGGTGTCTGCCTGCCCTTCTGCACCAGATCGAGTTTCTCGATCGCCGCTTCCTCGCCCGGCTTTGCCGCAGTCCGCCGGGCTATCTGCACGCCTTGCAGTTCCCACAGCGGATTCGGCATCGATGCATTCGGGAACACGCTATTGTTCCAGCCGACCGTGCTCGACGGATCGGTGTAGAAGGACTTCAGGTAGTTGTAGATCCAGTCCGGCCCCTTGGCGCGCGCTTCGAGGGAAAGGTCGGGCGGTGCCTTGCCGAACCAGTCCTGTGCATGTCCAGCCGGCATGTTCGAGACGACCTGATCGCCGATCTTCGCGCCGGTGAAGGCGAAACTCTTCAGCACATCATCCGCACTCAGCTTGAAGTCGTCGGCCAGCCGCGCATAGCTCATGTACTTGATCGAGTGGCAGCCCGAGCAGTAGTTGAAGTACAGACGTGCGCCTCGCTGCACCGAAGGCAGGTTCGATACGTTTACCTGTGCGGACGCCATTTCGCCTGCGCCTTCGGCGGCATCTGCGCCGGTTGCCGCGAGCAACATTGCGGCCAACGCCAGCAACGCGATCTTCGTGCCTGCAATGACGCCTTGCGTCATGGTTGGGTTGACCTGCTTCGACTCATGCATGGGTGGTCACCCGCTCCGGTACCGGTTTGGTCTTTTCGTAGCCAAAGTAGGTGTAGACCCACAGGAAAATGAAGAATCCGAAATAAATTCCAGCCATGGTCCGCCCGAACCAGTTCTCGATCGTCGTCAGGTCGGCGTTCGCGCCGAACAGCTCCGGAATCCACTCGGTTGTCTTGCCGGCGCCGATCGTGCCGAGGAAGAAGAACGCGACAACGAAGATGGCCAGCGCAATCTTGAAGCCGCGGCCGCGATAGCGAATCGACTTGACTGCACCGCGATCCAGCCATGGGATGAGAAACGGAGCGATCACCGCGAGAAGCAGCAGCAGCACGCCGAGGCCCTTGCTCGGAATCACGCGCAGAATCGCGTAGTACGGGGTGAAATACCAAACCGGCTTGATCTCGGCCGGCGTTACCAGATTGTTCGCCGGAATGAAATTGTCGTTCTCCAGGAACCAGCCGCCGACGGTCGGCTGGAAGAAGATGATGAACGCGCAGATGATCAGGAAGAAGGCGACGCCGAACAAATCCTTGACCGTGTAGTACGGATGGAACGCGATGCCGTCGAGCGGTATGTGCGTGACCGGATCCTTCTTCTTCTTGATCTCGACGCCGTCAGGATTGTTCGAGCCGACCTCGTGCAATGCCGCGATGTGCAGCACGACCAGCAGCAGCAGCACCAGCGGCAGCGCGATCACGTGCAGCGCGAAGAAGCGGTTCAGGGTCGCGTCGGCCGGGTTGTAGTCGCCCATGATCCACTGCACCAGCGTGTCGCCGACGTACGGGATCGCGCCGAACAGCGAGATGATCACCTTGGCGCCCCAGAACGACATGTTGCCCCACGGCAGCACGTAGCCCATGAACGCTTCGGCCATCAGTGTCAGGAAGATCAGCATGCCGAGCAGCCAGACCAGCTCGCGCGGCTTCTTGTAAGAGCCGTACATCAGACCGCGGAACATGTGCATGAACACGACGATGAAGAACATCGATGCGCCGGTCGAGTGCATGTAGCGGATCAGCCAGCCCCACTCGACGTCGCGCATGATGTATTCGACCGAGTCGAACGCAGTCGCGGCGCCTGGCTTGTAGAACATCGTCAGGAAGATGCCGGTCAGGATCTGGTTGACCAGCACGACGATCGCGAGCGAACCGAAGTAGTACCACAAGTTGAAGTTCTTCGGCGCGTAGTACTCCGTCATGTGCTTGCGATACGTCGGCATCATGTTCGGTGCGCGCTCGTTGACCCAGTTCGCGACGTTGGAGAATACGTTGGCCATCAGGCTGCTCCCTCTGGACCGACGCCAATCATGATGTGCTTGTCGTCAACGAACTTGTACGGCGGTACGACCAGGTTGGCCGGAGCCGGTACACCCTGGAACACGCGCCCGGCAATGTCGTAGCGCGACTTGTGGCACGGACAGAAGAAGCCGCCCTTCCATTCCGGATCGAACGGCTCCGGTTTGATCTCCGGCACGAAGTCAGGCGAGCAGCCCAGATGCGTGCAGATGCCGATCACTACGAACCACTGCGGCTTGTCCTTGTACGAACGCGTTTCGTTGGCGGCGAACTTGGGTTGCTGGTCGACCTTGCACTGCGGATCCTTGAGCCGCGAGTCGACCTCGGGCAGCGTCGCGAGCAGGGCGGGTGTGCGGTTGATGATCCAGACCGGCTGGCCGCGCCAGGCGATTGTCAGCCGCTGGCCGGGCTCGACCTTGCCGATATCGGCGAGGACCGGCGCCCCGGCGTTGCGCGCGCGCGCGCTGGGCTGCCACGACTTGATGAAGGGAATCGCCGCTGTAATCGCTCCCACACCGCCGACGACAGCCGTCGTCGCAGTGAGGAAGCGGCGACGTCCCTGGTTCACGCCTTCATTCGCCATCCGGCACTCCGAAAGTACAAAATATGCAAGGCCGTTACCGCGACCGGACGTGGGCGCGGAGTCGGACTGGGCTTCAGCGACCGGAATCGACCGATACGATCCTCCCGGCAACGATGCCTGCCCCAAAAATCATGTTAGTTTAACCAAGCGGTCGGCCACAGACAATGAAATCGCTGCAATCGACGCCGCACACTGGCGCACTGCATCCGGCCGAACTGCGGTCACTCAGGCTGGTCAGGGCAGTTCTGAACAAGTCTGCACAGGCGTCACCGATCTGTCTGTGTGCAGATAAAGGCGCGACGGCGAAGGCAGACTGGCCGTCTGTCGAGCCGGCTCAACGCGGAGCTGCGCGCACACAGATCGGCCCCGACGAATTGATTTCAAATGCCGGGGTGATGTCGCCCATGCAGACTTGTTCAGAGCTTCCCCGATGAGAAATACCTATAACACGCTGATTTTTGTCGCCAAGTGCGTCGTTCTCGGTCTCGCACTGGCATTTGTCGTCGGCACCATCGCACCGACATGGCGCGATCGCGTGCGCTCGGCGTTTTCCGGGCCGAAGGTCGAACACAGCACCAGCCCGGCGCCGCCGGAGATGGCGCCCGATCCCCACAGCGCGATTGCGATCGGCACAGAGCAGAACACCAGGCCACCGGCTTCGCCGCCCGAAGAAGGGCAACCGGGCGGAACCTTCGTCGCGTCGTACGCCAATTCGGTCGCCCGCGCCGCGCCGGGTGTCGTCAGCATCTTTGCAAACAAGATCGTGCCCGGGCGACGCGTGCTGGTGCCGAACGACCCGTTCATGCGCCGCGTATTCGGCGTGATCGACGCCGGACCGACGCAGCGCGGCGAGCGCAGCCTCGGCTCCGGCGTCATCGTTCGCGCCGACGGCTACGTGATCACCAACAACCATGTCATCGAGGGCGCTGAAGATATCGAAGCGACATTGAACGACGGCCGCGTCGCCAAGGCGACTCGCGTCGGTGTCGATGCCGAGACCGACCTGGCGGTGCTCAAGCTCGACGTCGGCAACCTGGTCAACATGACGCTGGCGCAGAGCCCATCGCGTGTCGGCGACGTGGTTCTGGCGATCGGCAATCCGTTCGGCCATGGCAATACCGTGACCATGGGCATCGTCAGCGGACTCGGCCGCCAGTTGAATCTGTCGACCTACGAGGACTTCATCCAGACCGATGCGGCGATCAACGAGGGCAATTCCGGCGGCGCGCTGATCAACGCCTATGGCGATCTGGTCGGAATCAACACCGCGTTCAAACGCGACCAGATGGCCGAGGGTATCGGTTTTGCGATTCCGGCCGCCACGGCCAAGCACGTGCTCGACCAGATCATTGCGCAGGGCAAGGTGATCCGCGGCTGGATCGGTGCCGAGTACCGTGACCTGCCCGCGCAGCAGGCGCCGGGTCCGGGACACGGCGTGATCGTTCTGGGGGTCTACGACAACAGTCCGGCTGCGCAGGCCGGACTGCTTGCCGGCGACGTGCTGCTGCAACTCAACGGCGAGGCGATCACCAATCAGCTCGAACTACGCAACCGCGAAGCGGGCCTGACTCCCGGCACGAAGGCAAGTCTGTCCGGTACGCGCGACGGCAAGGCGTTCGCCCTCGACGTCACACTGCAGGAAAGACCGCCGCTGCGGCAACCGACCGGCTGACGCCGACGGGCAGCGCTACTCGGCCGAGTGGTAGCGTTGGCGCAGCGTGGCCACGCGATCGACATAGACGCGCGTCTCGTCGAACGGCGGCACGCCGTTGTACTTGAGCACGTTCTGCGGCCCGGCATTGTAGGCCGCCGTCGCCATGCGCTCATCGCCTTTGAACTCCTTGAGCAGGCCGGCCAGATACTGCGCGCCGCCGCGGATGTTCTGCGACACATCGAACGGATTGTTGACACCCATATCCGATGCCGTTTCCGGAATCAGCTGCATGAGACCCTCGGCACCCTTGTTCGAGATCGCATTCGGATTGAAGGCGGACTCGGCGTGGATCACCGCGCGCAGCAATGACGCGTCGACACCGAACTCCGCCGCCGCCGCCGCAACCTCGGCGCGATAGGCGCTGAGGTTGAGTGCCGTGGAACTCCAGTTGACGTTCGAATGGATATTGCAGGCGTAGCACGTGCTGATATAGGTGAACAGCAACTGGTAGCCACCGCGACTAGGCCGGGTGTTGGTGTATTCGGTGACACCGTTGGCGCGCACGATCTTGTAGACGGCGCCGCGTCGGATCTCGACATCTTTCGTCGCCGGCGTCTGCTGCGTTGCATCCACGTCAGACGCGGGCGCATTGGCACTTTCCGGGGTTGCCGGCTCGGAACGGTATTCGGCGTGCTTGGCGACCGGTACCGCAGGCGACGCCTTGGCCGCTGGAGTATCGGCGTAGTCAGCGACCTTCCGGCAGCTTCCGCCGCTGCCCGGCGTGTTGGTGAATGTCAGCTGCCCGTCAGGGCCGCTGCATCGGTAAACCGCTCCGGCGATCGCGGAAACCGGCACCATCAGGGCGCACGCCAGCGCGCCGCACAGGGCAGCGTTGCCGAGAATCAGCCATCGCAAGTGGTTCGATTTCATGTTTCCGGGGCAGCCCCTTTTCTAAGTTTCTGACAATAATCAGGATTTGCCAAGTGCCTTGCGCGCACTCGGGCGCCATATGGCTGAAAAACGCGAGCAAGGTCAGCCCCTGCTTCCACTGCCGCCGCCGGTAGCGTGCAAACTAGCCGGCATTAGGACATGGACGTACAATGATTAGTTCTCTTCAAGCGTCTGACTGCAGTATGGCCGGCAAGCTTTTCATCAAAACCCACGGCTGCCAGATGAACGAGTACGACTCGGCCAAGATGGCCGACGTGCTGAAGGCATCGCACGGCCTCGAACTGACTAGCGACGAAGCGCAGGCCGACGTCATTCTGGTCAACACCTGCTCGATCCGCGAGAAGGCGCAGGAAAAAGTCTTCTCCCAGCTCGGCCGCTGGAAGCTGCTGAAGAAGAAGAATCCACAACTGGTCATCGGCGTCGGCGGCTGTGTCGCCAGCCAGGAAGGTGAAGCGATCGTCAAGCGCGCGCCGTACGTCGACCTCGTGTTCGGGCCGCAGACTTTGCATCGCCTGCCGCAGATGATCGATGCCCGCCACGCCACCCAGCGCCCGCAGGTGGACATCTCGTTCCCTGAAATCGAGAAGTTCGACCACCTGCCAGAACCGCGCAGAGAGGGTGTCGCCGCCTATGTCTCGATCATGGAAGGCTGCTCGAAATACTGCTCGTATTGTGTCGTGCCGTACACGCGCGGCGAAGAAATCAGCCGGCCGTTCGACGACGTGATTGCCGAAGTCGCCGCTCTGGCCGAACAGGGCGTGCGCGAAATCCATCTGCTCGGACAGAACGTCAATGCGTATCGCGGCGTCATGCACGACGGCAGCGTGGCGGACCTCGCCGTATTGATCCACGCGATCGCCGGCTTCGACGGCGTCGGCCGCATCCGCTTCACGACCTCGCATCCTCTCGAGTTCTCCGATTCGCTGATCGAGGCCTATGCCAGCGTGCCGAAGCTCGCCAACTACCTGCACCTGCCGGTGCAGGCCGGGTCGGATCGCGTGCTCGGCGCGATGAAGCGCGGCTACACGGCGCTGGAGTACAAGCAGAAGATCCGCAAGCTGCGCAAGGTGCGGCCGGATATTTCGATTTCTTCCGATTTCATCGTCGGTTTTCCCGGCGAGACCGACGCCGAGTTCGAGCAGACCATGAAGCTGATCGACGACGTCGGCTTCGACCAGAGCTTCTCGTTCATCTACTCGCGCCGCCCCGGAACGCCGGCCGCGAATCTGGCCGACGAGACGTCCGATGCGGTCAAGCACGAACGTCTGGCGCGCCTGCAGACCGCCATCAACGCCAATGCAAAAAGAATCGCCGACGCCATGGTCGGCAGTGTGCAGAACGTGCTGGTGCAGGGCCCGAGCAAGCGCGATCCGGCCGAGCTGACCGGCCGCACCGACAACATGCGCTTCGTCAACTTCGCCGTGCCCGCTGATCTGATCGGTCCGTCTCCGATCGGTCCGTCTTTGGTTGGTCAATTCGTCGACGTGCAGATCACGCAGGCGATGAGCAACTCGCTGCGGGGCCGCCTCGCTACCGACAGCGCGGCGCTTCCACTGGTTGCAGCAACTGCCTGATGGCTGCAGCGATCAGCCAACGCGATTTCGCGCTGGAGCCGAACAACAGCGAGCGCCTGGCCAACCTGTCCGGGCCGTTCGACGAACACCTGCGCCAGATCGAGCTGCGCCTCGGCGTTGAAATCGCCAATCGTGGGAATGTGTTTCGCATCAGCGGCGCCGAACATTCGGTCAGGCTGGCCGAGCGTGCCCTGCACGAGCTCTATGACGCGACCGCGACGGAGACGCTCAACGGCGCGCAGATCAACCTGCGTCTGTCCGAATCCGGCATCGATGCGCTGGACGCCAAGGCCGTCGAGGGCGCGCAGGACGTCACGGTCAAGGTCAAGCGCGGCACGGTGCGCGGACGCGGTGCGAATCAGACGCGCTACCTGCACGCGATCGTTACGCACGACATCAACTTCGGCATCGGTCCGGCCGGAACCGGCAAGACCTATCTCGCCGTGGCAATGGCGGTCGACGCGCTCAACGACAATCGTGTGCAGCGGCTGATCCTGGTGCGGCCGGCCGTCGAAGCCGGCGAAAAACTCGGCTTCCTGCCGGGCGACCTGACGCAAAAGGTCGACCCGTACCTGCGCCCGCTGTACGACGCGTTGTACGAAATGCTCGGCATCGACAAAGTCACGCGCCTGATCGAGCGCAACGTCATCGAGATCGCGCCGCTCGCCTACATGCGCGGGCGCACGTTGAACGACTCGTTCGTGATCCTCGACGAGGCGCAGAACACCACGACCGAACAGATGAAGATGTTCCTGACGCGCATCGGATTCGGCTCGGTCGCCGTCGTTACCGGCGACGTCACCCAGATCGACCTGCCGCGCCATGTGAAGTCGGGCCTGCGCGATGCGACCGAGGTGCTGCACGACGTCGACGGCATCAGCTTCACGTTCTTCACCGCCCGCGACGTCGTGCGCCATCCGCTGGTCCAGCGCATCGTGCGCGCCTACGAAAAGCGCGACGCCGGACCTGGCGAAGAAGCCGGCTCACCACAGCAAGCCGGTCCGGGTCGGAAGTCCGAAACCGGCGGCCGCCAGGCGTAGCCGAAGCAATGAGGACGCGCACTGGATCGAGGGTCTTCGTGCAGAACCGGATCGGCAGAAAAGGTGTTCCGGCGACCTCCTCGTTCGAGCGCTGGGTGCGGACGGCACTGCGCGGTCGCCATCAGAGTCGCCGCCAGGTCAACATCGCACTGTTCGGCGAAAGCGAAGGCCGCGAGCTGAACCGTCGCTACTGCGGCAAGGACTATGCGACCAATGTCCTGAGTTTTGCCTACGAACCGCTGCCGCGCGAACGATCGTTGTTGCTCGGCGATCTGGCGATCTGTGCATCCGTCGTGGTGCGCGAGGCAGCCGAACAGGGCAAGCCGCTGCGTCATCACTACGCCCATCTGACTGTGCACGGCGTGCTGCATCTGCTCGGTTTCGATCATGAATCCGCTGCCGATGCGGCGCAGATGGAAGACATGGAGCGGCGCATCCTGGCCTGCCTGAACATTCCCGATCCCTACGCCTGAGGCGGATTTTGCCTCAATTGATTGAATTATAAAGTTTTATTAATCGACAGTGAAAATTCGGCTACAATTGGCTGCTCGCCCGCCTGCGGGCCTTGCTTTAACGGAAATGAACGAGGACCCCCCTAGTATCCAGCCGTCACGCTCATGGCTGGAGCGGATAAGCCATCTGGTTTCCGGCGAGCCGCGCAACATCGACGAACTGCTCGATGAGCTGCGCACCGCGCAGGCCAACGGCCTGTTATCGAACGACACCCTGTCGATGGTCGAAGGCGCGATCGAAGTCGCCGACTTGCGTGTGCGTGACGTGATGATCGCGCGCACTCATGTGGTTTCGTTGCCGGTCGCCGCGCCGGTCGCGGAAATCGTCAGGCGCGTCATCGAATCGGGCCACTCGCGCTACCCGGTCCACGGCGACGACCCCGACGAGATCCTCGGCATCCTGCTGGCCAAGGATCTGCTCAAGTGTTTCGTCGACGCCTCACCGTGCAACATCCGCGCGCTGCTGCGGCCGACGGTCATGATCCCGGAATCGAAGAAGCTGAACATCCTGCTCAAGGAGTTCCGCCTGTCGCGCAACCATATGGCAATCGTCGTCGATGAGTACGGCGGCATCAGCGGGCTGATCACGATTGAAGACGTGCTCGAGGAAATCGTCGGCGAAATCGACGACGAACACGACGAGGAAGATCCGGCGCGCAAGAAGCTGATCCAGGCACAACCCGACGGCGCTTTCCTGGTCAACGCACTGACTCCGATCGCCGATTTCAACGCGCGCCTCGGCAGCGAGTTCGCCGACGACGAGTTCGACACGATCGGCGGCATGGTCACCTCCGAACTGGGCCACCTGCCGGAATCCGGCGAGGATATCGTCGTCGGTGGCTTTTACTTTCGCGTGACCCGCGCCGACGATCGCCGCGTGCTGCAATTTGCGGTACGCGTGCATGACGCCTGAGCTTCACAACACCCTCTCCACCAATGGTTGCTTCATTGGGGGAGAGGGTTGGGGTGAGGAGACGAGGCAGCGCGCTTCCTCAAGGCTGTGGAATTGCGTGCCGCTGCCCTCTCACTCAACCTTCCCCCCCAAGCGCGCTTGGGGGAGAAGACTCAGGTACGTTCCGCGCGCGCTCCTTGTTTTGCTTGCCGTCTTGTTCGTAGGCGAAGTTGGTGCGCAGCAGCCCACGCTTGAGACTTCACCTGATACGCCCGGCGCCAATCTCGACGTCTCCCTGCTGACCTTCGGTCCCGGCGAGGAAGTCTGGGAGCGCTTCGGTCACAACGCGATCGAAATTCGCGACCGCAGCAGCGGTGCAGCGACCTTGTACAACTATGGAATCTTCGATTTCGGCCAGAAGAATTTCTTTCTGAACTTCGCGCGCGGCTTGATGACCTACCGTATTGCCGCCGGTGATCCGGCCGACGAGCTGCCCATGTACATCGCCGAAGGCCGCTGGATCGTCGAGCAGCAGCTGCATCTCTCGCCGGCGCAGCGCGCCAGCCTGGCCGGATTCCTCGCATGGAACGTCCGGCCCGAGAATGCCCAGTACCGCTACGACTACTTCCGCGCCAACTGCTCGACTCGCGTGCGCGACGTGCTTGACACAGCGCTGGGCGGCGCGATCAGGGCGCAGACGATCGCGCCGTCGCGCGGCTTCACCTACCGCGACGAGGCCGACCGCCTGATGTCGCCGGACCCGGCGATCATGCTGGCCATGGATGCGGGGCTCGGACCTTTTGCCGACCGGCGCCTGACCTACTGGGACGAAAGCTTCGTGCCGATGGAGCTGATGGGCCACCTGCGCGACATCCGGATCAAGGACGAAACCGGCACTGTGCGGCCACTGGTTGCAAGCGAACGCCGGCTTGCGGCGGCGCGTTTGCCCGATCCACCGGACTACGCGCCGAATTGGCTGTGGCGCGCGCTGGCGGCCGGCGTTGCCGGGGCACTGGCTCTGCTCGGGCTGGTGCGACTGCGCCGGCACAGCTGGGCGCGCGCACTGTTTGCAACGCTCGCTTCGGCCAGCGCCGCAGTGCTCGGCCTTGGCGGCCTCGTACTGATCGGACTGTGGATCCTGACCGATCACGTCTCGGCCTGGCGCAACGAGAACATCCTGCTGTTCAACCCACTCTGCCTGCTGTTGCTGCCGTGCTGGCTCGGCGCATTTCGCGCGCACTGGCGCCCGACGCCGTTCGCGTTCCGGGTCGGGATGACGATTGCGTTCTGCGCCGGCCTGGCATTTTTCGTCAAGGTGTTTCCGGCGTTCTCGCAGGACAACCGATTCTGGATCGCGCTGCTGTTGCCGCTGCACCTGGCGTGTGCCATCGCCCTGACGACCAGCCGGCGTCCCGCGCGCCTCTGATGATTGCGCGGCTGCATGCCGCTCCGGCATCATGCCGGACCGATGCAGCACGCCGATGTGTCATGAACGAATTGATGCCATCGCAAGCCGAGCAGCCGATGCTGGTCAACTGCATCGCCTATGGCAAGGACGGGCGCAAGCTGCGCGACATCACGCTCGACGAGATCAGCGATTTCGTCCAGGACCCGGACGCCTTCGTCTGGGTCGGCCTGCACGAACCCGACGAAGTACTGCTGGAAAAGCTGCAGGAGGAATTCGGCCTGCACGACCTGGCCATCGAGGATGCGCACAACGCCCACCAGCGGCCGAAAGTCGAGCTGTACGATGATTCGCTGTTCATCGCGCTGCACACCGCGCAGGTCATCGCCGGCAAGATCGTGTTCGGCGAAACGCACCTGTTCGTCGGCCGCAATTACCTGGTGACCGTGCGTCACGGCGCTTCGCTGTCGTACGCGCCAGCGCGCAAGAGCTGCGAGCAGAACCGCGAACTGCTGTCGCTTGGACCCAGCTACGCGCTGTATTCGGTGCTCGACTTCATCGTCGACAACTTCACGCCGATCGTCGACAGCTTCAAGCAGGAACTGCACGAACTCGAACAGGATATCTTCGAGGATACGTTCAAGCGCGAAGTGGTCGAACGCCTGTACCTGCTCAAGCGCGAGCTGGTAACGCTGCGCCTGGCGGTATCGCCGCTGCAGGACATCCTCAACCAGCTGGTACGCCTGCATGGCGGGCTGATCCGCGAGGAGATCCGGCCGTATCTGCGCGACGTGTTCGACCATGCCACGCGCATCAGCGATTCGACCAATGCCATGGGCGAATTGCTGACCGCAGCGATGTCGGTCAACCTGGCGATGGTGTCGGTCGGCCAGAACGAGGTGGTCAAGCGCCTCGCCGGCTGGGCCGCACTGCTCGCCGCGCCAACGCTGATCGCCAGCTGGTACGGCATGAATTTCCACCACATGCCCGAACTCGACAAGCCGTACGCCTACCCGACCCTGATCACGTTGACCGTGGCGATCTGCGTCGGACTGTTCTGGTGGCTGCGCCGCTCGAAATGGCTTTGACTCAGCGCGACGTCGCCACGCCGGGCAAATCTACGACCAAAGGCTAATGCCGTGTTGTGCGGTTGCGTCTTGACCTGAACCGCCGCGCATCCGAGGCTAGGCCGCTCGCTCATCCTGGCTACCGGGGAAAGCTCATGCGCCGCCTATTGCTGCTCATTCCATTCATCGGCCTGTTGTGGTTGCCTTTCTACAACTTCCGTGAACCGTATCTTTGGGGATTCCCGTTCTTTTACTGGTACATGTTTGCCTGGGTGCCTGTCGCTTCGCTGCTGACGTATATCGTATACAAAGGGGAACAACCATGAGCGGCGAAGTCCACTGGGTAGCCTGGGGCGTATTCGTCTTCTTTTTTGCGCTCGTCACGGTGCTGGGTTTCGTCGCCTCGCGCTGGAAGGCCGCGGATCTGTCGCAGCTGCACGAATGGGGCCTCGGCGGTCGCCGGTTCGGCAGCTGGATCACCTGGTTCCTGCTTGGCGGCGATGTCTATACGGCCTATACCGTCGTTGCGGTTCCGGCACTGGTGTTCGCGATCGGAGCGTACGGATTTTTTGCGCTGCCCTACACGATCATCGTCTATCCGCTGGTTTTCGCCATCATGCCGCGGCTGTGGAACGTCTGTCACAAGCACAACTACGTGACTACCGCCGATTTCGTCGAAGGACGCCATGGCAGCCGCTGGCTTGCACTGGCGGTCGCGCTCACCGGGGTGCTGGCTACGATGCCGTATATCGCGCTGCAGCTCGTCGGCATGCAGGTCGTGTTCGAGGGCATGGGCTTCGGCAGCGTCAAGCAAGGCGGGGAGATCGCCCTGGTGGTCGCCTTCGTCATCCTAGCGCTGTACACGTATACCAGCGGCCTGCGTGCGCCGGCGATCATTGCCTTCGTCAAGGACATCATGATCTACGTCTTCGTGCTCGCCGCGATCATCATCATCCCGGCGCAACTGGGCGGCTATGCCGCCATGTTCGATGCTGCCGACAAGGCGTTTCAGGCGAAACCGCCGACACCGCCAAGCGGCATCGTGCTGCAGCCATCGCAGGTCACAGCGTTCGCCAGCCTTGCGCTCGGTTCGGCGCTCGCGCTGTTCCTGTATCCGCACACGGCGACCGGAACGCTGGCCGCATCGAGCCCGAACGTGATCCGCAAGAATGCGATCTGGCTGCCTGTCTACACGATTGCACTTGGACTGATCGCGATGCTCGGCTACATGGCAATCGCCGCTCACGTCACCGCCAAGGGCACGGCGGTCGTGCCTGCGCTGATCATGCAGAGTTTTCCGGAATGGTTTGCCGGATTCTGTTGCGCTGCGATCGCGCTCGGTGCGCTGGTGCCGGCAGCGATCATGTCGATCGGTGCCGCAAATACCGTCACGCGCAATATCTGGCGGCCCTATATCAACGGCAACATGACGCCCGCACAGGAATCGACCGTCGCCAAGGTGACATCGCTGGTCGTCAAGTTCGGCGCGCTGATCTTCGTGGTATTCCTGCCGCTCGATTTCGCCATCAACCTGCAACTGCTCGGCGGTATCTGGATCCTGCAGATCTTCCCGGCAGTGATCCTCGGCCTGTACACGCGCTGGTTCCATCCGACCGGATTGATCACCGGCTGGCTCGTCGGCATGTGCCTGGGCACCTGGCTGAGCTGGTCGCAGGGTCCGAAGCCAGTCCCGGTCTGGGATTTCTTCGGCACGGGCAAGGTGTACATCGGCCTGATCGCGCTCGCGGTGAACATCATCGTCGCGGCGATCATCACCGTGGCGCTGAGCAAGGCCGGGCATCCGGATGCAACGCGCGACGCCGATTATGAAGACGCCCCCGGCACCGCTGCCTGACCACTGATGCGGACGATCGGCGTCAGAGATCCAGGCTGACGCCGATCCAGGCGGCGCGCGGTGCGCCGGGACTGAGCAGGCGCGGGTCGGTGAATTGCGGCAGCACCGCGGTGGCGTCGCCGATCACACCGAAGTCGGCGTAGCGCCGGTCGAAGATGTTCTGCAGGCGCAGATAGGTCGAGAAGTGTGCGCCGATGCGATACACCGCGCGCAGGTTGACCAGCGCGAATCCGCCGATCGGCGCCAGCAGGTTGGCCTCGTCGCCGCGCAAATACTGCGCTGAATTGTATACAATGTCACCACCGACCGTGAACTGGCGCGTGATGGCATAGTCGGCGCCGAGCTTGGCCGTGTTCTGCGGCAGTCCCGGCAGCCGGTCGCCTTTTTCGACTTCGATCAGGCCGGTCTCGGGATCGGCATCCGGATGATTGGCACTGATCTCCGAGAATGGCGTCAGATAACGCGCATCGAGGTGCGTGCAGTTGACGAACCAGTCGACGCGATTGTCGAACGCCTTGCCGGAAAGCGACGCCTCGAGACCCTGGCGTCGCGTGTCGCCGATGTTCGCGAAAAAGCCCTCGTTCGACTGTGCGCCGCCGGTCGCCTGGAATTCGATGTCGTCGACGTTGGTCGTGCGGAACAGCCCGGCTTTCCAGCGCGTCGTGCCGAACCAGCCGCCGTCGAAGCTGCCGCGCAGGCCGGCTTCCCAGTTTTTTGCGACGACCTGTTTCAGTGGCGGGTCGGCGACGAACTCGTTCGGTAGCTTGCACGGCGCGTCGGGGCTCGAACAGGCCAGTTCGACCGCGGTCGGCGCGCGCGTCGATTCGCTGTAACCGCCATACAGGTTCACCGCCGGCGTCCATTGCCAGGTCATGCCCAGCGCCGGGTTGATGCGGCGAAAGCGATGCTCACCATTGAGGTCGGGATTGGTGCCGGCGACATCCTCGATTACCGAGTGCGTGTGGTTGTAGCGCGCCGACGCGGTCAGCGCGAGGCGATCGGTCAGGCTCATCGTGTCGGTTGCGTAGGCGCCGATGTTGACGTTGTAGGCGTAGACGTTCAGCGCATCGTCCGGCACGAAGACGCCGGAATTCGCCGAGGTGATCGAACTCAGCGGCAGGTCCGGATCGACGATCAGATTGGCCAGTTCTAACAACGCCGTATAGCCGACCCGTCCGTGGTCGTAGTCGAAGCCGGCGGCGAACTGGTTGCGCCACCCGAACAGCGTCGTCTTGTCGACCCACTGCAGCGACCCGCCGTAACTGAGCTGCTTGCGCACGCCGATATTGTTGATTGCATCGAAGGTCGACGGCGCACGCTTGCCGAACTGATCGGTGACCGGCGCATCACGGTCGCAGAGAAATCCGCCATCGTCTTCGCAGAGATTGAAATCGCTCGCATCGCCGTTGTAGGAGCGAGTATCGACCTGGCGTTTGAACACCGTCGCCGACAGGGTCGAGTCGGCGCTGAAGCGGTAACTGCCCTGCAGATTGATCAGGCTGTAGTAGTTCTGCGTGCGGTCCGGCGCGGTGAACACGCTCTCCGGCCGGATCGCCAGGGCTTCGATCGGCGCGGCACCGTTGCCGTTCAACTTGGTTTCCGAATGCGCCAGGTGCAGGTCGACCGACGCGTTGTCTGCGCGCCAGCTCAGGGTACCCATGAATCCGGTCGCATTCGAGTTTGAATAGTCGCGCCAGCCGGTTTCCTCGAAGTGATTCGCGAGCAGGTAATAGCCCCAGGTACCGTTGTTGTTGCCGCCCTGCACCGTGCTTTCGGTGCGGCCGAACGAGCCGCCGGAAATCTCCGCGTGCAGTCCCGGATCGCTGAAGCCGTCCTTGCTCTTGATCTGTATCGCGCCGCCGAGCGTGTTCAGGCCGAACACCGGGTTCGCGCCCGAGATCACCGACATCGTCGAGATCATCTCCTCGGGAATCAGGTCCCAGTTGACGCTGTCGCCGAACACCTCGTTGATGCGTACGCCATCGAGATAGACCGAAACGCCCTGCGAGCCGCCAAGCAGCGGCGACGCAGTGAAGCCGCGGAACTGCAGGTTCGGCTGCAGCGGATTGGCCGTCGCCGAATTGATCGTGACGCCGGTCATGTTGCGGTTCATGTAGTCGGTGATGCTGCTTGTCTGCGTGCGGTCGAGTTCGCCGCTGGTGGTCGACTGCACGTTGTACGGAATCATCGTTTCGGGCAGGTCCGCGCCCTGCTGCGGCGTCACGGCGATGACGTGGATCGTTTCGAGGTCGGCTGTGCCCTGACCGCTGCTGACCTGCGCATCGGGTTGCGCGGCAAGCTCAGTCGCATCAACTGCGCGCGCGGCCCGCGTCGGCAACGCAAGGCCGATGGCCGCCATCAGCATGTTCGCGGCGAGTTGCGCCTTCCCCCGTCTGCGCTGCATTCCGCCTGGTTCCTCTGCGTCATCGATGCCTGCTTGTTTACCGCATCGCGGTGCCATGTGCGGCACCATGCTGTCTGCCGGGATGCCATCCCGATCGAATGCGGGAAAATTTCCCGAGCGCGTGAACAGCGTGTGTCAGAGGAGACCCAGAGTGTTCCGCTGCGGATCGCCGCGCTTCGGTCGTCCGTCGCTTTCCGCGAGCGCTTCGTAAACGACATGGCGCGCCATCAGGTCGCCAGCGTCGACGCCGAGTGTTTCAGCAAGACGAACGCGGCAGCCACGCGCAGGCCGGGACGCTCGACGACCGCCCGCGCCGGTTCAATCTGCAGGTCGCTGCCGAGCGCCCAGGCACGCTCGCGCATCCCCGCCAGGCCGTTGCCGGACTGAATGCCGCCACCTACGTCGTCTATGCCGGTGCCGTCGTCTTCGACCGACCATGACAGCGTGCTTCCGTCGGTTGCCAGCGCGACTTGCGCCCACGTCGCGCGCGAGTGACGAACGCTGTTGGTCAGCGCTTCCTGCGTCATCCGATAGAGGGTCAGCGCGAGATCGTCCGGGATCGACGCATCGCCGACGGCGTAGTACAGCGTGAACCGCGTCTGTTCGCCGAGCCGATCGTTCCAGCTGCGTACGAGGTCGGCCATCAGTTTTTCCAGCGAAGCGGCGAAACCCGACGCACGCGCTTCGAGCGGCCGCAAGCGCGACAGCAGTTCTCGGATGTCCTGCTGCAGCCGCTCGCAATGCGCGGTCATCCCCTGCAGCACCTCCTGCAGCGGCGCCTGATCGGCGGTCCGGCGCGTCAGCCAGCTGAGGTCGGCGCGCATCGCGGTGAGACGCTGGCCGAATTCGTCATGCAACTCGCGCGACAGGCGCGTGCGCTCGTCTTCCTGCGAGGACACGAGCTTCAGGCTCAGCGAACGCCGTTGCTCCTGCGCGGTGGTCAGGCTCGTCGCCATGTGATTGAGGGCATGCCCGATCGCATCGGTTTCCGCGAACGGCAGCGCCGGCAGCCGATGGGAAAGATCGTTGCACTGGAATCGATCGATCGCGGCCAGGATCGGCGTCATCGGCGCGAGCGCACGACGCAAGGTCCAGTACAACGCCAGCAGGATCGCAGCGGCATAGCCGAGCAACACGAGCAACATGCCGAGCAGATTGTCGAGTGCCTCGAGCTGTTCGCTGGCGGGACTTAGCGACAACGACGCGAGAAAGCGCCGGCCGTCGTCACGCTGCAGCAGCCACGGCGCCGTCGCATCGAGCTGCGGTGCCGGCATGCCCGGCGCGATAGCGGCAAATGCGCGCTGCAGCAATGTCGGCGCTTCGTCGGCACTGGGCGCCACCAGGACGCGGCCATCACCATCACTCAACGTGAAGCGCACGTGGCGCAGGTTGCGCGACGAATTGATCCGGCGCAGCGACTCGATGTTGACGTCGATATCGGCTACCGGTCCGTTCTCGAGTGCATACAGGTACTCGAACAGGCGCACTTCGTCTGCGGCGCCGCGCTCCTCGCGCGCGACATCGAACTGCGCCCGCCACAAGGCGAGACTTAGCGCTGCCAGCAGGATCACGACGCTGATCGCGATGATGCGCCGGACGATGTAGCGGGACATGTTCATGGCATTGCCCGGGATCAGACCAGATTCTGGCGCAACGCGATCCGCATCAGGTCGATATCGGTTGCGACACCGAGCTTCTGCTTGATCGACGTGTGGTAGTTGGCGACCGTCTTGGCGCTGAGGTTCAATGCACGCGCGATATCGGCCGGCGCACGGCCCGAGACGAGCTGGCGCAGGATCTCGAATTCGCGCGTCGACAGCAGCTTCAACGGATCATCCTGGCCGACGTAGCGCGAAACGGCGAGCGCATGCGCGATGTCGGGACTCAGGAACACGTTGCCGACTGCCACCTCGTAAACGGCCTTGACCAGAATCTCCGGCGCGCTGCTCTTGGTCACATAGCCGCGCGCACCGGCATCCAGTGCGCGTTCGGCCATGCCGGCGTCATCGTGCATGCTGAAGATGATCACGCGCGCGTCGGGTTCCCGCGCGAACAGGCGCTGCAGCAGCGCCAGACCGCTGGTGTCCGGCATCGAGATGTCGAGCACGAGCACGTCGGGCCGGTGTTCCAGGAAACAGCGATAGGCCTGCTCGCCGGATTCGGCTTCGGCGACGACATCGATGTTCGGAAATTCCTCGAGCAGGCGCCGGAAGCCGGAGCGCACGATCGCATGATCGTCGACCAGCACGACGCGGGTTCGTTGCCGGTTCATCGATCGCCTGCGTGCACGCTCGTTCGCATGGCAGCGATGATCGCATGCGGACCGGCGCGCATGCATCCGGGAAAATTTCATGCATCAGGACAGGGCGGCCGGCACCGCTGCAGACGAAACGCTTACACTGTCCGGATGGAATGGCTGCCGCGCTCGCGAACGATTGTGCCGGCCCGCTGTCCAAAGCCGCGCATTGAAACTCCTGTATGAGGTCGCCTGCATGAACGCAACGTCGTACCGCTCGGTCGCACTCGTAGCCGCCGTCCTCACCGCGTCCTGGGGCAGCAGTGCCGCTGCGGCAGCGCTGGCGTATGTCGCGAATCAGGAAAACGGCACGTTGTCGATCATCGATACGGCGAAGGACGAAGTCGTGCGCACCGTCCCCGAGCACGGCAGGATCGGGCAGAAGATCCAGGCCGTCGTCACCGACCCGGCGGAAAAGACCGCCTTCGTGGTCGACGCCGAGGGCAATGCGCTGGTCACAGTCGACCTTGCATCGGGCGAGGTCAGGCAGCGCATTGCGGTCGGCAAGAGCCCGGAGGGTGCGTCGTTGTCGCCATCGGGCAAGACGATCGCTGTGTGCGTCGAGGACGACAACGAGGTCACGCTGGTCGACGTGGCGAGCGCCGCTGTCACGCGCAGGATTCCGACGCAGGGCAAGAATCCGGAGCACTGCATATTCACACCGGACGAACACTGGCTGATCACGACCAACGAAAACTCCAACGACATCGACATCATCGACCTGAAGGCCGGCAAGTCGATCGCCAGGATCGCGACGTCCGGACATCCGCGCGGAGCCGCGCTGCTGCCGGGCAAGCAGATCGCTTACGTCGCGCAGGAAACGTCCGGCGGAGTCGACGTCGTCGATCTCGCCAAACGCGCCGTGACCCGTTCGATCGCGACCGGGTTGCGCCCGGCCGATGCAATCGCGAGCCGGGACGGCAAACGCGTCTTCGTGGCCAACGGCGGCGAAGGTTCGGTCTCGGCGATCGACGTCGCCAGCGGCAAGGTCACCGGCACCGCGACTGTCGGCAAACGCGCCTGGAACATGGCGCTGTCGCCGGATGGCAGCAAGCTGTATACCGCCAATGGACGTTCCAACAGCGTCAGCGTGATCGATACCGCGACGTTCAAGACGATCAAGTCGATCGCGGTCGGCGGCCTGCCCTGGGGCGTGTGGATCCGTAATCCGAAATAGCCCGCACGAGCCAGTCTCCCGCGCGTTGCAGCGCATCGGCCCCGCCCGACAGGGCAAATCCGCCCCTCGCTTCATTCAGGCGGCATTTATTTGCTGCGCCGGTTTCGATACACCCTGCTGCGCATGAGGCGCAGTGTTCCACCCTGCCCGCGGCGGGCAACCGAGTCGGAGCCATCGGCGCCGACTCGATTTTTCCTGCCAGTACGTCCCGACGCCATGTATTACAACGATTGCGCTGTCCTCCGGCGCAAGCGCAGCAATGTGTTGCGCCTGATGGCATCACCCTTGCTTATTCGGGCCAGCAGGAGCAGTTCCTGACTGGTGTTTGTGCGAGTAGAGGGCTAAGTTTGTCGCGACAACAACAAGATGGCGGCACGAGCCACGCAGCCGTCGGGTGCACTTCCAATATCACACAGTAGCAACACACAGCGGAGGGAAAATAATGAAAGGCTCAAACGATTCACCGTGCACTACACAATCGCGGCGCATGCAGCGTTCGCTGTTGCTGATGATGCTCGCTGCCGTTACGACCCTGCTCGCGTCGCTTTCGGCATTCGCCGGGACGGACGCCGAGCAGTTCGCCCGCTTCAAGGATCCGACCCAGTGGGGTGCGCCGGCGGGCAACCTCAATCAGACCCGATACAGCGCGCTCAAGGACATCAATACCGGCAACGTCAAGGACATGCAGATGTCGTGGGCGCAATCGACCGGTGCTTTGCGTGGCCATGAGGGCCAGCCGCTGGTAATAAACGATATCGGCGGCAAACCGATGATGATCTTCATCAGCGGCTGCCCCGACATGTCGAAGTGCAACATCGTGCAGGCTCTCGACTTGTCCGATCCGGATCATCCGGTGCAGGCGTGGAGCTACATGAAGACGTCCGGCCGCGATGAATCCGCGGTGCCGCGCGCGTGCTGCGACACGGTCAACCGTGGTGGTTCGTATGCCGAAGGCAAGTTCGTGTTTGGCACGCTCGACGGCTACGTCATCGCACTCGACGCGGCGACTGGAAAAGAAGCGTGGGTCGTCAAGCACGCCCATCCGGACAAGGGCGAAACGATCACGCCTGCTCCGATCATCGTCAACGACAAGGTGTTCATCGGCTTCGGCGGCGACGAGTTCGCGGCCCGTGGCCGCGTCACCGCGTACGCGCTGGCCGACGGCAAGAAGGTGTGGGAGTTCTACAGCAACGGTACCGACAAGGACATCGGCCTGACGGCCAATTCCAACAAGGCGCATCCGGAGTACGGCACCGCCGGTCACGAGCTCGGCACCAAGACCTACCCGGGTGACGAGTGGACCCGCGGCGGTGGCGCAGCGTGGGGCTGGTATGCCTACGATCCGGACCTGCACCTGGTCTACTACGGAACCGGCAACCCCGGCCTGTGGAGTCCGTCGTTCCGTTGCGGCGCCAAGCCGATAACGCAGAAGGCCTGCAACGACGGCAGCTGGGACAACAAGTTCTCGATGTCGATCTTCGCGCGCAACGTCGATACCGGCGAAGTGGCGTGGGTCTACCAGAAGACGCCGTTCGACCAGTGGGACTATGACGGCATCAACGAGGTGATCCTGGTCGACGGCATCAAGGACAGCGCCGGCAAGGCGCACAAGGCGCTGGTCGAGTTCGACCGCAATGGATTTGCCTATGTCGTGGATCGCACCGACGGCACGCTGCTGCATGCCCACAAGTACGTGACCACGAACTGGGCCGAAAAGGTCGACATGAAGACCGGTCGCCCGATCAAAGTTGCCGAGCATTCGCCGCTGCTGCCGCAGCAGAATGTGCAGGCCTGCCCGTCCGCAATGGGTGGCAAGGACCAGCAGCCGGCTTCGGTCGATCCGGCCGATCCGGCCAACTTCTATGTGCCGACCAACAACTGGTGCATGGAGTTGAATCCGCAGGAACGTTCACACACGCAGCAGGGCACGGTGTACGTGTTCGCCAATGTGTACATGTATCCTGAGAAACCGGGCGTGACCGGCAAGCTGAAGAAGTTCAACGTCGAAACCGGCAAGACCGAGTGGGAAATTCCTGATCAGTATCCCAACTGGGGCGGCACGCTCACGACCGCCGGCGGCCTGGTGTTCTACGGATCGCTGGGCGGTGACTTCCGCGCCGTCGACCGCAACACCGGCAAGGTGCTGTGGTCGCGTAAGCTGTCGTCCGGCATCATCGGCAACCCGATCACCTATTCGGTGAAGGGCAAGCAGTACGTGTCGATCCTGTCGGGAATCGGCGGCTGGATCGGCCTGCCGGTCACCGCCGGCCTCGACCTGAACGACAAGTTCGGTGCGATTGGCGCAACGGCAATGACGAAGGCCGCGGGGCTGAATCACATCCCGCAGGGCGGCACGCTGTTTACCTTCCGCATCGGCGGTTGATGACGGCGGTCCGTTCGTAGAGTGATCGAACGCCCGGCGCCAACACGCCGGGCGTTTTTTTGAAGAAATGCGTCTTTCCAAGAGATTCCCGAGGACAAGTTGCTTTTGCTTTGCGGCGCCCCGCTCTACCCTCGCGGCTTGAATCTTCTTACTCGCTCGCTGTCTCAGGCGATAACCCCGAGAGGAGTTGCAGCATGAAATCCCTGTTTGCCCTAGGCCTGCTTGGCGTTGCGTTCGCGACCGTCCAGGCCGATGCCACAGAACCTCTGAAACTGAAATCGCTGACGATCTGCGCCGATCCCGGCAATATGCCGTTGTCGAACCAGAAGGGCGAAGGTTTCGAGAACAAGATCGCCGAAGTGCTCGGCAAGACGCTCGGCGCCAGCATCACCTACTACTGGCGCCCGTCGATCGAGCGCGGCCTGATGCGCACGACACTGTCCGACGGCAACTGCGACGTCTGGCTCGACATGCCTTCGGACACCGAGGGCGCCACGGTCACGACGCCGCTGTATCGCTCGACCTTCGTCTTCGCCTATCGCAACGACAAGGGCTTCGGCACATTCAAGACGCTGGACGATCCGCGCCTGCAGGACCTGCGCATCGGCGTATTCCAGGTCTCGGCGGTGCGCCAGGCGCTGGCCCAGCACGGCATCATGGCGAACACCGTGATTCACTACCTGAGCCACAACGGCGACATCGTCGAGGAAAACCAGCCGTCATACCAGGTCCAGCAAGTCATCGACGGCAAGCTCGACATCGCCGCGGCATGGGGGCCGATGGCGGGCTACTACAAGACCATCAAGAAAGCGCCGCTGACGATCCAGCCGGTCAACACGATCGACAACAGCGTGCCGCTCGAATTCGACATGGCGCTCGCAGTGCCTCGCGGTCGCCCGGACATCAAGGCTGCGGTGGAACAGGCCCTGCACGACGGCAAGACCGATATCCGCAAGGTGCTCGACGATTTCGGCGTGCCGCTGGTGAAATGCAATGACTGCATCATCTCCGGCGATCTGCCTTCACACGGACCGTACAAGGAACTCCCGACGCAGAAGGAAACCGCATCGACCAAACAGCGCGCGAGCGAGCTTGCGCGGCTGAAGCAGTCTCTGGCGGAAGGTGCCGATCCCGGCGACGAACTCAACAACGCCATCGTGGCCGACGATGCCGAGCGCGTGCGCTACCTGCTCGCCCACGGCGCCGACGTCAACGTGCATTTCGGCGACGGCTACACACCGCTGGTCAACGCAGCGCGCTTCGGCTTTACCGACCTGATCCCGCTGCTGCTGCAGCACAAGGCCGACGTGAACATCGTCGATATCAGTCACTGGACACCGCTGATGTATGCCGCATGGACCGACAATGCCGATCTGGTGAAGCTGTTCGTCAGCAAGGCGGCCAAGCTCGAAACCGGCGACGAGGAGGGCCTTACCCCGCTCGGCATCGCCGCCCAGAATGGCAAGGCGCATGCGGCGGCGGCGCTGATCGTTGCCGGCGCCGATGTCAATCGCCCGGTTGGTAAGGGTGACTATACGCCGCTGATGCTGGCCGCCTCCAGCGGCTCGGAGGAAATGAGCGCGCTGCTGATCAAGCATGGTGCGAACGTCAACGCCAAAAACGCCGGCGGCGTGACGCCACTGATGGTCGTCGCCGCGAACAATGCCGCTCGCGTCGGTGCGTTGCTGCTGAAGTCGGGCGCCGACCCGAAGACGCTCAGCGAAGATGGCCGCACTGCCGCGATGATTGCCAAGTCGAACAGCAGCGACGCCGTGCTCAAGCTGCTGCAGGAAGCCGAAGCGCGTGCCGATTCCAAGTCGGGATGAGCCTCGAGTGGTATGCGTGCGGCGAGAAACGCAGGCGGCCTCGATTCAGTTTCACACTAGCATGATCGCGGCCATGGTGTATGTCGTGCGACTTCCATCGAATACAAAGTTTCGTTCGTTGAAGAAATACAGTTGAAGAGGAGGAGGTTTACGGTGATAAGAAGAATCGTTGCAGCGGCGGTCGTCTTGCTCGCCAGTGCGGGAGTCACGTATACCCTGCGCACGGCAATCGCGGCCGACGCGCCCAAACCCGTCGACTACACCAAAGTCAAGCCAGCCGACCTGGTCGCCAGCACACCCAAGGGCCAGTTGAAAAACCCGTACAAGGACACCCAGGCCGACATCGTCGCCCAAGGCGAGCATCTGTTCCTCAGCTACAGCTGCAACGGCTGCCACGGCGGCGGCGGCGGCGGCGGCATATGCCCACCGCTGACCAACGACACTTGGGTCTATGGCGGCGACGACGACACCATCTTCCGCCTCGTGACTCTCGGCAGTGACGAGTTGCAGAAGGCAGGCTACGTGCGCAAGGGCCGCGAGAACGTCGTCGGCCCTATGCCGCCATTCGGCGCGCTGGTCAAGAATGCCGACGAATTGTGGAAGATTTTTGCGTTCGTGCGGTCGAAGTACAGTCCGGACGCCGATCAGAGCTACAAGTATGGGACTCCTCCGGACCAGCAGTAGGTTCGTCCGATCGGAAAAATCTGCAGGCAGGGCGGGAGCGCTCTGCCTTCGCCGTCTCATCGACTGTCACGAATCTGGCACAGCTCCCGTAAAAATGCTGCGCTGCAATTTGCGTGACGTGGATAAAGGGACCAACCTTGGATCGTGACTTCAGGCCCCTTCGTCGGTGAGACGTCCGGGAAAAGTCCCTCGCATGCCCGGCAGGACGCCCGGCGGCCAGGGAGGTGACTCTCAAAAATCAAGGTGACACCTTGTCCAGTCTGAATCTTGCATCGAGTCACGCCTCGCGCATCTTCCACGTCGTCCAGAGCGGCCTCCAGCCGGCCGGCATCGAACCGCACGTCACGCGCTCGTGGAATCGCTGCATGCGTGAGTACGGCATCGAGCCCTCCGGCGTGCGCCAGAACGCGGTGCTCAATCCACAGTCGGTCAAGGAACTGCAGCAACGCATGGGCGAAATGATGCGCGCCGCGCGCGCTGAAATGGAAAGCCTGTATGAACAGATTGCCGGATCGGGTTTTGCGGTGATTCTGACCGATACCCAGGGCGCCGTGCTCAGCACGATCACCGATCCGACATTGCAACGCGAATTCCGCCTGGCGGGCCTGTGGCTCGGGGCGCTGTGGGACGAACGTCACGAAGGCACCAATGGCATCGGCACCTGTCTGGCCGAGGGCGTACCGGTGACCGTGCATCGCGAGGAACACTTCCGCGGCTACAACATCGCCTTATCGTGTTCGGGTGCGCCGATCCTCGATCCGCAAGGCAGCGTACTCGCGGTGCTGGATGCATCGACGGTCAATTCCAATGACAGCCGCATGATCCAGCGCCACACGATGGCGCTGGTGAACATGTCTGCGAACCTGATCTCGCGCTGGAACTTCCTCAACGAGTTCCGCCATGCCTGGATCCTGCGCTTCCACAGCCGTCCGGAATTCGTCGGCCTGCTGCACGAGGCGCTGGTCGCGGTCGACGGCTCCGGCACGATCGTCGCCGTCAACGAAAGCGCGATGCTTCAGCTCGGCAGCTCGAACCGCAAGGCGTTCGTCGGCCAGCCGATCGACCAGTTTTTCCAGTTCGATTTCGAAACACTCGAACAACGCGCCAGCAGCGACCCGAGCACGATCTGGCCGGTGCGCGATGTGGCGCATGGTCGCCGTTTCTTCGCCGTCGTGCGCGCGCCGATGAACAAGGCCAATCGCACGCTGCCGCTGGCGACACTGCCGCAACGCGCGCCGGCGGCCCTCAATGCTCCAGCGGACAGCAGCCAGCATCACGTCAGCGAAGATGGACAGATGCGCAAGAACCTCGCCTGTGGCCGCCAGTTGTTCGCCAAGCAGGTGCCGATCCTGCTGCAGGGCGCGACCGGCACCGGCAAGGAAGCGTTCGCGAAGGTTTTGCATCGCAGCGGCCTATGGTCCGAAAAACCGTTCGTCACGGTCAACTGCGCGGCGATTCCGGAAACGCTGATCGAAAGCGAATTGTTCGGCTACACGCGCGGCGCATTCACCGGCGCCTCGAAAGACGGCCGCACCGGCAAGATCCTGCAGTCGAGCGGCGGTACGCTGTTCCTCGACGAAATCGGCGACATGCCGCTGACCCTGCAGACGCGCCTGTTGCGCGTCATCGAAGAGCGTGAAGTCATGCCGCTCGGCAGCGATCAGGCCATCCCGGTCGACCTGCACGTGATCAGCGCAACGCACCGCGACATCCGCCACATGATCCAGGCCGGAGAATTCCGCGAAGACCTTTACTATCGGCTCAACGGCGTCACGCTGTACCTGCCGCTGCTGAAAGACCGCGCCGACAAGGCCGAACTGATCCGCACGCTGCTCGAGGAAGAGAACGGCGAATCGCCGATCGAGATCGCCGAGGACGCGTTCCGCAAGCTGCTCGACTACGCCTGGCCCGGAAATATCCGTCAGCTGCGCAACGCCTTGCGCACCGCTTCGGCGCTGTGCCGGGACGACGTGATCCGCATGTCGAACCTGCCGCAGGAAATCCTCGACACCGAAACGCGGCCGGTTCCGGTCGCCGCGCCGCTGGTGACAACCGCGGCCGGCGAGCATGCTGCGTCGCCGCTGCCGTCGGCGCCGTCCGCCGCGTTGCGCGAAGCCGAGTGCGCGGCGCTGCTGCGCGAGCTCGAACGCATGCGCTGGAACATCAGCCGCACTGCGCAGACGCTCGGCATCAGCCGCAACACGCTGTACCGCAAGATCCACAAGCACGGCATTGTCCTGTCGCAGTAGCTTCCGCCTCGCAATAGCGAAAAGACCGCCACGAAGACACGAAGGACACGAAGAAGAGCTGCTTGAGATTTTGCTCTTCGCGCGGACCGTGCCAGAGGCGAAACCTTGAGTGCGAGCGACGCAAGCGGCCGTTGCACCGTCCGGCGCTCTGCTGCTTTTTCCTATTCTTCGCGCGTTCGCGGCGGTCTTCTCTCTTCCCGCTCTACGCCGTCGCCTCTTGCTTGTCTTCGTGTCCTTCCTGATTTTCGCAGCCGCCTTCCCTTCAGCTCCGCATCCCGCCATCTCGCTTTTCTTCGTGTTCTTCGTGCCTTCGTAGCCGTCTTGTCTCTTGATCCCGCGAAAATCACGAATTTAGCTAGAGGCTTCGCACAAGCGTCACGCTACGATCCGGCAAACGCCGCGTAAGCGACAGCTAATTCACACTGGCGGCAAACACGGATGCTGAGTCGTGGCCAACAAGAAAATATCGCTTCGCCCCGAGGCGCTCGCATGGATCATATTGCCGGCTTTCGCCGGCGCAGCCGATGCGCCGGCCGACCAGAGTCTGCCGACGATCGTCGTGACGGCAACGCGCACGGCGCAGTCATCTTTCGAGATTCCTGCGTCGGTCGACGCGGTGACCGTCAATGAGCCTGGCGTCAATACACCGAACGTCAATGTCTCCGAATATCTCGATGGAATCCCCGGCCTGGTTGCGCGCAACCGGCAGAACTATGCGCAGGACGAACAGATCTCGATCCGCGGTTTCGGTGCGCGCTCGACGTTCGGCGTGCGCGGCGTACGCCTGTACACCGACGGGATTCCCGCGACGATGCCGGACGGCCAGGGCCAGGTCTCGAACTTCAGCCTCGATTCGGCCGAACGCATCGAGGTGCTGCGCGGACCGTTTTCTGCGCTGTACGGAAACTCCTCGGGCGGCGTGATCCAGATCTTCACGGCCGACGGCAGTGCAACGCCGGAATGGACCGGCAGCATCGCTGGCGGCAGCTACGGCACCTATCGGCTCGCCGCCGATGCGCGCGGAACTGCCGCTGCAGTCGACTACAACGTGGCGGTATCGCAGTTCTACATGGACGGCTATCGCGGCCATGGCCGCGCACAGCGCGAGAACGGCAACGCCAAGGTCAACATCCATATCGACGGTGATCGCAAGCTGACGCTGTTGCTCAACACGGTTGCGCTGCCGAATGCCGACGACGCGCTCGGATTGACCCGCGCCCAGTTCGACACCGATCCGCGCCAGCCCCAGTCCGTCGCCGTCCAGTTCGACACGCGCAAGACGGTGCATCAGGCGCAGGCCGGCGCAATCTACGACCAGACCATCGATGCGAACCAGGCGATCCGCATCCTCGCCTACTACGGCCAGCGCGACGTGCAGCAGTTCCAGTCTATTCCGATCACCACGCAATTGCGGCCGACCAGCCCGGGTGGCGTGATCGACCTGGACGGCAGCTACGCCGGAAGCGACGCGCGCTGGACCTGGAGCGGCGGCCTCGCGCAGCGCCCGTTCGATGTCACGGTCGGCATCAGCTACGACCAGCAGAACCAGCATCGCCTCGGCTACAACAACTTCGTCGGCACCTTGCTCGGCGTGCAGGGCGACCTGCGCCGCGACGAGCAGGATGACGAACACAATCTGGACGAATACGTGCAGGCCGACTGGCGCTTCTCCGATGCCTGGTCGCTGTCGGCCGGACTGCGCCACAGCGACGTGAAATTCATCTCGAACGACAACTACATCACGCCGACCAACGGCGACGACAGCGGCGCAGCCGGCTACGGTGCGACCTCGCCGGTCGCCGGGCTGATGTTCCGCGCGTCCGAACGCTGGCACCTGTACGCGTCGTACGGCAACGGTTTCGAGACACCGACGTTCAACGAGCTGGGCTATCGCCCGGACGGCACGGCCGGGATCAACTTCAACCTGGTTCCGGCGCGAAGCCGCAATGGAGAATTCGGCTCGAAATTCCGCGTCGGCAACGGCGGCGAGTTCGACGTCGCCGTATTCCAGGCCAATACGCGCAACGAACTCGCTGTCGCGACATCATCGGGGGGCCGCACAACCTACCAGAACATCGACCGTGCCCGCCGCCGCGGTGCGGAAGCGAAGTTCACCCAGCCGCTGGCGGCCGGTTGGCGGCTCGAAGCGGCCTATACCTGGCTCGATGCCACGTTCGCATCGTCGTTCCTGACCTGCCCGGCCGCATCGACCTGCACGACGCCGAACACCCCGGTCGCCGCCGGATCGCGCATCCCGGGTGTGCCGGAGCAGCAGTTGTTCGCCGGCCTGCGCTACGGCGGCGACTTGGGCTGGAACGCCAGCTTCGAGGTGAACGCAGCCAGCAATGTCGCGGTCAACGACCAGAACACGCAGTACGCACCGGGCTATGGCGTGCTCGGCGCTAGCGTCGGCTACGCTTTCGGTATGGCCGATGCGCACGTGTCGACGTTCCTGCGCCTGGACAACATCCTGGACCACAGCTATGTCGGTTCGGTCATCGTCAACGAGAGCAACGGCCGCTACTACGAGCCGGCGCCGGACCGCACTGTCTTCGCCGGCGTGAAGGTTACCTGGAAATAGCGTGCGGAGCGGCGCGCCCAAATTTACGGTTCGGGCTTGTTGCGCAACTCGATGCGGAAATCGCGCAGCTCGCGCAACAGCGTTTCGATGTTGACTTCGTTCTTCAGATTGACGCGGAAGTCGGTGTCGGCACGGGCGCGGTCCATGCGCGCCTGGCGGTTCTGGCTCATCACGATCAGCGGGCCCTGGAGCGCCACCAGGATCGCCAGCGCGAGGTTGAAGAACTCATAGGGATACGGATCCGGCGGCGGCGAAATCATCACGTTGTTGTTGATGACGCACCACAGGGTCGAAATGACGATGATCAGCAGGATGAACATCCAGCTGCCGTTGAGTTCCGCGATCACGTCGGCCAGGCGATCCGTCCACTTCATGCTCCGCGCAAACTCCGCGTCCACGTTCGTCGCCGCGCGCGTGGACAGCAACGCGTTGGTCCGGCGCACATAGCCGCTGATCGCGCGCAGCAACGCGATGGCCGCGCGCGGCCGCATTTCGAGGAAAGCCTCGAGCTTGTCGTGTTGCAACTCGAGCAGCACCGTATCGGAAGCTGCAACTGCATTCGCGCTGCGAGGCTTTTCGTCGAACAGGGCGAGCTCACCGAAAAACTCGCCGAACCCAAGGTGACGCAGCAGGATGGTGCCCTTTCCGTCGCCCGGCAACTGGATGTCGACCCCGCCTTGCTCGACGACATACATCATGCGCCCGGAGTCGCCCTGGGAAAAAATGACCTGGCCGGCGTTGAAGGCGCGCGTTCGCGTCGCCTGCGAGAGCGCAGTCAGATCCTCGTTCGACAGGCCGTCGAACAGCGGTACGGCACGAAGCAGCTGGGTGGCATCCACGAAGGTACTCCGAGGCGCAGTGGCAAAGGACGCGCCGCTGGTGAAGCAATAAAAAAGGGCCGGCGAACCGGCCCCTCTTTTCGATGACCAGCGATCCGCTACGACTTTCTCAGGATTTCAGTACACCCGACATTTTAGCAGCATGTGTCGCGAGCGCGTCCATCAGCGGCGGGCTGAGGCAATCGTACGGTTCCAGGCCGATTTCCTTGATGCGTGCACGCACTGCACCCATGTTGTTCGGATCAGCGCCACCCTCGATGATCGACGAGACGAACGCGGCGAACTGCGGCTCCTGCCAGCCGCTCTGCGGCGACAGCTCGACATGGACGAAATCCAGACCGTAGAACGCGTGCTTGGTGTTCTCGATGCGGCCGTACATGTGCACGCCGCAGCCCGTGCACGCGTGACGCTGGATCGTTGCGCTCGCATCGACGACCTTGAGCTTGTCGGCGTTCTTGGTGACCTTGACCTTGTCCTTCGGGATCACGGCTACCACCGAGAACGTCGCGCCTTTCGGCTTCCAGCATTTCGTGCAGCCGCACGCGTGGTTGTGCACCACGTTGGAGCCGAGATTCACCTCGACCGGGTTCGATGTGCACTTGCACACCAGGTTGCCACCGGCGAAGTTGGGATCGCCTTTCTTGAGACCATTGTCGATCGACGGATGAAGCGAGACTGCCATGATTTTCCCTCCGCTATTGTTTTCGAACCGCCGTCGGAACGGCGACATCACTCACGAAAATCCTTGATTTCAGCCGGTCAGAACCGGATGACCGAACGAACAACTTTACCCTCGTGCATCAGATCGAACGCGTGGTTGATCTGGTCCAGCGGCAAGGTTTCGGTCACGAACTCGTCGACCTTCAACTCGCCAGCCAGGTAGCGCTCGACGTAACCCGGCAGCTGCGAGCGACCCTTTACGCCGCCAAACGCGGTGCCGCGCCAGACACGGCCGGTGACCAGCTGGAACGGACGCGTCGAAATTTCCTGACCGGCACCGGCCACGCCGATGATGATCGACTCGCCCCAGCCCTTGTGGCAGCACTCGAGTGCCGAGCGCATGACGTTGACGTTGCCGATGCATTCGAACGAGAAGTCGACGCCACCGTTGGTCAAGTCGACCAGCACCTGCTGGATCGGCTTGTCGTAGTCCTTCGGGTTGACAAAATCGGTCGCGCCCATCGCTTTGGCCATTTCCCACTTCGACGGGTTCAGGTCGACCGCGATGATGCGTGACGCTTTGGCCATCACCGCGCCCTGCACGACCGCAAGACCGATGCCGCCGAGTCCGAACACCGCGACGGTCGCGCCCGGCCAGACCTTGGCGGTGTTCAGCACCGCGCCGACGCCGGTCGTGATGCCGCAGCCCAGCAGGCAGACCTTGTCGAGCGGCGCTTTCGGATTGATCTTGGCCAGCGAGATCTCCGGCAACACCGTGTGCTCGGAGAACGTGCTGCAACCCATGTAATGCAGGATCGGCTTGCCCTTGATCGAGAAGCGCGACGTGCCGTCCGGCATGACGCCCTTGCCTTGAGTCACGCGGATCTTCTGGCACAGGTTCGTGCGGCCCGACTTGCAGTACTCGCACTCGCCACATTCCGGGGTGTACAGCGGAATGACGTGGTCACCGGGCTTGACGGAAGTGACGCCGGCGCCGACTTCCTCGACGATGCCGCCGCCTTCATGACCGAGAATGACCGGAAACATGCCTTCGGGATCGGCTCCCGACAGCGTGAATGCATCCGTATGACACACGCCGGTCGCGACGATGCGCACCAGCACCTCGCCGGCCTTCGGACCTTCCAGGTCGACCTGTTCGATGCTGAGCGGCTTACCCGCCTCCCAAGCTACAGCTGCTCTTGTCTTCATTGTTCGCGGAACTCCACCACGTCACGTCGTCATTATTGTCGCCGGGATGTCGGGACCCATCGCGCGGCACACTTCCCAGACGGCGAGAAGCAGCATATGTGCCAATGCCTCCACACTGGGCAAAGCCAGTATCTATGCGGTGTCCAGCCACTACGTAACGCTCGTCACGCAGCAGGGTGTTCCTGATTCGCTACAGTCCGTGCCACGAAAGTGAAGCAGACGCGCCGCCGCCGAACAGCCGCGAAAACACTTAGGCGCGCAAGGCCGCGGCGTGGTGGCGCAGATGGTCTTCGACGAACGTGCTGATGAAGTAGTAGCTGTGGTCGTAGCCGGGCTGCAGGCGCAAGCGCAGCGCCTGTCCGGCCGCATGACAGGCTTCGGCGAGCAGTTCCGGCTGCAGGTTTTTCTCGAGGAACGGATCGGCATCGCCCTGGTCGACAAGGATCTCGCCGGCGAAGCGTCTGCCGGCTGCGATCAATTCGCACGTATCGTATTGCTTCCACGCCTCGCGATCGGCGCCGAGAAAACGCGGCAGCGCCTTGGCGCTGCCCCACGGCACGCGCGTCGGCGCAACGATCGGCGAAAACGCCGAAAGCGAGCGGTAGCGTCCGGGGTTCTTCAGCGCGATCGTCAGCGCTCCGTGGCCGCCCATCGAGTGACCGAAGATGCCTTGGCGCGACATGTCGGCGGCGAAATTGGCATCGATGAAGCCCGGCAGTTCAGCGACCACGTAGCTGTACATGTTGAAAAACTTCGCATATGGCTCCTGCGTCGCGTCAAGGTAGAAGCCGGCGGCGTTGCCGAACTCGTAGTCGTCGGCGATCCCCGGGATCCCGGTATCGCGCGGACTCGTGTCCGGCATCACCAGCATCAGACCAAGCGCGGATGCGATGCGCTGTGCGCCGGCCTTGACCGTGAAGTTTTCCGCCGTGCAGGTGAGGCCCGACAGGTACCAAAGCACCGGAACGCGCCCCTTTTCGGCCTGCGGCGGACGATACACCGCGAACGCCATCGTGCCATTGCAGACTTCCGAAGCGTGCTTGTAGAAGCCCTGAACGCCGCCGAAGCAGCGATTCTCGGAAACCTTTTCGACGGTCTGGGTCATTGCTGAATCCTCGATCTGTCCTGACATGCACGGCACGGAACCGCTACGCCAGGACAGCCGGATCAGCCCGGATGCGCCTGGGTCCAGCGCTTCAACCACGCATTGACCGTATCGTGCCACAACACACTGTTCTGCGGCTTCAGCACCCAGTGGTTCTCATCCGGAAAGGTCAGGAATTGACTCGGAATGCCCCGTCTTTGCAACGCCGTGAACGCCGCGATGCCCTGTTCGACCGGAATGCGGTAGTCCTTCTGGCTGTGCACGACCAGCATCGGCACCTTCCACTCGGCCACATGGTTGATCGGATTGAAGCGCTCGTAGGCCGCCGGGTTTTCCCACTGCGTGCCGTGATGCTCCCATTCGTCGAACCACAGTTCTTCGGTCGAGTACGACATGATGCGGCTGTCGAACACGCCATCGTGATCGACCAGGCATTTCCACGGCAGCGACCAGTTGCCGGCCATCCAGTAGACCATGTAGCCGCCATAGCTCGCACCGAGTGCACAAGCGCGATCACCGTCGAGAAAAGTATACTTCTCCAGTGCGGCCGCCCAGCCCTTCTGCAGATCCTCGAGCGGCTTGCCGCCCCAATCGCCGGAAATTGCATCGGTGAATGCCTGCCCATAGCCGGTCGAGCCGTGGAAATTCACGGTGACCACGGCGAAGCCGGCACCGGCGTAGGTCTGAGGATTCCAGCGATAGTGGAACTCGTTCGTCCACGACCCTTGCGGACCGCCATGAATCAGGAACGCGACCGGGTAGCGCTTGCCCTTCTCGTAGCCTACCGGCTTGACGACATATCCCTGCACGGTCGCGTTGTCGGCGCCCTTGAACGTGTAGAACTCGTAGTCGCCCATCGCTGCTCCCGCCAGACGCTCCTTGTTCGCGTGCGTGATCGGCGTTTCCCTGCCGCCGGACGTGCTCATGCGAAACAGGTCGACGGGCGCCTTGAGCGTACTGCGGGCGACGATGATTGCGTTGCCGCGGACGCTGAAACCCTCGACCTGCCCCGGTGCACCGAGCCGGGTCGCCCTGCCATTGCCGATATCGACGGCGAACAGCGCATGGTCGCCATCGTCGTCGGTCGTCGTGTACAGGGTCTTGCCATCCCTCGACAACTGCAACGGGCCGGCCGACCGGTCCCACTTCGGGTCGAGCTCGCGCAATTTTCCGCTGGCCAGATCGAGCGCCATGATACCGAAGCGGTCGGCCTCGAAGGTCGGCCGCTTCATGGCCAGGTAATACAGGGTCTTGCCATCCGCAGACGGTAGCGGTGCGCTGTCCCATGCCAGATTGGCCGCGGTCAGGTTCTTCGGCGCAGACGATCCGTCGGCGGGCACGGAATAGACGTCGAAGTTGGTCGACCACGGCTCGGTCTTGCCGGCGATGCGCGCGTCGAAATAGACGGTCTTTCCGTCCGGCGAAAACGCGTACTCGCTGTCATCGCCGAACGGCTTGGACGGCACGTCGCCGTCGATCCCCCTGGTCAGCAGGCGCGGTTCGGAAATCGCATCGCTGCCGCCCGGCAGGTCGGCGATGAAAAGCTGCGAGCGCGTGCCGTCGGACCAAGTGTCCCAGTGGCGGATGAACAACTTGTCGTAGAGCTTGCCGGTCGCCTTTTCCTTGGACTTGTCTTCCTGCCGTTTCTTGGTGCAAGCCAGATCGGCGCAATCAGTGAACACCTCAACGGACAGCAGGATCTGTTTGCCGTCGGGCGACAACTTGAAGCCGCCGACATCCAGCGGCAGCCGCGTAACCTGGACCGGCTCGATCAAATCGCGCGTGTCATGGATGCGACCCTTCTGATCGGTGTGCGAAGTTGCCTTGCCCGAAAGCTCCTGGCGCCAGACCTGCACCGTGTCACCGCCCTTGGCAAGGTAGTAGACGAGATTGCCTGTAGCCGGCCAGCGTGGACTGGTGGCGTTGATACCCGCCTTTGTCAGGCGCTCCGGCAATCCGGGTTTCAACTTGCCGTCGATCCCCACGAGATGAATGCTGTTGACGCCCTTGTTCGCGGCGTAATCGGTCTCCCGCAACTGATACAGCACCATTCCTCCGTTCGGGGAAATCTGCGGGTCGCTGATCCGATCCATCATGACCAGATCGTGCACATTGAACGGGTGCGGTTCGGCGACAGCGGCAAGCGGCAGCAGGGCAAGAACGGCGAACGCGAATTTCATCGGATCATCCCTCTGTGGTGTTGTCGTTTCGGGCGTGCGACGGCGCGGTCGCAAGCGGCAAATTATCGCAGAAAGCGCAAGCGCGCTGTTGTGCCGCAAGCCATTGACGCGGTATGGCAAACCGGCCTTGCCGCGCGCTGCGGGCTATGCACCCGCAGCGCCGGTGGAAGCGCCGACGCGGCCGTACTTGTCCTCGAGCCGCACGATATCGTCTTCGCCGAAATAGTCGCCGCACTGCACTTCGATCAGGTGCACGTCAACTTCGGTCGGATTTTCCAGGCGATGCAGCGTGTTGACCGGAATGTAGGTCGACTCGTTGCGGCCGAGCAGGAACTCACGGTCGCCGACGCGCACCTTCGCCGTGCCGGCGACGACAGTCCAGTGTTCGCTGCGGCGATGATGCAGCTGCAGGCTCAGCACGCCGCCGGGCTTCACCGTCAGGCGTTTGACCTTGCAATCGGCCTCGTCCTCGAGCACGGTAAAACTGCCCCACGGCCGATGCACGGTCTGGTGGAAGCGCGCGCTGTCGTGATTGCTCGCACGCAACTGGTCGACGACCAGCTTGACCTGCTGTGCGCGCTCGCGGTCGGCAACCAGAACGGCGTCGCCGGTGTCGACGATCAGCAGGTTCTTCACGCCGACCGCGGCAACCATGCGCTTGTCGCCCTGGATGTAGCAGTTCTCGCTCTCGATCACGATCGCCGAGCCACGGATGCGGTTGCCGGCGGCGTCGGTCTGGATGTCTGCCTCCAGTTCGCTGACCGCCTTCCACGAACCGATGTCGCTCCAGTCGAACGTGGCCGGCACGACCGCGCGATTGCCGGCCCGTTCCATGATCGCGTAGTCGAGCGAAATATCGGGCATCGCAGCGAAAGCGTCGCGCTCGAACTCGACCGGACTGCCAGTACTGCTCGCACTGGAATAACACGTGCGCGCTGCGCCGAGCACGTCGGCACAGTGCTGCAGCGCGGCGTCGAGCAGCGCATCCGCGCGAAAGCAGAACATGCCGGAATTCCACAGGTACTCGCCCGAGTCGAGATAGCGCTGCGCCATTTCGCGGTCGGGTTTTTCGACGAATGTCGCAATCTCCCTGATAACTGACGACGCGGCCGCGGGCCGCGCGTACTCCTCTTCCCCCGTTCGCGGGAGAAGCATGGGATGGGGGGAAGGCATTGCCACATCGCTAACCCCGGGAGCCGTCGCGTTCGGCTCGACAGGTGCCCCCATCCGGATGTAACCAAAGCCGGTTTCCGGCGCGGTCGGCACGATGCCGAACGTAACCAGTCGCCCGTCGGCGGCGAGCGCAGCGGCGTGTCGCGCATCAGCCGCGAAGGCGTCGACGTCACGGATCAAATGGTCCGCCGGAAGTACCAGCAGCGTCGCATCGGCGCCGAAGTGCTCGCGCACGTACAGTGCCGCCAGCAACACCGCCGGCGCGGTATTGCGTCCCATCGGCTCGAGCAGGAACGGCAACCGCTCGCGCTGCGCCTGCGGATGGCGCGCATAGTCGTCACGGCTCAGGAAGTAATAGTCGCGCCCGGTCACGGTCAGCACATGGCCATCGGCGGCCAGGCGCAAGGCGCGTTCCAGCGTCTTGTACAGCAGCGATTCGCCGTCGGCCATGCGCATGAACGGCTTCGGATAGGCGCTGCGCGACACCGGCCACAGCCGCGTGCCGGCGCCGCCGGACAAGATCACCGGAATCACTTTCGACATCGCTCTCTACCTTGCCGCCGCCGACAGCTCGCCGATCACGTCATCGAGCCCGCTCTGCCACGACGGCAAGTTTAAACCGAACGCCGAACGGAATTGCGCCGTATCGAGCACCGAATACGTCGGGCGGCGTGCGCGTGTCGGATAGTCGGATGTCGCGATTGGAACGATCTGTGGAACGCGCTCGATGATCCCGGCTGCGGCAGCACGCCGCAACAGTGCCTGCGCGAAGTCGTACCAGCTGCACTCGCCTGTCGCAGTGAGATGGTAGGTTCCAAGCAGTGCGTTGTCATTGTCGAGGTTGCGCGCCAGCGCGAGCGCCGTCGACGAAGCGATCAGGCGCGCCGGCGTCGGTGCGCCGCGCTGGTCATTGACGATGCGCAACTCGTCACGTTCACGCGCAAGGCGCAGCATCGTGCGCAGGAAATTCTGCCCGCGCGCGGCATAAACCCAGGCGGTGCGGAAAATCAGATGATCGCAGCCCGAATCTTGCAGCGCCGCCTCACCGGCCAGCTTGCTGCTGCCGTAGACGCCGAGCGGTGCCGTCGCGTCGTCTTCCCGATACGGACGATCGCCGGCGCCGTCGAACACGTAGTCGGTCGAATAGTGCACGACCAGCGCACTCGTGCGCGCTGCCCACGCGCCGAGTACGGTCAACGCCCAGTGGTTGGCGCGCTCGGCGAGATTGGCTTCGTCCTCGGCACGATCGACTGCGGTGTAGGCGGCGGCGTTGACGACGATATCAGGCGCCACGGCGTGCAGGGCCGCGTCGAGCGTCTCCGGATTGGCCAGATCGACGCGCACGCCGTACTCGCCGGCGCGCGTCGCCGCGTGCAGCTCACCGAGCGGCGCCAGCGAACGCGCCAGCTCAAAGCCGACCTGGCCGTTGGCGCCGAGCAACAGGATCCGCATCAGTGCGCCGAACCCGCCTGCTGCGTGCCGATCTGCCGGCCGAGGAATGCGAGCATCTTCTCGAACATCGCGGTCACGTGTTCTTCAGTATAGAAACCGTGGCCTTCGCTGCGCTCGTAGATCCACTCGTGCTCGACCTTGCGCTGCAGCAGCGCGTTGTGCAGGTTCTCGGCCTGCACCGATGGAACGCGCGTGTCGGCGCCGCCGGCAATCAGCATCACCGACGCCTTCAAACGGTCCAGTTGTGTGATCGGCGAGCGCGCAGCGAGTTCGGCCTGGTCCTCGCCAAGGATTACCTTGAGGTAGTTTTCGCCGTACAGCGTTTGCCGGGTGTCGCCGCGCGTATACATCAGGCGCAGATCGTACACCCCGGCGTCGGCGATCGCGCACTTGTACAGGCCCGGCTCCTTGACCGCGCCTTCCATCGCCGCATAGCCGCCATAGCTGCTGCCGTAAATACAGATGCGCTTCGGGTCGGCGATGCCCTGGTCGATCGCCCAGTGCGTCGCGTCGGTCACATCGTCCTGCATCTTGCCGCCCCACTCGCGGTAGCCGGCTTGCACGAACGCATCGCCATAGCCGCCCGAGCCACGGTAGTTGACCTGCAGCACGGCATACCCGCGCGAGGCGAGCAGTTGCACGTCCGGCTCGAAACTCCAGGTGTCACGAATGCCATACGGCCCGCCGTGGACCAGCACGACCATCGGCAGCTGCCTGGCTGATTCCTTGCCGCGCGGCCGCGTGACATAACCATGCAGGCCGAGTCCGTCGCGCGCCTTCAACGTGATCGGTTCCTTGCTCGCCATCTGCTCCGGTTTGATCCATGGGCGGCTCTGGAAAAGCTCGACGGTCTTTTTCTTGTCCGCATCGTAAAGATAGAACACGCCCGGATCGACATCGGCGTCTGCAAAGAAGACCGTCTTCTTCCCGTCATGCGCCGCACTGGTCGGGACAATGTCCTCACCCGGAAACTGTTTCATCATGCTGACCAGGAGGACCGCCTCCGGCGCGTTCTTGTCGAGCAGGGTCACGGCCGGGCGGCCCGGCATACTGCGAATCGCGAACGCGTCGAGTTCGTCGGCGGTCGGCACCAGCTGGCTCGCTTCCGAATCGGCGGCGCTCCAGAGCACATCCTGCTTGCGCGTCGCCGGGTCCCAGCGGCATACGCCGCCGACGCCATTTGCGCCATCGCAGGTGACATAGACTGTTGTGTCGGAGCGGTCGAACATCAGCGGAACGAAGTGGTCACGCTGCTTGCCATCGTCGTGCAGCAGTTCCCAGTCACCGCTTTGTGCAGCGTGGTACCAGACCTTGCGCAACTGATCGGTATCCACACCGAAGGCAAACCGCACGTTGCCTTTGTGGTCGGCGATGAATTCGGCATCGCGCAGCGGCGCCGTCGTGAGCAGGATCTTCTTGCCGTCGCGCACATCAATGCGGTAGACCTCGGGATGCGCGCCGAGCGACGCGGCAGAGTGGCCCGGACCGTACCAGCCGTAGCTCGCGATCAACGCATGCAACGGGTCATCGCGCAACGGCGCGATCAGCTTGCCGCGGGCGAGGTCGGCAGTCTGCTTCTTGATCAGCGTCGCGGTGTGCGATTCTTCGGAGGCAGCGCCGGCCCGGAATCCGAACAGCAGCGCGGCGCCGGTACCGTCCGCCTTTACCGAGAACAGCTCGCCGGTGGCCACGGGCCGGTCGATGCCGCCGAGGTGCACGCCTTCGGTGTACATGAGTCGATCCGGCGCAACCCACCAATAGCCGACAATGTCGTCACCTTCGCGCGGCCGCAACACGTGCGGTTGCATGTCCACGGTCTTGACCAGTTCGAGCACGACCTGGCTGCCGAGCACCGCGGTGGCCGCGAGGTAGTCGCCGTTCGGCGAAATCTTCGCCGTCAGGTACCGCTGGTGGCGGCTGAAATCGGTGATCGGCACTTCCGCGGCGGGCAGCGAAGCGACGGTCGTCCACAGCATGGCAGCCAGAAAATTGGTGGCGATTCGCATCGTTTGCATTCCCTTGTCGTTGTGTGGGTGATGGGTGCGAGGTGTTCGGTTATCGATCGACATCCTGGTAGCGCGGCAGGCGCCCGTGCGGCACATCGCGCAGGAACGGCGTGCGCTGGTCCTTGTCGGAGAGCAGCGGCGCGCTGATCGGCCAGTCGACCGCGACATCGCCGTCGTTCCAGCGAATACCGGCGTCGGCGGGGTGCTCATAGACCGTGGTGCACTGGTAGCAGAACGTGGCGAAATCCGAGAGCACGGCAAAGCCGTGCGCAAAGCCTTCCGGCACCCAGAAATGGCGCTTGTTCGCCGCACTCAGCACGGCCGCCGCCCAGCGGCCGAAGGTCGGCGAACCGACGCGGATGTCGACGGCGACATCGTAGACCTCGCCCTCGAGCACGTTGACCAGCTTGCCCTGCGGATTCGGATACTGGTAGTGCAGGCCGCGCAGCACCCCATGCGCCGAGCGCGACACGTTGCTCTGCACGAAGCGCAGGTCGAATCCGGCCTTGCGGTACTTCTCGGCGTTGAAGCTCTCGTAGAAAAAGCCGCGCGCATCGCCATGCACATGCGGTTCGATCACGACGCAGCCGGGCAGATCGGTTTCGATCACTTTCATAAGATCGGTTTCATGGGCTCGGTTTCATCCAGCGAGCATCACGCTACCGGTCCTTGGCGGACCAGTTGCTGCAGGTACTGCCCGTAGGCGTTCTTGGCCAGCGGTTGCGCCAGGCGCAGCACCTGCTCGGCGTCGATCCAGCCGTTGACCCAGGCGATCTCTTCGGGGCAGCACACCTTCAGCCCCTGCCGGTTCTCGATCGTCTCGATGTAGTTCGACGCGTCGGTCAGCGATTCGTGCGTGCCGGTGTCGAGCCACGCATAGCCGCGACCGAGCTTCTCCAGCATCAGCGACGCATCATCGAGGTAACAGCGGTTCAGGTCGGTGATCTCGAGTTCGCCGCGCGGCGACGGTTTCAGTTCAGCGGCAAAGTCGCAGGCACGCTGGTCATAGAAATACAGACCGGTGACGGCGTAGTTCGATCCTGGCTTTTCCGGCTTCTCCTCGAGGCCGACGACTCTTCCGTCCTTGTCGAATTCGGCAACTCCGTAGCGCTCCGGGTCGCGCACCCAGTAACCGAACACCGTCGCACCGTGCGTGCGCTGCGCGGCACGGCGCAACACATCGGTCAGACCGTGGCCGTAGAAGATGTTGTCGCCGAGGATCAGACAGCTCGGATCGCCGCCGACGAATTCGCGGCCGATGACGAACGCCTGGGCCAGCCCGTCCGGGTTCGGTTGCGCGGCGTAGCGGATCGTGATGCCCCACTGCGAACCGTCGCCGAGCAGTTTCTGGAACATGCCCTGCTCGTGCGGCGTGTTGATCACCAGCACCTCGCGAATGCCGGCCAGCATGAGCGTCGACAGCGGATAGTAGATCATCGGCTTGTCGTAGACCGGCAGCAACTGCTTGCTGACCACCTGGGTCAGCGGATACAGCCGCGTGCCGGAGCCGCCGGCCAGAATGATGCCCTTTGCTATTTGCGACATGTTTCTTTCTCGTGCCAATTGACCCGCCCCGGAGACGCCTGGGCAAACCTGCAACTGCCGTCATTCCCCCGGAAGCGGGAATCCATTTTGCCTTTGACGCAACAAGGTCAGGATGGATCCCGGTTTGCGCCGGGATGACGAATCCTAGGCATCGCCAAGCCGCTCCCCACGATAGCTTCCATCCAGGACCCGCCCGCACCATGCCTGATTGTCGAGGTACCAGTCTACCGTCCTGGCGATACCGGACTCGAAGCTTTCGCTCGGGCGCCAGCCCAGCTGCGACTTGATCTTGCCTGCATCGATCGCGTAGCGGCGATCGTGGCCGGGACGATCCTTGACGAAGCTGATCAACGTCTCGCGCTTGACACCGCCGCGCAGCGGCCGGCGTTCGTCGAGCAGCTTGCAGATCGTGCGCACGACGACGATGTTCTCGCGCTCGGCATCGCCACCGACATTGTATACTTCGCCGGTGCGGCCGATCTCGAGCACGCGCTGGATCGCACGACAATGATCGCCGACATAGAGCCAGTCGCGCACGTTGCGACCGTCGCCGTAGACCGGCAGCTTCTCGCCGATCAGCGCCTTGTGGATCATCAGCGGAACGAGTTTCTCCGGGAACTGGTACGGCCCGTAATTGTTCGAGCAGTTCGTCGTCAGCGTCGGCAGGCCATAGGTATGATGGAACGCGCGCACCAGATGATCGGACGCCGCCTTGGAAGCCGAGTACGGCGAATTCGGCTGATATGGCGATTCTTCGTTGAAGCGGCCGAGCGGACCGAGCGACCCATAGACCTCGTCGGTCGACACGTGCAGGAAGCGGAACGCGTCCTGTTGCGCCAACGCTGCGGCACGCCAATAGCCCAGTGACGCTTCCAGCAGCGCGAGCGTACCGACCACGTTGGTCTGCACGAACTCGGCCGGACCGTCGATCGAACGGTCGACATGCGACTCGGCGGCGAAATTGACGATCGCGGTCGGCTGGTGCTCGGCCAGTAACCGGGTCACGAGCGCGCGATCGCCGATGTCACCCTGCACGAAGACGTGATGGGAATCGCGGCGCAGGCCGGCCAGCGTGTCGAGATTGCCGGCATAGGTCAGTTTGTCGAGATTGACCACACGATAGCCGCCCTGCCCGACCAGCCCGAGGACGAAATTGCCGCCGATGAAACCGGCGCCGCCGGTGACCAGGATCGTCTTCATCGCAGGGAAACCTCGAACGCCACGCGGCACAGGGCGCTCGCGATCTGGCAGGCCGCGTAGTTTACCGTGCCGCCATGACCCGTCCAAACCCCGACCCGGCTCGCGATGCGGTCCGGGCGAGGCAAATCGGCGACAAAGCGTTGCCCTGCCGCGCCAAGGCGATGGCACCCCCGGCGGTGATTCGGCTTAGCATACGACTTTGCGGCCCTCGGTTCCCGCCATGCGCGTACTAAAATCACTCCTTTCCAACCCCGGCAGGCTGTTCTGGACGCTGCAGATCGTCGGCTGGTGCTGCTATTCGATCCTGGGCTTTTCGGCGAAGTTCGGCGAGGGAGCCCCGCCGAGGTGGATCTTCTTCTATCTTTCCGTCGGCGCCTGCGGATTCGCAGTGACCTCCCTGCTGCGGCTCGGCTACAGTTACGTCTGGAACTGGCCGGCGCCGCGCATGATGCTGGCCGCCGCCGGTCTTCTGCTGCTGGCGACCTTGGTGCAGATGAAGCTGTTCGTCGTGCTCCTCGCCGGTTTCTGCGACGACTGCGAGATGCACAGCATGGCCGGCTACCTCTGGTATTTCGCGTCCAGCCTGTACCTGCTGCTGTCATGGACGGGGCTCTACTTCGGCATCAAGTTCAGTCGCCAGTTGCGCGAGCAGAAGGAAGCCGCACTGAAGGCACAAGCGATGGCGCACGAGGCGCAGCTGAAAATGCTGCGTTACCAGCTCAACCCGCACTTCCTGTTCAACACCCTCAATGCGATTTCGACACTGGTGCTCGACCACAAGAACGGCACGGCGAACGGCATGGTCGGCAGCCTGAGCGCGTTCCTGCGCTACTCGCTCGACTCCGACCCGGTGCAGCGCGTGACACTGGCCCAGGAAATCGAGGCGACCAACCAGTACCTCGGGATCGAGCAGCTGCGTTTCGGCGAGCGCCTGCGCGTGCACATGAACATCGAACCCGCCGCATGCGACGCACTGGTACCGAGCCTGATCCTGCAGCCGCTGATCGAGAATGCGATCAAGTACGCCGTGTCGAAGCGCGAGGAAGGCGGCGCAATCGAGGTCGAGGCGAAGCGCACCGGCGATGGGCTGGTCATCGTGATGCGTGATGACGGACCCGGTTGCAAGAATTTCGAAAACCGCAGCAATGGCCACGGCGTGGGCCTGGCGAACACGCGTGAGCGCCTGAGCGTGCTCTACGGGAACCGCCAGCAGTTCAGTCTGTCGAACCGTGAACCACACGGCGTCGAGATCCGCATCGAGCTGCCGTTCGAGGCCATGGCGAAGAGCAACGCAGCATGACGATGATCCGCACCCTGATCGTCGACGACGAGCCGCTCGCGCGGCGCGGACTCGAACTGCGACTGCAGCATCACGCTGACATCGAGATCGTCGGCGAGGCCGCCAACGGGCGCGAGGCGTTCAAGGCGATCTCGGCACTGAAACCGGACCTGATGTTCCTCGACGTGCAGATGCCCGGCGTCGACGGCTTCCAGTTGCTGCGCGCCGTGCCGGCGACGCTGATGCCATTGACCGTGTTCGTCACGGCGTTCGACCAGTACGCGCTGGCCGCGTTCGCGGCGAGCGCGCTCGACTACCTGCTCAAGCCCGTCGAGGACGCGCGCCTGGATCAGTCGCTGGTGCGCGCGCGAGAACAGCTAGCACGCCGCGCAGCCAGCGACCAGTGCGAGCAGCTGCTCAAACTTATTGCGACGCTGCCCAATGCGCCGTCACTGACACTCGCCGAACCCGGCCCGATCGAGCCGGCGCGGCAGATGCGCGACAAGCTCGCGATCAAGGACGGCCAGCGCATCGTCCGCGTCGACATCGACGCGATCCAGTGGATCGATGCGGCCGGCGACTACATGTGCATCCACGCCGGCAACGATACCCATGTGTTGCGTGCGACCATGCGCGATCTCGAACATCGGCTCGACCCGGTCCGTTTCCAGCGTGTACACCGCTCGACGATCGTGAACCTGTCACGCGTGAAGGAGATGCGCCCGCACCTCAACGGCGAATATTTCCTCGTCCTCGATTCGGGCCACGAGCTCAAACTGTCGCGCAGCTACAAAGACAAGGTGCAGCTGCTCACGTGAGTTGCAACCACTCCCCTTGAAGGGGAGAGCTGAGCGAAGCGGCGTTACTTCCAGCACAGGTCACGTTTCCGACAGCCGAACGCCCCGGCGCAATTCAGCAACATTCCGGCGCAAGCGACGCAACCCTTGTGACTCTTGGTACATCCAATCGACCGTTGCGCACCGCCAGACTCGCGCACCGGGGGATGAGACCGTGAACGAAGAGGGAGTCGCGTGATGAAACTGATCGAATCCTCGCTGAAGAACCCCGTCGCGGTCGGAATGGTCGTGCTGATGGTCGCGGTATTCGGCTTCCTGAGCCTGCGCGAGCTGCCGCTGCAGCTGTTCCCGGAAATCGACCGGCCGCAGATCTCGATCCAGACCAATTGGCGCGCCGCCTCACCCGAAGAAGTCGAGTCCGAACTGCTCGAACCGCAGGAGCAGGTGCTGCAGGGTTTGCCGGGACTCGAGGAACTCGACGGCAACGCCGGCTCCGGCGGCAGCTTCATCAACCTGACCTTCGCGATCGGCACGGACATGAAGAACGCACTGGTCGAAGTCATCGGCCGCATCAACCGTGTGCGTTCGATACCGAAGGATGCCGATCGTCCAATCGTGCAGCTCGGCGGCGGCCAGGGCGGCGGCAACGCGAACGATTCGCTGTCGTGGTTCTTCGTGCAGCTGCTGCCCGGCACGCCGGGACCGATGGAGCAATACCGGCATTTCATCGAGAACACGGTCAAGCCGCGCATCGAGGCCGTCCCGGGTGTGTCGCAGGTCATCGTCAACGCCGGCCCGCCGGACGAAGTGCGCATCACGGTCGACACGGCCAAGGCGGCCAGTCTGGGCATCATGCTGCCCGATATCGCCGCGAAGGCAGCGAGCGCCGCGGATGTTTCCGGTGGCCAGATCGAAGTCGGCCGGCAGCAATACGAACTGCGCTACACCGGCCGCTACAAGCCCGAGGAACTTGGCGGCCTCGTGCTGTCGTGGCGCGACGCCAAACCGATCCGGCTCGGCGACCTGGCGACGATCCAGATGCAGGCGCCAAAGCGTCAGTTCTTCGCCTACCAGAACGGAAATCCAGCGATCGGCCTGGATGTGCGGCGCGCCAGCGGCGCGAATGTGCTGGCGACGCTGAACGCGGTGAAGGCGGTCGTGGCCGACCTTCGTGACGGCCCGATGAAGGCCAAGGGCCTCGGCATCGAGCAATCGTTCGACTCGGCGCTGTTCATCAACCGCGCGGTGTCGCTATTGACCGAGAACCTGATCGTCGGCGCGCTGCTCTCGCTGTTGTGTGTGTGGTGGTTCATGCGCGACTGGCGCGCAACATTGCTGATCGCCAGCGCGATTCCCATCTGCCTGCTCGCCACGTTCACGGCGTTGCGCGCGACCGGTCACAGCTTGAACGTGATCTCGCTCGCCGGACTCGCGTTCGCAGTCGGCATGGTCGTCGAAGGCGCGATTGTCGTGTCGGGAAATATCCTGCGCCTCAAGGAGGGCGGCATCACGCCGCACGAGGCCGCGAGCAAAGGCACGCAACAGGTCGTCGGTGCGCTGATCGCCTCGACGAT